>NZ_JAGGKQ010000003.1 GCF_017873815.1 Halorubrum alkaliphilum | reverse complement strand
TCGATATGAACCACGTCGGCATCTCGGATCTCTTGACGGATCTGCTCGTACTCACAGCGACCGGCGCGCGCAGCGCGCTCGGTCGCGTGCCACGCAGATGCACCCGAGAGTTTGAGTCCATGCAGCTGCTCGAAGCGGTCAGCGATCTTCCGGTAGGGAAGGCGGTGATCGTACCGTGACAGAGCTGATTGAGCGATGACGTTCACCCCGAACTGCCCCTCATCGGGGCAGTCGGGGTGAGCCGCAACTGTCTCTGTTCCACAGGAATCGCACTGGTAGTAGTGGCGGTTGTACCGGGTGATTTCTGGGGGCTGCGGATCAGGGATCTCCTCGACGAGTCGGGGGCTGACGCCCACCGACTCGTCGAAGTGGTCGCCACACTCAGGACAACAGTCACAGGTGACTTCGATTTCTTCGTCGGGATCAGCTGTAGAACGCCACTCCGGATCGTGACCGTCCTTCCGACCGGGAGTGCCGCCGTCAGTTCGGACATCGTCATCTTCGTCATCCTGCGAGGTCGGGGACTCGTCGGTCCCCGACCGTCGCTTGCTGGGTGGAGTGTGTGGATTTTCGTACTTTCGGAGGCGTGTTTCGAGTTCTTCGATCCGCTCTTGCTGCTGCTCTATTCGTTCGTTCTGTTCCTCGATCCGCTCATTTTTCTGGTTGAGCTTTTCTTCCAACTCGTTGATTCGCTCCTCCATCTGGAGAAACCGCGAGAGAAGTTCATCCTTGGTGAGATCGTCCCAGCTCATCGATCCCACCTCGGAACGGCGACAGCAGGGCCAACGGGATGGTCTCCGCTGCTCGGAGACCATCCCTGAGAAGGCATTCCCGATTCCTGCTGACGGACCATGTGTCCCCCGCGTGTCTCTATCTACGAGACAGTGACGAAATCAGCCCGGGCTAAACACGTACACCGATCCGAAAGCGCGAGTAGCTCGTCACGATCGATCGTTCGTACGTGACCCGAGTCAATGAGACGGTGAAGGACCGGCGGTGCGAGGAGCTTTCGCGTCGCGAACTCGGCCGAGGAACGGAGCACGTCTCCGGCCCCGTCCTGTTCGTACTTTCGAGCGAACTTTCGGTAGGAGAAGTCACGGGGAGCCCACATCGATTCCGTTGTCGCAGTCCGTTCAATTAAACGACCCGGAAGTCGGCCGCGATGCGAAACGCTATACGACCGGTACTGGAATCAACGGTACGACAGGATGGTCTCCGGATCGCTGAGGCGTTTCATCGATCTGTTTCGACGCGGCGTTGATACCGTGTCGAACGAGGGCGTTGATCGAACGGCTCTACTGGTCGTTCGATACGTGAGCTGGCGAGTTCGGTTTCAAGAGCGGGTGGCAGATCTCCCACCACGGCTCAATCGGCTCGTTGTAGCCGTCGTCATCACGTGGGTTCGGTGGACGACGAGGGTACTCCGAAGGATACTGCCGGAGAAGTACACGGACGCGGATCCGTACGCGGTGTTATACGTCGACCCGGACCGGATAACACGAGTTTCCGGCCTCCATGACGAGAAACGACGCGGCTGGGTCGTCGACGGGGAGTGGGACGAGACGCAGGAGCGCTTCCAAGACCAACCCGTTCCGACGGCGATCAAGCAGCGTTTCGAGGACGGGTTGGAATGGAAAGAAACGGCCCTATGGGCGGAATACGACGCTCCGGAACGGTTCGAGCGCGAGTGCGCGAGGATCGAGCGGCTTCACGACCGGATCGCCACCGACGGCTATCGGAGCCAACGAGAGCTACTCAAGACGGATCCCGAGGCCGCATGGTCGGGAGTCAATGCGACGCTCACGCCACTGACCAACGAGGTCACGGTTGATATCGGAAGGGACGGGAGAATGCTCTGGAACATGTTGGGAAAACACCGTCTGTCGATCGTGAAAGTATCCGACGTGGAGACGATCCCCGTGTTAGTGTTCAGCCGGCATCGCGACTGGCAGCTGGTTCGCGAGGAGGAGATCGCTGGCGGGGAGGACTCCACGTCGTCTCGGACGCATCCCGACCTAATCCCTACCGCTGAAACCGATGGCAGTGACGAGTGATGACGATTTAAGACGGATATCGGAGATATGAGGACATAGGAATGCGCCTCGGGCAAACATCCGTCGTCTATCTCGTCTCGAAGTTCGGCGGGTCGATCCTCGGCTTCTTTGCGACCATCTACTTCACTCGGACGCTCGGCGAGGAGATATACGGCTTCTATGCCGTTACCCTCGCGCTCGTCTCGTGGCTGGGGATCGTCAAAAGCGTCGGCTTCGGGCAGGCGATCGTCAAGCGGATGAGCGAGGAGGAGGAGCCGGACGCGTTCCTCGCGGCCGGGACCGCAGTCAAGACCGCGCTCACACTGGTCGTTGCCCTCGGCGTCCTCGTCTTTCGAGGTCAGGTGAACGCCTACGTCGGCCAACCCGTCGCCGAGTTCGTCGTGTTGTTGCTCGTCGTCTCGATCCTCAGTGGTCTCGTTAACTCCGCGCTCAAGGGGAGCCACCGCGTCCACGTGTACGCACCGCTCAGTACGGCGAAGCAGGGCATACAGAGCGTCGTCATGGTCGGGCTCGTCTACGTCGGCTGGGAGCTCTCCGGAATGCTGCTCGGTCACGCTATCGGTGCCGCACTGATCGCCGCGGTCGGCCTCTGGTTCGTGAAACCTGCGTTCGTCGTTCCGCGATGGCGACACGTCGCTAGCCTCTTCGAGTTCGCGAAGTTCTCGTGGCTCGGCAGTATACAAAAGAAGACGTTCAGCGACATGGACATACTCGTTCTCGGTCTGTTCGTCCCCTCGGGGCTGACCGGGATCTACGCCGTCGCCTACGCCCTCTCGGAGTTCCTCGACATATTCAGTAACGCGATCCGGAACACCCTGTTCCCCGAACTCAGTAAACGCGCTGCGGACGACGACGACGACATGATCCGGATGCTCACCAACGACGCGCTCTCGTACGCCGGACTCTTTCTGATCCCAGGGATCGTCGGCGGTACGATTCTCGGCGACCGACTGCTACGTATCTACGGCGACGGATTTGCGGTCGGCGCACGGGTCCTCCCGATCCTTCTCGTGGGCGTGCTCGCGTATTCGTACGCCAAACAGCTTCTCAACACGCTCAACGGGATCGACCGTCCCGACCTCGCGTTCCGGGCGAACGCGGCGTTTATCGGCTCCAACCTCGTTTTGAACCTCGTTTTGGTCTACTCGATCGGGTGGGTCGGCGCGGCGATTGCGACCGCGACCTCCGCTGGGGTCGGTCTCCTGTTCGGGTTCTACTACACACGACAACACGTCTCGTTCACGATCCCCACCGGCGAGATCGCCCGACAGTGGGTGGCTGCACTCCTCATGGGTGGGGTGGTCTACGCCGCACGCTACCTCGGCGAGGCGAACTGGGCGTGGATAGCCGACTACAACGCGGTCTTCGTCGTCGGACTCGTCGGGCTCGGCGCCGTCGTCTACTTCGCGATCCTCTTCGGTATCTCGACGGAGTTCCGTACCACCGTCGCGAACAACCTCCCGTTCGAGATCCCGTACCTCAGGGACCACGGCGACCGGTAGCACGCGCGATCCGCATACGCGAAAAGGGTTTTATCCCGCTGTGAACACCTGCCGATATGATCCGGGGCGACTGTTTCCACTGTGGGGAGGCGTACACCAAACACGGGATGTCCCGCCATCTTCGGGCCTGTCTGCCCGAGTCACCGGGTGAATCGACGCTCCATCTCCGGGTCGCCGGCGCGAGACGAACCGACTACTGGCTCCACCTCGCGGTCGAAGCGGACGCGACGCTTGCGACGCTGGACTCGTTCCTCCGCCGGTTCTGGCTCGAGTGTTGCGGCCACATGAGCGCGTTCACGGTCGGCGACACGTGGTACGAGAGGCCGTACTCGGACGACGATCCCCCGATCGGGTCGGGAACGACCCGGCGCTCGATGGACGTCTCGATCGGGTCGGTCGCCGGATCGGCCGACGGGGAGTTCGACTACGAGTACGACTTCGGCTCGACGACGGCACTCGAGATCCGCGTCGTCGATGCCGACGGCTGGGCCGTCGAGACGCTCGCGGACCGGGTAGCCGACTCAGTCGCAGTGGACGACGAGAAGACGACCGACGCCGGAACGAGCAGCGTCGGAGAGGCTGACGACGAGATCGTCTTGCTCGCCCGCAACCGGCCGCCCGAGATCGACTGCGGATCCTGTGGCGCCCCGGCGACGAAGGTCTGCGAGACGTGCCTGTGGGAGCGCGGTCCCGACGCGTGGCTGTGTGAGGCGTGTGCGAGCACCCACGAGGACGACTGTTCCCGTCCCTCGTATCTTCCATACGTTAACTCGCCGCGAGTCGGTGTCTGTGGGTACACCGGATAACGCTCAGTCGTCCGTCGACGCCTCGGCGTCCGTGCTCTCTCCGACGTTCGAATCCCCCCCGGTGTCTGCGCCCTCCTCGACCTCCTCACGCAACACGTCACGCCGCGCAAGCCCGTACAGATACCCGAGCCCGACAGCTCCCGTGAACACCAGGATCGCCACGAACTGCTTCGCCTGACTCAGCGACGGCCCGAACACTGCCCTCCTCGCCCGAGACGGTAGGGCCCTCGTGAACAGGTCCTTCAAAAAGGCGCTCTCGTTTCCCTGCGCTCCGGGATACAGTAGCTCCATTACGCGCTTCGAGAAGCCCTGCCAGAACGACCGAAACAGGAGCCACCGGAACTCGCCACGATACTCAAAGAGCGTGTGGTGGACCACGGCGTCCTCGACGTAGGTCACGCCCTTCCCGTACTCCTCGCGGATCCGAATGCCGACGGGAGCTTCGTGCGCTTGGATGTGTCGGTCGCCTTTCCGACCCGTATTCACGTCGTAGCCGCCGACATCGAGAAAGACCTCCCGCTTGTACGAGACGTTCGAGCCGTAACCGTTGCGGATCTCCTCACCGTCCTCCGCGAACCCCAGTTCCGTACAGCCGACGAGCCAGTAGAACTCCTCGGGGAAGAAGTCGGGCTTCTCGGTCGTCCAGTCGGGCGCGACGTACCCCGCGACCGCCACGGCGTCCGTCTCCGCGTACGTCTCGACGTGGGTCGCGATCCAGTCCTCCTCGGCGACCCCGTCGTCGTCGATGAACGCGACGATCTCGCCGGAGGCCAGCTCCGCACCCTTCGTCCGGCTGAACGAGATGCCGCGGTTCTCGTCGTTGTCGTGGATCACGACGTTCTCGTGTCCCCCGAAGTCGTCGACTGCGCGTTCATACACCCGTGGGTTGCCGTCGATCACTAACACGACCTCGATCGGGTCGTGTGTCTGCGCGAGTGCGCTCTCGACGGCCGCAGTAAACACGTCGTAGCGCTCCATCGTGTACGTACAGACGACGACGGAGACGTTCATGATCGGGAGTTGACCGAAACGGCGAATAAGGATTGTGTTTCGGGGAGGGTCGTCGCTCTCGTGACCGCCGGCTTGGCCCGGTGACACGATCCATCGATCCGGGAGCGCTGCTCCCGCCACGACGCTGACGCCGTCGATTACGGCGTCGTTCGGCTCACTCCTCGGCCGGGGATCGGTTCGCGATCCGCGAGGCGAGTTCCCGTGCGGCCGCGACGTGGTCGTCGGCCTCGCGGTCGCCCGTCCCGTCGATCGCCGAGAGCAACTCGCCGATCTCGCCCGCCCGCTCCCGGATCACGTCGTCGTCGAGGTCTCCTGCCGCGATCTGGCCGGCAAGCGCCTGTGCCTCCCCGAGCCGCCAGCCCGCCTCACGCTCGACCGGACGCTCCTCGGTGGCGACGAGGTGGTCGTGAAGCGAGGCGATCGGGTCGAAGTCGTCCCCGCCCGGCGGGCCGTCAGCGATGTCGTCGCCGCTCTCCTTCTCAGTCATTCGTCATGGATGAACACGAGGCGCTTCTCGTCGGTCGTGGCCAAACAGAGTTCGATCCCGTCTCTGGTCGCGCCGATCTGTTGCCAGCCGTGGTCGCTGACGAACAGCGTCTGGAACACGCCGAGATCACAGTCGGGGTTCGGACAGCCGACGCCGGCCGCGTTCTTGTACACGGTCGTCCCGCCGCCCGAGCCCTGTCGAACCAGTCCGTCGGTCAGCGATCGCAACTCCTCGTCCGACATCGGCCCCTCCGTGTCGTGTTCTCCCATACATTCGATTTCGAGGTCGGCGGTATAAAAACGACCCGCCGGTTCGGCGGCGGTCGGGAAACGATCGCCGGTTCGGAAGCGGCAGCGGAGCGGTCGCCGGTTCGGAAGCGGTAGCGGAGCGGTCGCCGGCTCACCGACGGTCCCGCGTCGGTCAGTGGCCCCAGCGCCGCCCGTCCTCGTCGTACCGGGCGTCGGTGATCCGGTCGTGTTGGCCCCGCGTCATCGAGACGTCGGCCGCCCCGAGGTTCTCGTCGAGCTGGTCGACCGTCCGCGCGCCGACGATGGGCACGCAGGTGAACTCCTGCTGGTCCATCAGCCAGCGCAACGCGACCTGTGCGGGCGTGGCGTCGAGTTCGTCTGCGACTGCGCGGACCTCGTCGAGCACCTTCCAGCCGCGCTCAGAGAGGTAGAACCGCTCGAAGCGCTCGTCGAAGCTGCCGCGGGAGCCGTCCGGTGCCTCCACGGACTTCGGGTCGTCGGGGTCGGCGCGGGTGTACTTCCCGGTGAGAAAGCCGCCCGCGAGCGGCGAGTACGGGCAGACCGCGAGGTCTTGGTCGGCGACGACGGAGAGGTACTCCTCGACGTCCTCGTAGTAGCCGGCGTGGAACAGCGGCTGTGTCACCTCGAAGCGCGCGTAGTCGTTCACGTCGGACTGCCAGAGCGCCTTCGTGAGCTGCCACGAGGCCATCGTCGACGCGCCGAGGTAGTTCACCTTGCCCTCCTCGACGAGGGCGTCGAGCGTCGCGAGCGTCTCCTCGATCGGGGTGTTCTCGTCCCAGCGATGGATGTAGTACAGATCGAGGTAGTCCGTGTCGAGTCGGTCGAGCGTCCCCTCGATCTGGTTCCGAATGTGGGTTCGCGAGAGCCCCGAGCCGTTCGGGTTCGAGTCGTCGAAGCCGAAGTACACCTTCGAGGCGATCACGTACTGCTCGCGATCGCGCTCGGCGAGCCAGTTCCCGATGTACTCCTCGCTGGTGCCGTTCGGATCGCCGTAGACGTTCGCGGTGTCGATGAAGTTGCCGCCGCGGTCCGCGAACGCGTCGAGCAGTTCGTGGGCGTCCGCCTCGTCGGTTTCGAGGACGCCGCCCGTCCGCCGGCCGAAGCGCCACGTGCCGAAGCAGAGTTCAGACACCCGCGTGCCCGTGGAGCCGAGCTGTCGATAGTCCATATCCGGTTCGACTCCACCCGTAAATAAAAGCGTAGCCGTCGGTGGGGATCTCGCCGGTGGATCAGTCCTCGCCGGGTAGCCGGCGTTTCACTCGGTCGGCGTGGGCGTCCGCGAGCCGTGTCGGCTCGGGGAGCTTGTAGCCGGCACAGGTTGCGGCGACGAGGTCAACGGTGGTTTCCGCCGACACGCGATGCCCGGGACTCACGTACAGGGGGTTCACCCGTCGGCTGTTCGGGTACTGCCGGGACTGATACGCGTGGCCGATGACCGTCCCCGGCTCCGCCGTCTCAACCCTGTTGTCGGCGCGTATCGGGGTTTGCCAGTCTGCTGGGCGCTCGTCGACCGACTCCACGGGCTCGCCACAGAGGAGCCGCTTTGCGACGCCGAGGCTCGGCAGATCCCGAATCACGCCGATATGCGTCGCGATCCCGGCCTCCCGGAAGTGGATCCGACCGGAGCCATCACAGACGAGGAGGTCTGGTTCCACGGAAAGCGCGTCGAGCGCGTCCAGCATCGGCGCGCCCTCCCGAAAGGCCAGCAGTCCCGGGACATACGGGATCGAGAGCGGCGTGACCGCGTGAGCGTACTCGATCACCGCCCCGTCGCGGATCGCCACGGCTGCGGAGACGGCGCGGTCGTGATCGGTGGTCCCGTCGTCTCCCGCTCCGTCGTCTCCCGCTCCGTCGTCTCCCGCTCCGTCGTCCCCGGCCTCGTTTTTCGTCTCTCCCGTGAGAAACGCCTGATCGATCCCGACGACGACCGGCGCGTCCGGATTCGACCCGTCCGACTCCGGCGTTGCCTCCGGCAGCCCCGTCGTCAGGTCGAACGCGTCGTCAATCGCGATGTCGGCGGGCTCGAACCCGAACTGGTCAGTAAACGCCGCACTGGCTGCTATCTCGCGCTGGAGTTCCGTCATCGACTCGTGGGAGAGCGACGGATCGGGCCGAAACTCGGGTCGCGGCGTCCGGGCCATCTACCGCCGACCCGGGCCGCCGGGACCGCCGGGGCCACCCGGACCGCTGGGACCACGGATCCCGCCACCCGATCGCATCCCACCGCGGCCGCGCGCGGAGTTCGCGAGGCTCTCGTTTCGTCGACCGAAGGCGAGGCCGACGACGAAGCCGAGCAGGTGTGCGAGGTGGGCGATGCCGCCGAGTCCCACGGCGGCGGCGAGGCTCGGGTCGACCACGAACGCAACGGAGATCGCCGCCGTTCCCCACGTGAGGTATTTGAGCTTCATCGGGATGATGAAGAACAGCAGGATCTCGAGGTTCGGCCGCCAGATAGTGAGCACGCCGAGGATCGCGAACGTCGCGCCGCTGGCCCCGAGCACCGCCACCGGCGCACCCGTGAGCACCCCCACCAGCGCATGGCCGATTCCCGCAACCACGCCGGCAACGAGGAAGAAGCCGAGAAACTTCTTGGATCCGACCGCGCGCTCGACGAGCGGGCCAAAAAAGAACAGCACGATGCTGTTCGCGATGATGTGGAACAGTCCAACAGGATCGTGCGCGAACACCGCCGTCACCCACGTCCAGACCTGCCACAGTGCGTTCGACTCGAGGACGAACAGTTGGTTGTGAAGCTCCCCGCCGCCGACGGCGAGCGCAACCCACTGCCCGACCATCGTGAGCCACATAGCCGCGAGCAGAACGTACGTCGCGTTTCCGCGGAAGTACCCGACTATCCCGCCGGTGCTCGTCGCCCGACTCGCGCGGCGCTTCACGCGCCCCGCGATCCCATCGGTATCGGCAGCGCGGTTCCCGCCCTCAACGCTGTCGTCGAAGCCGCTGTCGAAGACGGCCTCGGGATCGTCCCACTCGGAGAGTCCGGGACAGTCGTGGTTCTCCGGCAGCCGATGCTCCCCACAAAAGGTCTTTCCGCACCGCTTACACTGGTACGGGAGGTTCTCGTACTCCCCACACTCGTCGCACGTCGCCATTACCCGGAGTTACGGGGGCGCTCGTAAAGCGGTTTGGCTCTCGGATGACGGTGCCAACACTCTATACGCTTCGCCTTCCTCAACCGAGTAGCGATGCTCATCGGGATCGTCTCCGACACTCACGACGACCTCGCCGCCGTCGAGGCGGCAATCGACCTGTTCGAATCGGCCGGCGTCGACGCTATCGTCCACTGTGGCGACTTCGTCGCACCCTTTTCAGTGACCCCGTTCGACGTCGGCGGCGACGACGCGCCCGACTTCTACGCCGTCCGCGGCAACAACGACGGCGAGTGGGCCGTCGAGTCGACCGTCGAGTCGTTCGGCGAGTATCTCGGCGAGGCGGGAACGCTCTCGTTCGAGACGGACGCGCGGGTCCAAGGTGGGAGCGAGGGGGACGCGGTCGAGATCGCGGTCACCCACGGCACGAGTTCCGTCGTCGTCGACGCGCTCGTCGACTGCGGCGACTACGACTACGTGTTCCACGGCCACACCCACGCACACGGGGTCGAGGAGCGTGACGGCACCGTCCGCGTGAATCCGGGCGGGATGCTGATCCCG
Source organism: Halorubrum alkaliphilum (assembly GCF_017873815.1). Classification (GTDB taxonomy): domain Archaea; phylum Halobacteriota; class Halobacteria; order Halobacteriales; family Haloferacaceae; genus Halorubrum; species Halorubrum alkaliphilum. Next base: position 203,833 of record NZ_JAGGKQ010000003.1, on the reverse strand, counting down.
GTCGAGGGCGCGGACGACGCGTTCCACGCCGCGACGCTCGACACGACCGTTTCCGGCGTTGGGGCGGTCGAACACCACCAGTTGGGTTTATAAAAGGAACGCGGGCGGTTCGTCTGCGAGTCCTGCCCGACTACCCCTCGTGCCCGGCCATCTCCATCAGATCGGCGAACTGCTCGGTGTCGAGCGCATCCTCGTACACGATCCCGGTGAGCATGCCGCCGGGATACGTGTCACCGTTCATCACGTGGTTCACCTTGTGACAGTGCATCGCGTAGATGCCCGGGTCGGCGTCAGCGGTGAACTCAAGCGTCTTCCGTTCTGCGGGCGACAGCGGAACGACATCCTCCTTGTGTCGGGTCGCCTCCGGAATCGTGCCGCCGTCCTTCTCGACGACCTCGAACCGGTGGTTGTGAGTGTGCATCGAGTGGGACTGATAGCCGTTGTTCGTGACGTGGACGCGGACGCGGTCACCCTGCTCGACTATCATCGGTGAGCCCTCTTCGGGATGGAGACTGTAGGGGGCACACCTGCCGTTCACCGTGAACGCGTCGGGGTTGCGGTCGCGGTGGGAGAAGTCGACGTCGCCGCCGGCGGTCGACGCCGACAGCCGGGTGTCCCAGTCTTTCACCGTCATGAAGAACTCCTTGTCCGGCGGCTCGTAGTCGACGGGGTCGACGCGGAGGATCCCGTACATCCCCAGATCGAGGTGGTTCTGCGTCTGGAAGTGGCAGTGGTAGAGATGCGTCCCGGGGACGTTCGCGGTGATCTCGTAGGTCTCCGACTCACCCGGCGCAACCTGTCTCCCCGTCGTCGTCGGCGCGCCGTCGTCCATCCAGCTTTTTTCTAGCGCGTGGACGTGGAACGTGTGGGGACGGTTGTGCTCGGAGTTATCGTAGGTGATCTCCATCTCGGTCCCTTCCGTGACGCGGAGTATCGGGCCGGGGACGCTCGGCTCCGTGTCGGTGGTCTTCCATCCCCACACCTCGGGGAGCTCCCACGGTCCACCGCGAGCGTCGTTGCCGAGGAGCTGGTGACGACACGGTTCGGTCGAGAGCGTTACCGCCCCGTCGGTCTCGTCGAGATCGATCGTCTGCGGCGGCGCGGTGTACGAATAGTCCGTCTCGACGGCCGTCGAATCGCCGGCCGACCAGTCCGAAACCTGCTCGACGACCGTCTCCTCGCCGCCGCCCGCGTTCGCGTTCGCGTCGCCTCCGTCCCGGCCGCTCACCTGCGGTCCGGTACATCCCGCCAGTCCAGCGGCTCCGACCGCTGCCGCCGCCGAGAGAAAGCGCCGTCTGGATACAGTACGTCGATTGGACCCGTTCTCGTTGCTCATTACGGTCCGAGATGCGAGCCCAGTGCGGTTAAAAAGGGTTCAGGATGCTCTCCACGTAAGAACGCGGGTTCGAGGCGTAGTGTTTATCCTATCCAAATGCCAACTTCACCGTCACCGTTCCTCACGGAGGTCGCCACCGTTTCTCACAGACGTATGGGACGGACGCCCACGACGCCAGTCGTGGGTCACTGACCCGGAGCTTTATCGCTCTGCCGACGAAGCGTTCCCCATGAGACACGCGCAGGGGCCGCTCCTCACGATCGACCTGACAGAACGGACGGCCACGACGGAGCCGATCGACGACCGTCTCGCCGAGTTCGTCGGCGGTCGAGGGCTCAACACCCGGCTCGCGTACGACCGGATCCCGGCCGACGTCGACCCGCTCGGCCCGGAGAACCGGCTGTTCCTCTCGACCGGTCCGATGCAGTACTCGACGACTTCCTACACCGGGCGGATGGCGGCCACGACAGTCTCGCCGCTAACGAACGGGCTCTGTTCATCGAATGCGGGCGGGTTCCTCTCGCGGAACTTCGTGGGCGCGGGCTACGGTGCGGTCGAGATCGTCGGCGAGAGCGACGAACTCCTCGCCGTCCACGTGCGGGAGGCCGACGCCGACGGAACGCCGACCGTGGAGTTTGAGGCGGTCCCGGACCTCGCGGACGCCGAGGTCCCCGCCGTCTCCGACCGGTTCGCCGACACGCACGGACTGGAGGCGGAACACGTCGCCTGTATCGGTCCGGCCGGTGAGAACGAGGTCCGGTTCGCGTCCGTCATGACCTCGGACACGCGGGCGTTCGGCCGCGGCGGCCTCGGCGCGGTGTTCGGCGCGAAGGACCTGAAGGCGATCACATTCGAGGGTGACGGCGTGGCGCAAAGCGCCACGGGCAGCCGGACGGCGTCCGGCGACGCCGACGCCGACATCGATATCGAGTGGCCCGACGACGCGGGAGACGTCCACCGGGAGGCCGCGACCTCCGACTCGATCATGAAGCGGCAGGGGACCGCGAGCGTCACCGAGCTCGCCAACGAGGTGGACGCGCTTCCCTCGTACTACTTCTCGGAGACGTCCTTCGAGGGTGCGGCAGGGATATCCGGGGACCGCGTCGAGGAGAAGAAGTACAAGAAGGGGACCTGTTCGCAGTGTGCGTTCGCCTGTAAGCTTCCGACGCGCGACGAGGTGCGGGGGATCGAGACGGAGGGCCCGGAGTTCGAGACGGTGATGGCGTTCGGTAGCAACGCCGGCGTCGACGACGTCGTCGACGTCATGCGCTCGAACGAGCTGTGTGACGAACTCGGGATGGACACCATCTCCTGTGGCGACGTCGTCTCGATGTACCTCGAATCCGAGGGCGAGTTCGGCAACGCGGAGCTGGTCCACTCGCTCGTCGAACGGATCGCCCATCGTGAGGGCGTCGGGGACGTGCTTGCCGAGGGCGTCCACCGCGCCCACGAGGCGTTCGACGTGGACGACTGGACGGTCAAGGGGATGCCGTTCCCGGGACACGACGGTCGAACGTTGAACGGACAGGGGCTCGGATTCGCGACCTCGAACCGCGGTGCCGACCACATGTACGGCGAGTTCTACCCGTACGAGTACCCGCTCGTCGGCAAGGACGAGGCCCTCGATCCGACCGGGCTGGCGGGGAAACCACCTAAACTCGTGGCCAAGGAGAACCGGAACGCCGTGCTCGACTCCGCGGTGATCTGCAAGTTCTCGCGAGGGGTCGTCACCGACGACCGGCTCGCCGCCCTGCTCGACGGAGACTACGAGGACCTACTTGAGCTCGGCGGCCGGATCGTCCAGTTGGAGCGCGCGTTCAACAACGCCCGCGGCTTCGACCGCGGCGACGACGAGCTCCCCTACGACATCGACGGGTTCGACGAGGCGCTGTCGACCTACTACGAGATCCGCGGTTGGAACGACGACGGGACGGTCCCGGGATACGACGACGGCGCAGTGGCCGGGGTCGCGGACGACTGACGGGCCGTGCCTCCGCCTCCATTGAGAACGGCTGACGAGGAGGTTCGCGCCGGTGACGAAAACGGCTCTTTGTGTCACCCGTGTCCTTTTGCGGGCCCCGGTACAGCACCCGAGCATGGACAGACGTGGGGTTCTCGTGAGGGCCGTCGGGGCGATCAGCGGGGCCGTCACGCTCGCCGGGAGCGGTGGCTGCGTCGAGCGGATCGGCATCGTGAACCCGTCGCTTGCCGAGCGTGAACGGCCGGACCGGCCGGAGTCGCTCACCGAGTCATCCGTCGTCGGGTACGTGGCCGAGTTCGAGGCGGCGCGTACGCACAACGTCTACGCCGACGCCGGGGCGACGGCCGTCGACCTGACGACGACGGCGACGTTCGACCATGAGACCGACGGCGGCTATCACGTCACCGCACGACACGTCGGGACGGTCCATCGTGAGGAGGACGGAGGCCACTCTGCCGACGAGATCCGTTCCCCTCCCGTCCCCTATCGCGTCACCGACGAGGAGACGATCCGGCTCTCCGTCGAGCGCGAACGTGTCGAAACGAGCGCAGTCCCGGAAAGCGCGGACGACGCAGTCCCGGAAAACGAGGCCGAGGGGGGGTCCGAGGACGGCAACGACGCGAACGCGGAAGACGGAAACGACGAAACCACCAGTACGCCGCTCGGCGTCCGCCTCTGTAACGTTCTCGACCGCCCACGCGAGATGGACGTCGAGGTGATTCGTCACGAATCGTCGGAAGCGGTATCACCACTCGTTGACGGGGCGACCATACTGGACGCAACCCGGACGGTCAACGCACGGCGGGCGATCGAGTTGCGGGGGATCACGGCGGTACCAGGGACGTACCGCGTCATCACGCGCGTCTCGGAGGACGGTCTGACCGGCGAGGGGCGGATCGACGTCGATCTCCCGGGGGTCGATCGGGAGCCGAACGTCGACGTGCTATCGAGCTCCGAGGGACTGTCAACGCGGCCGCTCGCGGCGTTCGACTCCGATTTGTCCTAGGCGTTCGACTCCGATCTACCCCCCCGAACGTCCGCGATCAGCGTCGATCACCTCGCTATCGTGGAACCGGAAACACGCCCCCCCGTCGTCGCTCTCGACGATATCGACGTTCCAGCCGTGTGCGTCCGCGATCTCCGCGACGATCTTCAGGCCGAACCCGGTCCCGTCGTCGTCGGTGGTTACGCCCGCCTCGAACACCTCCTCGCGTCGATCCGGGTCGATGCCCGGGCCGTCGTCCGCGACGTAGAACCCGTCGCCGTCCGGGAGGGAACCGACCGTGACGACCACGTCGTCGCCGGCGTGCCGGACCGCGTTTCCGAGCAGGTTCTCGAACAGCTGCGCGAGTCGACTTCGGTCGGCCGAGACGATCACGTCGTCCGCGACGACGATACGGTCCGGATCCATGCCGACGGTCGTTCGCACCTCCTCGACCAGCGTCGCGAGCCGAACCGGCTCCGCTTCGTCGACGACGTTCCCCTGACGAGCGAGCGTCAACAGATCCGCGATGATCGCCTCCATGCGGTCGAGCGCGCTGGCGACCGTCGCGAGCTCGTCGTCCGCACCGTCGGTCGTCTCGCGAGCGATCTCGACGTGCCCCGCCGCGACGTTGAGCGGGGTCCGGAGGTCGTGAGAGACGAGGCTCGCGAACTCCTCGAGCCGGTCGCGCTCGCGAGTGACGTCCGCCTCGCGGGCGCGGAGCTGTCGTTCCCGCTCTATCCGGACGAACACCATCGTGACGCTCGCCCCCCATAGCCTCGCGACCGTCCGGTCGGGCGCGTCGAGCGCGTCGGGCTCCGCCGACCCGACGTTCAACACCCCGTACCGACCGAGCGGGACGATCAGCTCGCTTCGGATCGGCGTGTCGGGATTGTGACGGTCGGGATCGTCGTGTACGTTCGGGACGTATCTGGGTTCGCCCGTCTCGAACGCCTCCCACGAGAGGCTGTTCTCGCCGGCGGTATACGTCGGGTGTTCTCCGATCAGGTCGTCGGACGCGTCCGTCCACGCCGCCGGTTCGAGGGTGTCCGTCTCCTCGTCGTGAAGCCAGATGGCGGCGATCGAGAGACCGAGCACGCCGTCGATGTACTCGACGGCTGCCTTTGCGGCAGCCTCCCTGTCGGTCGTTTTCAGCAGTTCCTGTGTCGCGCCGTGGAGCGCCGTGAGCGTCTCGGTCCGACGGTGGAGCTCGACGTTTCGGGCACGTTCGCGGCTGAAGTCCACGACGGTCGTGACCACCCGCGTCTCCCCGTCGAGATCGACCGGCGTTAACCCGATCCGAACGGGGATCGTCGCGTCCGCGTCGGCATCGTCGCTCTCATCGATATCGTCGTCCGCATCGGTATCGGCTCCCTCGCGGTGACTGGCATGACGGGCGTACAGGTCCGGCCCGTCCGCGATCGACACTGCAGTCGGGTCCCGAAAGTACCGGTCCCACGAGAACTCGTCGGGATCCCCGGAGTCGACCAGCACGTCCGCGACGTCCCGTCCGACCAGAGCCTCGCTCGGCCGGCCGAACACCGCCTCGACGTGCCCGTTCCCGGACTCGATCGTTCCGTCTTCGTCGACGACCAATGCCGCATCCGAGATGGCATCGAGGATCCCGGCATCGTGATCGGGTGGCACGGTCAGTCCTCCGTCGGTTCGTGGACGTGGCCACACTCCGGACAGCGGACCTCCTCGCCACGGAGATCGGCCGAGGAAGCGCGCACCTCGCGCATCACCTCGCTGATCCGGTCCTCGGCCTCCAGTTCGTCGGCGACCGCGAGGTCGACGCCCTCGACTTCGAGGAGGAACTTCGCGACTTCGGTCACCTCGTACATCATTTCGTCGAGGTCCTCGGCGGTGAAGAAGCCGGACATCGCGCCGTAGAGGAACGTCGCCCCGGACTTGGTCACCTTCTCCTCGAAGGAGTATCGAGCCTGATTGACCGCCTGCGGAGTGTACGTGTCCGTCATGAAGGGAACGAGTTCCGGGAGGTTTTCGCCGATCTTCGTCATTTCGACGCCGGTCTCCGTCCGGAAGTCCGCACAGAGCCGCGCGATGGCCCACTCCCGGGCCGTAACGTAGGTTCGGTCCCGGAGGAAATCGTTAACGCGCTCGTAGCGTGCGCCGTCCATCTTCTTGAACCGCTCGTACTTTCGGACGTCCGGCGGGAGATCGTCGCCTCCGGTTCCGTCCGCCTTGCCGGCCTCGTCGACGCCGCCGTTCTCGTCCGCGTCGCTCGCGTCCGCCACGTCCGCGTCGCTGCCGGCCCCCTCATCGTCGGGGACGTCCGCCGGAGAGCCGGAGGAGTCGTTCATATCGACACCACTCGGCGTGTGAACAAAAGGGTTGTCGGTGCCGCCGGCGAACGCTTTTCTTCCCCGGCCGTGAGTGGGTGCGTATGAAGGTACTCTGTGGGGTCGGCGGAAGCGACGACTCGATCCGCGCCCTCGATCGGGCGGTCGATCGGGCCGCGCTGGCCGACGACGATCTCACCGTCGCGGTCGTCGAGAACCCCGACTCCTCGACCGATACCGATGACATGGTCAAGCGTGCGGAGGAGGCGATCGCCGAAGCCGGGATCGACGCCGAGGTCCGCCGAGTCGAGGGTGATCCCGGTAGCCGACTGGTCGAGATCGCCGAGCGCGAGGCGTTCGACGAGGTCGTCCTCGGAGGCGGCACCACCAGTCCCATGGGAAAGATCACGATCGGGCCGATAGCCGAGTTCGTCCTGTTGAACGCCAAAACCTCGGTCACGCTCGTCAGATGAGCGACCGACGGTATCCGGACGAGGTGACGGAGGACTTTCCGGCACCGCCGGTGACGTTCGTCGACCGTGAGGATCGGGAGATCGAGGTTCGCCCGTACGACGGCTCGGAGGCAGCCTACGAGGCGCTCGTCACGATGTACGACTCCTTCGATCCGGCCGACCGAGCGCAGGGGATCCCCCCCGGCGGCGAGACGCGGATCCGCGACTGGTTGGACGCGATCCTCGCCGAGGACTGCCTCAACGTAATCGCGTGGTGTGGCGACGACGCCGCGGGCCACGCGACGCTCGTCCCCGACGAGGCGGCGGTGTACGAACTCGCCATCTTCGTCCACCAGACCTACCAACGCGCCGGTATCGGGACGCATCTCATCCGTACGCTGCTGGGCCACGGACAGACCTCAGGAATCGAAAAGGTGTGGCTCACCGTCGAACGGTGGAATCGGGCCGCGGTCTCATTGTACGAGAAGATCGGCTTCGAGACCTCGAACGCGGAGAGCTTCGAGTTGGAGATGGCGCTCCGCCTGAACGACGCGGAGTGAGCGAGATGTGGAGTGAGCGAGACGGGAAGGATAGCCGGCTCGGGTCCCGATCGAACGAGCCCGTGCCAACCGGCAGTCGTTGGCGGCGATCTTCAAGGCTTTACGTGCGGGCGGCGAGCGCTCGAACATGAGTCATCGGATCCTGCTGTTGGGCGCGCCGGGCGCAGGTAAGGGAACCCAGAGCAAGAAACTCGCCGAGGAGTACGGGATCGATCACGTCACGACCGGCGACGCGCTCCGCGCGAACAAGGACATGGAGACCGAGTTCGGGACGCCCCGCTCGTTCATGGAGGCGGGCGAACTCGTCCCGGATCCGGTCGTCAACGAGATCGTGAAGACCGCGCTATCGGACGCCGACGGGTTCGTTCTCGACGGCTACCCGCGGAACCTCGATCAGGCCGAGTACCTCTCCGATATCACCGACCTCGATGCGGTCGTCTTCCTCGACGTGGACGACGAGGTGCTCGTCGATCGACTAACCGGTCGACGGATGGATCCCGAGACGGGCGAGATCTATCACGTCGACTTCGACTGGCCCGACGACGAGACGATCCGGGAGCGACTCGTCCAGCGCGAGGACGACCAGGAGGACACGGTCCGCGATCGGCTGGAGGTATACCGGGAGAACACCGAACCCGTCATCGAGCATTTCCGGCAGGAGGGCGACCTCGTCGAGATCGACGGCGAGGCGACCCCCGAAGAGGTCTTCGACCGGATCCGCGACGTCATCGAGCCATAAGGCAGTCATCGGGTCACAGGATCGAGCGGGTCGATCTATGATACCGACCGTGTAGACGACGATCCTACAAGGTTCTTAACCATCGGCTACGAACTGTGTTGTAATGAGCAAGGTCGAACGGCGGGTTCGGTCGCTGGTCCGGGAGGACAGCGAGATGCGGGACGCACTCGGGGTCGTCCTCGATCGCGCCGACGACGGCGAGGTCCAGTGGGTGGACGTCCGCGACGAGATCACGAGCGGGCAGTGGGGCCGGCTCATCGAGAAGGAAATCCTCGTCGACGGGGAAACCGGCTTCGCGATCGCCGACCTCGACGGGATCGAGGAGGGGTTGGAGGAGGACGACGACCTCACGAGCGGCGGCGACTTCGAGACGCCCGAGACCACGTCGTGGACGAAGTGGGACAAGCTGGCGCTGGTCGCGACGCTCGGCGCGTTCGTCGGCTACGCGGTCGCGCCCGTCCGGAACCTGATAGCCGGCTCCATCGACCTCGTCTTCGGGCCGTTGATGGGGATCGTTCCTTTCTACGTCGTCATCATGGTGCTCGCGCTGGCGACGGGGCTGTACTCGACGCTTCTGCGCGCCGGCCTGATGGACATGGAGAAGATGAGCATGTATCAGGACCGGATGAAGGACATCCAAGAGCGCCGCAAGGAGGCGAAGGAGCGCGACGACGACGAGGCGCTCGACGCCATCCAAGAGGAGCAGATGGAGGCGATGGGCGATCAGCTCGGGATGTTCAAGGAGCAGTTCCGCCCGATGGTGTGGATCATGTTTCTCACCATTCCGGCGTTCCTCTGGATGTTCTGGGTCGTCGGCTACCGCGGCGCGGAGGCCGCCTACCCGGCGATCGCTGCCCAAGAGCTCGTCGTCCCATTCGCCGGAAGCATCACTTGGGAGACGGGGATCATCGGGCCGATCCAGATGTGGATCGTCTGGTACTTCTTCTGCTCGATGGCGTTCACCCAGCTCGTTCAGAAGAGCCTGAACATCAGCATGTCGCCGACGTCGTCGTAACGAGCGGACTCGGTTCGACGGCGTTTATGAGCCTGCGTGGCTTCGTTGAAAACCCGTTTTCAGATACAATACTGTCTGAAACACCCGTTCGGTGACGAGTGCGTAGTGATCGATTCCGGGAGTGGGTCTCTCAAATCGGCAGCAACGTGATCGTATTTAAAAGGACTGTGAGCGGCTGCGACGATCGTTTATAAATGAACACCGCGGTGGCGCGCCGGCTGCCAGAGAATCTTCGATTCTCGCTGGAGCCCGGAACGGCGCTTTAAGCGCCGTTCCGGCGAGGCTGGGGAGGCGTGAGGTGCGGGTGCTGTGCGGGGTGGGGCTCAAAGGGGCAGCCTGCTCCGGGAAGACGGGTGACGCAAGCACTCAAAAGGGCGAGCATAGCGAGCCCTTTTGAGCGCGCAGCGAGCCCCTCGACCGGAGCAGGCTGGGGCTTTGGAAGTCTTCACCGACGATTTGTCGCTAACCGCTTATAAATGAACAGCTGGAGAAGCAGAGCCGCTCACCACAGCACCATCTACTTATAAACAGCCGCCAGCAACACCAGTACCCCACTTATAAACACCTACCAAACCGTATTGCGAGACCCACTCCCGCCATCACTCACGACCGCGTCTGTACTGGCCGCAGGGAGAGAGAAACGTCACTTTCTACTGATTTCAACGGAGCCACCTGATCGGAACTTCACACCGTCGGTCACGGATCGCCGCTGACGACACGAACACGCTCAATCGACCTCTCGTATTTATAAGCGCTAGCGGATCTACGTCGACCGCGGTCGGCCGCTACCCGTCGTCGTCAGGGATATCGTCGGTCTCTCCGGCGGCGACCTCCTCGGCGACCGCCTCGAACGCGGCGAGGATCACGCGTTTACAGGCCTGCCCGTCGGTGGTCCAGTGATGGGCGTAATCCAGCATATCGTCGTAGATATCCGGCTTACAGCCGGCCGCCTGCGGGTGGCCGCCGCCGTTCACCTTGTCGGCGACCTCGTGGGCGTGCTGGAAGTCCTCCGATCCGCGGATCGAGGCCGAGCCGGCGGGTTTGACGATCACGGCGGCGTCGGCCCCCTGCTCGCGTAACGTCTCGGCGACCTCGTTCTGTGAACACCGGCCGTACGTCACCGCGACGCGCCAGTCGCCCACCTCGTGAGTGATCGCTCGGTCGACCGCGGCATCGATTCGGGCCGCCTTCTCGACCCGACGGGACTCGACGTATTCGAGAACCGTTTCCGGGAGGTCCGCGCCGTACGCGCCGACGACGGTCGCGTACTCCTCGCTGCCGGCCCAGTAGGAGTAGTCCGCGAGGTCGTCCGAGCGGGGGTCTTCCTTGATCCAGAGGTCGTGGTCGCGCGTGACGACGGCCAACTCGCTCCATCGGTCCTCGAACTCGTACGGGAGCGACCGGAGCGTCACGTCCGCGGTACACTCCTCGTCTGACTCGCCGATCGTCAGGTCGACGCCCGCCTCCCGAACCGCGTCCGCGACCGACTCGTCCCACTGGTGGTGGTCGAACCACCGGATCGACGCGGTCGAGCCTGCGAGTGATTCGAGTTGGTCGGCTATCAGCTCGAACTCGTCGGGACAGAGGTCACAGACGTACAGATCGATGTCGTCGTCCGCGTACGCGACGACGCGTTCGAGCGCGGTGTCGAGCGAGTACGGCCCCGCCGGCACCAACCCGACCGAGGAGAGCGTGTGAGGGTGTTCGGTGGGATCGTCGACGTTGCTTTCGGCCCCCGCACCATCATCCTCGTCGTCCTCAGTTCCTACACCATCATCCTCGTCGTTCCTTTCTTCCTCGTCCCCGTCAGCCAGTCGCTCGGCGATGGCTGCCTCGAACGCCTCGACGTCGAGCGCGGCGTCGTACGTCTCGCGGATCATCGCCGCACAGGCGAGTCCGTCGGCGTCGCCGTCGGCGATCACGACCGCCTCGCTGCCCTCGATGGCCTCGCGCGCGCGCCGCTCCGCACGCTCGTCGTCGAGCGAATCGGGATAAAAGAACCCCTTGCCCGGGAGGCGGGTGTACCGCGATCGGGCCATGCCGGCCTCGTCGATGAGATCGTCGTCCATACCACCAGCGCGGGCGGCAGGCGGAAAACTCCGCCGCTCTCGGTCGACGAGGGGGGTTCGGTTACCCCGTCCGTGTGTCGGCGGGTCGCTCTCGCGCGCCACACGTGAACGTCGTCGTGTCGGGGCGGGGCCCCGAGCGCCCCGCCGCCATCGGGACCGCTGTCGACGCAGCCGTCCGTCCGCGCGTCCGAGCAGAGCGGCGAGCGGCGTCTGTGGACTCGCTCGCGAATCGATCGTCGGCGTTCGTTTCGGCTCGGTTCGTCGTGTCGGTTGGTGCCGGGTCGGTCGGTGTCGTGTCGTTAGGTGTCATCATCCGGTCGTATGGGTGGTCGTGGTGGTGGTCCCGCGTTCGATCCGTTCGTCCGTCGAGTCGCCGTGCGCCCGCGTACTGGTACTGACATCGTAACCGGAACGTCCGGCGACGGGATAATAAACATAACGATAGATCATGATAATGTACGATATGTTGTCTTATCTCCTTAATTGGTTGGTGCTACCGCGAACCACACTTGCTTTCGGTCGAGCGTCCTCGCGGACCGATCCGTTATATTCGTGCGGGTGCCGTGCGTTCCCCCGTGAACGAGCGCGACGCCCTTCGACGACTCGCCGCCGACCTCCCGCACGCTGGCGACGACGCGGCCGTCGTCGACGACACGGTGATCACGACGGACATGCTCCACGAGCGAACCGACTTTCCGCCCGGGTCGACCCGGTACACCGCCGGTTGGCGCGCGGTCGGCGCGTCCCTCTCGGACGTGGCGGCGATGGGGGCCGAAGCGACGGCGGCGGTGGCCGTCTACGCCGACGAGGCGTTCGACCCGACCGAGCTGGACCGGTTCGTCGCCGGCGCGGTCGACGTCTGTGAGACCGTCGGCGGCGAGTACGTGGGCGGCGACCTCGACACCCACACGGAGTTCACCACCGCGACGACCGCGATCGGATCGGTGACGGCGGCGGGAGCGGTGTATCGCTCCGGGGCGAACCCCGGCGACGCGGTCTGCGTCACCGGGGAACTCGGGCGGTCGGCCGCGGCGCTTCGGCTGTTCGAGCGCGGAACCGAGGCCGCGGTCGACCGTGCGAACGACCTGTTTCGCTTCACGCCGCGGGTCGCCGACGGTCGCGTCCTCGCCGGATCCGCGACGGCAATGATGGACTCCTCGGACGGCCTCGCCCGGTCGCTTCACCAGCTCGCGGAGGCGAGCGAGGTCGGCGTCTCGCTCGACCGCGACGCCCTCCCGGTTCATCCCGCCGTCGACGACGTGGTGGAAGGAAGCGGCACCGACGACGCCACGAGCGACACCGCCGACCGGTTCGAGCTGGCGGCCCATTTCGGCGAGGACTTCGAGCTCGTCTGTACGGTCCCGCCGGACGCCATCGAAAGACTTCGCGAGACGTGTCCCGCGGGTCTTACCCGAGTCGGGACTGTCACGCGTGCCGATGGAGGCGTCACCGTCGACGGTGACGCGCTCCCCGATCGCGGATACACGCACGGCTGATAGTCGGGAGCGACGGGACGCGATCAAAACCCGGTATCAGCGTCTCAGTTTCGTGGCTCGTCTGCGTCGACTTCCGACTCCTCCAGCTCCACGTCTGTTTCGACCTCCTCGTCCAAGTCGATATCGAGATCGTCGTCCTCGAGATCGGCCTCCAGATCCGACTCGTCGAGGTCCGTCTGGAGGTCGTCGAGCTCGGCGTCGATCTCCTCGTCGGTCGCGGATTCGCTCTCCCCGGTGTTCTCGGCCGGCGGGTCCGCCTTTCCGAGCTCGCCTTTCAGCGTCTCCAGCTCGGAGTCGACCTCGCTGTTCGTCGTGAGCCCGTCGAGCTCGCGGTCGATGTCGTCCTTGTCGGAGAGCGCGTCCTCGAAGGCCCCCGAGTCCTGAAGCTCGTCCATCGCTTCCGCGCGCGCCTCCATCTCCTCGGTCCGCTCCTCGGCCCGTTCGATGGAACGGCCCACGTCCTCCATCTCGTCGCCGACGCCGGTCATCGCCTCCGAGACGCGCGAGGAGGCCTCGGCCGCCTCGTAGCGGGCCTTCATCGTCTCCTTTTTGGTGCGGAACTCCTCGATCCGGTTCTGGAGCTCGTTCTTCTTGTCGACGAGCTGTTCCTGCGTGCCGTTGAGCTCGGCTATCTGTCCTTCCAGCTCCTCGATCTGGCTCATCTTCGATTTCTTCTTTTCGAGGGCCTTCCGCGCGAGGTCGTCCCGGTCCTGCTGGACCGCCTCGCGAGCCTGTCGGTTGTGCTTCTCGACGTTCTCTTCGAGCTTGCGCTTCTGGATCTCCAGCCGCTTCTTCTGGGTCGTCAGGTCCGCGATACCCTGTTTGACGTCCTGGAGCTCGTCGCGCATCTGTTCGTACGAGTAGTCGAGCGTCTCCGTCGGATCCTCCGCCCGGTTGAGGAGGGCGTTCATCTTCGAGCGGATGACGTAGGAGGCGCGCGAGAGGATTCCCATACCCGTCATACACGCTCCACCCGTTAAAACCTCATGTGGTTCGTCCGCCGGAGACCGTGGATCGTGCGGGATCCGAACGTCCGGATCGAGAGAGCCGGGAAACTACCTGAACACTTATTCGGCCGGTTGTCCGATCCCCGGGTATGGACCTCGGCGTACTAACCGTTCCACTCGGCGATCAGTCGATCGACCAAGCGTTCGCGTACCTCTCCGACCTCGGGGTCGACGCGGTCGAACTCGGCGTCGGCGGCTGGCCGGGGGAGGGACATATCGACCGTCAGGCGTACCTCGACGACGACCGCGCGCAGGCGGAGCTCGACGAGCTGCTCGATGAGTACGACCTCCGGATCTCCGCGCTGGCGACCCACAACAACCCGTTACATCCCGAGGAGGAGCGGGCCGACGATGCCGACCGCGAGCTGCGTGAGGCGATCGAGCTGGCCGACCAGCTCGGCGTCGACACGGTCACCTGCTTTTCCGGGTTGCCGGCGGGCGCACCCGGCGACTCGACGCCGAACTGGATCACGGCCCCGTGGCCGAACGAGCACGCGGAGGCCCACGAGTACCAGTGGGACGAGGTCGCGATCCCCTACTGGGCCGACCTCGCGGAGCACGCCGACGCCCACGGCGTCGACGTCGCCATCGAGATGCACCCGAACATGCTCGTCTACGAGCCGACAGGGCTGCTCGCGCTCCGCGAGGCGACCAACGAGCGGATCGGCGCGAACTTCGACCCCTCACACCTCTACTGGCAGGGCATCGACATCACCGAGGCGATCCGCTTTTTGGGCGAGCACGACGCGATCCACCACTTCCACGCGAAGGACACGAAGGTGTACGAGTCGAACGTCCGCCTGAAGGGGGTTCTCGACACGACCGTGTACACCGACGAGCCCGACCGGTCGTGGCTGTTCCGCTCCATCGGCTACGGTCACGACGAGAGCCACTGGAAGGACGTCGTCTCGACGCTCCGGATGGTCGGCTACGAGGGGGCGCTCTCGATCGAACACGAGGACTCGCTCACCTCCTCGCGGGAGGGACTGGAGAAGGCGGTCGACGTCCTCTCGCGAGCCGTCTTCGAGACGGAACCGGGTGAGGCGTACTGGGCATGATGATGACCGACACACCGCTGAAGGTCGGCGTTCTGGGGTATCGGTTCATGGGCAAGGCGCACGCCAACGCGATGGCGCGGCTCCCGATGTTCTTCCCGGACGCGCCGGCGATCGAGCGGCACACGCTCGTCGGGCGGGACGAGGAGGCGCTCGCGACGGCGGCCGACCGGTTCGGCTTCTCGCATACGGCGACCGACTGGGCGGACGCCATCGAGGACGTGGACGTCTTCTACAACCTCGGGCCGAACCACGTCCACGTGGAGCCCTCGGTCGCGGCGCTCGAAGCCGGCGTACCCGTCCTCTGTGAGAAGCCGCTCGCGCCCACGCTTGCGGGTGCCGAGCGGATGCGCGACGCGGCCGCGGCCGCCGACGTGCCCGCCGGCTGCGCGTTCAACTACCGGTTCGTGCCGGCGATCCGATACGCGCGGGGCCTGATCGCGGACGGCGAAATCGGCGAGATCCGACAGGTACGCGGCCGATACCTCCAAGACTGGCTCGTCGACCCCGAAGCGCCGTGGGCGTGGCGAATGGACGAGGAGCTTGCGGGCTCCGGCGCGCTCGGCGACCTCGGCGCACACACCATCGATCTTGCCGGGTTCCTTCTCGGCGACGCGGTCGGCGGGATCGATCGCGTCTCGGGACACCTCACGACGTTCGTCGACGAGCGCCCCGTGCTCGGCGACGACGGGGATATCGAGGAGTATCGTGACGTGACCGTCGACGACGCCTTCAGCGCGCAGGTCGCCTACGAGTCGGGCGCGACGGGGACCTTCGAGGCCTCGCGGTTCGCGACCGGTCACAAGAACGACCACACGATCCACGTCCACGGCTCGAAGGGCAGTCTGAAGTTCTCGCTCGAACGGCTCAACGAGTTGGAAGTGCTCCACGAGGGAACCCGCGGCTACGAAACCGTCCTCGTCACCGACGAGACGGACCCGTACGTCGACCACTGGTGGCCGCCGGGCCACGTGCTCGGCTGGGAGCACACGTTCGTCCACGAGAACTACGAGTTCCTCTCGTCGGTCGCGGAGGGCGAGGAGTTCTCCCCCTCCTTCGAGGAGGCGTATCGGGTCCAGTGCGTGCTCGACGCGATCGAGCGCTCGGACGAGCAGGGTGAGTGGGCGTCGGTCGAATAGCGGGCGGGACCCCTCGTGGTCCGTCTCGCTCCGATCGAGGGTCGTTCAGTCACTCCGTGAGACGCGTTCGAGCACCAGATGGGCGACGACGCCGACGAGGAAGGCGATGCCGAGGTTCGTGAACAGGGTCAGGAGTCCAATGCTCGCTGAAAGCGCGAGGTTCGAGGAGCGCACCACGCTCTTCCCGAGCGACACCGAGACGACCGCGAGCAACACGCCGAGCATCGCCAGCGGGAACGCTCCCAACAGTGCCGTCGTCGCGACGAACACGGCACCGAGATAGAACACGCCCAACACGACGTTGGCTCCACCGGTCCGCGCTCCGAACTCGTGTTTTCCGGCGACGCCGTCACAGCCGTGACACATCGGGATCCCCCCGATCGGGACCGCAACGAGGTTCGTTACTCCCATGCTCGTCGATAGGTCGTCCGGAGAGACGTCCTCGTCGAACAGGTCGGCGAACAGTAGCGAGGTGGCGAGCGCCGCGTTGCCGATCGTCATCGCCAGCTGTGCGAACACGCCCTCAACTGTTCCCCGCGTGAACCCCTGGGCGATCGGTGGCACCGGCGGGAGACCGGGCCACTGTGGCGACGGGAGCCCTGCCGTCCCGACGGCGACCAGCGCACCGGCGGCCAGAACTGCCAACGCGCTGGCGTTCCGATGGCCGACGAGGACGGTCACGGCGGCGATCACCACTCCCACGCCGGCGAGAAACGGGTCCTCGCCCGCGAGCCGGAGACCGGTCTCCAACAGGAGCAGCCCCACGGCGAACTGGACGCCCCGGACGACGGGTTCGCCGATCCAGCGCTCAAGACTCGCCAAGGTCCCCGTGAGTCCGATCGCGAGGAGGACGACCGCCAGAACCAGTCCGGCCAGCGCGAGTTCGGCGTAGGTGAGAGCTCCGGCGATGGCGAGCGCAACCAGTGCCTTCATCGGCTCCACCGAGATCGGCAACCCGTACGCAACCCCCCAGACGATCTGGAAGACCCCGAACGCGAACAACACGTGTGGGAGCGATACGTCTGTGAGGAGCGCGAGCGCGATGACCAGCGGGAGAACCGTAAGCGAATCCCCTATCGCCCCCGTTATCTCCTTCGAGCCGAATTCGAGACGACGGGAGGAAGAGAGATCGGAAAAAAACGGCATCTGAACGGGGTATGGGCCGTACCGACTTGAACGCGTTCAGAAATCTCTCACGGCTTCGCGAACGATATTTGTAACTAGATACGGTTATGAGGTTCCTTCGCCGCTCAGTCGAGCGGGTCGGAGCCGAGGGGGTCTGCCTCGTCCCAGCCGTCGGTGTCGACGTCGTTCTCGCTGTAGCTGGCGAGCGTCTCGGTTCGGGCGAACGCAACGGGCTCCCACACTATCTCCAGATCCTCGTTGCCGGTCGCCTCGGGAACCGTGATCCGATCGCCCGGCCGTACGACGCCGTCGCCGGGCCATGCGCCGAAGGTCACTTCCTCGTTCGGGTCCTCTCCGCGGACGTACAGTTCCTCGGCGGGGACCGGATCGGGGCCGAGCGCGGTGACGACGATGTCCCCGCTCTCGTGTTCGACTTCGAACTCGGCGTCGGGCGGGGCGACCCCGTCGATGAGTCCGAACACCGCGGCACCGACGACGGCGAGCAGCAACACGACGACGCCGACGAGGACGCCGCTTCCCGCCAGCGGGGTGAAAGCGCGGTCGTCGACCCGGAACCCGTTCATTCGTGGGCAACTCCGTCCGGGCTCGTATAAGGGTTTACCCGCCGACTATCAGCACTGATATCAGTCGTTCCGAGAGCGTCTCGGGGGAGCCGTGGGAAGGTCGTCCGGGATCGGAACCCCGTTATTCCGGGCGGTCCTATCGGGAGACGTGACATCGTGGACGACCGATCCGGAGGGAGGACGCGCCCGCGGCCCCCGTGGGTTGACTCGCGCGTGGATCGAGGTACTGGTTCGCCCGCGCCGGTTCTTCACGAACGGAGTGGGCCCCGGGGACCAGGCGCCCGGGCTGACGTTTGCCGCGGTCGTGGCCGCCGCCTACACGATCGGCTGGGTCCTCGCGGATCCGGGCATTGTGCCGGCGATCGCCGAGTCAGTCGCCCTCTCGGCGGTCGTCGTCGTGCTGGTCGTTACTGCGCTGGCGGCTCCGGTCGGACTCCACCTGACCGCGGCGGTGGCGACGGTGTCGTTGATCGTCGCCAGCATCGACGTCGGAGATCGATCGCCTTCCCGGGACCGCGGGGGCGTCAGCGAGACCGTGCAACTGGTCGCGTACGCGAGCGCACCGATGGCGCTCGCCGGACCACCGATCCCCGCGCTCCGGATCGCCTGTGGCGTCTACGCGGGACTCCTGTTGTGTCTCGGCGTCAGCGTCGTCCACCGGACCACCCCGATCCGGACGCTGATCGCCGCGGCCCCACCGGCGGTGCTCGGCTACGGAGTCGGCTATCGAGTCGTCGCCGCGGCGCGAGGGCTGTTCGGCGGGTGAACCGCGTCTCCGACTGAGGGGGACCGGTCGACTTTCGACAACCGTTTTAGGCGTGACCTTCTGGGTACACATAAATGTATCAGCGCGCCATTCGCAGCGTCTCCGTCCGCGATCGTCCCCGTGACAGTCACGAGGAGAACATCGCGTCCGAACGCCGAAACACCGAATCGACCTCAGCGACATGAACTGGGACAACTTACACGACCAGGACGTCGTGTACGACTTCCGTGGAGACTCGCCCGACCAACTCGTCGCCGACCGTTTCTATCGCGGCGTCGTCGACGGATACGCCGAGTTCGGCGTGTTCATCGATCTGGCACCCGGCGTCACCGGACTGCTCCACCGCTCGGAACTCGACCGCCGTCTCGACAGCTTGGAGTGGGAGCCCGGAGACGAGGTGTTCGTTCAGGTGAAAGGCGTCCGTGACAACGGAAACATCGACCTCGCGTGGTCGATCCGACAGACCGAACGCGAGTTCCGCGGCGTTCTGATCCACGACGGCGACACCGAGTACCCGCCGGAGGCGGACGACGAGGGTGACGGATCGGAGACCGACGAGGAGTCCGGTGCCGACGCCGCCGGGAGCGACGACGAAGCGGACGCCGACGCGACAGAGAACGAGGTCGACGCCGAAGCCGGCACTGACGACCACGACGCCGAAGCCGGCACTGACGACCACGACGCCGAAGCCGGCACTGACGCCGAAGCCGGCACTGACGACGAGGACAACCACGAAATCGAAGCTGACGCTGACGACGAGGACGCCGACATCGCGGTCGCTGATGACGATGTCGACGCCGGAGACGAGGACGACGAGCTCGAACGCGTCGCCATCGAGGCCCTCACCGACCGCGTCGGCGACGCGGTTCGGCTGGAGGGCGAGGTCGTGAGCGCGCGTCAGACCGGCGGTCCGACCGTCTTCGAACTCCGAGACGAGAGCGGCGTCGTCGACGCCGCCGCGTTCGTCGAGCCCGGCGTCCGCGCGTACCCCGACGTCGAGATCGGCGACGCGGTCCGGATCGACGGCGAGGTCGAGCGCCGCCGCGGCGACCTTCAGGTCGAGACCGACGCGCTCGCCGTCCTCGACGGTGAGGCGGCCGAAACGGTTCGCCGACGACTCGCGGAGGCGCTGACGGCAGAGGCCCGACCGGAGGGGCTCTCGCCGCTCGCCGGCGACGAGGCGGTCGCCGAGCTCGGCGAGGGGTTGTTGGACGCCGCGGAGGCGATCCGGCGTGCGGTGCTCGAATCACGCCCCGTCGTCGTCCGACACCCCGCCACCGCCGACGGCTACGTCGCCGGGGCGGCGGTCGAGCGGGCCGTACTCCCGTTGATCCGCGAGGAGCACGCCAAAAGCGACGCGGAGTACCACTACTTCACCCGTCGTCCGCTGGAGGATCCCGTCTACGGGATGAACGACGCGACGAACGACGCCACCCGAATGCTACAGGACCGGGATCGACACGACGAGAAGCTCCCGCTGTTCGTCCTCGTCGGAACCGGTTCCACGGTCGAGTCCGCGGACGGGCTCGAACTGCTCTCCGTCTACGGCGTCGACGCGGTCGTGGTCGACGCCGCCGTCGCCGACCCGGAGACCCGCGAGACGGTCGACACGCTGGTCTCGCCGGAGCTCGAATCGGTTGACGACGACCTCTCGACCGGCGCGCTCGTCGCGTCGCTCGCGTCAGCCATCAACGACGAGGTCCGCGACGACCTCGTCCACCTCCCTGCGGTGAGCTACTGGGCGGACACCCCTGACCGCTACGTCGACCTCGCACGCGACGCCGGCTACGACCTCGAACGAGTCGCCGAGCTCCGCGAGGCGGTCGCGCTGGAGGCTTACTACCAGTCGTATCAGGACAAACGCGAGCTCATCACGGATCTCCTGTTCGATGACGGCGGCGACCTCGCCGCACACGTCTCTGAGCAGTTCCGCGAGAAGCTGGAAACCGAGATCGAGACCGCGAGCGCGAACGTCGTCACCGAGGCGGTCGACGGCGTGGAGTTCGCGCTCCTCGACACCGACAGCTACACCCACCGATACGACTTCCCGCCGACGCCCCTGCTGCTCGACGACCTCCACCGTCGTCACGCCGACGGTGAGCCGCTCTCGACGGTCGGGATCGGGACCGACGAACTGTACGTCCGCGCGACCGCGGACGTCTCTGTCCGCGCGATCGCCGAGCGTGCCG
This sequence comes from Halorubrum alkaliphilum, assembly GCF_017873815.1. GTDB lineage: Archaea > Halobacteriota > Halobacteria > Halobacteriales > Haloferacaceae > Halorubrum > Halorubrum alkaliphilum. The sequence goes on along the minus strand of NZ_JAGGKQ010000003.1, from coordinate 183,035 downwards.
CTGAGATCGCACCCGCTGCCGACATCTCCACGGCCGGCCTCCGCGAGGGGAAGATCGAGTTCCTCTCGGGCGAGCGTGACGCCGTGGAGGACGCCGTCGTCGCCGCGGTCGCCGAACAGTTCTAAGCCCGGGCGCGGCCACAACTCTCTCGTTCACGGCTGGCGTACGTCGGGTAATGTCATCTCATGACGCTGAGCTGGTGATAGAGACGTGGCAGCTTCGCGAACGGGTCCTCCCCCGAGTCCCGCCGAGCGGGTGGGGGACGGTCGACCGACTCCGCGAGGCGGTGTGTCTCGCGGTGGCGTGTTCGGTCGACGGCGTCGAGCACGTCGAACCGTTCACGGGCCGGGCCACGGAACGCGAGCGGTTCGATGCGACGGTGACCGCGGAGTCGCTCGACGCCGAACACGTGCGCGTGGTGACGCCGACGTCAGAGCCCGCATCAGCGGAGCCCGCATCCGGCTCGGACGCGACCAACGCCTCGGAGGTGGCGAACGGACGCACGGACGACTTCGCCGAGACGACGGAGCAGTTCGACCTCGAGGAAGCCCTTGACCGTCTGTGACCGGCTCGCGGCGAGCAGTGGGGACCGATCGCTACTCGTTCATCGATGACGGCACTCGCACCACCTGCTTACCGATGTTGTCGCCCGAGAAGAGACCGAGGAAGGCGTCGGGTGCGTTCTCCAACCCCTCTACGACCGTCTCGCGGTGTTCGAGATCGCCGCTCGCGACCCACTCCGTGAGTCGCTCGCTCGCCTCGCCGAACCGGGTGGCGAAGTCGCCGACGAGCAGCCCCTCGACCCGCGCTCGAACGGGAATGATCTGCGGAAGCTTCCGCGGCCCGGTCGGAATCTCCTCGTCGTTGTAGTGGGCGATCTGTCCGCAGACGGCGACCCGCGCGTCGAGGTTCAGCGTCGTGAACACGGCGTCAGTGATCGGTCCGCCGACGTTGTCGAAGTACACGTCCACGCCGCCGGGTGCGGCCTCGTCGAGTGCGGCACGGTAGTCGTCGGTCCGTTTGTAGTTGATCGCGGCGTCGAAGCCGAGTTCGTCCGTGAGCCACGCGGTTTTCTCGTCGCTGCCGGCGAACCCGATCACGCGGCAGCCGTTCCGCGTGGCGATCTGGCCGACCACCGATCCAACCGCCCCCGCCGCCCCCGAGACGACGACCGTGTCGCCCGGCTTGGGCTCCCCGACCTCTAGCAGACCGAAATAGGCGGTTCGCCCGGGCATGCCGAGCACGCCGAGGTACGCCTCCGGGTCGGCGACTGCGGGATCGACCGGCGCTACGTCGTCGGCGTCGAGAGTCGCGTAGTCGGCCCATCGTCCCTCGCCGGTCACGAGGTCGCCCGCGTCGTACGCATCGCTCGCGCTCTCGACGACCTCGCCGACGATGCCGCCCTTCAACGTGTCGCCTACGTCCCACGGTTCGGCGTACGACTCGACGTCACGCATCCGGCCACGCATGTACGGGTCGACCGAGAGGTACCGGGTTCGGACGAGGAGTTCGTCGGGAGCTGGGTCGGGAACGTTCGTCTCACGGAGTTCGAAGCAGTCCACGTCGGGCTCGCCGTCCGGCCGCTCGGCGAGAAGCCACTCGCGGTTGGTGTTCGTCACGCCGTCCGTTCGCGGGCGTGTCTCAAGAGGGTTCGGACATCGGATATCCACACGGATCCGCCAGTGGGCGACGTGCCTCCGACATCGCTCACACAGGCGTTCGCGACGTACCCCCGAACCGACCGAGAAACTGCCGCCACCGAGCTTCAGTACTCTATCGTCCTCGAGTATCGGTTCAACACGAGGACCACGGCTGCTCCGCCGACGGCCGCGGCCGTGAACCGCGGTGCGGCGGCCCGCCACGATTCCCCGCTCTCGGCGAGTCGAAGCGACACCTCGACGAGCGGGGCGCGGAGCGCGCCGACGACCAGGCTGACGAGGAAGGCGACCGTCGCGGCTCGGGCGCGAGCGAGCGCGTACTTCACGGCATGGGCGATGGAGAACACGCCGACGATACCCCCAACGAGAAACGTTGCTACCGGTGGGCCCGTCGCGACGAGCACGTCGGTGCCGCTGCCGAACGCGAGCCCGGCGAGTCCGCCGACGAACTCACGGACGGCACCGGCCATGTAGTCGTACTGACCGAGCACAATCAACAGCAGCGAGCCGGAGACGCCCGGTAGGATCATCGCGCTGACGGCGACCGCGCCCGCAAGGAAGACGACGGGCAAAGAGCTACCGAGCGCGGTCGAGGCGTAGCCCGAAGCGAGAAACGCGAGCAGGAACCCGGCGACTGCGGCCGCCTTCCGGCGAGGCGTGTCGAGTTCGACGCCACCCAGAAGCACCGCCGCGCTCGCGGCGATCAACCCGAAAAAGAAGCCGTACGTCGCGACCGGTCGGGTCATAAGAAGGTAGTCGACACCGGTCAACACTGCGACGACGGCGGTACCGATCCCTGCGACGAGCACGACGAGAAACGCTCCGTCGATCTCGTGAAACGCGGCGCGGGCGTCAGGAACGTTCCGCGGACGGATTCCCGCGAGAACCCGCCCGATCCGCTCCGGGTTGATTGCGGTGACCGCGGCGATGAGCCGTTCGTAGATACCGATTATCAGCGCGATGGTACCGCCGGATACGCCGGGGACCGCGTCCGCAGTCCCCATCGCGACCCCCTTCAGATACAGTGCGACCCACTCTCGGACGTCACCCATCGCGGTAGGAGGTCACACCCGAGGCGAACTCGTCGAGACGCCGACCGTCCCGGCAACGGTCGCGACTCCCACGGACGCCGACGCGTCGATCGCGGCGGCGTCATCCCCGCTCTCGTCGGCTCCGTCCTCGGTCTCGCTTTCGTTACTGTCGTCACCATCGGTTCCGTTCCCTTCGTCCTCCGAATCGATCGGGCAGTCCGAATCGCCGGCGGGGCAGTCGAGGATACGCTCCTCGAGTTCGACGGTCGGTGTCGTGTCGTCCTCACCGATGACCTGTCCCTCGGTCACGTCGACCTCTCCGACACGCTCGGTCGTGTACAGGTCGTCATCGGTGGTCGGCTCCGTCGTGATCTCGTAGGGGCCGGCCGCCCGTACGCTTGTGTTCGTGTACCCCTCGTCGGGCCCCCACTCGTCGTAGCCCGTCGTGGAGTACGGGAGCGTCAGCGTGAACTCGCCGTCCGCGTCGGCCTCGGCGAACTGCGTGTACTCGAACGTCTCGTCGGAGTTCGGCATCTCCATCTCGACGGTCGCCTCGACCTCCTCGTTGGGCTCCGCGCCGCTCCCCTCGACGCTCGTGGACGGAACGCGCTCGAACGTCTTCACCCAGCTCGGCGTGGTGTCACGGAGCTCGTCAGCCCCCAGTCCGGTCGCCTGCTGGTCCTGGAACACCCGCTGGAGGTATCCGGGTGACTCCATGGCGCTGCTCTCCGTCGCGTGAACCAGCCGGTAGTTCTCCAGCGCCTCGACGCGCTCTTCGGGATTCGATCCGACGCCGCCGATCTGTGCCGTACCGCCCTGCTCGTCGACGAACGCCTCCGCCTCCTCCATGGTATCGAACTCGATCACGGACTCCTCCTCGGGGGAGGCCGGGGTCGTCCGCAGGTCGACGGCCTCGCCCGTCTGACTCCGGAACTGCTGGTCATCCCAGTTGACGACGATCGGCTCCGGCTCGGCCGCGCTGCCGTGATACTCGTAGAGTCGGATCATTTGGCTCTCGTAGTAGCGCTGGGTGCTGATCTCAGTGAGCGGCTGTGCGCCACCCTCGACCTCCTCGTACAGCAGCCAGTTGAAATCGTCCTGCGCGACGTCGTCGTCGGAGTAGAACGTGACGGGCGCGTTGAACTTCGCTCCCGGCGTCACCATCTGCCAGTCGACCATCACGTACCGGGTGTCGCCGCCCTCGTCGCTCTGCCGGTTCAGGACTTCGGCTGCTCCGGCCTCGTCAGGTGCAAGCAGATAGTTTGCGGCGTCAGTTGCCCCTTGTTGGAACGGATTCGCGTTCGGTATCCGTTCCGCTCTGGTGGTGATCCAGTGACCGTAGTCCCACCACGACTGGACGCCGTAGGCTCCTTCAGGGTACTCGAAGTCGTCGTCCGCCGGGCGTTCGTACGTTCCGTAGTACTCCATCGGCTCGCCAGCGCCCTCCAGTTCGCCCGGATGGGGCGTCTCGTCGTTCATCCACTGGAGGCTCTCGTCCCACTGGACGACGTCGCCCGGGCCGGTGCCAGCGCCCGCGGCCCAAACCGGAGTCGCCATGAAGAGGAGCGGCGCGACGAGCACGACGAGCACGGCCCCTACCGTCATCACCTGCCACCCCTCGATGTCGCGGAGGTTCCGGATCGACGGGAGCGAGAGCGTGTCGATCACGATCTGAAGGAAGTACGCCGCGCCGATCGCGACGATGACTGCGAGATAGTAGTTGAACCGGACCTGTGTGAACGCCATGCTCGTGATGAACGCCGCCCAGACGACGAAGTAGAGCTCCTCCGTGTCATAGCGGACGAGGAACGTCGCACCGACGATGAAGGCCGTCGCGATCAACAACCCGAGCAGCTGCCAGCTGATGCCGACGACCCCGCCGAGGACTGCGTAGAGGTTCGGCACCGCGTACACCGAGCCGACGACCGCGAAGGCGGCGACCGCGTACAGCGTGTGATTCGTCTCGTCGCTTCGCACGAGCGGACGCACGAGAACGAAGAGGACCGCAAACAGCGCCAGAAAGAAGACGAGGCCGTACTGTGAGAGAACGAACTCCGCGAAGCCGCTGGTCTGTAGCGGCGGGGCGGCCTCGCCGATGGTACGGGTGGTCGCGCCCGCGCCGAAGGCGATCGTGTTTTCGATCTCGCTCGTGACCGTGTCCCAGAGCGGCGTCAGAACGACGGCGACGAAGCCCATCGACACGAGAAGGAGGCCGCCAACTGCGGGCGGGTACGTGTCGACGTCGAGCTCTCGGGAGTCCCACTGTCGTGCGAGCCACGCGAGGAACACTGCCCCGAGCGCGACGCCGAGGGGGAGCACGACTTGGGTGAGCGAGTAGTCAGTGACGCCGAACGAGAAGTCGTCAAGCGGGATCAGCTGCATTAAGCCGGCGACGGTCATCGAGACCGCGGCCGCGAAGGCGATCGGCTCCGGAGTCCGACCGTGGGAGACGTCACTCGTGATCTTGATCGCGACGAAGATCCCCGTGAAGCCGACCATGAGAACGCCCGGCTGCCACGTCCACATATAGAGGCCAAGCGAGCCGCCGGCCGCGACGGCGTAGGCTGCCGGCTTCTTGAGAGCAGCCCAATCCCGGTCGAGGAACAGTTCCCACACCGGCGTCTCCCGTTCGGCCACGGCGAAGGCCGCGAGGAATGTCAACACGGCGAGCACTTGGAAGAAGATCTCACCCGCGTGGTGATCGTTGAACCCGACGAGCGTGTAGCTGAAGAACGTTCCCGGGAGGAGCGCGAGGACCGCAACTCCCGCGACGGCGGCGAAGCGGTCGACGAACCGCCGCGCGATGAGATACGTGGGGACCGCAACGAGGGTGCCGACGATCGCCGACATGAGGAGCATGACACGCATCGCACCTTCCTCACCGCCGCCCGTGATCGGCGTGGCGGCGAAAACGAACACCGCCGTTATCTGGTCCCACAGCGTCCCGAACTGACCGACGTGACTCCCGAAGGGGAATCCCGTCCATGCGTCGAACGGCATGGTGTTCGGGTAGTTCTCGAGGAGATACATCGTCTCGCGGTAGTGATACCACGGGTCGTTTCCGCGGAAGTAGACCTCGCCGTCGACGATGAAGTTGCCGTACGACTGGACCCGTGTCAATAGCATGAAGGCCACGATCCCGAGGAGGGCCGGGACGTGGTACCACTTTTCGAGCAGACCGAGCGCCGAGTCGCTCGATCCGTCGCTCGAATCGCGTTGCTGGCTCATTGTACGATGTGACTGCTAAAATCGCAATAAGCCTTGTTATATATTCGGAGAGCGTCGGTTGGCTGGAAGGCGTTTCCGATGACGTCTCCACGGGTTCAGCCGTCGGTGTCGGAGGACTCAGGCGTGTCGGCGGGAGTTCAGCGGACGGTTTCGATGGTGGCGAAATCGTTTTTTGTTTCGGCCGAGACGCGTCACGTATGTCTCTCGCCCTCCCCTTCGACGCCGAGGACGCCTTCAACGGAGTGTTCCTGTTCGTTACGACTCTCTTGGGGTTCTTCGGAGGCGGGTTTATCGGACTCCTGATCGGGTTTGCCGCCGGATACACCTACATCGACCTGACGCGTCGTGTCGCCGATCTCGAAGCGACGGTCAACGCCCTGATCAGGGAGAAGGAGACGCTCCGGCAGCGACTCGATGAGGTGGACGGCGATCGCGTCGGCGGTGCGACCGACGGCGGCGTCGACGTGACTCGTGAGGGCGTCGCTCGATCGGAGGACGAACGGTCCCGGTAGATATTTGAATCGTCTCCCGTAACGGTATATAAATGCTCAGCGACGTGATGGAGGACTACCTCAAGGCGATCTACGTCCTTCAGGCCGAGGAGGGGCCGCCCGTCTCGACGTCCGCCATCGCCGAGTACGTCGACAAGACTCCACCGACGGTGACCGATATGGTTTCCAAACTCGCCGATCGCGACCTCGTCCACCGCGAGCCATATAAAGGGGTCGAGCTCACCGCCGAGGGCGAGGCGGTCGCGCTGGAGGTCGTTCGGCACCATCGCCTCCTTGAGGCGTTCCTCGCGGACCAACTCGACTACGACTGGAGCGACGTCCACGCGGAGGCGGACGCGCTCGAACACCACATCTCCGAGGAGTTCGAGCGCCGGGTCGCCGAGGCGCTCGGCGACCCCGAGTTCGACCCCCACGGCGACCCGATCCCCGGCGCGGATCTGGATCCGATAGACGAGGGAAGCGGTCTCCGGCTATCGGATCACCCGGAAGGGGATAGACTCGTCGTTACGCGCGTTTCCGACCGCAAGGAGGCGGAGTTGGAGTACCTCGCCGCCGCGGGGGTCACGCCGGGAACGACGATCGAGGTCGTCGATGTCGCCCCGTTCGGCATGATAACCGTCCGAACTCCCGAGGGTGAACAGAGCCTTCCGACCGAGATCGCCCGGTCGATCCGCGTTGAGGACGCGCAGGACGCACCCGACGAGAACGCCGACCCGACCGGGGACGACGCCGACGTCCGGGACCCCGCCTGAGTCGACTGCGGCCTCTACCGAGTCCGTCGAGACGCCTTCCGATCCGTTTCGACACCTAACGTCGTACATCAACGCGGAACCGTCAACAGTGTTCATCACCTTCCGTTCGCGAGCTTTTTCACCGAAACGGGCGTCAGGACGGGTGTGAACACGGTCGGAACGATCGCCGTTGGAGCGGTGTTCGGGTTGGCACTCGCCGCGCCCCCGGGGCCGATGAACGCGGTCATCGCCGAGGAGTCGGTGTTGCGCGGCTGGGTCGCCGGCGCTCGGGCGGGACTCGGCGCGGCGACCGCCGACGTGGTCTTCTTCCTCCTCGCGTACGCCGGCGTCGTCTCCCTCATCGAGTCGGCACCGAGGGTTCAGGTACTCATGATCGCTGCCGGCGGCGTCCTCATGTGTTACTTCGCGATCGGTGCGGCCCGCGGCGCGCGGGCGTCGTTTCGCCCCACGAGCGGCGAGGATCCCATGGTAACGGACGGGAAGGGGTTCCGCAAGGCCCTCGTGTTGGCGCTGACCAACCCGTATCAGGTGCTGTTCTGGCTCACCGTCGGCGTCGGGCTGCTCCGTCCCGGCGACCTCGACGTGCTCGCGCCGCTGCCACTCGTCGGCGACGGGCTGGCCGGAACGCTCGTCGTCACTACCGGCTCGCCCGCGCTGATCGTCGGGTTCTTCCTCGGCGTGCTGGGCTGGGTGACGCTGTTTCCGGCCGGGCTCGTGCTCGCCGAACGGCGCATAGAGGCGTTCTCGCCCGTCGTTGCTGTCGGATCGGCGCTCGTGCTCGCCGGGTTCGGCGTCTACTTCCTCGTCGACGCCGCGACGACGATGCTGGCGTGGTGAGGGGCACCATCCGACATGGATAACGGCTTTCACGTGGCGGCGTGAGGAACCGGTATGTTCGAGAAGTCGACGTGGATCAAGCTCCCGCGAAACGTGCTCGTCGGCCACGGCGTCATCGAGGACCTCGGGGCGGCGGTCGGCGAGCTGTACCTCACCGGGCGACCGCTGATCGTGACGAGCCCGACGCCGAACGAGATCGCCGGCGACCGGGTGCGCGCGCAGTTCGACGACCCCGCGACCGCCGTCGTCGAGGAAGCCTCCTTCGACTCGGTCGAGAAGCTGATAGAGCGGGCCGAGGCGGTCGATCCCGGCTATCTCATCGCGCTCGGCGGCGGCAAGCCTATCGACACCGCGAAGATGGCCGCCGACCACCTCGACGTCGGCTTCGTCTCCGCCCCGACGGTCGCCTCACACGACGGGATCGTCTCCGGTCGCTCGTCGATCCCCGAAGGCGACACCCGGCACTCGGTCGCCGCCGACCCGCCGCTCGCTGTCGTCGCGGACACCGAGTTCCTCGCGAACGCTCCGTGGCGGCTCACCACCGCGGGCTGTGCGGACATCATCTCCAACTACACCGCCGTGAAGGACTGGCGACTCGCCCGCCGGCTCCGCAACGTCGAGTACAGCGAGTACGCGGGCGCGCTCTCGGAGATGACCGCCGAACTGCTCGTCGAGAACGCCGACATGATCCGGCCCGGGTTGGAGGAGTCCTCGTGGGTTGTCGTGAAGGCACTCGTCTCCTCGGGGGTCGCGATGTCGATCGCGGGCTCCTCGCGGCCCGCCTCCGGCGCGGAACACCTCATCTCCCACCAACTCGACCGGACCGCCCCCGGGAAAGCGCTCCACGGGCATCAGGTCGGGGTCGCGTCGATTCTGACCGAGTACCTCCACAGCGGCGAGAACGGCGAGTGGCGGGCAATTCGGGACGCACTCGACTCCCTCGACGCGCCGACGACCGCCGCCGAACTCGGGATCGACGACGCGGAGCTGATCCACGCGTTCACCCACGCCCACGAGATCCGCGACCGGTACACGATCCTCCAAGGCGGGATAAGCGAGGAGGCGGCGATAGAGGTGGCGACATCGACGGGCGTCATCGAACGATAGCGCTGTCCTCGTTCGGACCCGATCGATGGGAGAACCCGAAGCCGACTTATCGCTCCGCTCCCTCCGTCCGGTATGTCCGCAGCCAGCGTTCGCGAGCGCGTCAAGCGCCGCCCCGCCGCGACCGTCGCCCTCCTCACCGTCGTCGGCTACGGCGCGGTGCTCGGCGCGTTCCTCGTTCCCGGTTTTCAGGCCCTGTTCCCCGACCTCTCGCGGTCGACCGTCGATGTCATGACGCACGCGATCGCGGCCGTCAACTCCCTCACGGTCCTCACGCTGTCGCTCGGGTGGTACTGGATCCGCAACGACGAGGTACGGAAACACGCCGCCGCGATGGCCACGTCGTTCGCGCTCATCCTGTTGTTTCTCGCGATCTACGTTCCGCGCGTTGCTGGCGGCGGAACGAAGTACTTCGACGGGCCGGAGCTCGTCGGCACCGTCTACCTCATCATGCTCGCGATCCACATTCTGCTGTCCATCGTCGCCGTCCCCGTCGTTCTCTACGCGCTCCTGTTGGGACTCACACACTCGGTGAACGAGCTTCGAACGGAGACGCCACACGCCACAGTGGGCCGGATCGCCGCCGGGTCGTGGCTGCTCTCGCTCGTGCTCGGCGTGGTGACGTACGTTATGTTGAACCACATCTACGGGTTCACGTACTGATCCTCCGTCGAACACGACGCGTCTTGACGCGCCGCCGGACCACGGAACTGAGCGCGGGAACCGGCCGGGGTTCCGCCATCGAACCGCTTAACGCGCTCCCGAGAGCAGGGGAACGCATGACCGAGTGGATCGGCGACACGTTCACGAGCGACGTCGGCTGGAACCACCTCGAAGCTCTCGCCGACGTCGGCAACCGGATGGCCGGCTCCGACGGGGAGCGCGCGGGGCTCGAACTGACGCGTGACGCGTTCGCCGCGGTCGGCGCGCGCAACGCCCGGATCGAGGCGTTCGAGATACAGGGCTGGGAGCGCGGCGACAGCGCCGTCAGCCGGGACGGAGATACCCTCGCCGCGGGGGACGGTTCCTGTATCGCGCTCCCGCGAAGCCCGGACGCGACCGCGACCGGCGAGCTCGTCGACGTCGGCTACGGGACTCCCGAGGAGTTCGAGTCCGCCGCCGCCGAGATCGAGGATTCGATCGTCGTCGTCTCCACGACCGTTCCCGACGAGTTCGACCGGTTCGTCCACCGGCGCGAGAAGTACTACCGCGCCGTCGACGCGGGTGCCGCCGGGTTCGTCTTCGCGAACCACGTCGAGGGGGGCCTTCCACCCACGGGGAGCATCGGCAGCGAGACGGAACCGATCGGCGCGATTCCGGCGGTCGGCGTCAGCAAGGAGGCCGGCGCGCGACTTACCCGGCGGTACGAGGGCGAGGAAGTGACCGTCGACATCGACTGTGCGACGCCGGACGCGACGAGCGGGACCGCGTTCGCCGAACTCGGTCCCGACACCGACGAGTACCTGCTCGTCTCCTCGCACGTCGACGCCCACGACATCGCGGAGGGAGCGATGGACAACGGGGCCGGCACCGCGACGATAGTCGAGGTCGCTCGCGCGCTCGCGGACCGCGAGGGAGAGTTGGAGACGCGGGTTCGGTTCGCCGCCTTCGGCGCGGAGGAGGTCGGCCTCGTCGGCTCCTCGAAGACGGCCGACGGCGTCGATCCGGGCGCCGTCGGAGCCGTCGTCAACGTCGATAGCAACGTGTTCGGCCGCACCCTAAAACTCGACCATCACGGTTTCGACGAGCTGGAAGCCGCCGGCGAACGGCTCCGTGAACGGTTCGACCACCCGGTCGCGCTCGGCGGGGAGATCGTTCCCCACAGCGACCACTGGCCGTTCGTCCAGCGGGGGATCCCCGGCTACATGGTGTCGGGCGAGACCGAGGACCGCGGACGGGGATGGGGTCACACCGCGGCCGACACCCTCGACAAGCTCGACGTTCGGAACCTCCGGGAGCAGTCGATACTCCTGACTGCGCTCGTCGTCGACCTCGGCCGTGAGGGGGTCTCGGTGGACCGGGGTGACACGGACCGGATCGCGGCGGAACTCGAGTCGACGGGGGCGGCCACGGGAATGAAACTCACCGGCGACTGGCCCTTCCGATCGAAATAGAAGCGACGGACGCTGCCGCCGCAAGCAGTATATAACTGTTCGCGGTCGTACCGAGACGGTATGACCGAGCAGCTACACCTCGACGACGACTCGCTTCTGGATTTCCAGGCGACCGTCGAACGAGCCCTCAACGACCGGGTCGTCCTCGATCGAACGGGCTTTTATCCGACCGGCGGCGGGCAGCCGCACGACACGGGAACGCTCCGCGCCGTCGACGATCCGGACCGGCGATGGCGGGTCGTCGACGTCGAGAAGACGGACACCGTGTATCACACGCTCGAACCCGTTGGTACCGACGAGTCGGCGCTTCCCTCGCCCGGAACCGTGGTGGCCGGCGAGGTCGACTCGGACCGTCGGTCCGCACACGCTCGGTACCACACCGCACAACACCTGCTGTCGGCGCTGCTGCTCGACGCGTTCGACGCCAGAACGACCGGAAACCAGCTGTACGCCACCCACGCCCATCTCGACGCCGCCTACGACCGGTTCGATGACGAGGATCTCGGACGGATCGAGGACCGTCTCAACGAGCTCGTGGACGACGATCGGCCCGTGAACAGCTACACGATGGACCGGGCGGCCGCGGAGGAGTCGCTCGATACCGACCGTACCCGGATCGACCTCCTCCCGGACCCGATCACGGAGCTCCGGATCGTCGAGATCGGCGACGCCGGAGGCGATTCCGCCGGGGAGCCGTACGACCGGACCGCCTGTGCGGGGACCCACGTCGGATCGACGGGCGATATCGGCGAGGTCGTGGTCACGGGACGTGAGACGAAGGGGAGCGACGAGGAGCGGATCCGGTTCGTGCTCGCCGACCACGTCTGAGGGCGGCGACCCGGCCACGCTCGCCCATCCGACGTGGCGGGTAACACGCGCCGACATCGGATCCCGCCGCTTATGTATCGGCCGTTGTAGGTTCGGCCATGAAGTTCTGCGACGAGTGCGGTTCGATGATGAAGTCCGGCGAGGGCGAGGACCACTGGGTGTGTGGCTCCTGTGGCTACGAAACCGGCCGCGACGCCGAGACGGACGCGTGGATAACCGAGTCCCAGGAGGAGTCCGAGATCATCGACGTCAGCGATGCCGAGGACAAGGGACTCCCGAAGACGACGGCCCACTGTCCGGAGTGTGGCAACGATCAGGCGTACTGGTACATGCAACAGATACGTTCGGCCGACGAGTCCGAGACCCGCTTTTTCGTCTGTACCGACTGCGAGCACAAGTGGCGCGAGGACGACCACTGACGCGAACGCCGGCACGAGTGACGACGCGATCCCGAACCACCCACGCTATTTAGTCGCAGTCATCCGAAACGGGGCGTATGCACCCTCCGATCATCCCCACGGATCGGCTCGACGGGTGGCGACAGGTCGAGCGTACGACCGAGCGGCCGTTCGCCGCCGGTCCCGTCTCGGTGACGGCCGGAACCGTCAGATACGAGCGCACGGACCGCGACGAGCCGCGCCCGTTCTTTTTCGCGAGTCGACTCCGGATCCGTCCGGGCGGAACGCCGAACCCCGCGCTCACCCGCCTCGTCGAGAACCGCGCACGAGCGGGGTTCCGCGACCGTCTCGGCGACCGTGACATCGAGGCGGTCGAGACCCGCAGCGAGCGGTCGATCCGCGTCGACGACCCGGATGCCTCCACGGCAACGCTCGTCACGTACCGCGCGCGCTGTGTCCTCCCCGCAGGAGGCGTCCCGGTCGAGGCATTGCTCGCGGTTTGGGAGTCGGGCGAGTATCTCATCGCCGGTGGCGCGTATCGAGTCGACGAGGGCGACGACGTCGATGCCGACGACGCTCGCCGGGAGCTCCTCGGACTGGTTCGCGGCGTCCGCGCCGACTGACCGGGACTGGACTTCGGCGCCGACGGTCTCGATCTCACGGTCGCGTTTCCGGAGCGGACGCTTCTGGAGGCGACGATCCACGCGACGACGAGGGTCGCCGACGCCCACGAGGCACTCCGCGAGTCCGGCGAGCCGCCGGAGACGACTCCCGACTAACAGGGAACCGTTCCCGCCGCCGACCCCACCGGCGGACGGTCCTCTCGGTGTTCGGAGTCGCCGACGACACCGTCGAACATCGGTAGTCGGAGCTCGTATGCGTACAGGAGGTCGAACGCCGCGAACGGGTTCGTGCCGTTGGTTATCAGTCCCGGCGCGTCGACCCGAACGCCGGCGGCGAGCGTCACGAGCGGGTCGCCGTCGAGCGACCCCGCGAGTTCGACGCCGAACTCGTCGCCGGCGGCTGGGTCGGTGAGCACGGAGGCGTGAACGACCGCGTCGATCGTCGCCGATCCGTTTCCGATGGAGAGGGGGTACCCCTCGCCGACGAAACACGTTGTGGGCGGCACACTCGCCCGCTGTGGATCCCCGACACCGCCGTCGGCCGTCCCGCCCACCGCGGATCCGGTCCCGGGCGTGGCGGCGACTGCCCCGATACCCGAGGTCGCCACGAGAACCGAGAGGAGCACGGCAAAGACGAGCGTCGTCGATCCGCCCGATCCCGACGCGTCACGTCCCGGATCCCCGAGTCCCATCGCCCGTGACTACGCGACACCGAACATAAACCTCGGCACCCGGTTATCCGTCCTGATACTCCCCGTCCGCGAGCGGCGACTCGTCGTCGATCAGGTCGTCGTTGACGGTGGTGTCGCCCTCGAGGAGCCCGTCGACGAGCAGCTCCGCCGACGCGAGGTTCGTCGCGACCGGGACGTCTTTCACGTCACAGACACGGAGCAGCGCGGAGATGTCCGGCTCATGGGGTTGTGCGGTGAGCGGGTCCCGGAGGAAAACGAGCCCGCCGATCTCGCCGTCGGCGACCATCGCGCCGATCTGGAGATCGCCGCCGAGCGGTCCGGACGCCTGCCGGTTCACCGGAAGCCCGGTCTCCTCGGCGATCCGTTTCCCGGTGGTACCGGTCGTTATCAGTTCGTGGTCGACGAGAGTGTCCCGGTGTGCGTTCACGAACGCGACCATCTCGTCTTTCAGTTCGTCGTGGGCGATAAGCGCGATCCGCATACGCCGCGTACCTCGCCGCACGACTTAAAAGGTGAGTCGAGGAAGCGCTGCTACCGGAGCCTGAGGCGTTCCACGCGCGGTGTGTGTCGACCCGCCTCGATCGATGCCGGGAGCGGGTCTCTCAAATCAGTAGCGACGAGAGCGTATTTAAAAAGAACGTGAGCGGCTGCGGCGGTGTTCAGATAAGGATTGAAAAGTGAGGCGGTGCGTTTTCAAAGTGTCTATGCCCGAAAACGCACGCCTCAGCGGCTGTTTAGACGAGATCAACTTAGACTTTGTGGAGCGAGAAGCAACACCGAAGCTGTTGATGAAGCTCAGTATTCAGCTTCATTTGTCTGGATTATCGCTTTCAAATACTGTTTCGTTTCTTGAGGTATTCGGTGTTGATCGGGTTCGATCCACTGTTCATAACTGGGTTCACAAGGCCGATTTACAGCCGGAATCTGGTCGGTGCCCGAATCACGTTGCGGTCGATGAAACGGTGATTCAGCTTGACGATGAACAATATTGGCTGTACGCTGCTGTCGATCCGAAATCAAACGATCTGCTACATACAAAGCTTGAACCGACAAGAACGAACGTGATCGCCGATCAGTTTATCTCGGAACTCCGCGAAAAACACGATGTAGACGACGCGATCTTTCTTGTTGATGGCGCGGTTCCACTTCAGCGAGCGTGTCGGAAACACGGGCTCGATTTCAGATACGAACGACATGGAAATCGGAACAGCGTCGAACGTGTCTTTCGTGAGGTAAAACGCAGAACTACCAGTTTCTCAAACTGTTTCAGCAACGCAAAAGCAGAAACTGCTAATGAGTGGCTCAGATCGTTCGCATTCGCATGGAATCAGCTTATCTGAACACTACCGCGGCTGCGACGATCACTTATAAATAAGCGATGCGGCCCCTCCGGCAGCCGGCGCTACGCGCCGGCGACGACGGCGCGAGGTCGTCGAGCGTCGCCCGACTGCCTGAGAATTCTCGCTCACAACCGGCGGCAAAGCCGCCGGTGACGAGGTTGGGGAGGCGTGAGGTGCGAGTGCTGTGCGGGGTGGGACTCAAACGGGCAGTCGCCGGGCCACGTCCGGCTGCCCGAGGCGCGGAGCGCCTCGCTGCCCGCATGGCTGGGGCTTTGGCGGTCGTCACCGGCGATCCGTCGTCTTCGATTTATAAACGATCGATCGGACTTGTACATTCATCCACCGTGCTCTCGATTACTTATAAACAGCCGCCAGTAACACCACTAGCCCACTTATAAACAACTTCCACACCGTACTGCGAGACTCACTCCCGAGATCGATGGCCGAACCCGGCTACTTGAATCGGAACGTTTCGAGGTTCTTCGGCGCGAACGTCCGCATATTGTAGTCGTGATACAGCGCCGACGAGAGGTCCTGTACGGAGCGCTCGTCGCCGTGGACACACAACACCTTCTCGGGACGGGGGTTCATCGTCTTCACGAAGTTCTCCAACCCCTGTCTGTCGGCGTGGCCAGAGAAGCCGTCGACGACCTCCGTTCCCATCTCCAGTGTGAGCGTGTCGCCGCGGCTACCGCCTCCCCAGCCGTCGACCGGGATCTCATCCCAGCCGTTCTGGATCCGGCGGCCGAGCGTTCCCTGCGCTTGGTAGCCGACGAAGACGAGATTCGAGTCCGGGTCGGGACCGATGTGGCGGAGCCACGACATGATCGGGCCGCCCTCGATCATCCCGGAGGTGGAGATGACGATGCACTGATCGCCGTCGGCGACCTCCTGTCGCTCGTCCTCACCGGCGTCGATGTGGTTGAACTGGTCGGCGAGGAACGGGTTCTCGTCGTCGTGGAAGATCCGGTCGCGGAGATCGTCACGCAGGTACTCGGGGTACGTCGTGTGGATGGCCGTCGCCTCCCAGATCATCCCGTCGAGGTGGACCGGCATCTCGGGGATGTCGCCCTCCCGCATCGCCTCCTCCAACACGAGCATGATCTCCTGTGAGCGCCCCACGGCGAACGCAGGGATGACGATCTTACCGCCCTGGTCGTACGTCTCGTTGATGACCTTCTTAAGCGCCTCCTCGGAGTCGGCTTGGTCGGTCTGGTAGTCGTCGCGGCCGCCGTAGGTGGACTCCAGAACGAGGGTCTCGACCCGGGGGAAGTCGTTGACTGCGCCGTTGAACAGGCGGGTGTCCTCGTAGTGGATGTCGCCGGAGAAGGCGACGTTGTAGAGCCCGTCACCGATGTGGAAATGGGTGACCGCGCTGCCGAGGATGTGACCCGCGTTGTGGAAGGTGAGTTTGATGTCGGGCGCGATGTCGGTGACATCGCCGTACTCCAGCGGGATCGTGTGTTTGATCGCGTCGCGGACCTGCGCCGACTCGTAGGGTGGCGTCCGACCGTCCTTGGCAGCCACGTCGAGGTAATCGAGCGTGAGCAGCCCCATCAGGTCACGGGTCGGCTCCGTCGTGTATATCGGACCGTCGTATCCGTACTTAAACAGCAGCGGCAACAGCGCGGAGTGGTCGAGGTGAGCGTGGGTCAGGATGACCGCGTCGAGCGTCGCCGCACCCGCGCCGAGCGCCTCGGGGACCTGTAGGTACGGAACCTCTCCCTCCGCGCCGGGCTTGTCTCCGCAGTCGATGAGGACGCGCGTCTCGGGCGTCGAGAGAATGAATGCCGCACGGCCGACCTCGCGACAGCAGCCGAGCGTCGTGATCCGGACCCACTCGTCGTCGGACATCTCCTCGCGATGGATCTGTCGACCGACTCGTTCGAGAATGTCACGGCGCTCCTCGCGTTCGTTTTTCAGGAATCCGCGGACGTTCGAGACGGTCGAGGACTCGATCGGCGGCGTCCGGACGACCTCCGGGGTCCAGCCGACCTCCTGAGTGATCTCCCGGAGCGTGGAGCCGCGGCGGCCGATCACCATCCCGGGCTTTTCCGCCTCGATGACGACCTCGCCGGTGTCCTCGTGGAAGTCGAGCGACGTGACGCCGGCCTCCTCGGGGATCACCTCGCGTACCTCGGATTCCGCTCGCGCCGGAGGCGAGAGAACGGTCGGGTCGGGTCGGACCGTGATCCGTTTCCGGAGTTTGGAGGCGAGACGCCGGACGAGGTCTCCGTCACCGGCGAACCGCTTGGGGTCGCGCGTGTAGACGACTAGTTCCGGGCCCTCGTACGTGACGTCCGTGACGCTCACGTCGTCCGGGACCTCCTGTTCTATCGTGGATTTCAGGTTCTCGAGTTTCGTATCGACTTGACTCATAGCTCACTGCGGGCCGTGGGGGGTCGCTACCGCCGTCCGGCCACGTCGGATCGAGACGTACCGCGGCGTCGATCGGTCGGCCGTGACGGGGGTAGGCATAGTGGAAGTACTGTCCGTAGCGTACCGTGCGGGAACAGCCAGCGAAAACCCGCTTAGAAGCAACTACACTCCCTTCGTTATAAAAGGCTTCCCAAAACGGGAGCTTTCGCCCGTTCGTCCCGAGGCCGTTTCCACAACACCGATACGCCTCGACCGCCGCGGAACGCCCATGCGCGTCACGCCCAACGGCGTCCGAGAGGAACACGCATGGATACGCGACCGCGCTCCGGTCGTCGTCCCGGTACTCAACGAGACTCGCGATCGGCTGGGGACCCTCTTCGAGACCGAGGTCGACGCGGTCGACGCCGAGACGTATCGCCGCGAGGTCGACGCCGTCTTCGCGGACGGCGAGGTCGCGGTCAACGTGGCGGGCTACGCCGCGCTCCTCCGCGAACTCGACGTTGCCGGCGACTACCCGGGGTTCGTCGTCGACGAGGTTCTCGGCCGGGAGCTCGCCGCGACGATCGCCGGGGGTCAGCCGCTCTCGGTGCTCGCGCAGGCGACGTTCCACTTCGCGGACGTCCACGTCGACGAGGACGCGACCGCCGACGGGAAGGGAAACGCGGGCGTCGACGACCTCGACGCCGCGCTCGCCGCCGGATTCCAGACGCGACTCCCCGGCTGGGACTGGCGGGAGGGAGAGAGCCAATTCGCGGTCGACGCCGAGTGACGCCGGATAAACCGCGTTCGGTCGACCGTCTCGAAGCGCGTTCCCGGTCCCCTATGACGTGAACTTCCGAACCAGATCGAACACGCTATCACGGATCGCGTCAGGCAGGAACCGTGCGAGCACGCCGACCCGCGCGACGGTTCCGGGTTGGACCCGCGCGGGCGGTTTCGTCGCGCTCGCGGCGTTGAGCACCTCCCCGGCGACGAGGGTCGGTTCGACCGACCCCGGTCCGTCGCCGCCGATCGCTTGCGTGTCCTCGAACAGGGCGTAGAACTCGTCGTACGCGCCGGAACGCTCGACTCCGTCGGTCTCCTCCGGGTCCGCCTCGCGGGCGACTCGGTCCGAGAAGTTCGTTCGTACCGGTCCGGGCTCGACGACGACGACGTCGACGCCGTGATCGCGCACCTCGTTGCGGAGGGCATCCGACATGGCTTCGAGCGCGAACTTCGACCCGCTGTAGACGCCCCCGCCGGGGAACGAGACCCGCCCCGCGACCGAGGAGACGTTGATGATCGTCCCATCTCGCTCGCGACGCATTCCGGGAAGCACCGCGCGGATCAGCCGATGCGGGCCGTAGACGTTGACGTCGAACTGGTCGTGAACTCGTTCTGCTGTCACGTCCTCGATCGGTCCGAACTGCCCGTATCCGGCGTTGTTCACGAGCGCGTCGATCGCGCCCTCCTCGTCGAGGATCCGGTCGACGACCCGCTCGACATCTCCCTGATCGGTGACGTCGAGCGTCGCGATCTCACAGCCGGCTTCGCCGAGCGCCTCGATGTCGGCCGGGTTCCGCGCCGTGGCGTAGGTCGTCCATCCCTCGTCGTTGAAGGCGTGTGCCGTCGCGCGGCCGATGCCCGATGAACACCCGGTGATGAGTACCGTCTTCTGCACGAATCGTCGGTCGGTCCCCGACGGCATAACTCTCCCGACCGAACGCGACCCGACTCAAAGCGAGTCCGTTCGTATCCACATTCCGTTCGAGGCCGGTGCCGACCGTTCGAACCCCCACCGCTCGTAGAACCCGTCGACGTCCGCGAACAGGTTGACGTACCCACCGTCGGGGGCGTGTCCATGGAGCCACGCGACGAGCGCGTCCATCATTGCGGTCCCGATTCCTTGCCCCTGATGCGGCTCCGCAACGGCCATATCCGAGACTTGAAACACGGAGCCGCCGTCCCCGACGATCCGGGCCATTCCGACCGCGTGGTCGCGGCGTCCCCCAACGACGTGAACGCCGTAGGTCGTGTTCGGAAGCCCGCGTTCGACGGCCTCGCGCGACCGGTCGGCCATCCCGGCCGCGCGACGAAGTCGGATGAACGCCGCCACTGACGGCGTCCCCTCTCGAAGTTCGTACCCGTCGGGGAGTCGCCGACCGGAGCCGTTCACGTCGCTACCGTCCATGGTCAAGGATACACGTCCGAACTCACCGCGTCCGCAACTCGTCTTTGTCCTTGATCACGCGAGCGTCGCCCTCCCCGGAGGTGACCTCGTTCACGAGGTCGTACAGGTCGTTCTGGAGCCCCGCGGGAAAGGTCAACACGCCGACCCAGCCGCCATCGTTCTGCCACTCCTCGCGTTCGAGGTCGCCAAACTCGCGGACCTGGGCCTGACCGGACCCCGCGTAGTCCGCCGGAAGCTGGACCGCCATCGTCACCTCCTCGAATCGGATCGGGATGACCGGCCGCAGCGCGTCGAGCGCGTCGTCGACTTGGTTCTCGACCGGCTCCATCGGGTCGATCTGGAACCCCGCCTCCTCCAGCGCGCGCTCGATCCGCTCGGGCGGGTGCGGGGAGTCGTCCATCTGCGGGTTCACCGCGTTGCGCGTGATGGTGGTGACGAGTTCGCGGTGTTTCCGTTCCTGCATCTCCTCACGCTGCTCGGCGGTGATCTGGATCTCCCCGCGCTCGACGACTTCGGGGATGATCGATAGGGGGTCGGTGGTTCCGAACACCTCTTCTAAGTCCTCCTCGGCCGGTCTATCACCGCGAGAGGCGTTCTCAAAGACGTCCTCGGCGGCGATGACATCCTCCAACTCGCCCTCGAACTCCCCGCGCCGCATCGCGAGCGCGGCGTCCGGGTCGATCAGTACCTCGAACCGCTCGCCGTGTGACTCCAGTCGGGCCGTCACGGCCTCGTCGAGTGATATCATACGCGAACGTACCACCCCCGCGGTAAAAAGTCTCCCGCGACCGGGTGCGTGCTCGACCCATCGCCGCGTTCCGCTATCCCGACGCGCCGGGGCGTTCGTCGGTCCACTCGTCGCGACACGCCTGCCCGCAGAAGTGGCGTCGTCGTAGTTCGCCGTCATCGATCCACGTGAGCGTTCGTCGGCCGACGCCGAACGCCGCCCCCCCGCAGGCGTCACAGCGGGGCGCGGAGTCCTCGTCGACGTCCTCCTCGAGATCGGAGGTCGGATCTACCATACCCGTGCGTGGATCCCCGCGCACTTGAATCCGCGAAGGGCGGCAGTTCTGGCCGCCCCTCACCGACGCGCCGTGAGGGCCGCCGATCGCGGTCGCCTCACGGCCCTCGCCGATCACGGCCGCCTTCCTCCGATTCACCGATCGCGGGCGGCCGGATGCGTGACGTCGTGTTCGGCGTCCGGTGCGGGTTCGGGGAGCGTTCGCTCGCGACCGTCGGGCCACCGGACGACGACCTCCCGTGGCTCCGCGCCGCCGAGCCCGAAGTGTGCGACCGGCTCGGTCTGACAGAGATAGCCGCCGCCGGCGTCGATAACCCGCCGTTGTGTTCCCCGTGAGGTTTCGAGCCGGACGGTCGCGCCGCGTGCCGGCGCGCCCTGCGCGGTCGTCGGCCGAACGCGAAGCCACCCGTTCGCCGCCGCGTCCGGAACCGAGTAGACGCCCAGCGGTTGAGCGGCCACCTCGCCATGAACGAGGACCAGTTCGAGCACTCCGTCCCCGTCGATGTCGGCGGCGACCGCTCCCGTCCCGAACCCCTCCGGCTCGGCCGCCGGGCCGGGGTCGAGGGCAGCCCACCGCGGCTCGCCCGGAACCTCACCGCCCGCCCCTTCCACGCCGTCGCGGGGGCTCGGGTCGACCCGTTCGAGGAATCGGTTCCCTACGCCGAGCGCGTTACAGAACAGTTCCTCCCGGCCGTCGTTGTCGAAGTCCGCGGAAACTACTGCACGGACGCTCTCCGCGCCCGCGAGCGCGTCCGGTGCGGCGTCACGGAACCGGCCCTCCGGATCGCGCCTGAGCAGGCGGCTTCGACCCTCCCAGTTGCCGAGCGCGAGCGCGAACGTCCCGTCTTCGTCGACCAGCGCGACGCCACGGGTGTCGCCGTCGGGGTCCGCCAAGTCACACCCGCCGTCGACGGATTCGTAGTGCCCCTCCTCGTTTTGGAACAGCCGGTTTGGGCCGTCCTCGACCCCGACGAACAGGTCGGTCCCCTCCCCACATAGCGGCCCGGGGAGTAGCGACCGGCAGCCGTCCTCGACGGAGAGCCCGACCGCCTCGGCCATGTCCGAAGCCTCGCCGTCGTCGCCGAGTTCGTAGAACGCCAGCGGCGCGCCGTAGCTCGCGACGGCGATGCCGTATCGACCGGTTCCGTGGCGGTCCAGCGCGGCGACGGAGCGACCCGCACGGAAGTTGAGCCGGTCCCCGTTGACCGGGAGCGCGAAGGTGTCGGTCCAGCGGTACCGTTCCGCCTCCAAGCGGTCGAGGAGCATGTCCGAGTCCCCGCCGATGCCGACGCCGTTGGCACAGTTGTGAACGTATATCTCCTCGCAGCCGTCGCCGTCGACGTCGGCCGCACAAACCCCCATTCCGTGTCGGTCGCCGTCGGCGACGATCCCACAGGCGGAGTCAGTGAATCGACCCCCCTCGCGAGTGTAGAGACGGTTCGGCTCGCCGTACCCGGCGAGGAACAGGAGGGGACCGTCCCGCCCCGGCGTCACCGCGACGCCGTACCCACGGATGGGGTCGGCGTCGGCGAGCAGGTCGGACCGGTCAACGAACATGGCCGCCCGTCACCGCCCGGGGGATATGAACGCACGGGTTGGATCCCCCGTCGAACGGGTTATATATCCGACCTCCGCCCCGGCATCGTCTCAGAGGTGTCGTCGAACGTATCGCGTCATCGTCCGGACGTGGTCAGGGTCGAACGTCCAGACCCCCCGCCACAGTCGCGGTTCAATCTCGACCGCGAGGAGCCCGACGCCGCCCTCGATCCCGCGTTTTAGGTCGTTCGTCGCGACCGGGTCGCGCGTGCCGGCAACCTCGCTCGGTCCGCCCGGCGGCTCGAACACCACGAACCAGCTATCGGTGAAATCAACGGATCGGCCGCCATGGATCCTCGCATCCAGATCAGTGGGTGGATCGTCCGGGACGCCGTACAGGTGCGTATCGACTCCCGCGTCGGTGATACGATCGTACACGCGCCGGGTTCCGAGTTCGTCGTCTATCCGCGAGAGCCGCTGGAACGACGACCGGATCGTCCCGTCTCCGGCGGTCCACGCGACCCGCTCGATGAACCGTGAAATGGTGATCAACAGGAGCTTCTGCCGGTTCGATTCGGGGTAGCCGCGGAGCGTGAACATGGTGTCGTCGAGCCCCGTTATCACCTCCGGTAACTCGAGTTCGTCCAAGCTCCGCGCCCCGGTAACGTACAGATCGGAGTTTACGAACAACACCGCCTCCGTTAGTTCCTGTAGCGTGGCTCCGGCGATGACATCCCCGTCTTCGAGGAGCAACACGAGGTTCTCGATATCGTCCACGCGTCCACAGTCGAACGGGACCGAGTCGTTCTCCCGGAGCGCCGCGATATCAATGGTGTACTCGACATCGTCCCCTGCCATGCGCTGAGAGGAACGCGCGCTAACCCAGTCGTCGCGTGGGAGGGCTCCGCCGTCGCCGACGGGCCGGTGATCGACGACCCGCACTGCGTCCTCGCCGAACGTGTCGACGAGCATATCGCGAACCGGATCCGGATCCGTTCGATTGACGACGACGATCGACCGGTTCGCAGTATCGAAGCGGTTGACGAGCTGTGCGAGAGTCACGATAAGCGGATATCGGCTACGCCTCGAATAAGGATTCTCATCTCATTATCCCTCTTGATAAACACGGCGTTCGAAGAAACGACAGGAAGGGTACAGTCGCCTCAGGCGACGAGGGTGTCTTCGAGCAGCTGTAGCGGGTGTTCGATCTCGTAGCCCGTTCCGTGTTCCATCTGCATCGCGCAGGTGGGACACTCCGTCATTCCGACTTCGCCCTCGGCGTCCTCCATGTGATGGAACATCTCCTCGCCGATCTCCATCGACTTCTCGTACTTTTCGCTCTTCCAGCCGTACGTGCCCGAGATGCCGGAACAGGAGTCGCCGACGTCCTCCATAGTTACGCCGTCGACGTCGCGGAACGTCTCGACGGCCTGTCGCGAAAGCCCCTGGTTTCGGGCGTGACACGGCGCATGGTAGGCGTACGAGCGCTCGTCGCCCGGGCTAGCCTCCTCCAGCGCGCCGGTTAGGTCTTCGTGGATTCGGAGGTACTCCAGCGCCTCGAAGGTGTGATCGGAGACGTCCTCGATCCCGTGGATGTCGAACAGTTCGGGGTACTCCTGCCGGAGCGACATCGAACACGATGTACACGAAGCGATCACGTCCGCGCCCTCGCCGATGGCCTCGATCAGGTTCTCGACGTTGGTCACCGCGTGCCGGCGGGCGTCTTTCAACATGCCGTTGGCGAACATCGGGGTGCCGGAACACTTCTGGGGCGGCACCATGACCTCGTAGCCGAAGTGTTCGTAGACGCGCACCATCGCCTTCCCGACCTCGGGCGTGTTGTAATTCGAGTAGCAGCCGTGGAAGTACGCCACGCGCTTGTCGGGGTTCGACACCTGCGCCCCGCCGCGGTCGCGCCACCATTCGCGGAACGTCGTCGTCGCGAACTCCGGGAACTCCCGTTCCTTGGGGATCCCGAGCGTCTTGTCCATCACCCATCGCGCTGGCCCGAAATTCATCGCGTACGTCGAAAGCCGCGGGACGATACTTGCCAGCCGCGCGGAGGTCCGGTAGTTCGCTAAGATTCGGTTGCGGACGTACTCGACGGAGAGCTTCTCCATCTGTTCCTCGACGAACTGCCCGCGCGCCTCGTTGTGCATCTGCGAGAGCGGCACCGACGAGGGACACGCGTCGTCACACCGCATACAGTTCGAACAGGAGGTGATCGACTCGTCGATGTCCGCGTCCTCCTTCCGCTTGAGCCGCCACTGTTCGGGCCCCTGGAACTTCGGCCCGGGGAACTCGTCGTCGACCTCTGCCACCGGACACGACGTATCACAGGACGTACATTTATAACACGAGTCCGCGCCGTCACGAAGGTCGAGTTCGCCTTCGGGGAACACGTCTATCGGGTCGTACGCGTCCGGATCGAGCTCCGTAGAGTCGCTGCCGCCGGTCACGCTCTCGACCCCGCCGTCGGTGGCGGTTCGGTCGTCGGACTCGATATCGGACCCGCCGTCGGTCCGAACCACTCCGTCTGAATGGCTCGACCCCTCGGTCGATTCGTCCGTGTTATTCGTTCCGTGTCGCTCGTCGCCGTCGTCGTGTCCTGTGTCTCGTGTCATTGTCGAACCTCCCGCGCCGCCTCCTGTCCGGCCACGAGGCCGGTCGCGAGCGAGACGCCGCTCGCTGACTTCTCGCGTGCTACGTCCGCGCCGCCGACGACCGCGCCGGCGACCCATACGTTCCCGTACGCCACCGCACCGTTTTCGTCGAGGGCCCGCAGTCGCTCGTCCGGACGGACGCCGAACCGCGCGTACGGCTGCTCACCGAAGGCGTCGTCGACGAACCACTCGTAGCGGTCCGACGGCTGTGGCACGTGCAGATCGAGCACCGGTTCGCGAACTCCCTCACGGTCCGAATCGAGCCCCTTCCCGACCAGCCCACCGGTCGCAAGCACGACCGCATCCGCGCCGTACGGGATCTTGCTCCCCTTTCGGTTCAGTAGCAGGTGCTGTATTCTCCCGTCGGCGTCTGTCTCGTAGTCGACGACCGGGATTCCAGTCTCGAACCTGACGCCCTCTGCGTCGAGCGCATCGTACAGCCGGTCCTCCAGTCGGAGCCCCGGAAGACTCGGTGGGCCCATCGGGATCTCGAAGACGTCCGCTCCGAGCCGATCCGCGAGGTCGGCGCGGACGGCAGCCGCCTCGTCGTCCCCGAGGAACGCTGGGAAGCCAACCCGTTCGACGCGGTCCACGTTCCCGTCATCGTCGACGACATCGTGAAGATGTGGGGCGACCGCCTTCGCCAGCGCCTCGCGTGCCGGCGTTCCGTCGACCGGTTCATTGCGATCCAGCGCTTTCGCGAAGCGGGTTATTTTCGCGTCCGCACGGAACGCCTCCGCGAACTCGACCTCGACACCCGCCACGTCGAACGGAACGCCGGACGCCTCCAGCCGGTCCGCAAACGCGCGCGCGTCGTATTCAGTGAGCGACCGGAACCCGACGATGAGCATGGGTCGGTCGTCGCTGGCGAGTCCCGCGGCGACCGATTCGGGATACCGCGCCGTGGGTTTCACACCGCCGCCGAACGTCGGGACCAACGCGTTTCGATCCGTGTGGCCGCCGACGTACGCGTCGCCGACGAGGTCGTCGAACAGCGCAAGCCCATCGCGGAGCGCGTCTGCCCCAACCAGCCGATAGGGATGTTCTTCCGGGAGCGAGTCAATCCCTGCGTACGGCTCCGCGAGCGGTCCTTCGGGGTCAGGCCACTCGTCGGGGTCGAGGTTCCGCCCCGCCGTTGGTGGTCCCTCTCTGAGCGGCTTCGCCGGCTCCGTTGCCGGGACGTAGCCGAGCCCGTCGATCAGCCCCGAGGCCTGTCGAAGCGTGCTCGCCTTGTGTGAGACGAGCCGGACATCGGCACCCTCACGAGACGCGGCGATCGCGGCTGTGATCCCGGCGAGACCGCCGCCGACGACGAGAACGTCGCTATCGATCGCCATCGTGTCCCCCGTCGGTGGCCGTGACGCCGGACGCGGCGTCGTCGGCCCCCGTTCCTCCGCCGACGGTTCCGTCGGGCCCCGCGTCGAACGCGCCGAAATCGACATCGGCGTCCGTCGTCGCGAGGTCCCCGTCGCGGTTCATCGTGGTCGCGTGGAGCATGTGGTTCAACATCGCCTGAGAGAGCTGTCGACCCCACAGCGCGTGGCGCTGGCCCTTCCAGCGCTCCTGGTACAGTTCGTCCTCGGCGTCGCGGGTGACGCCGCCCGGATACTCCTGGGTGAGTTCGGCGGCGATACGGTGTGTACAGAATCCGCCTTGGCAGTTCCCCATCGACGCGCGGGTGCGGAGTCGGACCGCGTTCAGGTCCGAGCCGGCTCCATCGATCGCATCCTGTACCTCGGCGCGGGTAACGCCTTCACACTCGCAGACGACGGGGTTGGGGTCGCTCCCCTTCAGCACCTCGTCGGCTCGGGAGCCGAGCCGCTGGGCCGACCGACGGCCGACGGGCGAGCGGAGTCCGAACTCGTCCATGTAATCGCGGAGGACGCTGAAATCCTCGGAGCCGGGCAGCGGCGCGTCCGCGGTGTCACAGTCGGCGTCGTGGTCGAGTTTCTCACAGACGTGGTCCGTGATCGATTCGGCCATCATCCGGTAGGTCGTGAGCTTTCCACCGACGATGCTCGTCATCCCCGGCAGGTCATCGCGCTCGTTGTGATCGAGCAGGAAGTAGTCACGCGTGATGTCAGTCGGGTCGTCGGTGCCGGTTCCGGGGGGCTCATACAGGGGTCGGACGCCCCAGAACGACCGGAGAGTCCGAGCGTCCTTCAGCGCCGGCACCAGTTCCGAGAGCGTCTCGATCATCAGATCGACCTCCCACTCCTCCTCGGGGTAGTCCTCGGGGTCGTCGACCTCCTCGTCGGTCGTTCCGAGGATACAGGCCGTCTCGTGGGGGACGACGATGTCGGCGTCGCCCTTCGGGCGACAGCGGTTGACCACGGTGTCGACCTGCCGCGTGTTCATCACCGTCATCACGCCCTTCGAGGGTCTGACCTCCACGTCGACGCCGGCCATCTCGCCGATCTGGCCGGCCCACGCGCCGGTTGCGTTGACGACGTAGCGTGCGCGGATCTCCTCGGTCGTTCCGGGCTCGCGGTGAACGCGTTTGCCCGGCCCCGTGTCGTGTTCGATCTCGATGCCGACAACCTCGTCGTCCTCGACGAGAACGTCGGTCACCTCGGCGTGGGTCTCGACGCGTGCGCCGTGCTCCCGGGCGTCGGCGGCGTTGGCCACGCAGAGTCGGAACGGGTCGACAGCACCGTCGGGGACGACGATCGCCTTTTCAACGTCGCGTGCGAGGTACGGCTCTCGTCGCCGAGCCTCTTCGCCGTCGATCACCTCAGCGGGGATGTCGCACGCGCGACAGCCCTCCAGCTTCTCCTGAAAGTACTCCTCGGAGTCCTCCGGACGCTTGACGAACATCCCGCCGGTCTCCTCGACGCAGTGGCCCGCGATGTCCCGGAGGACGCGGTTCTCCTCGATGCACTCACGAGCACTCTTCTGATCGGAGACCGCGTACCGCCCCCCGCTGTGGAGCAGTCCGTGCATTCGCCCCGTGGTCCCGTGTGTGAGGTTCCCCTTCTCGACGAGGACCGCGTCGAGCCCCCGCCGGGCGAGGTCCCGTATCACGCCGCAGCCGGTCGACCCCCCGCCGACGACGACGACATCCACTTGATCATCCATGTGATGTCGGTTGAACCGCGACCACTTTACTTTACCTCTTACCCGGGTTCGATCATAACTATCAGGGTTATTCCGGTAGTGTAACGAATGAATTTACCACAAGGTATTTATATGTGTGTTTTACCCCGAGATCTGACCGGCGTATTAACAGGAAGTTTATTATGGTAGTACATTATATTCACGAACGGCGTGGTAGCTTCCGTGAAGATATGCGGCTGGCGACAACGCTCCCCGGCTTCCGGCTGCTGTGCCGGCGTGTGGGCCGAACACGGCGTCCGAGGGGAGTACGACTGACGACACCGGTCCCGGCGGAACGAGGGACACGGACGATGTCGTCGCCGCGAGCGGACCAGCGCCACAGGAGGGATTCGAAACATGACACAATACGTCGGTGCGATAGACCAAGGGACGACTGGGACGCGATTCATGGTGTTCGACCATGCGGGCCAGGTCGTCGCGAACGCGTACGAACAGCACGAACAGATCTACCCCAATCCGGGATGGGTCGAGCACGATCCGCTGGAGATCTGGGAGAACACACAGCAGGTCGTTCTCGACGGACTCGACGATGCGGGACTCGAGGCCAGCCAGCTCGACGCGCTCGGGATCACCAACCAGCGCGAGACGACGGTCGTCTGGGACAAGGACTCCGGGAAGCCCGTCCACAACGCCTTGGTGTGGCAGGACCGCCGGACGACGGACCGCGTCGAGGAGCTCCAGGAGGCGGACAAGGTCGAGGAGATCCGCGAGAAGACCGGCCTCGAAGCCGACGCGTACTTCTCCGCGACGAAGACCGAGTGGATCCTCGACAACGCGGAACCGCTCAAAATGCAGAGCTCACGCGGCGGCGACCTCCGTGACCGCGCCCGAGAGGGAGAGCTGGTCATGGGGACGATCGACACGTGGCTCATCTACAACCTCACGGGGAACCACATCACGGACGTCACCAACGCCTCCCGGACGATGCTGTACGACATCCGGGAGATGGAGTGGGACGACGAGCTTCTCGCGGAGTTCGACGTACCCAAGGAGATGGTGCCCGAAGTGCGCCCCTCGTCCGACGAGGACTACTACGGACACACCGACCCGGACGGCTTCCTCGGCGAGGAGGTCCCCGTCGCCGGCGCGCTCGGCGACCAGCAGGCGGCGCTGTTCGGACAGACCTGCTTCGACAAGGGTGACGCGAAGAACACCTACGGCACCGGCGCGTTCTATCTGATGAACACCGGCGAGGAGGCCGTCGAGTCCGACAACGGCCTGCTCACGACGGTCGGCTTCCAGATGTCCGGCGAGCCGGTCCAGTACGCGCTTGAGGGGTCGATCTTCAACGCTGGCGCGGCGATCGAGTTCATGGAGGATATCGATCTCATCAACAACGCCGCTCAGACGGCGGAGCTGGCCCGCTCGGTCGATTCGACCGACGGCGTCTACATGGTGCCGGCGTTCACCGGACTCGGCGCGCCACACTGGGACGGTCGTGCACGCGGGACCATCGTCGGGATGACCCGCGGGACCAGCAAGGAGCACATCGTTCGTGCGACGCTCGAAAGCATCGCGTACCAGACCCGCGATCTCGCCGAGGCGATGGAGGCCGACTCCGGCGTCGAGATGACCAGCCTCCGCGTCGACGGCGGCGCGGTCAAGAACAACTTCCTCTGTCAGCTTCAGTCTGACATCATTCAGACAGACATCGTCCGACCGGAGGTCGACGAGACCACCGCGCTCGGCTCGGCGTACGCCGCCGGGCTGGCGGTCGGCTACTGGGACACCGTCGACGAGCTCCGCGACAACTGGCAGGTCGACCGCGAGTTCACACCCGAGAAGGAGCAGGCGGAAGTCGACAAGCTGTACGACCGGTGGGACGACGCCGTCGAGCGCTCGCTCAACTGGGCACAGGAGGAGGCATAGATGAGCCTCGCGTTCCTCCCCGAACTGGCACTGATCACGGACGCGCTCATGCAGGTCGGGTATCAGCCCGGCGAGCCCGGGGAC
The DNA here is from genome assembly GCF_017873815.1 of Halorubrum alkaliphilum. Taxonomy (GTDB): domain Archaea; phylum Halobacteriota; class Halobacteria; order Halobacteriales; family Haloferacaceae; genus Halorubrum; species Halorubrum alkaliphilum. The sequence goes on along the minus strand of NZ_JAGGKQ010000003.1, from coordinate 153,079 downwards.
GTGATCAACAGTCTCACCGATCCGGGGATCGTCCTCGGTGCGCTCGCCGGCGGCGCGTTCGGTGCCGCGCTCGGTGCGCTACCGGCCTTCGTCTTCACCGGCTTCCTCGTCATGGCCGGATCGCTCGGCGGCGGCGGGTTCGGCGTCGATGTCGGGTTCGGTCCCGTGTTCGGCCCGCACATCTCCTTCGCGGGCGGTGTCGCGGCGGCCGGCTACGCGGCGAACAAGGGCTACATGCAGTCCGGATTCGACTTCCACAACGCGAAGGACATCACGGTTGCGTTGGGGAGTAAACCGGACATCCTCGCCGTCGGTGCGGTGTTCGGCGTGTTCGGCGTCGTACTCGAACAGCTGTCCCGTCAGCTTGCTCTGCCCGTCGACCCGATCCCGGTGAGCATCGTGATCAGCGCGATCGTCGTCCGGGTCGTCTTCGGGTACAGCATCGTCGGCAAGGTCAGCGACAAGGCGAACGGCTACTTCGACATGGGACCGTTCGAGCGCGAGGAGACGCGTGAGCCGGGCGAAGTGAAAGGTGACGGCGAGATGGACGGCGAGGACCGCCTCGCTGTTGAGCCGTGGCTCCCGAACATGTACAAGTGGTCTCACGTCGCGGCGATCGGCTTCTTCGCCGGGCTCGCGTCGGCGGCCATCACGTACAACATGGTCGGTGCCGGTCACGGTGACATTGCCGTGTTCGCCGGGTTCGGACTCAGTGCGGCGTCGTTGCTGTTCTTGAACCTCGGCGTCGGCAAGATCCCGGTCACGCATCACATGACGCTTGCGGGTGCGACCGCGTTCCTCGCCACGTGGGAGGAGGGGATCATTGCCCTCACCGGCCTCGATGCGGCGGAGCTCACCGCACCGCTGCTGTTCGGTGACGGACTGGCGCTGCTGTTCGGAGCCCTGTTCGGCGTCTTCGCCGCACTCGTCGGCGAGGCGTCACAGCGCGTGTTCTACGCTCACTCCGACACGCACTTCGATCCGCCCGCGGCCGCGATCGTCGTCTGGTCGCTCACGCTCGGGCTACTGGTCGTCGCCGGACTGCTCAACTGGGCCGTCTGGATCCCCGGCACGACGATCTAAACCCGGAGACCCACGTAGCCGTTTTTATTTATGACCTCGAAGACGGACCGACCGTTCCGACCGCTGCTCGCCGATTTACTGGCGGATACTGACACGTGCCCAGCGGCGAGCTCACTCGGGGAGCAGTACCGACAGCCCCACGTACCCGACGGCGGCGACGACGACGGATCCGCCGGCGACCAGCGACACGTCACCGCCCAGAGACCGGCCGGCGATCGCGATGATGCCGGCGAACACGAGGGCGAATCCGACGGCTCCGTGATGATATCCGCCCGCAGTCGGCTGTTCAGTGAGCGCCGAGGAGTCGGCCCCCGCGAGGTATCGAGTTCCGACCCACAAGGAGCCAAATCGGACGCCGATACCGACCGCGATGGCCGCGATGGAAACGAACTGGATCTCGCCGACGCTCCAGAGGCCGACTCCGAACGCGGCGAGCGTTCCGAGGACTGCTGCGGCCTTGCTACGGTTGTTTATTCGGCTGAGACCCGCGTCCGCGGACTCGGTCGACATGACCGTGGAAGGAGTTCCGATACGGGAATAGGTTTCCATCGGAATCCGACCCACCTCTGTCGGCGGACGATGGCGGTCGTCGACGGAAGAGCGATGGCGGTCGCTGACGGGACGTTTTTAACCGCCATGCGTGTGACTCACGTGTATGTCCGGTCCACTCGGGTTCGAACGGCGCGACGGCAGAAACCTGCTGATCGTGGCGTCCGTCATCACCGCCGTCGTCACCGCAGTAACGTCCGGTCCGATCGGGTTCAGACTGAGCGTCGGCGTCGGTGCCGCGATCATCAGTTCGATCGCCTTTCTCGTCTCGACGCTGGTCATCAACCGGTACAAGCCGGACCACTGGTAGGGACGCTCGGTCGGCGACCGGGGAACCGCTCGGTCGACGCTTCGTGCCAACTTTGGGTCCCCGACACGGAGGGTAGATCGTGAACATCGACGACCGGATCGAGCGCCGGCTCGGCTACGACGCGGGCGGCGGCGTCCTCGCCGATCTGGACGCAATCTCGCCGGTATCACACCTCGAATCGCCGATCGGGCGCGGCCCGGCGATCGAGCGACTCCTCGACGTCTTCAGTCCGGCACTGTCGGGATCGCTTCCGCCGAGCGTCTACGTTCACGGACCGAAGGGGAGCGGCAAGTCTGCCATCGTCTCCGCCCTGTTCGACCGGCTCGCAGCCCACAGCGGTCCGAGACGCGCCATTCAGACATCGACGCGAGCAGTCGATCGAACCCTTCCGGGGTTCGTCTACGTGGACGCCAGACGGGCATCGACGCGGTTCGGCCTCTATCACGACGTTCTCGCGGCGATCCGGGACGAGCCGGTCCCCGAACACGGGATCGGAACCGACGAGCTCGTGGACGCGCTTCGAGACGGGATCAGAACGGGCCCGGACGTCGTCGTCGCGGTCGACCACGTCGACGAGCCGGAGACGACGGACGCAAGCACCGTGGTCGACTGGATCGAGGACGTCAGCGGCCACATCGTCCCCGTCTGTCTCGGCCGTGATCCGCCGGAGGCGATCGGGTGGGAGCCGGACGTCCCCGTCCCGTTCGACCAGTACCGGCGGCACGTGCTCGTTGAGCTGTTGACAAGCCGGTGTTCGACGGGGCTTGGTCGGGACGCGCTTACTCACGACCAGATCCGGGAAGTCGCGGAGTGGGCCAGCGGCGACGCCCACGACGCGCTCGCGGCCATCTCTGGTGCGGCCGTCAACGCGGAGCGTGCAGGTGTCTCCACGATCCGGCCGCGCGATCTCGACGAGGGGATAGACGAGGTCCCGAAACCCTGTGCCGCACTCGGTCGGGTCCTCGCGCTCTCGTCCAGTCGGATGCGCCTGCTGTACGAACTCGTGAGCCTGTCCGAGCGCGACCGGTCGTCGGTGAACGTCGCGACGGAAACGATCGCCTCGCGGGAGACGGTCGACCTGTCGGCCTCGACCGTCCGGCGCGTGCTCTACGAGTTGGCCGATAGCGGGCTGCTCGACCGCGTGACTGCGCGACGGAGCAGCGGGAAGGGGCGACCGCCGAGCCGCCTGGTTCCTCGGTTCCCGACGCTCGTCTTTCAGGAACTGTTCGACCGGTCGATCCGGTCGAGCTGAGGCGCCGAGCGGCCGGCTCCACGGCGGGTCCCCTTCCGGCGGCCGACGACGGAACGGAAGACAGTTGCCTCCCGCGCCCACAAGGGCGACGCATGGTACCCCCGCTCGCGCTGGACATCGACGGGACGCTGACGACGGCCGACGGTCGGATCGACTCCCGGGCGTTCGAACTGCTTCCGGGCTGGGACGCACCGGTCGTGATCGCGACCGGCAAGGCGTTCCCGTACCCGGTCGCGCTGGCGACGTTTCTCGGCCTCTCGCCCGACGTGATCGCCGAAAACGGCGGGGTGGTCCACGTCGACGACGAGACGACGCTGCTCGCGGACCTGGACCGTCCCCGTGCCGTCGTCGAGGCGTTCGAGGAGCGCGGCGGCGAGATCGGGTGGGGCGGCGACACGACCGTGAACCGATGGCGAGAGACGGAAGTCGCGCTCTCGACCGACGCCGACGAGGGTCTGCTACGCCGAGTCGCCGCCGAGGTCCCCGGGATCGAGGTCGTCGACACCGGCTACGCCTTCCACGTCAAATCGACGGACGTGAACAAAGGCGAGGGACTCGTTCGGGCCGCCGATCGGCTCGGGCTCGATCCCGAGTCGTTCGTCGCGATCGGCGATAGCGAAAACGACGTCTCCACGTTCGCGGTCGCCGGAGACTCCTATGCCGTCGCCAACGCTGACGAGGCCGCCACCGCCGCCGCCGACGTCGTTCTGGACGAAGGGTTCATGGACGGTACCGCGTCGGTGTTGGAAGCGTTGCGTGACGGACGGGGCCCGAGTCGTTGACGCGGGTCGCGGACGCGAGGGGTGCGGAAACTCGATCGCTCACGGCGGGTATACCCGGACATCGATCACGGCGGGTGTACTCGGACCTTCGATCGCAGCCGCGCGAGCCGAACTCGGGCTTCCTGCCGGCTCGCGCCGCGGACGCGTCCCGTCTCGTCGTCGGCCATCGATACGAGGGACAGCCGATCCAGAAGCGGCGGCCAGTCAGCAGCGCCGGCGGCCTCGCCCGCGAACGCGACGGCATTCGCGAGGCCGTCACGCTCCGTCTCACCGACGCCCGCCACCTCGGCATCGGCTGCGCGTCGCTGCCCGGCGACGAACAGTCGATCGCCGACGGCGGCCGGGATCCACGCGGGGAACAGGACCACCCAGAGGAGTATCCCTGCCACCGCGTACACGGGTGTCGGGATCCGTTCCCGGTCCGGTTCGTACCCGTGGATCCGGTTGACGCGTCGATCCGCGGGGCTTCGATCGGACCGGCGGCCGACGAGCAGGGTCGCGAGCAGGGCGACCGTCTCGACGACCAGCAGTGCCGGGAGCAGCGCGGTCGTGAACAACGCCTCGCGGCGGCGGAGGCGGACGAGCGCGTGCCGCAGGGCGGCGTCGCGGTCGGCCGCCGGCAACGAGAGGAGCCGCGTGGAGGCGACGATCTGGGACCCACGGTAGCCCTCAGTGACGGCGACGTTGGCGGCGTCGGATCGGACGACGGTTATTTCAGGGGCGTCGACGCCGACCTCGTCGGCGAGTTCGTCGACGCGGTACTCGATGAACGCGGCGGGACGCTCGTCGAGATCGGCGTTCGGAAGCCGACGTATTCGTCGGTGGACGAGGGTCGGACCGAACGCTGCCGATAACAGTACCCCGACGATCGCGGCGGCGAGGAACGCGAGGCCGACTCCGACGTCGAGGAGCCACGCGATCGGGACGATCGGGATCGCCGTGAGGACGATCGGGACCGCGACGAGTCCCGCCGCTCCGACGACGGTTCCGGTCGTTCGGGTCCACCCGGCAGCCATACGCGAAACTGATGCGAGGGACGGCGTAAATGTCTGCCGGAGGCGCGTCGATTTGTCCGGGGGTGACGTGTCCGGAGGGAGCGGATCCGCGTTCCGACGGTCCGATTCTTCCGGAGCTTTTAACCTCGTTCCACCGCCACTTTGTGGTAATGGCTTTTGAGGACCTGCTGAACGACCCCGTCATCCAGAAGTACCTCCACGAGCTCGTGGGCCCGACGGGGATGCCGGTCGCCGCCGCACCCCCTGACGGCGAGGTCACAGACGAGGAGTTGGCCGAGGAGCTCGGACTGGAGCTCAACGATGTCCGTCGCGCGCTGTTCATCCTCTATGAGAACGACCTCGCCACTTACCGGCGAGTCCGCGACGAGGACTCCGGCTGGCTCACGTACCTCTGGACGTTCCACTACGACAACATCCCGGAGAACCTCCAGGAAGAGATGTACCGCCTGCTTGACGCCTTGGAGGACCGCGAGGAGTACGAGCGCACCCACGAGTTCTACCTCTGTGAGGTGTGTTCGCTCCGGTTCGAGTTCGGCGAGGCGATGGACTTCGGCTTCGAGTGTCCCGAGTGTGGCTCCCCGCTGGACGCCATGGAGAACGACCGACTGCGCGAGGCGATGAGCCGACGCGTCGAGGAGCTCAGCGACGAGCTCAACGTGGACGTGACCGGCTGATGGTCGTCCTCGCAACCAAGTGCTACGTCGAGGGCGACGCCCGGGAGCGCGCGCTCGACGGCATGAACTCGCTCGTTGGCAACGACGTCGGCGAGCTCGCCGTCGACTGGACCGTCGGGGTTCGCGACGATGAGTTCGTTCAGGTCGACGTGACGGGCGAGGACGCCACGGTCGCCCGGAACGTCCTCGCGGAGACGTGGGGAGAGGTCGTCGCCCACGACGAGGGGCTCGTCGCGGGCGAGACGTACGTCGGAACCCTCGAATCGTGGGATGACGACGGGTTCGTGCTCGACGCGGGCGAGGACGTTCACGTTCCGGCCGACGGACTCGGGTTGGGCGTCGGCGCGCCGGAACAGGTCGTCGAGCGGTTCGGGCTCGTCCAGCATCTCCCCATGACTTTCGTCTACGGCGGCGATGTCGGCGACCCCGACGCGGATCCGCACCGACTCGCCGACGAGGAACGGGACCGCCTGTACGACTGGCAGCGCGGGCCGGGGCGTCTGAACGTCAACTCCGCGACGCGTGGCGAGGCCCGCGCGACGGTGAACCGTGCGGGCCACGCACAGGACATCGTCACGGTCGATCGACTTGGCCTCCTCGAACAGAGCATCGTCTGTGCGGAGGGAACCGATCCGCCGGGACTGCTCGCCGCCATCGGTAGCTATCTCCCGGCCGAGATGCGCTGTGTCGTCTAACTCGTGAACCGACGTTTCGCCCTCGCCGTCGCCGCCGTCGCGCTGCTCGCCGTCAGCGCCGGCTGTCTCGGCTACGTTACCGGCGGGGGAGAGGTCGCGAACGAGACTCTCGACGCTGAGCCGAACGAGCCCTACGACTTCGAGACGGAACGTGACGCCGAGTTCGACCTCACCGCGGACGGCACGTACCGAGTGGTGTACAACGTCTCCGAGCGCGAGGAGCTCCGCTTGTACGAAGGAACGGTGTATGCGGGCGATCAGCCGCTGGAGTTCGAGGCGTTCCGGTACCAGTATGCCGACGGCGAGATCATAAACGGCAGCGAGTTCCGCGCTCGCGGCGGCGAGGTGGACCGGACGCCCGACGAGACGTGGGTCCGGTTCGCCGACGACATGGACGAGGGTAAACTCGCCTTTTCCGGTAGCGGGTCGCCCCGCCGGTTCACGTTCCTCGCCTACGTCGAGGGCTCACACGCCGTGACGCTCCCGCCCGGGTTCAGTACCGACGTTCCGCTCGTCGGACACGTCTCGCCGCGGAGCCACGAGGTCGAGACCGTCGGGGACCGCGACCGGATAACTTGGGAGTCGGTGTCGGGATCGTTCGTCGTCCAGTCCTATCGGGAGACGGACCTGCTGATATTCGGCGGCATCGTCGTCATCGGGTCCATCGTCGCGATCGTGGGCACCGTCAAGTTCCGGCGACAGCTGGAGGAGCTCCGCGACCGTCGCCGTCAAATGGGGCTCGGCGTATACGACGACGAGGACGTTGACGACGAGACGGACCGGGACGACGAGTTCCCGTGAGCGGTCGGCTGCGGAGTCGTTCGGCGGGCCGGAGTCCGATGCGGCGGTCCCGTCGTATGCTCCCCGAGCCAGCGTCCTTTTGAGTCGCCCTCGCGTTGATCGACCATGAACGCCGCCATCGTCACCGTCGGGGACGAACTCCTCGTCGGCGACACCGAGAACACGAACGCGACGTGGCTCTGTGCCCGCCTCGCCGACCGTGGCGTCCCCGTCCGGCGAGTGACGGTCGTTCCCGACGAGGTCGCCGAGATCGCGAGAGTAGTCAACGAGCATCACGCGGAGTACGACGCGGTGATCGTCACGGGCGGACTCGGCCCCACGCACGACGACGTGACGATGGAGGCGGTCGCCGCCGCGTTCGGCCGGGAGGTCGTCCCCAACGAGGAGGCGGCCGCATGGCTCGCCGAACGAGGGTACAGCGCCGACGACCTGACCGCGGAGACGACCCACCTCCCGGCCGATTGCCGACCCCTCTCCAACGAGGCGGGCGTCGCGCCGGGAGCGGTGGTCGAATCCGTCTACGTCCTCCCCGGTGTTCCCGCGGAGATGAAGTCGATGTTCGAGGCGATCGCCGACGAGTTCGAGGGGACGCCGACGCACACGGTGACCGTCGACGTGGCGGAGCCCGAGAGCGCGCTGCTCGACCGGTTTACGGATCTTCAAGAGCGGTTCGACGTGACCGTCGGGTCGTATCCCGGCGAGCGCGTCACGGTGAAGATCACGGCGAGCGATCTCGACGAGGCCGAGCGGGCGGCCGGGTGGCTCCGCTCGCGGTCGGAGCTTGAACCGTCGGATCGGAACTGAACGGAAGAGCTAGCGGTAGAGGTACGCGACCCACGCGACGATGAGCAACAGACTGAGTGCGAGGAGCGCGGTTGAGACCGCCGAGATCGTCTCGGGCTGGAGCGTTGACAGCAGCATGACCGTGGGTTGTCCGGGTGCCGTCTTAAACGTTGATCTTCCGAGCGCCGCCCCCATCTGGGGTCCGTCAGTTGATCGTCGCCTCCATCCGGGGTCCGTCAGTTGATCGTCGCCTCCATCCGGGATCGGTTAAGTGATCGCCGCCGAAACGACCGGTATGTACGTCGGCGTCGTGATGAACCCGATCGCCGGGATGGGCGGTCGCGTCGGACTGAAAGGAACCGACGGAAAGGTCGCCGAGGCGCGGGAACGCGGCGCGGAGCCCCGGGCACCGGAGCGTGCTCAACGGGCGATGAACCGGCTCCACGAGATCGCGCCCGAGACGGCCGTCTCCACGGTCGCCGACCCGATGGGCGAACGGATCGTTCGGGAGGCGGGGTTCGACCCGGAACACGTGGTCGACCCGTTCACTCCGCCCGGCGAGGAGTCGTCGACGGCGGACACAACTGCGGCGCACACGCGGACGGCAGTCGAGGCCTTCCGCGACGGCGACGTCGATCTCGTCCTCTTCGTCGGCGGGGACGGGACGGCCACGGACGTCGCCACGGCACTGGAGGGAAGCGAGATCCCGATGCTCGGCGTCCCCGCGGGGGTGAAGGTGTACTCCTCGGTGTTCGCGGTCTCGCCGGAGGACGCCGCTGAGGTCGCCGCGACGTTCTCGCGGACGGAGCGCCGCGAGGTGATGGACATCGACGAGGACGCCTATCGCGAGGGTGAGGTCCATCCCGAGCTACGCGCGGTGGCACGCGTCCCCGTCGCCGAGGATCTCCAGTCGTCGAAACAGACCGCGAGTGGGACCGTCGAGTCGTTGGCCGAGGGCGTCGCCGACGACATCCGGAACCGCGAGGGCGACGGCGTCACCTACGTTCTCGGCCCCGGATCGACGGTCGGGGCGATCAAGGCCGAGTTGGGGTTCGAGCCCTCCCCGATCGGCGTCGACGTCTGGCGGGACGGCGAGGTGGTCACGCTGGACGCCACGGAGGCCGAGATCCTCGCCGCGCTCGGGGAGGAGAACGTGGTCGTCGTCTCGCCGATCGGCGGTCAGGGGTTCGTGTTCGGTCGCGGCAACCCACAGCTCTCACCGGCGGTGATCCGCGAGTGTTCCGTGACCGTCGTCGCCTCCCGTGCGAAACTCGACGACGTGCGCGCGCTCCGTGTCGACACCGACGACCCCGAACTCGACGCCGAGCTCGCGGGATGGGTGAGGGTCCGAGTCGGGAAGTTCGAGACGCGGATGATGAAGATCGTGTAGCACCCGGCCGACCTACGCCCGTGGCCGATCAATCGAAGTCGTGGATCCCCGCCGTCGTCACCTCGACGCCGTCGTCGGTGACCAACAGAGTGTGTTCCGCCTGGCTCACGAGCGCGTCGTCGCTCTCCTTGAGGACCGGGTAGCCTTTGACGACGCTCGACTGCTTTAGCCGCCTGAGCGCCATCTCGGTCCGATCGCCGGTGAGCCATCGGGCGGCGAAGGGGAGTCCGTCGAACTCGGCTATCTCTTCGAGCGCCTTCCGGGCGCGGCGGTCCCGAACGCTCCGCTCCCGCTGTAGCTCGTATATCTCCTCGGCGGCCCCCTCTCCGACTTTGCCGCGACCATCGGTCGCGAACGGCTCGATGGCGATCGCCTGCCCGGGCTCCAACTCGACGGATCGGTCGACACCGCGGTTCGGAACGCTCGGATCCGTGTGGGCGTCGTACTGCTGGACGCCGTGCCCCGAGAGGTTGAGCACGGGGGTGTAGCCGTACCCGCGGATCACGTCCTCGATCGCCTGCCCGACGACGCCGACCTCGACGCCCGGTCCCGCCTCGTCGACCGCGGCTTCGAGCGCCATCTCGGCGGCCTCGACGAGCTCGGCGGTGCCGGTGTGGTCGACCGTGACCGCCGCGTCGGCGATGTAGCCGTCGACGTGGACGCCGATGTCGAGACAGACCATCTCGTCCCCGAACGTCGTCTCGTCGTCCAGCCCGGGAGTCGCGTGTGACGCCTCGGGATCGACGCTGATGTTGACCGGAAACGCGATCCCCGCGTCCTGCTCGCGGATGAAGTCCTCCACCCATTCGGCCACTTCGAGGTGGGTTCGCCCGGGTTCGACCATCTCGCGGGCCTCGTTCATCGCCTCGACCAGCACCGCGCCGGCCTCCCGATAGCTCTCGACCGCGTCCTCGTCGAGGGATCCGTGACTCATGTCTTCGGATTCGAGCAGGGGCCGCAAAGAGGTTGCGGGAGGCGTCGATGCGGAGGCGGCGTCGATGCGGAGGCGGCGTCGATGCGGAGGCGGTACGCCCGAGCTGACGTCACCCGTCGGTCTCCGAGTCCACGTCGGCAGTGGGAAACCACATCGAAACGATCGTCCCGGTCGGCTCGCGGTTGGTTATATTCAACTCGCCGCCCGACCCGGTGACGATCCAGTGGACGAGCCACAGACCGAGCCCGCTCGCGTGTTCGAGCGACGTCTCGCGTCCCTCCGAGAAGACGGTCCGCTCGATCGGCGGGATACCGGGACCGTCATCTGCGATGTCGACGCGATAGCCGCTCTCGTCGCCGTCGACGACGTCGACCCGGATCTCAGCACCGTCGCCCTCGTTGTGGACGACCGCGTTCTCCAGAACGTTCCGGATGGCCGATTCGAGCATCTCGTCGGCCGAAATGGGGGCCGAGTCCGGCGTCGAGAGCGTTACTGATGCCTCCGGGAACGACGTTTCGAGGGAGTCACAGAGCCGAGACACGAGGACGGCCAAGTCGGTCCGGACGCGCTGGTCATCCTCGTGGAGCGCGACGTCGATCTCGCGAGCCTGATCGCTGAGGTGTGTGAGCGTCTCGACCTTCCTGTCGATCACGTCCAGATGCTCGTGGCCGTCCTCGTCGACGTGGTCGCGGAGCAGGTCGGCGTACCCCCCGATCACGTTGGCGTCGTTCTTCAGATCGTGTCTGAGAACGCGGTTGAGTACTTGGAGCCGTTGTTCGTGCCGTCGCCCCTCTGTCACGTCGGTCGCGGTGATCACCACCTCGTTCGCCGCGTCCTCGAACAGCGGCTCGACCACCGTTTCGAACGTTCGCCAGTCCCCCTTCGCGTGTGCGATCCGGTGTTCGAACGTCTGCGGCTCGCCCGTCTCGAACGCCGCCTCGAACCGACGTTGACTCTCGTCCCGATCGTCGGGATGGATCAGGTCGAGTATCGGTCGGCCTTCGAGCGATTCGGAGCCACGACCGAGCAGCCGTTCGACCGACGGGCTCACGTAGCGAAAGTAGCCGTCGGTTCCGGAAACCGCGATCACGTTCGGCGACTTCTCGATCAGCGCCCGGTACCGCCGCTGGAGGGTCTCGCGTTCGGTCACGTCGCGGATCAGGAGCACGACCCCGCTACCGGCCCCGTCCGTGGCGGTCCCGGGCGCGGACAGGCCGTGCGTGGAGACCGTGAGAAATCGAGGACCGTCGGAGCTCTCGATCGTCGCGTGGGCACCGTCGCCGGTCCCGCCCGTTCGTACGGCGTCGACGACGGCGGGTGCGTCCTCGAACGCCGACTCGACGGAGTCGCCGAGCCGTATCGTCGGGAAGAGTTCTCGGGCACGCTGGTTGGCGTCGACGACACGGAGATCGTCGCCGAGCACGACGATGCCGTCCGAGAGGTTCGTGAACACCGCCTTTCTGGCGACGGGGGAGAGGTCGAGGAGGCGGTAGCGGAACAACACCCATGCGAGCAGTCCGGAGGTTACGGCAAAGGAGATGGGAGTGAGATCGACGAGTGGCGGCCCGAGCGGTCCCCAGACGGTGACGACGCCGAGACCCATCGGAATGACGCCCGCGAGGAACAACAGGCCCGCCTGTCGTCTGAAGACGCCGGACCTGTGTATCGCGGTGCGGCCGAGCACCACGAACGTGATCAGGTTCACGACGTACGTGTACGCCATGAAGCCCAACAGCGCCGGCGTCGGCGTGAACGACACCACGAGATAGCCGCCCTCGGCGGTGACCATCGAGGGAGACTCATAGAACAGGGGGACGGGACCGACCGTGAGCACCGCGGCGACGACCGCCGCGGGAACGAACGCGAGGACCCCGATGCGGGGTGGACGAACCCATTCGGGCCGGTCCACGTACGCCGCGACGAACGCCGGCCACGCCGTCGCGAGGAGCCCGACGCCGACCCAGACGAACCGGTTCCAGAAGAGCGTCGACCCCAGCGTCGTCGCCGACAGCTGTGCCGCGTACGCGAGCGCCCACGCTCCCCCACCGACGGCGACGCCCAAGAATGACCGGACGAGGGGGCGCGACCCGTGGAACCGGCGGGAGAGCACGTAAAAGGCGAACACGAACGACGCCAGCCCGGCGACGAGCAACGGAACCGTATACGGCGTCGGTTGCCACGGCATCGATATCGGAGTCGAATCGGCACACCGATAAAAAGCATGCGAACGCCCGCTATCCGTACGATACCACAAGAACCGGCCGGGATCGAACGCCATAACCGACTCCCGAAACGACGGGACGCATATGCTCGACCCCGGCGACGACGCCCCCGCGTTCACGCTCACGAACCAACACGGCGAGGACGTCTCCCTCGGCGAGACCGGCGCGGCCTACACGGTCGTGTACTTCTACCCGCGTGCGGACACGCCGGGGTGTACGACTGAGGCCTGTAGCTTCCGCGACGAGTGGGACGCCTTCGAGGGACACGACGTCGAGGTGCTCGGGATCAGCGACGACTCCGTCGACGATCTGGCCGACTTCGCGGCGAAACACGACCTCCCCTTCGGGCTCCTCTCGGATCCCGACGGCGCGGTGGCGGGCGCGTACGACTCCTACGGCGAAAAAAACATGTTCGGAAACACGTTCGACGGCACGTTCCGGAACACGTACGTCGTCGACGCCGACGGAACGGTCGTGCTCGCGTATGAGGGCGTTTCCCCGGAGGACCACGGCGCGCGGATCCTCGCAGACATCGAGGCGCTCGACGAGGAAGCCTGACGGCCCGGACGTCGAGACGTCGAGGCGGGAGCGAACGAGAACGGGAATGAACCGCCCAGATCGATGGCGATGAGATCGTATTTAAATGGTCTGTGAACGTCAGCGACGGTCCTTTATAAGCGAACGATGCGGTGGCGCGCGCGAGAAACGCGCGCGAGGTCGCCGGCGCGTAGCGCCGGCTGCCAGAGAATCTTCGATTCTCGCTGGAGTCAGGGGCGGTCGCCGAGCGGTTCCGGCGACCGCCACTGACGAGGCTGGGGAGGCGTGAGGCGCGGAGCACCTCGCTGCCGTGTAGGCGGCTCCGCCGCCGGCGACATCGCAACGCGGGAGCGGAGCGACCGAGTGAAGAGCGGAGCGACCGAGTGAAGAGCGGAGCGACCGAGTGAGGAGCACAGCGACCGTATGCCGCCCGCAACGGCTGGGGCTTTGGAGGCCTCTACCGTCGATCCGTAGCCAGCTACTTATAAGTGGACGGCTGGGGCTTTAGGCATCGTCGCGAGAGCGTCGTAAATATATAAACCGCCGCCAGCAACACCGCTCTCTTGCTTATAAATACCAGCGTACTAGTACACTCGATGGTATCGAACGCGGGACGGCTCTCGATGACCGGCTCCGTCGGATCAGAAGCCCCCGCCGACGCGTTCCAGGAGTTTCGGGACCTCCTCGGCGATCGCGTGGCGTTTCACCAACACGAACCCCGCGACGATGACGACGAACCCGGCAACGGTGAACGCCGTCACCGGCTCGTTGAGGAGGAGTACGCCGGTGACGGTCGCGACCACCGGGACGACGTAGGAGACGAGGTTGATCTCGAAGGGGCCGAGCCGGTCAAGCAGCGTGAAGTAGATGGTGTACGCCACCGCCGAGGCGAGCACGCCGAGGAAGGCGAGCGAGACGAGCGCGGGCAGTTCCGTGGCGGGGAGCTGTTGCGTCTCGCCGACCCCGAGGCTGGCTCCGTGCATGAGTAGCCCGCCGAACAGCATCGCCCAGCCGGTGAGCGCGATACTGGAGAAGGAGGTCTCGACGACGCGAAGTCCCACGCTTCCGACGGCAACGGCGATCACGCCGACGAGAATGAGCCCGACACCGATGGTCACGCCGCCGGCGAGGTTCTCGGGGTCCGGCTGGGCGACGAGGGCGACGCCGACGAACGCGAGGACGACGCCGAGCGCCCCGCGAGCGTCGAGACTCGACTCGCCGATCCAGACGGCGGCGACCGCGGCGGTCGCGATCGGCACGAGACTGTAGGTGATGGCGGCGATGCCGCTCGTGGTGTACTGCTGGCCGACGAACAGCAGCGAGTTGTTGACGGCCACCGAGAGCCCGCCGCTGAACCCGATCGCCGCGAGGTCGCCGCGGGTTCGCGGGAGTGGACCGCTCTCGGTCAGGAGGACGTACGTGACCAACAGCAAGGCCGCCAAATCAAACCGGTAGGCCGCGTACAACACCGGCGGGTAGTACTCCAAACCGACCTCGATGGCGACGAACGAGCCACCCCATAGCCCCGCCAACAGGAAGAACAGGATAACGTCGCGGTACCGTGACACGCGTGAACCGACGCAGTCCAGTGGTATATTGGTGTTCGTTTCACTCGACTCCGGGAGAACACCGTGCTTCCAGTGGAATGGTTAGTGCTGGCGAACCCCGGCTAACGGGCAAAAAACGAGGGTTGGCCGATCCGACCGGACCGCGGTCAGCTCTCAATCTCGATTTCGGTTCCCGTCGCCGCGGCCTCGACGACAATCGGGAGGGATACGGTGAGGATGCCGTTTTGATACTCGGCACTAATCTCGGTGTCGTCGACTGTTTTCGGGAACCGGAACCGACGGTGGTAGGTCCGGCGTGTGCCGCGGTGTTCGTCCTCGTGCTCCCCGGCGACGTTCAAAATTCCGTCGTCCCACGTGACGGTGATTTCTGCGGGGTCGAACCCGGGAAGCTCGACCGAGAGGACGAACTCGTTGTCCTGTTCGTACAGTTCGTAGTCGTTGCTACCACGTTCGAACAGTCGGCTCGGGAAGTCGAGACCTCCGGTCCACGCGTTGGCTGTTTGTGGGAGAGCCATCGTGTACCACCTCGAATGCGTGTGCTAGTATGCTTGCGGTTCTATATAAATATAACGAAGCTTGAGTCATGGTATCTTGAACCTAGTTATATTGTCACATAGTTGGGTTCGCGCAGTCACCCCCTGACCGGATCGGGAAGCCGAACAGTTCCGGGATTCGTTTTAACCCCCAGTCGGCCGGATATCTTGGTATGGAGCCAGACCTTGATAGATTCGCCTCGCGACGTTCGACCGTGTACGGTAAACGCGGCGTGGTGGCGACGAGCCAGCCGCTCGCGAGTCAGGCGGGTATCGAGACGCTTCGGGACGGCGGCAACGCCTTCGACGCGGCGGTCGCGACCGCGGCCGCGCTCAACGTCGTTGAGCCGACCTCGACTGGGCTCGGCGGCGACGCCTTCGCCCTTTATAAGACCGCCGACGGCGACGTGGGGGCGATGCGGGCCTGTGGCGGCGCGCCCGCGGACGCCACCATCGAGAACGTCCGGTCGGCGCTGGCGGCCGACGACGACGCGGCCTCGTACTATCCCGACGACGGCGGCTACGCCGTCGACGACGTGGAAGAGGCAGGGATGCCCTTTTATGGGCCACACGCGGTGACGGTTCCCGGGACAGCCCGCGGCTGGGAGGCGACAATTGAGAAGCACGGTCGGCTCACACTCTCTGACGCGCTTGAACCCGCGATTCGGTACGCGACCGAGGGATATCCCGTCTCGGAGGTGATCGCCTCCCACTGGGCGGGCGCGGAGGACCTGTTCACGGACGATCACGCCCGCGAAGCGTACTTATTCGACGACGAGGCCCCGACCGTCGGGCAGGAGGTGACGCTTCCACGTCTCGGGCGGTCGATGGAGCGGATCGCCGAGGAGGGCGCGGACGTCGTTTATGAGGGCGAGATCGGTGAGGCGATCGCCGCGGAGGTCCAGCGCGCCGGCGGCTTCATGACCGTCGACGACCTCGCGAGCTTCGAGGTCGAATGGCCGGATCCCGTCTCCACGACGTACAACGGCGCGGAGGTGTACGAGCTTCCGCCCAACAACCAGGGACTCATCGCGCTAGAGGCGCTCAACATCGCCGAAGAGTTGGGCGCGGGCGAGTACGACTACGACTCCGCCGAGCGCGTCCACTACTTCGCGGAGGCGCTGAAGCTCGCCTTCCACGACGGCCACCGGTACATCACCGACCCCGCACACGAGGAGATACCGCCGCTCGCCTCCGACGAGTGGGCGGCGAAGCGCGCCGCCGAGGTCGGGGAGCGCGCGAACCACGACGTGAGTTTCGGCGTGCCCGACGCCGACGCGGAGGACGCCGACACCGTCCTCCTCACGGTCGCCGACGACAAGGGGAACGTCGTCTCCTTCATCAACTCCCGGTTTGCCGGGTTCGGATCCGGGCTCGTCGCCGGCGACACGGGGATCGCGCTCCAGAACCGCGGAGCCTCGTTCTCGCTCGATCCTGAGCATCCGAACAGCCTTGAACCCGGTAAACGGCCGTTTCACACCCTGATACCCGGTCTTATTCGGTTCGACGAGGACGACTGGGCGGCGTTCGGCGTGATGGGTGGGTACATGCAGCCGCAGGGACACGTCCAGACGGTATCCAACATGGTCGATTACGGAATGCCCCTTCAGCGCGCGCTCGACGAGCCGCGCTGGCGATACCGGGAAAGCGGGGAGCTGGCGCTCGAACCGCGCTTCGACGACGACGTCGCGGCAAAGCTGGTCCGCAAGGGGCACGACGTCCAGTTGCTGTCGCCCGTCCTGTTCGGGGGCGCACAGATCGCCCGTGACGAGGCCGGTACCCTCTCGGCGGCGACGGAACCACGGAAGGACGGGAGCGCGCAGGGGCGTTGAGACGAGCGTGAGATCGAGGCGGTGATCCGTCCGTGGTCCGAAACGATCCGAGCGATCGGAGGATATTCTTATAAACCCTCGTGTGGTACACACTCACAGCATGACGCGAAAGATACAACGACGTGACGTACTCAAAGGAGCCAGTGCTGCGGGGCTCGTGGCGATGGCCGGCTGTGCGACCGAGGGCGACAACGGTGAGAACGGAGACGGTGACGTCCCGGACGCCGTGATGATCGTCGGGTTCCCGCAGTCCGGGATCCAGCTGTTCCGCGACTACTACTCGGAGTTCGCGGATCAGTCCCCGGACCTCGACATCATCGTCCCCGACGGACTCATCGACTCCGACCTCCCGGGCGAGGTCGATAACGACATGAACAACGTCATCGGGACCGAGCCGTCGGCGGCGGGTCCCGGAGCCGAGTTCTACGCGGACGAGTACGAGGCGGCGTACGGCGAGTCTCCGGGCGTGTTCACCGCACAGGCGTACGACGCGATGGCGATCAACGTCCTCGCGACGGTTGCCGCGGGCGAGAACGACGGTACCGAAGTACGGGACCGCGTCCGGACCGTCACGAACCCCGGCGGCGAGGAGTTCGGTCCGGAGACGCTCGCCGACGCCGTCGAGGCGGTCGCCGCCGGCGATCCGATCCAGTACCTCGGGGCCTCGTCCAGTTGCGACTTCGACGTCAACGGCGACATCGTCACCGCCGCGTACGACATCGTCGACTTCCAGGACGGTGAGTTGAACACGGTCGACACCGTCGAGTTCGGGGCGGAACTCACCGACGAGGACAACGCCGCAGTCGCCGAGGACCCGGTCGGCGTCGACGACGGATTCGAGGCCATGGTCGGCGTGTTGCTCCCGGAGACCGGAGATCTCGGTCCGCTAGGCGGTCCGATCCGTGACGGCGCGCTCCTCGCGGCCGACCAGATCAACGACGCGGACATCGGCGTGACCGTCGATTACCGCGTCGAGGACACGCAGACGGACCCGCAGGCCGGTATCTCCGGCGCGGAAGCGCTCGTCAACGCGGGCTACTCGTCGGTCGTCGGACCGGCGTCCTCAAACGTCAACTTCCAGGTGACCGATCAGGTGTTCATCCCGAACGGCGTCGTCGGCATCTCCCCGTCCTCGACGGCACCCGGGATCACGAACCTCGACGACAACGGCTACATCTTCCGGACGGCCGCGTCGGACGTGCTTCAGGGTCCGGCGCTCGCGGAGCTCGCCGTCAGCGACCGCGTCGGCGCGGCGAGCAGCGGCACCCTGTTCCTCAACGACGACTACGGACAGGCGCTCGAGGAGGAGTACGTCAACAGCTTCGAGAGCAACGACGGGGAGGTCCGCGAGCGCGTCTCCTTCGAACCCGAACAGGCGTCCTACTCGAGCCAGTGGAGCGACGTCCTCCAGCTGTAATCCGGGAGTAACGCAGACTATCGATTTTTCACCGGCGTGGTCGGCGAAGCATCTCGTTTGGGGGGGGGCGAACCCCGTAACCCTGACACCCGAGCGCGCCCACAGACACGTATGGAGTTGTATTGGCACCGTCGTAATCTCCGGCCAGCTCCGAATCCGGCACTTTCGGCGGCGTTGTCTGTAGCGAACGAGAACGAGAGCGGTGTGGTACCGCTGTTCGTGTTGGACGACGCGATTCTGTCGCGTGCCGACGGGTTGGGGGTCGCGTTCATGCTCGGCTCGCTCCGTACGCTCCGACACTGGTACCGAGACCGTGGGAGCGACCTCGCGATACAGCGCGGCGATCCGACCGAGGTCGTGAGTCGCGTCGCGAGGCGTCTCGACGCCGACCGGGTCGTGTGGAACAGCGATCACTCACGACTCGCCCGCGGGCGTGACCGTGCGGTGCAGCGCGCGCTCACCCGTGCCGGCGTCGCGTACACGTCCGTTTCGAGCGACCAGCCGACAGAGTCGGAATCGACCTCAAAGTCGGTCTGGGAGCTGGAGACGCGGCTGGCGAACCCGAACGCGTTGGGAATCGAGACCGGCGCGGTGCCGCGGCTCTCGGAGCTCAGTGAACACGGGTACGATTCGGCACCCCTCACCGTCAACACCGAATCTGCCAGCAAGCGACTCCACGCCCTGTCGAACGGAACGACGTATCGGCGGTGTGACGAGGGCAGTTCCACGAAGCGAGACGACCAGTCGCTCAGTTGGGCCTGAACCCCGTCTCCGGTTGTGCGGTGTCCGACGAGCCTGAGTGCTCGTCGAGACCGTCTCACCCGCCGAGGAAGTCTTGCCGCACGTCTTCGTCTCCGAGCAACACCTCGCCGCGGTCCGTGTATCGGTTCTCGCCGTTGACGAGCACGTAGCCGCGGTCACACCGCCGGAGCGCCTCCTTGGCGTTCTGTTCGACCATCAGGATCGCGGTTCCCGCGTCGTTGATCCGGTCGATCCGATCGAACATGTCGGTGACGAGGTCCGGTGCGAGCCCGGCCGACGGCTCGTCGAGCAGCAGGAGGTCGGGGTCGAGCATGAGGGCGCGCCCCATCGCGACCATCTGCCGCTGACCGCCGGAAAGCGTTCCGGCCTTCTGACTCTCACGCTCCCGGAGGATCGGGAACCGATCGTATATCTCCTCGATGCGGTCTTCCGGGACGCTGTCGAGGATGTACGCACCCATCTCGAGGTTCTCCCGGACGCTCAACCCTGGGAACACGTTGTCCGTTTGCGGGACGAATCCGACCCCCTCGCGAATGATCCGTTCGGGGGCGAGCCCGTGGATCGGCTCCCCATCGAACTCGATCGTCCCGTCCATGTGCGTCGTGAGCCCGAAGACGGTCTTCATCACGGTCGATTTGCCCGCGCCGTTCGGGCCGACGATGGTGACGTACTCTCCGTCGGTAACGTCGAGATCGACGTCCGTCAGGATCCGGAGATCCCCGTATCCGGCGTTGAGACCACGGATACGTAGAACCGCGTCCCCCATGGTCGTGTGGTTTCGGCCCGCTTCCACGTCGCCAGCGGCATCGGATCCTTCAGCGACTTCGGGGTCGCTCGGACTCTCCGAACCTCCAGCGACTTCGGGGTCGCTCGGACTCTCCGAACCTCCAGCGACTTCGGGGTCGTTCCCCGACTCGTCGGTGCTCATACGTCTTCCCCCAGATACGCCTCGATGACGCGCTCGTCGTTTCTGATCTCTTCGCCGGTCCCCTCCGCGAGGACGTTTCCTTGGTGCATAACGATGACGTGTTCACAGTTGTTCATGATGACGTTCATGTCGTGTTCGACGAGGAGGAACGTGTAATCGTCCTCGCGCAGCCGGTGGATGCGGTCGAGCAGCTTCTCCTCCAGCGTCGGGTTGACGCCCGCCAAGGGCTCGTCGAGAAGGACCATTTCCGGATCGGTCATCAGCGCGCGAGCCATCTCCAGCAGCTTTCGCTGCCCGCCCGAGAGGTTCTCCGCGTTCTCGGTCGCGAGGTGTTCGATCTCGAAGAACTCCAGCGTTTCCCACGCGCGCTCACGGATCTCGGCCTCCTCCTCGATAACGCCGCCGCGGAGTCCGGGCGTCACCGAGCGGATCGCCGACTCGCCGATCTGGTTCTTCGGCGCGAGCATCAAGTTCTCCAGCACGCTCATGCCGCCGAGCTCGCGGGCG
This sequence comes from Halorubrum alkaliphilum, assembly GCF_017873815.1. Classification (GTDB taxonomy): domain Archaea; phylum Halobacteriota; class Halobacteria; order Halobacteriales; family Haloferacaceae; genus Halorubrum; species Halorubrum alkaliphilum. The sequence continues at coordinate 132,504 of NZ_JAGGKQ010000003.1, read as the reverse complement.
ATCTGGAACGTCCGGACCAACCCCTTCTGAGCGATCTGATACGGTTCCATTCCGGTGATGTCCTCGTTTTTGAAGTAGATGTTCCCGGCCGTCGCCTCGTGAACGCCGGTAATACAGTTGAACGTCGTGGACTTTCCGGCCCCGTTCGGTCCGATCAGTCCGGTTAGCGAGCCCCGTTCGACCTCGAAAGAGGCCCCGTCGACGGCGGTGACGCCCCCGAACTGCTTGACGAGCCCCTCGACCCGGAGCGGGACGCCGGACGGCACGCGCTTTGCCGCCTCCTCGACCGCACTGTCGTTGGCCTCCGGTTCGTCGTCCGCCACGTCCGTATCCTCCGGCAAGTCCGATGTGTCCGGTGTGTCGCTACTCATCGTGATCACCCCCTCGTGACCGCTCCGAGAGATCGACGGCGGAGGCCGTCTCGATGCGATCGCCGAGCAGTCCGTCCGGCCGGCGGTGCATGATGAGGATCAGGACCAGCCCGAGGAAAATGAACTGAAGCGGCGCAACGTTGTCGGTCGCGAACGCGAGGAATGCGACCGGGTCGAGCGAGACGACGGCGTCCGCGAACGACTGCGGCGTCGGCGCGTCGATGATCCCCCGAACCGCGGAACCGGCACGGCGCGGCCCCTCGAACAACACGGCCGCGAAGACGATACCGCCGATGACCGATCCGGTGTTCGATCCGGAGCCGCCGATTATCACGGCAACGAAGACGTAGAACGTCAACAACGGCATGAACTGTGGCGTCGGCGAGACGTTCCCTTGGCTGCCGAACCAGAGGATCCCGGCGAGCCCCATCAGGGCACAGCCGATCATGAACACCTTGATCTTGATCAGGTCGACGTTCTTCCCTAACGAGTCGGCGACCAACTCGTCCTCACGGATCGCCTTGAGGTTCCGACCGAACGGGGAGTGTCCGAGCCGCTCCAAGAGCACGTAGAAGCCGACGAGAAAGACCGCGAGCACGAGGACGTATCCCCAGCCGACGACGATGTTGTTCGCGATGCCGAGTCCGCCCTCCCCGACCGTTCCGAAGACGAGTTCGCCGAACGCGGTCGGGTCGCCCGCGCGACCGTCGACCAGGAACAGCTCGCGGACGGGGTTGCTCGGCATCCCCATACCGCGGCCGCCGCCCGTGCCGACCCCGATCGTGTCCCTGAGGAACGTGTCGAACGCGCTCGACTGGAGCGTCAGCCGGATGATCTCCGAGAGCCCGAGCGTGACGATGGCGAGGTAGTCGGCTTTGAGCCGCAGCGCCGGTAGCGCCGCGAGCAGTCCGATGAGTGCCGCGGCCGCCATACCGGCGATGATCCCGACCGGAAGCGGCAGGCCGAACCCGGGGGGACCGAACGCCGGATCCGGCGAGCGAACGACGATCCCCATGGTGTAGACGCCGACGGCCATGAAGCCGGCGACGCCGATGTTGAACAGCCCGGTGTATCCCCAGTGGAGGTTGAGCGCAAGCGCCGAGAGCGCGTATACGAGCCCGAGGAAGGTCAACGTCCGCATCAGTCCGAAGACGCTGTTGAGTCCATCCGTGAACGTCAACAACGTCGCCCCCGCGTAGACCAGAAGCAGGGTCGTTATTACGAGACCGAGATCGTTCTCCCGGAGCGCGTCGATCACGGCTCCGGTCGCGCTCTCCGGCTCTCCGCCGTCCTCGTCGCCGTCCGGCGTCGGATCGGTTCCGCCGTCCGGCGTCGGATCGGGGGTATTCGCGCCCGTCTCACGGTCCGTCATGCGGTCGAAACACCTCCGAAGATCCCCTCCGGCCGAACGAGCAGAACGGCGATCATCACGGCGAACACGGCCGCCTCGTTGAAGTCCGAGGGGATCCAGATCGTCGACGTCGTGAACACGACGCCGATTACGAGTCCCCCGGCGATGGCTCCGTAGACGGAGCCGATCCCCCCGAGGATCACCGCGGCGAACATCAACAGGAGGAGCAGCCAGCCGAAGTCGAACTGTATCGTCCCACGGAGGAGGACGTAGAGGTAGCCGGACGCGCCGGCGAGTCCGCCGCCGAGGATCCACGTCGCCGTGACGACTCGCTCCGCGGGGATCCCGGTGACGAGCGCGAGGTCCTTGTTGTCGGCCATCGCACGCATCGCGGTGCCTAGTTTCGTGTGCTGTAACATGAAATGCATGGCGAGCATCAACCCGATCGCGGCGACGAGGATCGTCAATTGGTGTGCGTTTATTGACAGCCCCGTCGCCGGGATCACGAGATTGGACGCGTCGACGGTCGCCGTCACGCCCCGACGGCTCGACCCGTAGACGAACTGGATGACGTATCGGACGACGAGGGCGACGCCGATCGAGGCGATGAGCAACGAGATCCCGTCTCGGTCGCGCATCGGCTTATAGAACGTGCGGTCGAGAGCCAAGGAGACGACGGCGGTGATGACGAACGCCGCGACGAGTCCGACGAGAACGGCGACGGGGGTGGAGAGCACGTGTGCGCCGATCTCGCCGGGACTCACGTTTCCAGCCCCGCGAACTGAGAGGAGCGCACGGATCGGCTGTTCGCCGAACGCGGCGATCAGGAACGCGATCCCCCATCCGGTGAACGCCCCCGTACTGACCAGGTCGCCGTGTGAAAAGTTGGCGAACGAGAGGATGCTGTACGTCATCGAGAGTCCGATGCCGGCCAATCCGATCACGAGTCCGATAACGATGCCGTTCCAGAGGTTGGATCCGAGCCGTCCCGTCGAGAGCGAACCGCCGAGCGGGCCGACGCTGATGCCGGCGAGCTTGGCTACGAGATCGACGAGAAGGAGGACGCCGAAGGCGACGACCAGGGTGAGACCGGGTCGTGCGCGGATCGAGTCCACGAGATTCGGTTCAGTCGTTGCCATGTGTACGAGTCACTTACTCGTGGTGTGGCGTCGACGGGTAAATAATTCGCTGTTGTGACAACGTCGAGATCGGGTTTCGTCGGCCGTCCTATCGATGAAAGAACAAGAAACGCATGGACGAGTCGGTGGGACGGTCCGAGATCGCGTCGATCCGAGCGTGAAGCGGCCGGGTTTCGGGGTCAGTCCCCGCCCGCCGCCCGCGCGTGCTGGCGCGCGTCCTCGGCGGATCGGCCCTCACGGAGGAGCGCCTCGACGAACAGTTCGCCCGCCTTGTACGAGGACCGGACCATCGGACCCGACGCACAGTAGAGGAAGTCGAACTCCGTCTCGGCGACCGCCCGCCACGTCTCGAAGAGGTCAGGATGGACGTACTCGAACACGTCGAGGTGCGAGCGGGACGGCTGGAGGTACTGCCCGAACGTGACGACGTCGACGCCGACCTCCCGGAGATCCCCGAGAGTTCGATACACCTCGTGGTCGTACTCGCCGACGCCGAGCATGAGGCTCGTCTTCGTGTGAACGTCGCTCTCGCGGTCGACCTGATCGAGCACCGCGAGCGACTGTTCGTAGTCGGCCCGGCGGTCACGAACCGGCCACTGGAGTCGCTCGACCGTCTCGACGTTGTGAGCGATCACGTCGGGCCCGGCGTCGATTATCCGACGAACCGCCTCGGGGTCGCCCTCGAAGTCGGGGATGAGCGTCTCCACGAGGATCCCCGGATCGCGGCGCTTGATCTCGCGGATCGTCTCGGCGAAGTGTGCGGAGCCGCCGTCCGCCAGATCGTCGCGGTCGACGGAGGTCAACACGACGTAGTCGAGTCCGATCTCCGCGACTGCGTCGGCGACGTTCGCGGGCTCGTCGGGGTCCAACGGATCCATCCCGCCGGTCTCGACGTCACAGAAGTTACAGCCGCGCGAGCAGCGGTCGCCCATCAGCATGAACGTCGCCGTCCCGGGACCGTCGCGGCCCGACCAGCACTCGCCCATGTTCGGACAGTTCGCCTCCTCACAGACCGTGTGGAGATCGCGGTCACGAAGGCTCTCTTTGATCTCCGTGAACCGCGTTCCGGACGGGGGGCGCGATTTCAGCCAATCCGGTTTTCGGCGACCGCGTTGCATACCCGATCTTCGGCTGCCGGGCGCAAAAACGTGCGGGTCGGCGGGCGACGATCCGCCGGTTCTCACGGTCCCACGGTTGCGGTCGGGACGCGCGTCGAGGAGCTGATCGTACGGATCGTATCCGGCACCGATAGTGTTTTATTATGTCTGGATAATTCCGGAACGATCCTGGTATGTTGGATGTCTCACAGGAGGAGATAACCGACGGTCCGATCGGCCGAGTCCTCCTGTTGCTCGCGGCCCCGCTCGTCGCCCAGAACCTCGTGTACGTCGCGAACGCCCTGATCGACACGTTCTGGCTCGGACGGGTGAGCGAGGACGCGGTCGCGGCCGTGGGGCTAAGTCTCCCGATCCAGTCGCTTCTCGGAGCGACCGTCGTCGTCGCCGCGGTCGGAACACAGATCCTCGTCGCCCAGCGAGTCGGTTCCGACGACGAGGCTGGGGCGCGACGCGTCGCCGTCAACGGGAGTCTCGTTGCGCTCGCGATCACGGTCGCGGTCGCAGTTCCCGTCGTCCTGTTCGCCGAGGAGTTGGTCGCTGCGCTCGGGGCCGACCCGACGCTGGCGGCGACGACCGCGACGTATCTCGCCATCGTGATCGCGGTGCTTCCGGTCGGCGCAGTCGGTGACACCGTCGAGAACTGTTTCACCGCCTACGGCGACACGCGAGCCGTGCTCCACGTGAGCGTCGCGAGCGTGCTCGTCAATCTCGTCGCGGCCCCTGTGCTCATCTTCGGCGTCGGGCCGGTCCCGGAACTGGGCGTCGCCGGCGCGGCGCTCGGTACGGTGCTTGCGGGGATCGTCGGACTGACGCATATCCTCGCGTACGCGGGCGGGATCTACCGCGACTCCTTTCGGCTCACCCGCGAGGCGTTTGTCCTCGACGTGTCGGCCCTCCGTGAGGTGGTCTCCGTCGGACTCCCGCTCGGCGGCCAGCGAGGGGTGAGCGAACTCGTTCGCGTGCTCGTCGTGAGTCTCGTGGCGATCGCCGGGGGTGCCGCCGGGGTCGCCGCCTACACGGTCGGCGCGCGCGTCGCGACCCTCGCCATCGTCCCCGCGCTCGGAATGCAACAGGCCGCCCAGTCGATGATCGGTCAGAATTTGGGTGCCGATGAGCCGGGACGCGCACGCCGGACGACGACCGTCGGGACCGGCATCGTCGTCACCGGGTTCCTCGCGCTCGGCGCGGTCCAGTTCTTCTTTGCGGGCGCGATAACCGACCTCCTCGCGCCCGATCTCACGGCGACCGGCCGGGAGCTGTCAGTACTCTACCTCCAGCTGCTCGCGGTTACCTACTGGGGTCTCGGCGGAACCTACACCCTGCTTGCGGGCTTTAACGGTGCCTCCCGAACCCGGACCTCGTTCGTCGCGGACGCCGTGAAGTACTGGGGGATCCGGTTTCCCATCGCCGTCGCTGCCGTCCCGACGACCGCGACGTTCGGCGCGTTCGGGGTCGCAATCGCCCCGGGACTCGGTTGGGGGGTCGAGGCGGTGTTCTGGGCGGTCGCCGTGTCGAACGTCGTTGGGTTCCTCGGACTGGGCGCGTACTTCTATTACACGACCCGCCAAGGGATGTTCGTGAACGCCGCCGAGCGCGCGGGCGGCGGGGCGAGCGACGACGGCGCGGCGACCGGAGACGACTGAGATCGGTTCGGACGATACCGCGGCGACTACCTGACCCGCTCCGCGTCGACGACCGTCGCGAACTCTTCGTTTAGGTGAGCGAGGGCAACGCGGTGTGAGGTCTCGGGATCGATCGTGGTCCCGTCGTGACCCGTCCGGGCGTGGGCCGCGGTCGCGTCAGCGACGACGAACACGTCGTAGCCGCGGTTCTCCGCCATCCGGGCGGTAGTCGACACGCAGTGGTCGGTGGTGAGTCCGCAGACGACGAGCGTCTCGTGTCCGCGCTCGCGGAGCCACTCGTCGAGATCGGTGCCGAGAAACGCCCCGTTGACCGACTTCTCGAAGGTTGCCTCCCCGTCTTGCGGGGCCGTCTCCGGTTTCCACCCGAAGCCGGGTGACTCCGGGCGAAGCGGTGAGTCCGGGTCCGTCGAGGCGTGGCGCACGTGTGCGATCGGTCGGTCCGCCTCCCGCCACCGGTCGAGGAGGGCAGCGGCGGTCGCCTCCGCGTCGGGGTTGTTGCGCTCGCCCCATGCCGGATCGTCAAATCCAACCTGAAAGTCGACGAGCAGGAGGACGGCGTCGTCGGGAACGCTCTCAGTCATCGCCGAGACTCACATTCGAACGCGTGGAGCCGGGAGCATCCGCGAGTCGTCGCCATGCGCCGGGTTCGAGCAGCGCCTTCGGTGCCTTCGGATGCTCGCGGGTCGGGTTGAGCGGGCACTCGTCGGGGCTCTCGGCGTCGTCCTCACGAAACAGGTACTGTGTCCACTCGCGGTCGCCCTCGACGCCCCAGTCGCCCAAGTCGGCGTGGGGACACACGCCGTCGTACTCGGCCATCCGCGACCGGATCGTGTCGCGGGCGCGCTGGCCCGCCTCGGTGTCGGCGGTAATCCCCTCGAAGACGGCCCGCGGCTGGAACGTGATCTCTAAGCCGATCGGCGAGTACCGGCTTTTCCGGTCGTCGTAGAAGGGCGCACGGGAGGTCGGAAACAGCGGCTCGCCGCCGAAACAGAACTCCCACGTCGAGGTGTCCGGATCGGTCGGGATCGACTCGGGCCACGGTTCCGGGTCGTGAACGTGGAGGAACTCCAGCACGTGCCAGAGCCGCTCGTGGTAGTCGGACTCAGATGCCTGCTCACTGAGGGGCGCGAAAAACACGGCGAGTGGGGCGCGGTCCGCGTGATCGGGATACGTCTCCAGATACTCCAACAGGGTATCCCGGAGCCGCAACAGCGCGGCCGGATCGGTGGTCGACTCACAGGCCGCGTACAGCATCTCGCCCTCGCGTTCGACCTCGATACCGAAGTAACAGGGAAACGGCGAGCCGTCGCGCTCGCCGAGCATCGATTCGCGGAAGGTTCGGTAATGGTCCTGTAGCCACTCGGGAGCGTCGTCGAGCCGATCGTGGAGCGTTTCCTGGTCCAACAGCACGCCCTCGGTGCCGGGCTCGTTCATACCGTTACTGGGTCGTAGACCGGCTTTTGCCTTTCGACGAACCCAGCGGGACGAGAATGGCAGGCATACGGACACCCGTACACGATTTGGCGGCGGCGAGATCGTCTTATAATAACTCCGAACGTGCCGGCCTCGGTGACCGTTCAGGCGCCAACGATCTCAGTCGCCAGCAACAGCGAACCGAGAAGCGTCGCTCTCGGCGGTCGGCGCGGTCAGGTGCGAGACGCCGACCGTGAGGACCGCAGAGAGGACCATCAGCCCGAGTGCGATGTCCCAACCCCCGGCGACGGAGCGGGGAAGCGTCGGGACGAGCGGGAGCACCGACGACAACACCACCGTCAGGTACGCGACCTGTGGGACGAGCACGCCGGCGATCATCCCGTCGCGGGTGGTCCGGTCCCAGTAGAGCGCACATATCACGGGGAGCGCGAGCAGCGCGAACCCGGAGAAGGCGGTGTCGCCCACCTCGATCAGCGTGCCGGGGCGAAGGAGGCTGGCGAAAAAGGCGAGCGTCGCGAACGCCGCGACGCCGATCCGCGCGAGCCACGCCTCGCGGCGCTCGGAGGCGTCAGGGTTGATAAAGGGACGGTAGAGGTCGCGCGTGAAGTACGACGACCCGGAGAGGAGCATCGAGTCCGACGAGGACATCATCGCGGCCATCGCACCCGCGATCACGAGCGCGGCGAACCACACCGGCGTGTACTCGTTCAACACCACCGGGAGCACGTTCGCGCCCTCGGGCACGTCGATCGGCATCCCAACCGCCCACGCGCCGATCATGAACGCGGGCAGGAACAACAGGAGGACGAGGACGGGCCACAGCGTAAAGGAGCGTTTGAGCACCGCACCGCTCTTCGCGACGAAGAAGCGCTGGTTGATCTGGGGGAACATCGTCACGCCGAACGCGATGGTGATAGCACTGGAAACGATGAACGCCGGCGAGTAGAGCCCGCCGCCGAAGCTCCCGAACTCGGGACGGGCTGCGAGCATCGAGCTGGTAGCCGCCCCGAGCCCGCCCACCGCCGAGAGCACCCAGACGGCCGCGATCCAGACGATCGAGAGCATGAACAGTCCCTGGATCGTGTCGGTCCACGCGACGCCGCGCAGCCCCGCAAGCGTGACGTAGCCGATCATGAAGGCTGTGATCAGTGCTGCCCCGCCCCAGTAGGGCACCGCGCCGTTCGTGAGCCCGACGATAGCCTCTCCTGCCCCCATCTGCTGGAGCATGACGTACGGAAAGAGCCAGACGAGACTGATCCCGGCGACGAGCGCGCGAAGCCCCGCGGAGCCGAACCGGTCGCCGAGCATCTCCCCGAGCGTGAGGTAGCCGTTTCGGTTCCCGATGAGCCACTGTTTATACCCGATGACGTACCACAACACCGCGAACAGCACCCCGTCGAGCGCGCCCATCACGATCAGCCACTCGGGGCCAGCCTGGTACGCGAGGTTTGGTCCGCCGAAGAAGGTGAACGCCGAGAGCAACGTGGCGAACGTCGTGAACAGCAGCACGAGGGTTCCGATCGACCGGCTCGCGAGGTAGTAGTCCTCCGCGGTCGCCCCCGCAACGCGATAGGCCACGAGCCCGACCGCGAGCGCGACGAGCAGGTAGCCCACGACGACGCCCAGTTGGATCGCGAGACTCACGGTCGATCACCCCCCCTCGACTGCCGGCTCCCTTCCGGATCCAACCCCCATGCCTCGCTCCCACGCGCCGCTCGCGACGAACCGCGAGAACAACAGAGAACACAGCCCGAGCCACCCGACGTGCCACCAGATCCACACCGGGAGCCCGGCGACGACGTAGTCGACCCCCCACAGCGGCCACGGTACCGCGAAGGCGACGAGTATTGCGAAGACTGGCACCCAGAGGAGATCTCTCCGAGAACGGCTCATTACCAATTTAAATGAATCAACAGGGTTTAAACCCTACTATTTGATTCGATGAGACAATTCGAAGAGGATTTCTCTTCGAAAAAGACCATATCCGATCGGGAGGCCGACAGGTATTTTCCGGAACCCCGTGTATTATAAACGGAACGGCGGCCGTCGCCGGTTCACATCACTATCACCATTCACATGAACGACACAGCAAAATACCTGATCCGCGCCACCATCGCGGCCGACGGCGTCGTCGAGCGGAGCGACGTCGTCGGCGCGGTGTTCGGGCAGACGGAGGGATTACTCGGCGACGAGTTGGACCTCCGTGACCTACAGGAGTCCTCGAAAGTGGGGCGGATCGACGTCGCGATACAGTCGGAGAACGGCCAGTCGTTCGGCGAGGTGACCGTCGCCTCCAGCCTCGACAAGGTCGAGACGGCGATCCTCGCCGCAGCACTCGAAACGATAGACCGCATCGGTCCCTGTGACGCCTCCGTCGAGGTGACGAGCATCGAGGATGTCCGCGCGGCCAAACGGCGCGAGGTCGTCGAGCGCGCGAAGGAACTCGTCGCGAGCGGCTTCGACGAGACGAGTCTGGGAAGCACTGACGTGTTAGAGGAGGTCCGGGATGCCGCTCGGATAGAGGGCGTCACGGACTACGAAGGGGTCCCGGCCGGCCCGCGGGTCGGTGACTCCGACGCCGTGATCATCGTCGAGGGGCGCGCGGACGTGTCGACGCTTCTGGAGTGTGGGATCAAGAACGCGGTCGCGGTCGAGGGAACGAACGTCCCTGACGCGGTCGCGACGCTGACGGAGTCACGGACCGTCACCGCGTTTCTGGACGGCGACCGCGGCGGAGAGCTGATCTTACGCGAGCTCGCTCAGGTCGGCGACGTCGATTACGTCGCGTTCGCCCCGCCGGGAGAGTCGGTCGAGGATCTCGACCGTGGCGCGGTGTTCGAATCGCTTCGCGGGAAGGTTCCGTATGAAACGCTCGCAGACGAGCCGAACGCACGCGAGGCGGTCGGCGGCGACGACCGCCCCGGACCCGACGAGGGGAACGTGACGGTGGAGGCCGTCGCCGACGCGGCGGCGGACGAAACCGGTAGTGCGGCGATATCCGACGAACCAGGGCCGTCCGACGAACCAGGGCCGTCCGAAGAATCGACGGAAGCGGCGACTGAGCCCGCGGGCGAACGTCGAAACGCAGGGGAGCCATCGGACTTGGCGTCCGACGACGAGCCCGATGGCACCGACGCCGGATCGGCCGGAGAGGTCGCCGACACGGAGCCCGAGGACGCCGCCCCTCGGTCCATCGAGGAGCACGTACAGGAGGTCGTCGATGCCGAGAGCGGCCTCGCACGGCTTCTCGATGCCGACCTCTCCGTTCTCCGGGAGGTGGACGCGGACGACGCGTTCGACGCGATCGAGAGCGCGGACGACGCGCCACACGTCGTCGTCGTCGACGGCCGCATCGATCAGCGACTGCTCGACGTCTCCGCGCAGCGAGGCGTCACCCGACTGCTCGGTCGAGCGGTCGGTGAGTTCGTCAAACGGCCGATCGGCACGCGCGTACAGACGGTCGGCGATCTGCCCGCGGAGGCCTGAGTAGACGCATATCGAGCGTTTGTGATCGTTTCAGAACGTCACACGAGCCCGAGTACCGCGAGGAACGCGAACAGCACGTCGCCGTAGGTCAGCGAAACGACCAGTCCGGCCGCCATCGGCACGACGAACGGCATCCCGGGCGACACCATCACCGACTCACGGCTCGCGACGACCTCCAGTCCCTCCCGAAGCGTCTCGGCGTCGGTACCGTACGCTCCGCGCTCGATCTCCGCGAGGAACCGGTCGGCCGCCCACGGGTCGTCGAACGTTTCCGAGGCGGCCACGTCGCCGACGGTGCTGAGATCATCGGGTATGGGCTCGCCGCCGTCGGTTGCGGGTCCGACGTGCGTTCCGCCGTCGGTCGGCTCATACGTCTCCGTCACGCTTTCGGGGTCGCGAAGGGCGTCGGAGTCCGCGCGAAGTTCCGACAGCGTCAGTCCGCGCCATCGAAGGTACATCCGGAGCGCGTCGAGGTCGAGCCCGTTCCGGGTGGTTCCGGACGTGTCCTCGAAGAGCCGCCCGTGTCGCTTCGACAGCGACGGGGTCGTGACGGGTCGGGCGAGAAACATCGTCGCGGAGCGTTCCCCCGTCGTGAGGTTATAGAGGGCCAAACCGACCGGATAGGCGAGCCCGATCAGGACCGTGTTCGTGAGGACCGTCAGCGAGAACACGCCGAGCGCGGTCTCGACGTACGGGAGCGTGGCACCCGCGATCTCGTAGGTCGGAAACGTCGGGAACAACACGGCGATAGCGATGAGTGCCTTCGCGTCCGCGCCGCCGAACGCACCGAGATACCAGAACGCGTAGCCGAGCGGCGCGACGAGGAACAGACTGATAAGCGTTTGTACGAGGAACAGCCGGCCCTCGAACCCGGCGAACGGAGCGAACCGAACGGCTTCGACGAGCACCAACAGCACGCCGAACGCGTACAGCGGTGGCCAGAGCCAGTTCGGGAGCCGTCGCGTCCGGACGTCCCGAACCGCCGCCCAGAGGAACACGGGGACGACGAGGAGTCGGAGGACGTCCGGCAACGTCGGGAACATGAGTACACGCGGGTGGCGGGGAGAATTAGGCGTTCGGGTTCGGCTATCGTGAGCGATACTCAGCGCGCCGGCCCCTCGGCGCGGTGGAGGTACATGTACACGAGAACGGGGACGATCGTGAACACGAGCGTCGCCAGGAACCAGAGGATCGCTCGATCGCTCCCCCGAGCGCTCGCATCGCGGTAGATCCACACCGCGACGGCGACGACGATACCGTAGATCACGAGCGTGAGCGGCAGCGACCAGGGAAGCGTGATGCCCGCGACGAGCGATAGCATGTCGACACGTTCGCCCGCGGAGCGTTTCAGCACTTCGTTCCGGGGCGGTTGCGTTGCCGGTTCGGCTCCGCGGCCGTCGTGACGGCATTTCGACCCTCGGACGGCTGATGGCATTTCGACTCTCGGACGGCTGACGGACGCCGAACCGGGTCAGCGGTCCGTCAGGTCCGCCGTCATCACGAAGTCCGGTTCGGCGCTCACGTCCACCCGGCTGGCCGCCACGTCGCTGACGTGGTCGACGGTTTCGGGGATGAACGCCCGGACGTTGTCGGCGTCGCGCTCGGCGGCGTCGCGAGCGATCGCGTCCAACAGCTGCTCCGCCGTCTCGGCGTCGCGCCACGCAGTATTGCCGTATATCGCGTTTCGTTCGCCGTCGCCACCTTCGTCGTCGCCCGCGCGTTCCCACACCCGGGTGTGGAGCGCGAACGCGGCGATCCCGTCGTTCCGTATCGCTATCAGTCGATCCTCGTCGGCGGCGGTCGCCAGTCGCTCGCGGGTCAGCTGCGAGCACGACCACGACTCGCCGGGGTCGAGTCCGAGCCCGTCGAGGTGGTCGCGTGCGTCGCTCCGGCTCCAGAACGCCCAGACGGCGTCGGGATCCGGATCGTCGACGACACCCTCGGGGCGGGATGCCGGTGCCGCTGCCGGGTCGGGACGCGCGAACCGGAACTCGGTTCCGGGGTCGAACCCGACCGCCCGTGACTGCCCCAGTCCGGCGACGTTCCACGAGAACACCATGTTCCGACACACCGTCGCTCCCGCGGACCGCGCCCAGTCGAGTACCGCCTCGCTCAGTCGGCTCCCGACGCCCAGCCCGCGGGCCGCGGGGGTCACGCGGATCCCCTGTGCCCACGACTCCCACTCCGAGAGGAGTACGCCCTGTACACAGCCGACGACCGCCTCCGGCTCGCCCGAGGCCGCCGCACCCGTCCCGTCGCCGGTCACGACGGTCGGATCGCCGACCCCCTCGCTGCCGGCGATCGACTCCAGATCCGCCGGGTCGACGGTCGCCACGAACGTGCGCTGGGTCTCGTCGTCGGACGCCACCCACTCCGCGAACACACGCGGGATGTAGTCGTCGTGTCGTTCGCCCCACGTGTCTCCGGTGAAGGCGGCGACCGCCTCAGCATCCGGTTCTCGAGCCTGTCGAACGGTAACTCGTCCCATCCGTTACCTCCAAGGCTGTGACTCCTCGGTCAGCTCGCCGGCGAGGCTTCGTCGCATCGTCGCCGCCGGATCGTCGCGGTTCGCGAGCGCCCACATCAGCTTGACTTTCGCGGTCCCCGGAAGCGTATCGCCCGCCTCGACGACGCCCGCATCAAGGAGGTCACGACCCGTGTCGTACACGCGGTCACAGACGCGTCCTTCGAGACACTGGCTCGTCATGACGATGGTCGTCCCGCTCTCGACCAGCGACTCGATCCGGGGAATGAGGTCGGTGTGGACGTGGCCGAGCCCGGTACCCTCGATGACGACGCCGGACTTCCCGTCGAGGTAGTCCCACGCCGTGGGATCCATCCCCGGCGTGAACTTGACGAGCTCGACGTCGCCGGCGAGATCCGGCGTCACCGTCGGCTCGTCGTCCCCGCGCGGTGCCGGATCGCGGTTCCAGTCGATCGCGTCAGTGGCGACTGCGCCGTCGGCACCCGACTCGGCCGCGGTCTCGTAGTCGACCACGCCGAGCGGCCTCGCGCCGACCGTCTCGAAGGCGTCCCGGCGAGAGGTGTGATTCTTCCGGACGCGCGTCCCCCGGTGGAGCGCGCAGTCGTCGTCGGAGGGTCCGGCGTGCATACAGACGAGGGTCTCCCCGTGGTCGGCCTTGGCGGCCTCGACGGCACAGACGGCGTTCATGACGTTGTCCGAGGAGGGACGATCCGCCGACCGCTGGCTTCCCGTGAACACGACCGGAACCGACGCGTCGAGGACGAACGAGAGCGCCGAGGCGGAGTACTGCATGGTGTCCGTGCCGTGCATCACGACGACGCCGTCCGCGCCCGCCTCGATCTCCTCGCGGACCGCCGCCGCGAGTTCTGTCCAGATATCCGGGTCCATGTTCTCCGAGAGGATGTTGGCGACGACCCGTCCGCGGTAGTTCGCGCGCCCCGCGAGGTCGGGGACCGCACGCAACACGTCCTCCGCGTCGAACCGGGCCGTGACCGCTCCCGTCCGATAGTCCACCGTCGAGGCGATCGTGCCCCCCGTCGAGATGAGGGAGATCGTGGGGAGGTCGTCGTCGAAGGTGACCTCGCTCGCCGTCCCCTCGTCTCCCGATCCGTCCGCCCTCCCGTCTTCCGATCCGTCCGCCCTCCCGTCTTCCGATCCGTCCGCCCCCTCGTCGTCGCTGTCTCCGCCGTCGCCTCCCCCACCGTCGACGTCGCGGACGCCCGACTCCAGCACCTCGACGTCGGCGTCGTCGCGATCGATCCCTACGTTGTATCCGCCGTCGAGCTTGACGACGAGGTGGTCGGGCGTCGTCGACGGCAGCAGGACCCCCTCGTTCGTGACGTCCCCGCGGTCGACGCGGACGCGATCTCCCGGTTGCATACCAGCCGATTCCGGTCCGGCGGACTTGAATCCAACCGTTCGCGGTTGACGGGCGGTGCGCTCGTCGGCGCGCTCAGATCGGCAGCTCCGCGTCGACGCCGACGACGCGGTCGACCTCCTCGGGGGCCCGCCAGTCGGTCGTCCGTTCGAGCAGTTGAACGACCATCCGACCGGTCACGCCCCAGACGGTGTAGCCGTCGACGTGGAAGTAGTGGACGCGGTGGTCGCCGTACTCCGGGTGTCCAAGCCGGCGCTCGGACTCGTAGTTCGCCGGATCGGTGAGGTCGTCGACCGCGAGGACCACGACCTCGGCGACCTCGGACTCGTCGGGGACGTACTCGCGGTCGGGCGCGACGCCGACGAAGGGCCGGACCCTGTAGCGGGAGCTGCTTCGCGTGTCGTCGAGGCGGCCGACGACGTCGACCTCGTCGGGCCGCATCCCGACCTCCTCGTTCGCTTCCCGGAGCGCGGTATCGGTGAGAGTCCGGTCGAACGGCTCCCGACCGCCTCCCGGGAAGCTCATCTGTCCGGGATGCTCGCCGAGGTGGGCGGCGCGCTTCGTCACGAGGAGGTGGGCGTCACCCCCGCGCTCGATGACGGGCGCTAACACGGCCGCCTCGCGACGAGCGCCGGTCACCGTCCCCGGTGTGTGGAGACGCAGCCCCGACAGGTCCATGGCCGAGAGAAGACGGGGGAGGCGGTTAATCTTTCTCCGCGTTCCAGCGACGCGGGAGGAAGGCATCGCCGAGGCACACGTCACACCCGCTCGGACGAGCATCGCCCGTTGAAGAGTGGATGCCGCGATCGCTGAAAAGCGACGGTCAGTGGCACGAGCAGGTCGGTTCGTTCCACGGGTTTCGACGTGACTCCTCCTCGACGCCTCACTCGACGGCCGGTAGGTCCGCCCGACTTCCCTTCGGAACGACCGAGCGCAACTCGTCGTAGAGGTACAGCCCGACCCCGATGGGAGCGGTTCCGCCCGCGATCCGGTGGCTGGCGATCAGGTACCCCCAGTCGCCGTCCCACTCCGGGAGCTCCTGGTCCTCGCCGGCAACGAACCGGGCGGCCGCCTCGGAGTCGAGTTCGACGACGTTCCGCGTCGCGTGCTCGCCGAACCGCTGGACCGCGCGCGTCGTCGGTTTCCAGTGCTCCTGGCGCGTCCGGAGAAACGTCATTCCGATCGCCTCGACACGGCTCGGATCGTCGGCCTCACCGTTGAACACCCACACTTTCCCCGCTCCCTTCTCCCAGAAGGTGTACTCGCCGAGCACGTCGCGACCGATCCCGAACCGATCTGCCCACCAGTCGAGGACCTCCTCGCGACTCGCCCGGCCGGCAACCTCGCGATCCTCGGCCGTCTCGGGGAGGCGATCGAACCGCTGACCGTCGTTTGTCGGGGCATCGGTGGTCGGGACATCGTTTGTCGGGGCGTCATCGTCGTCCGGTTCCGAGGCGTCCCTCATGCGCCCACCTCCGCGTCGTCGCTCGCGGCGTCGTCGCGTCCCGGCCCACCAACGCGCAGCTTCGCACAGAAGAACCCGCCCGTGTCGTTGTGGTGGGGGTACACCCGGTGTGCGCGGGTCACGCTGTCGTCGTACGTCTCCCCGTCCCACGCCGTGACGCCGGGGGCGGTTTTCAGGGGGAGGTCGAACGGGACGAGCTCGCAGTCCTCCTCGCGGAGGACGTGATCGAGGACCGCCTCGTTCTCCTCGGGCGCGAACGTACAGGTGGAGTAGACGACCGTCCCACCGGGCCGGGTGGCCTGAACGGCACGCGCGAGGATCCCCTTCTGGATCCCGGCGACGCCGTGTACGTGGTCGAGCGTCCACTGGTCGAGCACGTCCGGGTTCTTCCGGCAGGTACCCTCACACGAGCAGGGCGCGTCCACCAACGCGCGGTCGAACTCGTCGAACGCGAGGGGTTTCGTCGAGAAGTTCCGCGCGTCCTGGTTCGTGACGATGACGTTCGTCACACCCAGTCGTTCCGCGTTGTGTCGGAGTGCGGAGAGCCGACCGAGGTTGTTGTCGTTAGCGACGAGCGTCCCGGTGTCGTCCATCGCGTTGGCGATCTGGGTCGTCTTGCTTCCGGGTGCCGCACAGGCGTCCCAGACGCGATCCCCCGGCTGCGCGTCGAGCGCCAGCCCCGGGAGCACCGACACCTCCTCCTGTCCGTGCGTCCACCCGTGTGCGTGCGGCCAGTTGCCGCCGGGGTTGCCGTCGGGGAGTCGAAAGAGGCCGTCGTGCCAGTCGACGGTCTCGTAGGCGACGCCGGCCGCCTCGAACGCGTCGCGGACGCGGGCCGGCGATGCGGCGAGCGTGTTCGTACGGACGACGGAGGGAAGCGGTCGGTCGCAGGCCGCCCGGAACGCCTCCACGTCGTCGACGAGCGGTTGGTACCGCTCGAGCGGATTCATGTCCTCCCGTTTCACCCGCCCCGGTTAGACGGTTTCGAACGAGCGCCCCGGATCCGCCGGAGGCTTAATGCGCCTCCTGTCGTACGCGCCGGTATGGCCCGTATCTCCGTCGTCGATGAGTCGATCGCGCTGGATAGTCCCGTGCTCGTCGAGGGGTTCCCGGGGGCCGGACTGGTGGGGAAGATCGCCGCGGACCACCTCGTCGACGTTCACGACATGCGCCACTACGCGAACGTTCACTGCGAGGGGCTTCCCGAGGTCGCCGTGTACCGGGAGTCGGAACGGGCGCTCACCACGCCCGTCAGGCTGTACGCCGCGCCCGAGTCCGGACTCGTGGTTCTCCAGAGCGACGTTCCGGTGAACCCGGCGGCGGCCACCACGTTCGCCGACTGTCTCGCCGGCTGGTTCGACGAGACCGAGACGTTTCCGGTGTTCCTCTCCGGCCGGCCGAGCGAGCGGGACGCCGAACCACCCGGACTCTACGCCGTCACCGCCGGCGACGGAGGCGACCGACTCGCCGGCGATGTCGACGACCCGCCCGAGTCGGGACTCGTCTCCGGACCGACCGGTGCCATGCTCGCTGACGCGCTCGAACGCGGGCGCGACGCGATCGGACTGATCGTGGAGTCGGATCCACAGTTCCCCGATCCGGAGGCTTCACGAACGCTCATCGTCGACGGGATCGATCCGATCGCCGGGACGGAGACGCCGACCGACGGGCTCGTCGATCAGGCGAGCGAGATCCGCGACGCGAAACAGCAGTTCGCCGAGCGGATGCGGCAGGCAACGGAAGAAAGCAGTCAGGCGGAGCCGCTGAAGATGTACCAGTAGCCGACGCGAACGTGGCCGGCCGTCCCTACTCGTTTCCGAGAAACGTCGAGGCGACGCCCCCGACCGCCCCGAGTGCGGCGGGATAGACGACCCCCGCGAGCAGGACCGCCGTCACGAGGTCCGGCGCGATCGTTCCCTCGCCGACCGAGTAGCCGAAGAGGACCGCACCGGCGATCGCGAGCGGTAGGTATCCGACGACGACGAGCGCGCCGGCCTGTGCGCCGTCCGCGGGATCCTCGGCGTTCCCGAGTCGACCGGCCGCGAGGCCGGCGACGAGAAGCAACACGACCGGAACGACATACAGCGCCGTGAGCGTCCCGTCGTCCCCGGCCGCGATGAAGTTCTCGGAGCGGACGCCGCCGACCAACGACGGGAGCTCGGTGGCGACGAAGTGGGCGTTGTAGAACAGCCAGCCCACCGCCTGCCAAGCGGGGATGGGGTCGCTTCCGAAGAGGTCGGCGATGAAGTTGAACCCCTCGAGCTGCTCGTCGACGCCGCCACGCTGTGTGACGTAAACGAGGAGATATCCGAGGAGGTAGGAAGCGACACCGCCGGCAGCACCGATGGCGAGGCGACTCGTCGTGTCCGAGCGGGTCGAGAGGGACATGTCACCCACGTCTTTCCGGGCGTCATAAGTACCTACCGGCTCGAGAAGGCGGTTCATGGCGGACGCCCGGGCCGTCGTCGCGGACGATCAGCCGTCTCCGAGAGCCGCGTCCGCGGGATCAGCGATCGAACCGTCGATCCCGTCGATCCCGACGCGGTCACACAGATCGTGAACTCACGCATACGATCGATCTCAGCACGTCTCCCCCTCCGGCAGGTTGAAACCGATCGCCCCGTTAGGTCGGGTATGAGCGTCGAACAAGCCCCCATCGAGGAGCTGGGTCGAGAGCTCGGCGAGCAGATCGCCCGAACACCCGAGTACGACCGCTTCGAGGAGGCACGCGAGGCGGTTCAGCGCGACGAGGAGGTTCAAGAGCAGATCGACCGATTCGAACGCATCCGCGAGGAGTTCATGCAGGCCCGGCGGACCGGCGACGCGAGCCAGTCGGACCTCCAGCGCGTCCAGCGCACTCAAGAGGAACTCCACTCGATGCCGGTGATGCGCGAGTTCCTCGACGCACAGGACGAGCTGTCGGAGCGGCTCGAAGCCGTGAACCAAGCGATATCGGACCCGCTCGCGGTCGACTTCGGCGGCGAGGCGGGCGGCTGCTGTCAGGACTGACCGCCGTCGAGACTGCCCGATCGGACGACGGCGACCCCGTCCGTTCCTTTTTATACGATACCGACGCACTCCGCTCCGTGATAGCCCTCGCCGGCGGAAAGGGTGGCAGCGGGAAGACGACCACGACGGTCGGGTTGGCGCGTGCGCTCTCCCGTCGCGGCGCGCCGGTCGTCGCCGTCGACGCCGACTGGGATCTCCCGAACCTCGCGGAACTCGCCGCCGAGACGGGACGTCCGGCAGCGACCGCCAGACGCGCCGGTGCGGAAACGCGGCCGTCGATGCCCGGACTTGCGGTCGACGAAGTCGCTCGCGGGTCGGCCGCGATCCCCGAGGACCGGACCGAACCCGCCGTGCTCTCGGCCCCTGATCGGCCACGGGAGGTCGACGCGGCGGCCGTGTTCGAGCGCCTCGAAGACGTTCTTCCGGAGGACGCCCCCGTTCTCCTCGACTGTCCGGCAGGTGCCTCGCCCGACGCGGCCGCACCCCTTCGCGCGGCCGATCGCTGTGTTCTGGTGACGCCGCTTCGTCGCCCCGCGATCCGCGACGCGGCCAAGACGGCCGCTCTCGCCCGACGGCTCGACTGTCCACCGCTCGGGACGATCGTCACCCGTGCCCGGTCGACTCCCGACGCGCTCCCGGATCTCCTCGACTGTCCGGTGCTCGCGCGAACGCCGGCGGCGGCACCGGAGCCCCTGTCCGACGGAACGGTACGGTCGGCGTACGACGCGGCCGCCGATCGGCTCGTGGAGACGTACGGGGGCGATCGATGGCGGGTCGCGTGACTCGACGGCGACCGATCGATGCCGGGCGTCGCCGCGGCGAGGAGAGTGACGCCACCGACAGAGCCAAACCTTCGGGGCGGACAACGACGCATATGGAGCGGCTGGCAACCGGGATCCCGGTGCTCGACAGGGAGCTTGACGGGGGTCTGCCGGCCGGAAGTCTCGTCGTGTTGAAGGCCGATCCCTCGAGTCAGTCTGAGCTGTTCTTGAACACGTTCACTCACGTTCGCGAGACGCTCTATCTCACAACCGTCCGAACCGCGGACGCCGTGGGGGACGCCCTCTCGGCGTCCGCGGTCCCGACGGGCGACCCGAGAGTCGAGGCGCTCGACGGAGGAGAGCCCCTCGATGACGCGCTCGATCGTGTCTCGACGCTGCCGGATGAAGGGACCCTCATCGTCGACTCAGCGGAACCGCTGGAGGACGCCGAAACCGGTCGATACCGGTCGTTTCTCGGCGACCTCCGTGGAACGGTCGACGATGCTGGCGCGATCGGCGTACTACACGCCCTTGACACCGGAACCCGCTCGCGAAACCGAGTCGTCTCCGAGCAGGTGGCCGATGTCGTCTTCGACCTTCGAACCACGGTCTCGGCGACCGAGATCGTGAACCGGCTCGCCGTCACCAAGTTCCGCGGCGGTGCCGCACTGGAGGAGCCGGTCAAGCTGAAGCTCACTGACACCGTCTCGGTCGACACGAGCCGGGACATCGCCTAGTGTTCCGGCCGAGCACCGAACACGTGCGTCGGAGCAACGGGATCACACGCCAATGACGACCCGGCCCGCCTCGATCGCGAGCACTATGAAGCCGGCGAGCACCGCCGCGACCGCCCAGTTCCGTGACGTGTCCATCCCTCCGTACGGTCCGCCCTTCCGAGAGAAGAGGTACGCGAGGTAGACGCCGAGCGGCACCAGCGTCGGAGCCGTTCCGATGGTCACTGCTCCGATGACGCTCGATACGACGGCGAGGACGATCGTCGATCCCCCGGCGCTCGCGGCGACGAGGAGGTCCCCGCGTGCCCGTTCGATCCCCATGCTCACGAGTGGAGACGGGGAGATTCAAAAGGTGTCGATCCGTTCGTCTCCCTCTCCAGGCATGGAGGGGGAAATCGCCCGGTTGGAAGCGACGAACCCGGTTATGCTTCGTCGATCTCGTCCGCGATCTCGTCGGCGTCGATGTCGACGTCTTCGAGCGCGTCCTCGATGTCGCCCGCGCCGGCACCGCCCATGCCGCCCATCATGCCGCCGAGACCGCCCATACCGCCACCCTCGATGACCTCCTCGACGACCACGCGGTCGAGATCGAGGCGGCTCATGAGGTCCTGCGCGATCTGCTGTTTCTGGAACATCCACTGCTGGTTCATCTGCATCGCCTGCGTTGCCGTCACGTAGAGGACGTCCTTCTCGACCTCCTCGGTCTCGACAACTTCTTCACCCTCGTCGTCCTCGGTGACGGTCTCCTCCTCCTCGACGACCGTCTCGATTCGGACCTCGGGAGCCTCCTGAAGGTGCATCCCGAGCATGCCGGCGGCCTTCTCCTCACGATCCTCG
The DNA here is from genome assembly GCF_017873815.1 of Halorubrum alkaliphilum. Lineage (GTDB taxonomy): Archaea > Halobacteriota > Halobacteria > Halobacteriales > Haloferacaceae > Halorubrum > Halorubrum alkaliphilum. The sequence continues at coordinate 111,293 of NZ_JAGGKQ010000003.1, read as the reverse complement.
ATGATCTCGAGCACCTCGTACTCGTATTCGAGGTCCTCGCCGGCCAGCGGGTGGTTGAAGTCGACGCGGGCACGGCCGCCGATGATCGTTTCGAGGTGGCCCTGACGGTTGTCGATCTGGACCTGTGCGCCGGGGTAGCGGCTGTCCTCGGGGATCTTGTCGGCCTTGACGGTCTCGACCTCGTCGGGGTCGTACGCGCCGAACGCGTCGTCGGCGGGGACGTCGACGACATCCTCGTCGCCGACGGACGCTCCGATGAGCGCCTCCTCGACGCTCGGGAACACGTGGCCGGCACCGAGCGCGATGATCCGGGGCTCGAACTCGTACTCGTCGGTGTCGATCTCGGCCTCCTCAGCGGTCGCCTCGTCCGTGGTGTCGATGACGTTGCCGTCGTCGGCCGTTCGGATCGTGTACGCGAGTCGGACGAAGTCGCCGTCGTCGAGTCCGTTCGCGTCGGACTCGGTCTCCTCGTCCGGCTCTGCGTCGGACTCCTCGGCGCTCTCGGCCGCCTCAGCCTGCTCCTGATCGCTCATAGCGGAACAACACCCGTTACACTCTTAAGGCGCACGGTTCGGGCCGAACGGCGGCCGAGAGACCCGGCCGATGGGTCCGCTCCTCGCCCGTGCTACGCCGCTGCTGCGCTCGGGTCGACCGCTGCCGGAGTCGTCCGATCGATCTCGGCTCCGGTCCGACCGCTGCCGTCGCCCTTTTGAGTACTCCCGCCGACCCGCGAGTATGTACGAGGTGGAGATCAAGGTCCCGGCCGCCCACGACGCCGTTCGGGCACGGCTTACAAACGGTGACGCCCGGCCCGGCGAGACGCGCTGGCAACGGGATGTCTACTACGACGCCCCACACCGCGAGTTCGCGGAGACGGACGAGGCGCTCCGGATCCGGCATGAAACGACTCGAAACGGGGGCGAGGCGAGCGGGGACGAAGAGACGGAATCGACGCGGATCACGTATAAAGGGCCGCTCCTCGACGAGGGATCGAAGACCCGCTCGGAACACGAGACGGGAGTGGACGACGCCGACGAGGCCGCCGGAATACTCGACGGGCTCGGGTTCGAGCCGACGGCGACCGTCGAGAAACGCCGCGAGTACTGGTCGTTTGAAGGGTTCACGGTCAGTCTCGACGCCGTTGACGGCCTCGGGGAGTTCGTCGAGATCGAACGCGAAGTCGAGACGGAGGACGCGATCGCTCCGGCCCGCGATAGCGCGGTCGACGCCCTCGAACGGCTCGGTCTCGACGCCGCCGATCAGATCCGAACGTCGTATCTCGGGCTGTTGCTCGCGGACGAGTAGACCATTTAAAAGACGCTCACTCTCCGTCGGTCGTCTCGGACCGTTTCAGGGAGAGCACCGTTCGCTCGAACGAACAGACCAGGACGTCCTCGGCGTCGTCGACGGTCTTGAACGCCTCCACGCGCAGTGTGACGATCCCGCGCTCGCCGTCGCTCGTCTCCCGCTTGTCGAGCACCGTCGACCGCGCGCGGATCGTGTCGCCGTGGAAGACGGGGTTCGGGTGTTCGACGGCGTCGTACCCGAGATTGGCGACGACAGTGCCGTCGGTCGTTTCCGGGATCGACACGCCGACCGCCAGCGACATGGTATATAAGCCGTTCACGAGCCGGTCGCCGAACTGCGTGTCGGCGGCGAAGTCGGCGTCGAGGTGGAGCGGCTGCTGGTTCATCGTCATATCACAGAACCGCTGATTGTCGGACTCGCTTATTGTCCGCCGCTTCGCGTGGTCGATCGTCTCGCCCACCGTGAACTCCTCGTAGTAGCGTCCGGTCATGTCGGGAGCCTCCACGGGCACCCACATATGGCTGGCGCTCGCAGTCGATCACCGCCCGCTCGTCGCCGACCGTCCGCTCGTCGCCGACCGTCCGCTCGTCGCCGACCGTCCGCTCGTCGCCGGCTCACCGGCTTTATTATTCGACGGCGACCAGCCTCGGGCATGGCCCGACGAAGCCTCCTGTTCTCGCCCGGTGACCGCCCCGAACTTATGCGGAAGGGGCCGGCCACGAACGCCGACGTCCTCTGTTTCGATCTGGAGGACGCGGTCGCGCCGAGCCGGACGGAATACGCCCGCGAGGCGATCCGAGAACTCCTCACCGATCCCGCCTTCAACCCCGACGCCGAGGTGTGCGTCCGGCTGACCGCGACCGAAGCGGACGCCGACCTCAACGCGCTCGCGGGCAGCATCGCCGGGCAGGGATCCGAGGGTGACGACGGTGGCTCCGACTCCGAGGGGAACGACGAGCCCCTCCGACTGGACGCGGTCATGCTCCCGAAAGTCGAATCGGCCGATCGGATCGATCGCGTGGCGGCGCTGTGTCGCGATCGCGGGCTCGACGCTATCGACGTGTTCGCGCTCGTCGAGACCGCGGAGGGAGTGCTCTCGACACGGGAGATCGCCGGGGCGTCGGCGACGACCGCGGTCGCGTTCGGGGCGGAGGACCTCGCGGCGGACATCGGCGCGACTCGGACCGACGAGGGGACCGAAGTGCTCCACGCTCGCGAGCACGTCGTTCTCGCCGCCAGCGCCGCCGAGGTCGACGCGATCGACACGGTGTACACGGACTTCTCGGACCCGGACGGCCTCCGGGAGGAGACGAAGTTCGCGATGACGCTCGGCTACGACGGCAAGTTGGCTATCCATCCCTCGCAGGTGGACCCGATAAACGAGGCGTTCACGCCGGACCCGGAACGCGTCGAGTGGGCGAGGGAGGTGTTGGCGGCTCGCGACGAGGCCGACGCCGAGGAGCGCGGCGTGTTCCAAGTCGACGGCGAGATGATCGACGCGCCGCTTCTCACACAGGCGGAGCGAGTCGTGGACCGCGCTCGCGCGGCCGGCCTCGTCGATCGCGTCGGCGTGGGCGATCGAGAGGATCCGTGACATTCGCCACCGTTAACTCTCGGGCACCGGATACTCGAGTATGAGCGACGAAGCGAATCCGTTCGAGAGCCTTCAGGAGCAGATCGACGACGCGGCCGTCCATCTGGACGTCGACCGGGGCGTCATCGAGCGACTGAAACGGCCCGAGCGGGTGTTGGAGACGAACCTGACGTTCGAGCGCGATGACGGGTCGCTCGAAACCGTTCGTGCGTACCGCGCACAGTTCAACGGCGATAGAGGCCCATATAAGGGAGGTATCCGATATCACCCGGGCGTTACCCGAGACGAGGTGAAGGCGCTCTCCGGCTGGATGGTTTATAAATGCGCGGTCGTCGACATCCCCTACGGCGGCGGGAAGGGAGGGATCGAGATCGACCCCGCGGAGTACTCGATGGCAGAGCTCGAACGGCTCACTCGCTCCTTTGCGACGGAGCTCCGACCTATGATCGGCGAGGACCGGGACATCCCGGCACCCGACGTGAACACGGGCCAGCGCGAGATGAACTGGATCAAAAATACCTACGAGACGCTGGAGAACACGACTGCTCCCGGCGTCATAACGGGGAAGGCGATCGACTCGGGCGGCAGCGCTGGTCGCGTCGAGGCCACCGGGCGGTCGACCACCCTCGCCGCGCGCGAAGCGTTCGACTGGCTCGGCCGCGACGTCGCGGACGCGACCGTCGCAGTACAGGGGTACGGGAACGCGGGATCCGTCGCGGCGGCCCTGCTCGATGATCTCGGGGCAACGATCGTCGCCGTCTCCGACTCCGGGGGCGGGATCTACGATCCCGAGGGGTTCGACCCGCGTGCGGTCAAAGACCACAAATCCGAGACGGGCGCGGTGGGCGGGTACGAGGGAACCGAGCCGATCACGAACGACGAGCTGCTGACGACGGACGTCGACCTCCTCGTCCCTGCGGCACTGGAGAACGCCATCGACGCGGACCTCGCGGTCGACGTGTCGGCCGACGTGGTCGTCGAGGCGGCCAACGGGCCGCTCACGCCCGGTGCCGACGACGTATTAACCGAGCGTGGCGTCACCGTCGTCCCCGACGTCTTCGCGAATGCCGGCGGCGTCACGGTGTCGTACTTCGAGTGGGTCCAGAACCGACAGCGGTTCCATTGGACCGAAGAGCGCGTTAACAAGGAGCTCGAACGCGTCATCACCGACGCCTTCGACGGGCTCATCGAGGCGTACGAGACACACGACCTCCCGAACCTCCGCACGGCCGCGTACGTCGTCGCTCTCGATCGAGTCGCGAACGCGTACGATCAGAGCGGAAACTGGCCTTAGGCCTCGAAACGAGAACTACACCTCGAAGAGCCGTTCCGCGTCGTCCGCCTGCCGACGGTATATCCCGCGCCCTTTCAATCGCGGAACCGAGTGCGTGTGGAGCGTCCGCGTCTCGGTGTCGTATACGAGCGGAAACACGTTCGTTCGCCGCTCGGCAACCGTGTACTCGGCCGCCGCCGTACTGAGTGCGTCATCGGCACCGGAGACCACGAAGACGACGTAGCCGATCCGCGTCACCGATTCGTCGCCGTCGTCGGTTCGGCGGTCGACCACCGCCCGAAATCGGTCGGCGGTGTCCGCGAGGTCATCAGCGTCGTAGTCGGTCGCGTCGACGACGGTTCCGAACAACGACACCGACCCGACCGTCGGGTCCTCCTCTCGTCTCGTCCACAACCGATCGAATCCCGACCTCCCGTCGAGGGCGTCGAAATCGTGCTCTCGTCGGTTCGCAGCCACCGCCTCGCGGTACCGATCGAACTCCATGTCACGGACGAAGGGGCCATATGATAAAAAATGACATACATGCCGGCAGTACTGACTTCCCGTGGGCGTCCCGGAGAGTGACGCTCCCGACTCAGCGCAGCGTCGCGTCCGTCACGTCGATATGGCCCCGATCACCCTCCCAGACGGTCTCGTACTCCAGATCGATCCGCCGGTTCATGTGTGGCCCGTCGACGACGTACGTCTCGAACTCGCCGCCCTCGCCCAAGGGATGGACGCCGTACTCCTCCCGGAGTTCGAGCAACTCCGCGAGTGCTGCCGCGTCGTATCGTCGACCGAGCCAGGACTCGTCGAGCCCGTAGGCGGCCACTTGGACGATCCGGATCTCGAAGCCGGCGTCGAACATCGCCTCCGCGAGTTCGACCGGGTCCTCCCCCCACAGCGGGGCGAACAGCTCGATCCCGAGCCGGTCGCACATCCCCCGGATCCGACTCGTCTGGAACTCGCTCTCGACGGCTCCCGCGGTGACACCCGCCAGATCGATGTCGCGGTCGGCGGCCAACTCGCGAAGCGCAGCCTCCATCGGCTCCAACTCGTCGTCACCCTGCGCGCCGGCGTCGTCGACGTCGTCGGCACCGAAATCGTCCGGTTCGAGCTCGACGAGGTCGATCCCAACGCTCTCGGCGGCGAGCGCCGCGAGCCGCGTCGCCGGCGTGTGGTACATGTAGGAGTCCCCGGCCGGATGAACGGTGAGCAGCCGAGAGACATCCAGATCGCTCTCCATCGCGCGATACAGCGCCCACGAGGAGTCCTTCCCGCCGGAAAAGAGGCTTACCCAGTCGCCAGTCATGAGTCATCGGACGCAGGGGACGCCTAAAGCGTCGGCGGTCGGAGCGGGTCGGCAGGCCAAAACGGGTGACGGTCGGGGCGGGTCGTCGGCGTCGACGATCCGCTCAGTCCGAAATGAAGTCGTTGTCGCGCCAGTTGACGCCGCCGTCGCCGTCTCCGCCCTGCGGACTCTCGACGACCTCGATGCTGGCCGGTCGCGGCTCACCCTCGACGATCCGCGTTGCCTCCAGCTCGTCGTCGGCCTCGGTTATCGCGGTCAGGGTCCCCTTCTCGGAACGCGTCGCCAGCTCCCGCAGGACGAGGAACATCGGGTACTGGAGCGCGCTGTTCTGGAGCACGGTCTCCCGATCGCCCTTGAAACAGGCGAACTCGACGAGCTCGGAGGGGATCTCCTCCTCCTCGTCGTCCATCCACTGTGGGCCGCCGGCACGAGGGGGCTCCTCCTCCCACACGCGGGTCTCGGAGACGGACGCCTTCAGCTGGGCGGTCGGCGTGTACTTGCTGATGCTCTCGTCGTCGGACAGGGCCTTGATAATGAGCGTATTGTTTCGACGCGTGATGTCGATGCCGTCGATCTCCGGCGGTAGGTCGGGGTCTTCGTCGAAGTACGTCTCTACGTCTTCGAGTGGCAGTTCGAGCGTCGAGTGAAGTCTGAACACGCGGCCTGTCATTGTTTACTGGGATGGATGATGGGTTGGACGGGTCGTCGGAACGCGGGCGGAAACGGTTGTACCTACCCCATATACGTGACGTAGGTTTATATGGCCTACTCTTCGGACGACGCCGTTACGCGACGCCGAGCTCGCCCGCGAGCTCGCCGCGTTCGTCGAGCTCCGCGAGGACGTCGCTCCCGCCGATGAACTCGCCGTCCACGTACGTCTGCGGGATCGTCTCCCAGCCGCTGTGCTCGGTGAGTGCCTCACGATAGGCGGGTAGCGCCGGCAACACGTCCACCGTCTCGAACTCCTCGACGTGACCGCTGATCAGCTCAATCGCGCGCTGCGAGTAGCCACACTGGGGCATCAGTCGGTTCCCCTTCATGAACAGCACCACGTCGTTCTCGGCTATCGCCTCGTCGACTCGCTCCGCGACCGCGTCGGGATCCATGTCGCCCTCTGGTTGAAACGTCATGGGCATGGGTAGGCGACGACGATTCAAAGGGGTTCCGCCCGGACCATACCGTCCGGTCGAGGGAAGTCATCCCGATCGGATCCGCCGGGCTACTCGCGGTCGACGCTGACGACGTCGACGAGCGAGTGAACGGGGACGCCCTCGATGTCGTCGTAGCCGACTTTGTCCACCAACACGGCACAGGCCACCGGCTCGCCACCGTGTTCGCGGATCGCGTCGATCGACTCCCGCATCGTCGTCCCGGACGTGATGATGTCGTCGACGACGTAGCAATCGCGGTCGCGGATCCCGGCGAAGTTGCGGGAGAACCCGCCACCGTGGTCGGCGATGTCGCCTTCCTCCCACTGGTGTTTCGCGGGCGCGTACGTCCCGAGGTCGGTGTCGAGCTCACGGGCGACCGCGGTCGCGAGCGGCGCGCCGGCCTTCTCGATCCCGACCGTGAGGTCCACCGCCTCGCCCTGCTTCGCGAGGAGGTCCGCCATCGCCGCGGCAGCGTACGAGAGGCGCGTCGAGTCCCGACCGAGCGCCGACCAGTCCACGTGGATGTCGGCGGTGGAGTCCGTGGAGTCGGCGTCGGTGGACGCCGACCCGTCGCCGTTTCCGCCGGCTCGCTCGACGAGCCAGCTTGCGGTCTCCCGGGAGACGTTCAGCTCGTCCGCGATCTCTCCCTTCGAGAGCCCGTGCTCGGCGAGCTCGGCTGCGCTGTCGATCAGGTCGTCAACGTTCTTCATATGCGCCGAATTCGACCGCCGTTTTAATAGTCGTGTCGTCATCCTCGAAGGCGGCCTCGAACTCGTCGAGCGGATACACGCCGGTGACGAGATCGGTCAGGAACGACTCGGAGAGCGTCGATAGCGACTCGACGGCGGCCTCGAAGTGCTCGTAGCTGGAGTTGACGCTCCCGACGAGCGCCTTATTGTGGAGGACGAGTTCGCGGTGGAGCCGTCCCCCGTCGATCTCGAACTCCCAGTCGCCGGGCACGCCGAGCAGCGCGGCGGCCCCGTTGGGCGCGAGCGCCTCGATGCTCTCGAAGGCGTGCGGGGCGTACCCGGTGGCCTCGAAGACGAAGTCGACGGCCTCGTGAGCGTCCGGGACCGCCGGCACCGGCGTCTCGTTCGAGTTGACGTACGTCGCGCCGAGCGACTCGATGACGTTGATCGTCGGATCGGGGCGGTCACGGCGCCCGAGACAGTAGATCCGCTCGAACTCATCGTCCAGCATCGCGACGGTGAGAAGCCCCAGCGCGCCGTTGCCCAACACGAGCATCGACTCCGGCTCCCAGTGGAACGCCGACCGGCTCGCGGCCGCGTGTTCGACGGCCTTCTCCGTGATCGACGCCGGCTCGATCAAGAACCCCCACTCGGCCAGCGACGGCGGCACCCCGACGAGGAACTCGGCCGGGCTCGTGAAGTACTCGGCCATGAACCCGTGCGCACCGACGATCCCCCGTTCGTGATATCGTCCGTTTGGGGCCATGTCCGGCTCTCCCCGCGCAAAGTACTCGTTGGCACCGTTGGGCGGGCGGCGGACCGTCGGCACGACGAGATCGCCCGCCTCGAACGGGGTGTCGTTCGGGTCCTCGACGACGCCGACGGCCTCGTGGCCCAGCACGAGGTGGTCTTCACCCTCAGGGGTGCCGCCGTGACCGCCGGCGATCACCTCGTGATCGGTGCCGTCGACGCCGACGCGCAGCGTTCGGACCAGCGCTTCCCCCGACGACGGCTCGGGCCGGGGCTTGTCGATCACGACCGGCTCGCTGCCGCCCTCGTACACTGCGATCGCCTTCATGCGTCTATCGAGTGGGCCAGTGACCAAAAGATTTCTTTTACTCCGAGTAAACGATATCACGTTTCCGACCGCGGGTTTTTGTCCGAGGCCGGCGATCGACGGTCGTGTGTACGCTCACGATCGCTTGGCGCGCGTTCGAGGGAGTCCCGATCGCTCTCGCCGCGAACCGTGACGAGGCTCTCGACAGGGAGTCGGAGCCGCCCGCGCTTCAGGGAGAAGGTGATGCCGACTCTGGCGACGAGGGTCAGTACCTCGCCCCGCGGGACGCCGAGGCCGGGGGGACGTGGATCGGGATGGGACCTTCGGGGCTCGTCGTCGCCGTCACGAACCGGTGGCTCGACGGTGACCGCGAGGGCGACCGATCCCGCGGCCTGCTGGTCGCCGACTGCCTCCGGATGTCCTCCGCGGGGGCGGCCGTCAGAGCGGTCGAGCGGGAGGTCGACGAGCGGACCTACGACGGGTTCAACCTCGTACTCGCGGACGACCTCGCCGCGTTCCTCCTCTCGTACGACGGCCGGTTGTCGGTCACCCGGCTCGATCCGGGCGTCCACGTCGTCGGCAACGTCGGCGGAGTCGTGAACGGCGAGCCACGGTTCGCGGTCCCGGAGCGGCGCGCGGAGTCCGGCGCGGAGCGGGCGGACAGCGCCTACCGGGTCGCCGCCGCGGTCGTTCCGGAGCCCGGGGAGGGGGCGGGGACATGGCTCGACCGCGCGGCCGACGTGCTCGCGGACCACTCGTACGGCGCGTGTCTCCACGGTGACGGGTTCGGGACCCGGTCGTTCACCCGGATCCGGACCGGGTCCGACCCCGCGTTCGCGTACGCCGACGGGCCGCCGTGTGAGACCGCCGCAGAGGCGATCGTCGTCCCCGACGGGTTCGGCGACGGCAGCGACGCGACGGAAAGCCAGTTTTAAGCGACTCGCGAGCGGGTGTAGGGACATGAGCGTGTCCGAACTCGAGTCCGAGCTGTCGGCCGACGAGCGCGCCGGCCTCGAACTCATCCGCGAGACCGGCGGGATCCACCAGAGCGACTTCTGGAAGGAGCTCGACGTCTCCTCGCGGAAGGGAAGCCGCATCGCGGAGGCGTTAGAGGAGTCCGGGCTCATCCAGCGCGAGAACACCGTTTATAATGGGCACAACACCTACTACCTCGAACCCGCCCCCCGTGACCTCGAGTTCGGGCTCCTGATGGCCGACGACATGCTGTCCCCATTCATCGGCGAGGAGGAGATCGACCCGCAGTCGGACGCCTTCTCTCAGTGGCTGATGAACCTCGCGTACGAGGAGTACTGAGACCGCTACGACCACCGCGAAGCGGTTGTTGGCGCGTCGTTTCGGCTCCGTTGAAATCGAATCGGTGGTTCGAGACCGCTCGTCGAGGAGTGGTTTTCGCTAGACAGCGAGAGTGAGTAACGCAGGTCGGTATGAAGTCGGATCCGACCGATATCGTTCCAGTTTTGAAACCGGTTCCACCTTCGTGATAACGGAAGGGTAAAGCGACGGCGGGCCGAACGGAGTAGTACTGTGACGACGACCCAGGTGACGCTGGTCCAGATCGACAACTACGGACCGTGGACCGTGACGCCGGAGCCCCGTCGAGAGATGGACTTACAGACGCTACAGTCCCGGCTGTTCGCCGACATCGCCGAGTATCTCGGCCACCGTGACGGGTACGCCTTTTTCACCCGATTCGATAACATGATCACGGTGACGAACGGCATCGACGGCGACGCACACGCAACGCTTCAGGAATCGATCCGGAATCGCTACCCGGTGACCGTCAGCCTCGGCACCGCCGTGAGCGACCGCCCGGTCGACGCTCTGGAGGAGGCGAACCACCGGATCCAACTCGAAGGGAGCGCCCAGGACGAACACCGGACGGAAGTGCTCGCAGGAGAGTATCTCACGGAGACGACTCCCTCCGACCTACAGATCGCCCACTTCGACGTCGTGAACGCGACTGGAAAGTACACCGACCGACTCAACGAGTTCGACACGTTCATCAACATCGAACGGGCGTACGCGTCGCTGATGGAGTACCTCCGGGAAGCCCACGGCGCGCTCTCGTTTTTCGTCGGCGGCGACAACATCATCGCCGTCTGTCCCGACCTGAACGAGTCCGCGTTCACCGACGCGGTCGATCACGTCATGAACGACGTCGACGTCGACCTTCAGGTCGGCGTCGGCCGCGGTGCGACCGCCCACGAGGCCGGCTTCGCCGCCAAACATGCGCTTGAGGACTGTCGACACGACGGAACGAGCGTCGAGATCACCGGCGTACCGGCCCCGACCGACTGATCTGCGTCGCCTTCGCCGTCGACCGCGTCGTCACCTTGATATCATTCCTGATAACTGGGTACGGATTTTTTTATATACCCGAGCGATACCACGAGCCAGCATGTCAGAAGAGATAGTCTTCGTTTGTACGGCGGACGAGTGCGAGGCCGGGCCGTGGGAGGGTTCCCACGACGCGATGGCACACTGTGAGCAGCACCCGAACCACGGGTACACGGGTCGGCCGCGATCGGAGGTCGACGAGGTCATCCCGGCGACCGCGGTCCGCAAGCGTGACAACCGGAACCTACAACACAAGGGTCATCCGCAGGGCGCGCTCGCCGACCACGACTGATCCACCCTCGGATCAGCGCTCCTCGGCGTCCTCGTCGAACAGACCGAGGTCCTCCGCGACGAGGTCGGCCAGTTGGTTCTTCAGTCCGGGGTCGACCTCCGCCACTTCCTCACCGTCGTGTTTCCCCTCGTTGTGTCGCGAGAGCGCGTCCTCGAGATCGTTCAGAGGGACACGGGTCTCCGTCTCGCAGTCGGTACAGACGATCGGAACGCGCGGTTCCTCCGTTGGCATGTCTCGAACCGTCGGCGGTGACGGATATAGTCCTTCGGGGATGGCCTCGACCGTGAACCGACGAAGTACCGCCTACTATGACCCGGGGGCTCGAACGCCGAGGCATGCGAGTCGTCGTTACCGGTGCGGCGGGCGGGATCGGGAGCGGGGTCGCGGAGACGCTCGTCGACCGTGATCACGACGTGATCGCGCTGGATCACGACGCCGACGGCCTCTCGACGCTTCCCGACTCGATCGAGACCGCGGTCCTCGATCTCCGTGACGGCGACGCGGTCCGGGAGGAACTGTCCGGACGCGACCTCGACGTCGTCGTCACCTGTGCCGGGGGCTACGAGCTCGCCGCGCTCGAGGACACCACGCCGGAGTCGTTTCGCCGGCAGCTGGACACGAATCTCACGACGGTTCATACCGTGGTCCGCGCCGTCGCGCCATCGATCCGGGAGCGGAACGGGCGGATCGTCGTCGTCGGTTCGATGGTGGGCAGCGTCGCGTTGCCGTACCACGGCGCGTACAGCGCCGCGAAAGCCGGAGTACGTGGGTACACTGAGGCGCTTCGACGCGAGCTCGAACCGCGCGGGCCCACCGTCGCCCTCGTCGAGCCGGGACCGGTTCGAACCGGGTTCAACGAGCGCGCGAGCGACGGGATCCGGTCGCTGTCGGACGGCGGGAGCGCGTACGCCGACGTCTACCGCGAGTTCGAGGCGTACACGCCGGCCGCGACGAGGGTCGAAACCGTCGTCGAGGCGGTCGTCACCGCGGCGACGACCGACCAACCTCGTACCCGATACCGGGTGAGTCGTCGGGCGAAATGGCTCCCACGACTCGCCGCGGTGCTCCCCGACCGCGTGTACGACCGGCTCGTCAGAACGGGCCTCCCGGGCGGCCTCCTCGGGCGGTTGATAGACCGCTAGGCGAGGAGAAGTGACTCCGCCCCGTCTCAGTCCGCCGACCCAGACGAGATCTCGCCCTCCGCCGCGTCGCCCTCGGTTTCCGCGGTCGCGTGGAGCTCCTCGACCGAGTCCGTGATCCGCTCGGCGAGCAGCTCCAAGGCGAGATACGAGATCAGTCCTTTCGGTGGGACGCTTTCCCGCATCGTTTCCGTCTCACACGGTCGTCGTGAAACGGTTTCGGTCCCGGCGACGGCACGAGGACGATACGGTCGCCCCGGGGCGTTCCGAGTACGACCCGAAAACCCCTAAGCCACGGGGGCTCCAAGTCGACGTATGGTCGAGGCACCAGCGACAGAGGAAGGGTGGTTCGCGCTCCACGAGTTCCGATCGATCGACTGGGACGCGTGGCGAAACGCACCACGTCACGAGCGGGACCGAGCCATCGAGGAGGGACGGTCGTTTCTCGCCCACCGAGAGGCGCTCGCCACCGCCGAGACCGGCGATTCGGCGGTGTTCTCCGTCATCGGGCACAAGGCGGACCTGCTGACGATCCACTTCCGGCCGACGTTGGACGCGCTCTCGACGATCGAGCGATCGTTCGAGAACACTGCGCTCGCCGAGTTCACGACGACGGAGTCGTCGTACGTCTCCGTCACCGAAGTGTCGGGATACGTCTCCGACGCGTACTTCGAGGACGACGAGGCGGAGATCGACGATGGGCTCCGCCGGTACATCGAGGGGAAGCTGAAACCGGAGATGCCCGACGACGAGTACGTCTCCTTCTATCCGATGAGCAAGCGACGCGGCGAGGAGTACAACTGGTATGACCTCTCCTTCGAGGACCGCGCCGACCTCATGGCGGGCCACGGCGAGGTCGGGAAACAGTACGCCGGGCGGATCAAACAGGTCATCGCCTCCTCGGTCGGCTTCGACGACCACGAGTGGGGCGTCACCCTGTTCGGCGCGGACCCGACCGACATCAAGGACATCGTCTATGAGATGCGCTTCGACGAGGCCTCCTCGCGATACGGCGAGTTCGGGCAGTTCTACGTCGGTCGGCGGTTCCCGCCGAGCGACCTCGGCGCGTACCTCGCCGGCGAGTCGGTCCCGACGGGCGAGTCCGCCGACGGCGACGCTCACGCAACCGGGACACATCCGGATGGCTCACACGACGCGCACGGCGACGGTTCCCACGGAGACGGTAGGGGCCACGACCACGCCGACGCGAGCGGCGGGTCCGCACACGGCGACCACCCGCACGGCGAGGAGGAGACGGGCGGCGAGGGCGACCATCCACACGGAGATGACTCGCAAGCGGGCGACGGGGACGGGACTTCCGACGAGGAGATCCGCGGCGAGCTCGCGGACCTCGACATCTACGCCGGCAAGCCCCACGGCGAGGATGTGTTCGCGACGGTCCTCTACAGCGAGGCCGACGTGGACGAACTGTTCGACGAGGTCGAGGGGCTCCGCGGCAACTTCGATCACTACGGCACCCACGTGAAGACCGCCGTCTACGAGGGCCACACGACGGACCGGACGGCGGTCGTCTCCATCTGGGAGACGGGGTCGGCCGCGGAGACCGCCGCCGGCTTCCTCTCCGAGCTTCCGGGTATCGTCGCCCGTGCGGGCGAGGAGTCCGGTTTCGGCACGATGGGGATGTTCTACGAGACGATACCGGAGTACACCGAGGAGTTCGTCGACACGTTCGACGACGTGGGGGAAGCCCTCGCGGAGATGGACGGCCACTTCGAGACGGATCTGATGACCAACGTCGAGGACGAGAACGACATGTTCATCGCGAGCCAGTGGCGCTCGAAGGAGGACGCGATGACGTTCTTCCGGTCGGACGACTTCCGCGAGACGGTACAGTGGGGGCGGGAAGTCCTTGCTGACCGACCACGACACGTCTTTTTGGCCTGATCGGACGAACCCGCAGTATTTTACCACGCACGCGACCCATATCGGATAATGAACGTTCGCGGCGAGCGGGAGTGTCGCGACTGCGGCGGTCGCTGGTCGTACTACGAGACCGGGTCGATCGAGTGTCCCGACTGTGGAAGCGTCCGGAGCGTTGGCCTCGAGGGACGGGCGACCCACACCGACACGCCCGCGTCGCTCGATCTCGCCCCACACCGAGATCGCTTCGGCGACGCGAGGAAAACGCTCCCGGCAGACGGCGTCGCCGACCTGAAACGTGATCTCCGAGAGTACCTACGGAAACGAGGATTCATTAGCGGCGGCGAGCTCCGACCGCTCGACGGGACCGTCATCGCCGCGCGCGAGCTGCTCGAAGCGGTCGACGTGTACGACCGTCTTCGTGAACCGACCGACGCTGACCGCGAGTACCTCCTCGCGCTGCTGGCTGGCGCGGATGACGGGGAGCGACCGGCAGCGACCGAGGTTCCCGGGTCGATGCGGGAGGCCCGTGGCAGCGCGGCCGCCCGTATCGTGAGCGAGTATCGGGACGACTTCCTCACGTTCCTCGACGAGTTGGCGTCGCCGGCAGGATCGGATCCGGACGCGGATCCCACCGTCTCCGTCGCCGGCGAGGAGGGGACGGCGCGGATCGAGCCCGCGCGGGAGCTTCTCGAACGCGTCAGGGACCGGACGAAACGGATGAGCGCGTTACAGGGGGATGTCGACCCTACCGTCGCCGACGCTCTGATCGAGGCGGCGAACGCGACGGGCGCGTATGTCCGGACCGGCGATACGGAGGCGCTCGACCGGGCCCGATCCCTGCTCGACGGCGCGGATGCGTGAATCACGACTGATACTCGCGGGCACACGTTCAAAACGTTCGGCTCGGACACTCGCGTATGCCCGACTTCGACGTCCACGAGCACCGCCACGCGCTGAAACAGCTCCGGGACACCGGCGACACGAGCCTCTGGGAGAACCGAAAGGCCATCGACTGTCCCGTCTGCTCGGAGCCGTTCGACCGCCTGTTCACCACGGGGAAGTCGACGGCACAGTTCCCCGAGAACGACGGAGCACGGTTCTGTCTCGCGCGCGACGAGGAGACGCTTCACCTATTTCGACACTGAACTGTTCTCGGTCCGGCCCGTTCTCAGTCCGGCCCGTTCTCGGTCCGGCCCGTTCTCGGTCCGCTCAGTCCTCGCCGACCGGGTCGACGTCGGGAGCCGGCTCCTCGATGTACCGGTCGGTCCACGTTCCGCGGGCGAACCAGGCGACTCCGACGATCGCGCCGAACACGTTCCCGAGCGCCATCCCGACCCACACGCCGGTCGCTCCCCAGCCAAGCGCAGCGACGGTGACGTCGACGACGGGGATCGTCACGCTCCACGTCAACGCGAGGTAGAACACGCTGGCGACGCGGCCGACCCACAGCGTGAGGATCGAGATGATCATCGCGGTCTTGGTGTTGCCCGCGCCACGGAACGCGCCGAGGATCACCTGCGAGACGCCGATGAAGGCGAACTCGACCGAGCGGATCCGAACGTACTCGACTGCGAGCTCGATGGTCGCCGGTGCGTCGGGCACGTCCCCGAGGAACGCCGCGACGATCGGTTCGGTGAACGTCACAGCGATCACGGCGACGAGGAACATCACCCCCGCACCGGTCGTTGCGGCGAGCTTGACCGCCTCCGCCGCGCGGTCCGCCCGGTCCGCACCGAGGTTCTGTCCGACCATCGTGTCGATCGCGCGGCCGAGCCCCATCGCCGGCAGGAAGACGAGGGAGATGAGCCGGTTCCCGAGGCCGTAGGCCGCGACGACCGGCGGCGAGAACGTGACGATCATCGCGGTGAGTGTGATCATCGCCATCGCGCTCGTCGTCTGTTCGACGCTGGAGGGGAGCCCCAGTCGGAAGATGTCCTCGATGAACCCGAAGTCGGGGCGGAGATCGGCGAGCGCGACCGCGGGACCGAGGTCGGTCGCGAACAGCGCCCACAGCCCGATGGCGGTCGCGACGCCGCGAGCGGCGATCGTCGCCAGCGCGGCCCCCTCGATCCCGTAGCCGGTGAACCCGGTCGCCGCGAACAGCGAGGACTCGATCGCGACGGGGTCGAGCGCGGCGATCCCGGGAACCGCCGCGAGCCACCCGAACAGCGGGTTGTTCTCGAACCCGAAGATGAGGAACGGATCGAGCAGGACGTTGACGACGACTGAGACGAGCATCACGGCCATCGGCGTCCGGGTGTCTCCGTAGCCACGCATGAGCGCGGAGAAGACGAAGAAGCCGAACATCAGCGGGATCCCGAGGAAGATGATCTCCATGTAGTCGGCCGCGAGCGGGATCACGGTCGCGGCGGTGTCGGGATCACTCGGAAGCAGTTCGAGTGCCGGCCGGGTATAAAAGTACCCCCCGATCCCGATGAACACGGAGAGCACGGAGACGGTAAAGATGGTCTGGCCAGCGACGAGTCCGGCCGAGTCGTCACCCTCCGCGCCGGTGTACTGCGCGACGAGGATCGCCCCCGCGGTCGTGAACCCGCCGGCGACCGCGATGAGGAGGAAAATGAGGGGGAACGCCAGACTGATCGCGCCGACTGCCTCGGCCGAGAGCCGACCGAGATACAGCGTGTCGACGACGTTGTACGTGACCTGTAACAGCTGAATGACGACGATCGGCCACGCGAGATGGAACAGGGGCCGAACGAGGCTCCCCTCGGTGATCGAGTCCGTCGGATCGTCGGACGACCCATTCTCGTCGCCCGGGTCGGACGGCCCATTCTCGTCGCCCGGGTCGGACGGCCCATTCTCGCCAGCATCGCCATTCTCGTCGCCCGGGTCGGACGGCCCATTCTCGCCAGCATCGCCACTCTCGGGCGGTACGTCTTCGCGCTCGTCGTGACCGGAGGACTGCTCGGAGGGCTCGTCGCTCACTCCGTGATAGGATGTAATCTCGGCGTATCAGGGTTCCGGTAGCGGCCTAGACGCCCTCAAAATGACGGGCCCGTTACTGGTCTGTGTCGGACGGATCGGAGCCGGAGCCGGGTACGCCGGAATCGGGGTCACCTCCGACTTCGGTTCCGCTGTCTCCGGTGTCGGTTTCGACGTCCGTGTCGCCGCTGGCTCCCGTGTTATCGTTGGCTCCGGCGTCCACGTCGACCTCGACGCCGATCTCGCTTCCCGGATCGGGGCTCTCCGTTCGCTGCCCGTGTCCTCGGTCGTCACGCATTCCCACCTGTGCGACTCCCGAGGTGTCGTCGAAGACGAGATGCCGATGCGGGTACGCCATCTCCACCTCGGCGTCCGCGAGCCGTTCGCGGATCCGCGTGTTCAGTTCCGACTGGACCTTCGCGAGCTTGTACGGCTTCTTCACCCAGTAGCGGAGCCGCAACAGGACCCCGTTGTCGCCGAACTCCTGGATCCGACACTCCGGGCTCGCGTTGTACCGCGCCACCCCGACCCGGATGTCCGGGCCGCCGTTGATGACCGCCTCGCAGTCCCGGGCCGACCGCTCGATCCGTCGCCGAGCCTCGTCGATGTCGGACTCGTAGGTGACGAGCACGTCGGCGCTCCGGCGAGTTCGTTCGTCCTCCGCGGAGTAGTTCGTCACGTCGCGGTCGCGCATGTTCCCGTTCGGAATCACGAGAAACGTGTTGTCGAGGGTGAATATCTTCGTGTAGCGGATCGTGATGTCCTCGATGAATCCTTGAGTCCCGTCGTCGAGTTCGACCATGTCGCCGATCTCGAACGGCTGGTCCGCGAGGATGAACACGCCGTTTATGAAGTTTCCGACGAGCGGGGCGAGGATGATTCCCACCACGGCCGAGAGCACCGCAGTCCCGATGAGGAGGTCCGTGAACCGGAACCCGATCGCCCAGAGCCCGAACAGGAACGCGAACACGATCGTTCCGACTCGAACCCCGCGAACGATCGTCTGTGCGACGCTTTGTCGGGAGAACTGCCGGGCAACCGGCCGGCCGATTACCCGAACGATGAACCGCGCCAGCACGACGCCGATGACGACGGAGAGAACGACGAAGAGGAACCGCGCTCCGGGGATCTCCCCGAGCCACGAGGACCAGTCGTCGATCGGCGCGGTCACCTCCAGTCGTACCATAGCGAACACCGCGTCGTCCACCCGAAAAAGCGTTTCCTCCCGCGAGCGCGCGAGCGGGACGGTGGGGAAACCATAACCCCCACCCGGTCGAAGCGGGCGTATGCGCGATCTCACGTCCGAACCGACGTTCAGTTTCACACACGAGACGGAGCCGGAGGACACGCTCATCGCGGGGTTCTCGGCGTACGGCCTCGCCGGACTCACCGCCGTCGACTACCTCATCGATCACCTCGAACTCGAGGAGCACGGCCACGTCACGGCCGAAGGGATTCCCTCGATCACCCCCTTCGAGAAGGGTCGACCGCGCCATCCGACCCGCCTGTACTCCGCCCCGGATCTCGACGTGACGGTGCTCGTCGGCGAGCAGTTCGTCCCGTCGGCGTTCGGCGAGCACCTAGCGACGTCGGTTCTCGACTGGACGGAACGCAACGACGTCTCCGAGATCGCCGTCCTGTCCGGCGTGCCGATCCCTCACGGTCCGGACGCCCACCGAACGGTCTACGTCGCAACCGACGACTATCACCAAGGACGACTCGACGGGGACGGGATCCCCGCGATGGAGTCCGGGTTCCTCGACGGGGTCAACGCGACACTGCTCGAACGCGGCATGGAGTCGCCGCTCGGTGTCGGGGTGTTCATCACGCCGGTACACGCACAGGTGCCGGACGTCGAGGCGGCCATTCGACTCGTGGAGACCGCGGACGACGTGTACGGCCTCGGGATCGACGCCGGTCCGCTCGAGGCGTTTGCGGCCGACGTGCGCCGCCACTACGAGGACCTCGCGGAGCGGATCGAGGAGCGTGAACCGGACGGAACGTACGACCGGATGTACATGTGATCGGGTCGATCCGGTTATGGGGTGGATAATTCGGATATGAAATCGGGTGAAACTCGTCTCATAGTAAAAAATTATACCGGAGGACCGTGTTGAAACGTTCATGGCAGACGATCTCCGGACGACGCTCGATCACGTCGGAGACCGGTTCAATCTGGGCGAGTACGAGATAGACGCGTATCTCACGGTGCTGGAACACGGTGAGTTGACCGCCAGCGGGATCGCCGACCGAACCGACATTCCGCAACCACGGGTCTACGACACGGTTCGAAGCCTGTCGGACAGAGGTCTCGTCGAACTCCGCGAGTCCCGTCCGATGAAGATCGTCGCGGTGGATCCGGAGGACGCGTTCGGCGAACTCCGGTCGTCGTTCACGGAGATGGTCGACGAACTCGAAGCTCGCTACACGGCCCCTACCCGCGAGACCGAGGCCGTCTCGCTCGTGAAGTCTCGTTCGACCATTCTCCGATATCTCGAGGAAGTGATCGTCGGTGCCGAGTACGAACTCGCCGTTTCGCTCACGCCGGAGCTGCTCCGTCGGTTCCGCGATGACCTCGCAAAAAAGGTAGCGGAGGGAGTCAGCGTCGAACTCCTGGTGACGCCAGCCACTCGGGCACCAGCCCCCGATGAGTTCGACTACCTCGAAGTGTCGACGACCGCTCGCGCGCGTCGCGGCATTACGACTCCGATCCTCGCCGTCGGCGACGGGGTGTACTCCGTGTACGCGACCCAAGACGCGTTACGCGACGATCGGGAGCGGTACGGCGTCATCTTCAACCGGTCGGCACTCGGCTTCCTCGTCTCCGGGTTCTTCGGGACGGTGTTGTGGACGACGGCGGAGACCATCGCGACCAACGACATGGATCGTCCCTTCCCGCGCCGGTACGCCTCGATCCGCCGGGCGGTGAAGGACGTTCGCGCGTTCGACGGGGATCCGTTCTATGCGACCATCTCCGGGCGTGACATCGAGACCGGCGAGGCGGTCACGGTCCGCGGGCGGGTGGTCGACAGCGCGTTCGAGGACAGCGAGGAGGTCGCCTCGCTCGTCGTCGAGACCGACGCCGGTCGTATCGAGATCGGCGGCCGCGTCGCCGCCTTGGAGGACGTCGAGGGACAGGAGATCGTCATCGGCCGCGGGTCGCCGCCGGAGATCTGATCGGTTCGGACGGGGTCCGACCGGTCCGGACGGGACCGGTGCGGTGTCGCGGCCGGTACCGACTTATTACCGGGCACGACACGGGGAGTATGGACATCCATCTCACGCGATCGGACGTCGCTGGGACCGCCCGCGCCCCGCCCTCGAAGAGCTACACTCATCGCGCGCTGCTCGCGGCGGGCTACAGCGACGGTGCGACCGTCGCGTCCCCGCTCGTCTCCGCCGACACGAAAGCGACGGCCCGCGCCGTGACCGCCTTCGGCGGCAGCGTTACGCCGGAGAAGGGGGGCGCCGACGACCTCGCCGCCGCCGACTCGCTCGTCGTCGAGGGGTTCGGCGGACGACCCAGTGTTCCCGCCGACGTGATCGACTGTGCGAACTCCGGGACGACGACCCGATTGGTGACCGCGACCGCGGCACTCGCCGACGGCGGAACGGTGTTGACCGGGGACTCCTCGCTGCGGTCGCGACCGCAGGGCCCGCTTCTCGACGCGCTCGACGAGCTGGGCGTCCGTGCCGAGTCGACCCGCGGGAACGGGCAGGCACCGCTCGTCGTCTTCGGTCCACTCTCGGGCGGCGACGTGGCGATCCCGGGCGACGTCTCCTCACAGTACGTCACCGCCCTGTTGATGGCCGGCGCGGTCACCGACGACGGGATCGAGGTGTCGCTGACGACGGCACTCAAATCGGCCCCCTACGTCGACATCACGCTCGAGTTGTTGGACGAATTCGGGATCACGGCCGACCCGATCGGGAGCGAGACGGCGGCCGGCGCGGAGGGGTTCGTCGTTCCCGGCGGCCAGACGTACGCGCCCGAGGACGGTCGCTACGAGGTCCCCGGCGACTTCTCGTCGATCTCCTATCTCGTCGCCGCGGGCGCGGTCGCCGCCGATCCGGACGACGCGGTTCGGATCGAGGGTGCGCGTCCGAGCGCGCAGGGCGACGCCGCGATCGTCGACATCGCGGACCGGATGGGAGCGACCATCGACTGGGACCGTGAGAACGGGATCATCACGGTCGAGCGCTCCGCGCTGTCGGGCGTGGCGGTCGACGTCGGCGACACGCCGGATCTACTCCCGACGATCGCGACGCTCGGCGCGGTTGCCGACGGCGACACGCGGATCACGAACTGCGAACACGTCCGCTACAAGGAGACCGATCGCGTCGCCGCGATGGCCGAGGAGCTGGAGAAGCTCGGCGCAGAAACGACGGAAGAGCGGGACGTTCTCACGATCCACGGCTCCGAGAGCGACCTCCGGGGGGCGACCGTCGACGGGCGGGCCGACCACCGGATCGTGATGTCGCTAGCGGTCGCTGCGCTCGCGGCCGAGGGGACGACGACGATCCGCGGCGGCGAACACGTCGACGTCTCGTTCCCCGACTTCTTCGAGACGATGGCGGAACTGGGCGCTCGCGTCGAGCGATAGCGGGTGTCCAGAGGCCGTTGCTGGCGACCGGGATCAGATAACTCGTTTTCCGAATGCACTGGCCGCGAGCTCGGTCGCGAGCGAGGCGGTCTCGTTGTTTCGATCGAGCGTCGGGTTGACCTCGACGAGCTCCATCGACCGGAGACAGTCGGCCTCGTCGACGAGCTCCATCGCGCTGTGGGCCTCCCGGTAGGTGACGCCGCCGCGGACGGGCGTCCCGACGCCGGGTGCCTCGTTGGGGTCCAGCCAGTCGAGGTCGAGGCTGACGTGAACCCCGTCGACGCCCTCGGCGGCCGCCGCCATCGCCTCCTCGGTGACGTCGGTGACGCCCCGTTCGTCGATGTCGGACATCGTGTAGGCCGTAAATCCGCGATCGCGGATGAGATCGACCTCGGCGGAGTCGACCGATCGGAGTCCGACCAGCGCGACGTTCTCCGGCGAGAGCGTCGGCGCGTTCGCCCACGCCTTGCCGGCGAACTCGTCGATCCCGAGCGCGGCCGCGAGGGGCATCCCGTGGACGTTCCCGGAGGGACTCGTTGAGGGCGTGTTGAGGTCAGCGTGAGCGTCGAACCACACCGCGCCGATGTCGGCGTCGCGAGCCGAGCCGACGAGCGAGCCGATCGCGATGGAGTGGTCACCGCCGAGCGCGAGCGGCACCGCGCCGTCCGCGAGCGTGTCGCTCACCTCGTCGGCGAGCCGGCGGCATACCCCGGCCGTCTCCTTGAGGAACTTCGCGTTTCCAACCGCCGGCTCCGCGGTGTCCGGGTCGCGCTCCTCCGCGCGCGGAACGTGGAGGTCCCCCACGTCGACGACGTCGACTCCCGCGCCGGCGAGTTCGTCGGCGAGCCCCCCATACCGGATAGCTGACGGCCCCATGTCGACGCCGCGTCGGTTCGCCCCGTAGTCGGTCGGTGCCCCGATGATTCGAACCCGTGTCATACGCCAAGGCGAACGCGACGTGGCTTGAATGGCCGGGGTCCGGTCCGCACTCGTCGACGACGACGACTTCGCTCCGGACCCATCCATCCACCCGCCTATCCATCCACCCATCCATCCGCCCGCCCATCCACCGTGAACATCTCGGACCGAGAGAACCGTGATCGAACTTAAAACAGCCGCGAGCGGCTTCAACGATTGCTTATAAGAGACGATACGGTGGCGCGCCTCCGAGTGGCCGAGCGGAGCGAGGCCGCGAGGAGCCCGCGAGGGAGCCCGGAACGGCGCTTATAAGCGCCGTTTCGGCGAGGCTGGGGAGGTGTGAGGTGCGGTGCCGTGCGGTGCGGGGTGGGACTCAAAGGGGCAGCCTGCTCCGGGAAGACGGGTGACGCAAGCACTGGAACGGGCGAGCATCGCGAGCCCGTTCCAGCGCGCAGCGAGCCCTTCGACCGGAGCAGGCTGGGGCTTTGAACGCGTTCGCCGTCGATCCAGCAGTAATCATTTATTAGCGAACGATCGAGCCTTCAGACGTATTTACCGCCCCAGCAACGACGTATACACGGCCGCCGGCGACGTCGTTCGACCGTTTATAAAGGGTCACACAACCGTTCTAATGGACGTACTCCCGATATCGATCAGAAAGCACTCTTCAGCGACCGGGTGTTTCAGTCGAGAAGCCATTTGAAGACCGGAATTTCAACGGATCCGCCCGATCCCATCGCGGATCCGTCACGGTTTCGGTCGCCGGGACGAACGGGAGGGTATGGACGAAGAGACGGAAGCGGTGGCGGACGACGATCCGACCGGCATCGACCCCGGTGACATCGAGCCGGCCGGCGCGCTGATCGCCGTGGCGTTCACCGGCGCGATCATCGGCCTCGTCGGGGCGGGGCTCGTCCCGCTCGTCGGCGACGCCGCCCTCGTGTTCGTCGTTCTCGGGGTTATCGTCGTACTGGCGAGTCCGGTCGCGTACCTCCGGTTCCGTGGTCTCGACGGACCGTGATCCGTCCCGCCGATTCGTTTATAAGGCTCTTCCATCGGATTTATGCGGGGTCGTCGTCTATTCGGAGTTATGTCATCGATAGAGCTCACATCGAGCCAGAAAAGCATCCTCACGGCCCTCATCAACCTGTACGGCCAGGAGGAGGACGCGGTGAAAGGCGAGTCGATAGCCGAGGAAGTCGACCGGAATCCCGGTACCATCCGCAACCAGATGCAGAGCCTGAAGGCGCTTCAGTTGGTCGAGGGCGTCCCCGGCCCCAAGGGAGGATACAAACCCACCTCGAACGCCTACGAGGCGCTCGACATCCAACGGATGGACGAGCCGGCTCACGTTCCCATCAAACACAACGGCGAGGAGGTAGATGGGGTCAACGTGGACGGGATCGACCTCTCCAGCGTCCATCACCCGGAGCTCTGCCGCGCGGAGATCCACGTTCAGGGCTCGGTCCGTGACTTCCACGAGGGCGACTCGGTCACCGTGGGACCGACCCCGCTCTCGAAGCTCGCCATCCGCGGAACCGTGGACGGGAAAGACGACACCGCGAACGTCCTCATCCTCCGGATCGACGACATGCGCGCGCCCGACGAAGAGCCCGCACACTGACGCGGCCGCCGACACTCACGCACCGCAGCGCCGTCCCCGCGAATGTATGCTCGGCGGTTCTCTCTCTCTCTCTCGTTGGCTGCTTCGGTGAGCCGCCGTCACCGGTCGTCGAGCGCAACGAGCGATGCCGGGAGTAGATCGCTCAGATCGATGGCGACGAGATCGTATTTAAATATGGAACGGGCGGCAGCGACGATCTCTTATAAATAAACCGCGGTGGCGTCACCGGCGGCGGAGCCGCCGGTTGCTAGCGAGAGCTTCGCTCTCGTCCCGCGCCCCTGACGAGGCTGGGGAGGCGTGAGGTGCGGGGCGGTCGCTGTGCGGGGTGGGACTCAAAGGGGCAGTCGCCGGACTACGTCCGGCTGCCAGAGGCGCGGAGCGCCTCACGGCTGGGGCTTTGGCGGTGTTTACCGCCGATCCGCCGGCAACTACGTATAAGCGAGCGGTTGGTGCTTTTAACTAGTTCAATACCGCCGATCCATACTCAACCACTTATAAACAGCCGCAAGCAACACCGCTTCACTACTTATAAACGACCACCCACCCGACGTGCTATACCCGCTCCCGACATCGATCAAGGAGCACTCTCCGCCGACGGATCGGTCCGAGGCGTATTGTTGAAGGAGCCCGTTCGTGTTCCGGTCCGAGCGAGCCGGTAGCCGGTCGATCGGGAACCCTCTCCCTACATATCGCCGAACGCGCTGACGCCGCGTCCGGTCGAGGAGACCTTCGCGATCCAGCGGACCGCGAT
Organism: Halorubrum alkaliphilum; assembly: GCF_017873815.1. Taxonomy (GTDB): domain Archaea; phylum Halobacteriota; class Halobacteria; order Halobacteriales; family Haloferacaceae; genus Halorubrum; species Halorubrum alkaliphilum. The sequence goes on along the minus strand of NZ_JAGGKQ010000003.1, from coordinate 86,396 downwards.
GGACTTCTTCAGCAGTTTCGCGGGCGTGCCGCCGAACGTCTTGATGGGCATCCCCATTACGTCGTGTGCCACCGCCTCCTCGCCGACCGAGATGACGGTTCCCTTGTCCTTGTGCTCCCACGACTGGAGGGGCGCGCCGCGGGCGGCCCGCGCGAGGTTCTCGCCGGCGACCTCGGCGGCCTGCCACGCGGCCTGTGCGGTCGGCGGCGCGACGTCGTCACCGCCCTGATCGACCAAGGCGGTGTCGCCGATGGCGAACACGCGGTCGTCGCTCGTCGTGAAGTCGGACTCGGCGAACACGCGGTTCGAGCGGTCGTCCTTCTCGACTTCGACCCCATCGAGCTCCTCCTGACCCGTGATGCCGCCCGTCCAGACGAGCACGTCGTAGGGCAGTTCCTCCGGGTCCTCGTCCTCATCGCCGCCGAAGTAGACGGCGTCCTCCTCGGCCTTCGAAATGAAGTTGCCGGTGAGGATCTCGACATCGGCGTCCTCGAGCCGCTGGCGGAGCGCGCCCTGTAGCTGCGGGTCGTTTCCGGGGAACACCTCGTCGAGGCCTTCGACGAGAGTGATATCGATGGGCGCACGGTGTTTGTCGCGGTACTCCGCGACCTCGCCGGCCGTCTGGATCCCGGAGAGTCCAGCACCGCCGACAACGACGTGGGCCGGGTCCGAACGTGTCGCGTTCGCGGCCGCCTCGCGGACGTCCTCGTGGATCGCCTTCGCGTCGTCGAGCCCCTTCAGCTGGTGTGCGTGCTCCTTCAGCCCCTCGATGCCGAAGAAGGCAGTCGTGGAGCCGATCCCGAGCAGCAGGTAGTCGTAGTCGACCGTCTCGCCGTCGTCGGTCTCGACGACTCGCTCGTCGGTGTCGACGTCGACGACGCGTCCCTGAACGAACGTCGACTCGTCGGACATGATCTCCCCGACGGGGATGGTGATCTTGTCCTCGACCGCGGGGTTGCGGATGGCCCGGTGGACCTCGTGTAAGACGAGGTGGTAGTCGTGTTCGGAGATCCACGTGAGCTCCGCTTCACCGTGGCCGACTTCCTCTTCGAACGCTTTCACCGCACCCGCGCCGGCATACCCGGAGCCGACGACGACGATCTGGGATGTCATGTCTTTCGATGCGCGGGCCGCGGGTAAAGTCACTTTGGAAGCGGCCGGAAGCAATTCTTGCCGGACTACAACGAGAGTCCCGCGTGCCAGCGATCCGCGCCGGACTCGCGTTTGATTTCGTCCATGCGCGCGAGCAGCTTCACGGCGAGGCTTGCGGTCTCGGCGGCTCGCGTCTCGCCCTCCGTCCGGAACTCCCCGGTCACGCGGTTCGCGTACACCGAGCACACCGCGCCGGCGCGGAGTCCGTACACGTTCGCGACGGTGAGGATCGCCGATGCCTCCATCTCGACGTTCTTCACGTTCGCCTCCCGTAGCTCCTCGACGAGCGCATCGGAGCCGGCCGCCTCGAACCCCTCGAACCCCGGGCGTCCCTGTCCGGCGTAAAAGGAGTCGGCGCTCATCGTGATCCCCATGTGATAGTCGTGCCCGAGCCGTTCCGCTGCGGCGACGAGCGCGGAGACGACCTCCCCGTCCGCGCTCGCGGGGTAGTCCTCCCGGACGTACTCGTCGCTCGTCCCCTCCTGACGGACCGCGCCGGTGGTGATGACGAGGTCGCCGACGTCCATCTCCGGTTGGATCGCCCCGCAGGAGCCGACCCGAATGAACGTCTCGACGCCGACGCGCGCGAGCTCCTCGACGGCGATGGTCGCCGAGGGCGACCCGATCCCGGTCGAGGTCACCGATATCGGGGCGTCGTCGTACGCGCCCGTCGCGGTGCGATACTCGCGGTGATGGGCGACCTCCTCGTGAGCGTCCCACAGCGCGGTCACCTTGTCGACGCGCTCGGGGTTCCCCGGGAGGAGCACGGCATCGGCGACGTCGTCCGGCCCGACCTCGAGGTGGTACTGTTTCTCCGCGTTCGGATCCTCGCTGTCCGCTGTCATAGGCGGTGATCGGAGTGCTCTCGTAAAACAGTTCAGAAAACGCCCGGTCCCGGCCACCGCTCGCTCCGCATATGCTAACCGTACGTTGATGTACGGTCGCTTGTTATATTCAACCGATGCAGGAGTTCGATTTCACGGTCACCTACGAGGAGGGTGCCGACGATCTGATGGACGTCTTCGTTCGGCATCCCGGCCTCTACTCGCGGACGGTCTCGTGCCACGCCAGCGCCGACACGATGTGGCGCGTCGACGAGGTCACTGGTCCCCCGGACGCGCTCACCGCGTACGACCGCCATCTCCGGGGACTCCCCCGGTGTTCGAGCCTTCAGGGAATGGGTGGTTGTCAGCTGGACTGGGACCACGAGGTGCTTGCCGAGCGCCCGACGAGCCGGCTCATCTACTCCCGACAATCCGAGGGAGAGGGATGTCGTTCCGTGCCGTACTTGGTCACCAAGCGGCTCGGCGACGGCGCGCTCTGTCGTGCCCAGCAGTACGGGAACACGTACGAGTGGAACGTGCTCGCCGAGGACGATGCCGCGTTGAGTCCGATATACGAGGAGCTGGAGGCGAACCTGCGTCCCGGACTGGAGATCTCTTTCGAGCGGGTCGACGGGTCGCCCGACTGGACGACCGACCGGCCGGACGCCGACGACCTCCCGCCCGAGCAGCGCGAGGCGCTCCGGGCCGCCATCGAGCGAGGCTACTACGACACTCCGCGACGGAACTCGCTTCAGGAGGTCGCGGAGGCCGAGGGGATCCCCGTCTCCACCCTCCAGTATCGCGTCACTCGCGCGGAGGCGTGGCTCGCGAAGAACTACCTCTCCGGACGGACGGAGTTCGCGGCGGAGAGCGCCGAGATCGGCGAGACAGCGCCATAACCGTCCGTTTTTTCGCGCCCCGCGTGTTCCCGACGCCCTCGCGTATTCTCGACGCCCCCGCGTGTTCTCGACAGCCCTGACCGGTTCGTCAGCGTCGCTCTTCGATCGGTGGCGGGGTAGCCGCGCCGACCGGTTCGTAACATACCGAACGAACCTCCACGATGTCACGGCGCGTATCCTGAACCACCGACGATGCGACGACGCAACACCGACTCGAACGACGTATCGCGACGGAGCTACCTTGCGGGCGGCGCGGCTGCCCTCTCCTTGCCCCTCACTGGCTGTCTGGGGTCGCTCGGCGGAGATGACGGGAACGGTACGGGGACCGAGAACGCCGCGGGCGAGCAGCCGGATCGGCTTCTCGTACGGGACGGGACCGTGGTCTCCGTCGATCCTGACATCGGCGTGCTTGAGCACGGGGACGTGTACGTGGAGGACGGCGAGATCGTCGAGGTCGGCGAGGGGTTGACGGCCGACGACGCGACCGTGATCGACGCGGAGGGCAGCGTGGTCGCGCCCGGTTTCGTCAACTCTCACCTCCACACGTGGCAGGCCGGCGTGCGCGGCGTCGCCGGCGACTGGACGTTCATGGACTACCTCGACACGATGCTCGGCGAGGTGAGCAGCCACTACGAGCCCGAGGACGCCTATCTCGGCAATCTGTTCGGTGCCGCCGAACAACTCAACGCGGGGACGACGACGATCCTCGACTGGTTCCACATCGCCAACACTCCCGAGCACTCCGACCGCGCGATCGACGGGCTCGCGGACGCCGGGGTTCGCGCCGTCTTCGCACACGGTCCGCCGGGCGACGACGGCGACACGTGGTGGGAGGCGAGCACGGAGTCCCATCCCGACGACATCGAACGGCTCCACGAGGAGCGGTTCCCCGCGGCCGACGACCGACTCACGCTCGCGATGGGGATCCGTGGCCCCGACTACGCCACGGACGAAGTGGTCGAGGAGGACATCACCCGGGCTCGCGAGATGGGGATCCCGGTGTCGATGCATGCCGGGTCGCTCGGTCCGGGAACCGTCTACGCGCTGGAGGATCTCGGTCTTCTCGGCGACGACCTCAATTACGTCCACGCCAACCGGTTCGAGGAGGAGGAGTTCGCCCTGATCGGGGACTCCGGCGGTTCCGTCTCAATCACGCCAGAGGTCGAGCTCCAGATGGGGATGGGGATGCCCGCCCTCGGCGAGACGCTCGACGCGGGCGCGACGCCGACCGTCGGCGTCGATATCGTCTCGAACGTCAGCGGCGACATGTTCACGCAGACGCGCACGGCGGTACAGGTCCAGCGGGGCCGCGACAACCAGCCGGCCGTCGAGGCCGGCGAGCAGATCGGCGAGGTCTCGATCGATGCGGAACGAGCGTTGGAGCTGGCGACTATCGACGGCGCTCGCGCCCTCGGACTCGACGACCGGATCGGCTCCATCACCCCCGGCAAGCGCGCAGACCTGACGATCATCGGCGGCGATTCGGTGAACACGTCGCCGGTTCACGACCCGGTCGAGACGGTCGTCTTCCAGGCGAGCGTCGCCAACGTCGATACCGTCGTCGTCGACGGCACCGTGGTCAAACGCGACGGTGGGCTCCTGAACGACACGCTCGCCGAGGAGCACGACCGATTCGTCGAGTCCGGCGAGCGGGTGCTCCGCGAGAGCGGCCTACTCTGAGGGCGATCGGTCCCGATCGGCGTCGTCCAGCGTTCCCTCGCTGATCGTGTTCGGCAACAACTCGCCGAGCGCGTACTCGCTGGTCTCGCCGCCGCCCTCGTCGCAGAGGACGGGGAGGTCGCCGTCCGCGAACTCCGCAAGCGTCTGTCGACACATTCCGCAGGGAGTCACGCCGTCCCGAACCCCGGACGTGACGGCGATCCGGTCGAACTCCCGATGGCCCTCTTTGACCGCCTCCGCGATGGCGACCTCCTCGGCGTGGAGGCTGTTGGAGTAGTTGGCGTTCTCGATGTTACAACCCGTGAACACGGTTCCGTCGGCGGTCTCGATGGCGGCACCGACCCGATACTCGGAGTAGGGGACGTGCGCGTTCTCAAGCGCGTCGCGTGCGGCCTCGATCAGCGGATCCATGTCGGAGGGTCGGTTGGCGGTCGCATAAGTTGCGGGTTCCCCGCTCCGACGCCCGCTCCGACGAGCGATCGTCGACCACTCTCACTGCCCGGTGTCGTATTTATACGTCGCCGACTCCGGGTCGATCCCGAAGTCCTCCGCGGACTCCACGGGGTCCTCGTCGTCGTCGCCCGCCCTCTGTGTCGCGTTTTTAAACGCCTCCCGGAGCCCGCTCGGCATCTCGAAGCCGTCGGTGGGAAGCCGCAGTGGCGTGATCTCTCCGTCAAGCGTCTCGCGCTTCTCCGCGCGGCGATCCGTGAGCGGGTCGGGAACCGTACCATCGTCGATCGGTTTGAACCCGAACTGGGTGAGGTACTCCGGCTGATCGGTGAGGACGTAGACGACGTCGAACCCCTCCGCGGCCGCGGTGTCGACGAGTCGCTCGACGACGTGTGCGCCGACGCCGGCCCCGCGCCACTCGGGCAACACGCCGATCCCCGTGAGCTCGATCGCCTCCTCGCCGTCCGGCTTGTGAAGCCGCAGTCGCCCGAAACCCGCTCGGTCGCCGGACTCCTGATCGACCGCGATCACGTAGTCCCGCGACCGGAAGGCGACGTCGTCGAGTCCGACGTCCTCGATCGCGTCCAGCAACCACGCCTCGTCACGGTTCTTGGCGTCGCGGACGTACATACTCGACTCTACGGCACCGAACATAAAAACGGTTCGCCGGCTACCGGTTCACGGACCGTTCGTCGAGCGCGGCCGGGATCGACCGGGACGCGACGTCGCCGGCGAAGGCCTCGCCGTCGGCCTCCAGAGCGTCGAAGGTGTCATAGTGGATCGGAACGACCAGCTCGGGGGCCATTCCCTCCGCGAGGTCGGCCGATTCGTGACGGTCCGAAACGATGTCCCCGCCACCGATGTTCGCGAGGAAGAGATCGACGTCGAGTTCGGCGAACCCGTCGAGAGCGTCGCCGTCGCCCGGCCAGAAGGCGGTTCGGTCTCCGATCGAGAACAGGAAGCCACAGCCGAAGCCTTCCGGATGTGGAACAGTGCCGTCCGCGTCCGCACGGGGTCCCTCCGGATCGTTGTACGTGGGGACCGTCCAGACGGTAACGGTTCCGTCGTCGAGTTCCACCTCGAACTCCGCTTCGTCGTCGACGCGGATCACGTCGTAGTCGTCCGAAAGCGACTCGACGGACTCCACGTCGCGGTCGATCCGATCGGGGTCGACTGCCTCGTAGATCACGAGCGTCGCGCCCGGGTCGGCGACCGACCGGATCCCCTCGGGGTCGTAGTGGTGGTCGTGGGTGACGAGGACGAGATCACCGTCGCGGGTCCAGTAGTCGTCGAGCACGCCGTATCGACCCGGATCCGTGTAGACGGTCGGGCCGTCGACGGCGGCGACGCGCGCGGTCGCATAGCCGAGCCACTCCACGGTCAGGCCGTCGTATCGAACGGTCATGTTCCCCCATCGGCCGGCCGTCTCCTTGAGCGTGGCCATCGCTCGGTGTAATCGACGACGCTATCGCCCGGTGTGGTCGACGACGAGGAGATCCCACGCACCCCGGATCGTCTCGGCTGCGTCCTCACGCGCGTTCCCGCCTCCGACCCCGATGCCGACCGCGTGTTCGGGGACAAGCGGCATCGGGATCGGAACGAACCCCGCCGCACGCATCGCTGCGAAGCCGCCCACGCTCTCGACGACGGACCCGTCGTCACCGCGACGAACGCGGAACCGCTTGTCCTCCGGGTCGCGCCGATAGAAGTACGGGAACGCGGTCGACGGCGGGGTTCGAAGACTCTGGACGCCCGCGAGGACGCCACGAACCCGGCCGTCGACCGCACAGACGAGCCGCGGCACGTCGGGACGACCCGTCTCGTCCACGGCCCCGGCGTCGACCCCTCCGACGGACGGTACCGGACCGATCGGGGTGCCGGTCTCGCGCCACCGGAACGCCGGATCCGGCGCACCGCCGATCGGATCGGCCACCCGGATACAGGCGTAGCCGCCCGTGTCGACGCGGAGTCCCGTCGTGTCGACCGGGATCCGGTCCGGACCCGCGTAGAACGTCCGGCGTCGGTCGGTCTCGGCGACGAGTAACGGCGGGTCTTCGAGAACCGATCGGAGCGCCGACGCGACCGACTCGTCAGCGACGACGAACAGCACGCGTCGGTCCCGGTCGAGCGCGTGCGCGACCCGGGAGACGAGCGTGGTCGGCGTGACGTCGTCCGCGGCCAACGGCTCGATGGCCAACGGTCTCTCCTCGACTGGCCCGTCCGTTCCGCCGTGTTCGTTCCCCCCGCGCTCTGAACCCCCTTCGTCCCCCGTCTTGGCGATCGCTGGCGGTTCGGCGCGGCTCTCCGAGCGCGTGATCGCGAAGCCGTCGGCCGCGAGCCGGGCAGCCGCGGCGTCCGTCAGTCGGCGACGCGTCGCGTCGCCGAGAGGATTCGACATACACGGAGGGAGGGGCCGGAGCGTGAAGCGCGTTTCGCGTTCCGGACTGGCTTCCCGCTCATTCCGACTCCGCAAGCCGGGCCACCCGCTCGACGCTGTCCGCCTCAGCGGCGGACTTGTCCTCGCGAACGCCGACGAACCGCGGGAACCGGAGCGCGAATCCGGAGCCGTACGATGGGGAGGTCTGTATCTCCTCGTAGCCGACCTCGATAACGACCTCGGGGCGGAGCCGCAGCTCGGCCCCCGACTCCGAGACCACGTGGGGCTCCAGTCGTTCCGTGAGGTCCGCAAGCGCCTCGTCCGTGAGTCCGGTTGCGACCTTGCCGATCGTCGCGTATCCGTCCGGTCCGTCGGCGGCGACGTTCGTCCCGTTGGTGCCCGTCGGACCGGTGCCGGTCGCGACCGCGGTTTCATCGCTCCGAACCGCGAGCAGGAACGTCCCGAACAGCTCTGCGCGCCGGCCCTCCCCCCACTCCGCGCCGACGACGACCGCGTCGAGCGTCTCGACGGCCGGCTTCCGTTTCAGCCACTCCCGCCCGCGGTCGCCGGGCGTGTAGGCCGACTCCGGGTCCTTGAGCATGACGCCCTCGTGACCCGCTTCGAGCGCGTCGGCTTCGATCGACTCGACAGCTTCGATATCGGTCGTCGTACGCACGTCGGCGGCCGCGTCGGGGAGTACCTCGACGAGTCGCTCGTGGCGGGTCGAAAGCGGCTCGTCGAGCAGTTCGTCGCCGTCGGCGTACAGACAGTCGAACGCGTGGAGCCGACAGGGAATCGTCTCGCGCATGCGGTCGACGTCGTGTTTCCGTCGGAAGCGGCGCAACACCTCCTGAAACGGGAGCGGGGAGCCCTCGTCGTCGACCGCGACGATCTCGCCGTCGAGGATGACGGGAACGTCCACTCGCGACGCCACGAATTCGACGATCTCGGGAAGGGCGTCGGTCACGTCGTCCATGTTCCGCGAGTAGAGGCGCGGCCCGAACGCGGCGTCCTCGTGGGCGCCGTCGTCGCCCGCTCCTCCGCACCCACCCCCCGGAACGTAGTGAATCTGGACGCGCGCGCCGTCGAACTTGGTCTCGACGGCGACCTCGCCGAACGACTCGACCGCGTCGCTCGCGGTTCCGGCCTGCGCGAGCATCGCCTGGACCGGCCGCCCGACCTCTAGGCCCTCCGCGCGCAGCCCCTCCTCGCCCGCCCGCCGCGCGAGAACCGCGACGTGGCCGTAGTCGTTCGTGACTTGGAGCGCGCGCTCGACGAGCGCGACCGCATCGGACCCGTTCTTCTCGCCGTCGTTCACGGAATCGTCGTCCGAGCCGTCGTTCACGGAATCGTCACCCCCGCCGGCTCCGCCGTCCGCAACGAGGAACGCCTCGGCGATCGCGTCCCGGACGGTCCCCTCGCCGACGCCGATCCGCATCTCGCCGAGTACGAGCCGTGCGAGGACCTTCGCCTCCGCGGGCTCACACCGGTTGAACAGCCCGAACAGCGAGTCTACCTTCGTGGACTCGCTTCCCGCTCCCTCGACGGCCGCCAGCTCGCGAAGCGAGCGGTCGAGTTCGGCGACCGTAAGCGGCTTTCGACCGCCCGCGAACGCCGAGAGCCCTCGCTGGCCGCCAAAGTCGAATCCGGCCGCGACCGCGCCGATCTCGCCCCGATCCGCGAGCCGTGTTTCGACATCCTCGGCAGTCACGTTCGGACCGGCCGCGCGAGCGATCGCCTCGTGGCACGAGGCGGGCCCGACGTCCAGCGTTCGCGTGTCGTGGGCAGGGAACACCCGGCCGAGGAGGAACCGGGTCACCGTCGCGAGGTCGTCGGCGGCGGACAGCAGGTCGGCAACCCCGGCGGTCGTCGCGAGGTCGGCCGACTCCGCTTCCAGTCGCTCCGCCCGGTCGGCGAACGCGGCGAACTCCATGCCCGGGATCGGTGATCGCCGTTCAAAAGGACGCCGGTGCGGCCGCGAGGCTTTTAATATAGCGGCCCGTCCGGCCATTTCATGAGCACCGAGTCGGCCCTCGCCGACGGCGTCCGGGAGGCGCTCGCCGTTGACGCGGAGGAGTTCACCGCGCGCGCCGAGGAGGAGGCGGAGGTCGTCAAACAGGGATTACACGACGGCGTCTTCGACAACCACCAGTCGATCGTGGGGTTCGAGTACGAGTTCTACGCGGTCGCCGACGGTCGCTGGAGCGAGGAGTCGCGCGCCGGCGAGTACGCCCTGATGCGCGTTCCGCGGCGACTCCTCGAGTTGATGGGATTCGAGAAGGAGCTCGGCCTTCACAACGCGGAGATGTGTACCAGTCCACAGCCGCTCTCGGATCACGGACTCCGGGCCCAGCTCTCCGAGGTGCGCGCTCGGCTGGAGGCCGCCGAGAACTGTGCCCGCGTCGAGGGGATGCGGCTCGTCTCCGACGGCGTCTGGACGATCCCTCCCGCCGGCGAAACCGCCCGGGGCTATCTCACCGACAACGTCGACGTCGACGGGATCACGGTCGCGGTCAACATGAGCGATGCCGCCCGCTATCACGCGATGGCCAACGCGGGCGAGTCGACCGATCGGAGCGAAGGGAGCGGCGGCGGATCGACCTCGCTGGAGGTTCCTGGCGTGTCGCTGTCGGCGGAGACGGTGATGCCGGAAAGCCTCATCACGTCGATCCAGCCCCACTATCAGGTCGCACAGGCCGACACCCTCCCGGTCCACTTCCGATACGCGCTTCGGATCGCCGGGCCGCTGCTGGCGTTGGGCGTCAACTCCCCGGTCCTGCCGCCGGACCTGTACGACGACGACTGGGACGGCGAGCGCGTCCTCGACGAGGGCGCGACCGAGAACCGCATCCACGTGTTCGAGTCGGTTCTCAACGCTCACACCGACGCGAACAAGGTCCGGTTCCCGAAGGACTTCCACGACATCGAGGAGGCGGTCGACCGGATCGCGGGCGACGAAACGATGATCCCGATGCCCGAGTCCGGAGACTCCGACCGCTACGACGACGCGTTCGCCACCTTCCGCACGAAACACGGCACCTACTGGCGGTGGGTACGACCGGTGTTCGAGGGAGCGAGCCGGTCGAGCGCGAACGCTCGCATCGAGTTCAGGCCCGTGGCGGCCCAGCCGACCGTCCGGGACTCGATCGCCTTTCAGGCCGCCTTCGCGGGGTTGATGCAGGCGCTTCCACGACACGAACACCCCATCATCGGCCTCGACTGGGAGATCGCCCGCGACAACTTCTACGCGGCAGTCGCGGACGGGATCGACGCCGACATGGAGTGGATCGGCTACGACGGCGAACACACCACGGACGCGGAGACGCTGTTTACGGATCTCCTCGATCACGCCGCTGCGGGACTCGTGACCGCGGGCTGTTCGGAGGACGAGGCGGAATCGTGGCTCGCCCCGCTCCGCTATCGAGCCGACCACGGGACCACTCCGGCGGACTGGAAGCGCGAGGCGATCCGGACCCGTCTCGACGACGGCGAGACGTTCGCCGACGCGGTCCACGGGATGCAGCGGGCCTACATTGAAAACCAGTCGGAGACGCTCGTTTCGGGCGGTTTCTCGAGTTGGTGACGCGGAACGAACGGGGCGGGGATCGTCACGTCGACCGGGTCACGCTACTCGTCCCGGAGCGTCGTTTCGTCCCGGAACGTCGTTTCGTCGCGGAGCGTCCGTGCCCGCGACAGCAACGCGTCGCGCGCGTCGCCCGGGTCGTCGCCGGATCCGCTCGATCCCGTTACCGTCAGATGACCCATCTTCCGAAGCGGCCGGACGTCCGCCTTCCCGTACCAGTGGATATCGGCGTCGGGCGCGGCGAGGACGGAGTCGACGCCGCGAAGCGTCGCCGGTCCGGTCTCGTCCACGTCGCCGAGTAGGTTCGCCGTGACCGCGTTCGCGACGAGGTCCGTCGGGCCGAGCGGCCACCCGAGGACGGCCCGAACGTGGTTCTCGAACTGCGAGGTCCGCGCCCCCTCGATCGTCCAGTGGCCGGAGTTGTGCGGGCGCGGTGCGATCTCGTTGACGAGCACGTCGCCGTCGGCGGTCTCGAACAGCTCGATCCCGTAGACGCCGCGGCCGTCGAGGACGTCAAGCACGTCGTTCGCGACGCTCTCGGCGCGTTCGAGGACGTCGTCGCCCGCAGGGGCTGGCGTCACGCTCTCGCGAAGGATCTCCTCGCGGTGAACCGTCTCCGTGACGGGATACGTCCGCGTCTCCCCGTTCGCCCCCTTGACGCCCATCACGGCGAGCTCGCGCTCGAACTCGACGAACCGCTCCGCCATGGCGTCGCCGCCGACCTCGGCGAGGGCGTCCGCCGCCTCGGAGGGGTCCGCAACGGGAACGTTTCCGCGACCGTCGTACCCCCCCGTCCGGGCTTTGAGCATCACGCCGCCGAACTCCTCGACGACGCGTTCGAGCCCCTCGCTCGTCGCGGTCGCGACGAACTCAGGCTCCGGGATCCCCGCGTCCGCGAGCGCCTCCGCTTGAACGAGTTTGTCCTGAATGGTTTCGAGCGTGTCGGGGTCCGGATGGACCGGCACGTCGTGTTCGGCGGCGGCAGCCGCCAGCACGTCTGGATCGGCGAGCTCGATCTCGAAGGTGAGCGCGTCGACGCGGTCGGCGAGTTCGAAGATCCCGTCGGCGTCGTCGAAGTCGGCGACGATCTGGTCGCGGGCGACCGGCGCGGCCGGGCAGTCGGGAGTCGGGTCGAGCACGACGATGTCGACGCCGAGCGGCGCGGCCGCCTCGGCCAGCATCCGTCCGAGCTGGCCGCCGCCGACGACGCCGAGCGTCGGGCCGGGTAGCGTAATGGACATGTGACAGCCATCCTCGGGACATCGAATAAGGATTGCCAAGAGCGCCGAGGATCACTGACGGCACCGCGCCTCGATCCGTACCGCCCGCTACTCGCGCCCCGCGCTTTTTATCCCGTATGCGCGAGTAGCGAGCGGTACGGATGCCATCACAGCGCGAGGGCGATCGGCGGCGATGACGCTGGACAGTCTGCGGCCGCTGGCGACGCGAGCGATACGCCCGTTCGTGGCCGCCGCCGAGCGGATCGGCCTCTCCCCGAACGCGATCACGACGCTGTCCGTGTTCACGGCCGCTGCGGGGGGGTACGCCCTGGTGGTCGGCGGAAGCGATCCGTCGTGGTACGGCCCCGCCGCCCTCCTCGTGCTCGTCACCGGTTTCTTCGACGTCCTCGACGGCGCGCTCGCTCGCGCGACCGACACCGCCTCCGACGCCGGGGACTTCCTCGATCACGTCCTCGACCGCTACGGTGACGTGTTGATCCTCGGGGGGCTCGCGGTGGGCGTCGAGCAGTACCTCCTTGGAATGCTTGCGCTCACGGGCGTTCTGCTCACCGCATACCTCGGGACGCAGGCGGAGGCGCTGGGCCTCGATCGGATCTATGGCGGGCTGCTCGGCCGGGCGGACATCCTCCTGCTCGTGGGCGTCGTTGCCGGCGTGGGGACCGTCGTCGACCCGACGGTGTACGGGCTCTCGCTCGTCGAGTGGACGCTCGCGTTCCTCGCCGTCTTCACCCACGTAACTGCCGGCCAGCGGTTCGTCTGGTGCTGGCGGGCGCTCGGCGAGGACCCCCAGTCGTCCGCTTAGGAGATGTCGACGCGCGTGAGGTCGCTCTCCAACTCCGCGACGAACTCGTTGTACGCCTCCACGAACCCGGCGAACGGATCGGCGTACTCGCGGACATCCGCCGCGGAGGGTGCCTCGTACTGCGAGAGCAGGTAGACGCCGCCGGACCCACCCACGCGGAGGTACGACACGGCCCCCTCGTCCCACTTGAGCTCCCAGCGGTCGCCGTCGACGCGGGCTGTAAAGGTCCCGTAGTCGTCGCCCTCGTAGCGGTGTATCTCGCCGGCGATGACGCCGCAGGTCTCTCGAACCGCGTCGAGCACCCGGTCCCGTTCGGCGACGACGCCGTCGGTCGATTCGGGCTCCGGGAAATCGGCGGTGACGCCGTCGAGCACGCCCGACAGCGACTCGACGTAGTCGTTCCACGCGGCGACCATGTTCGCGTAGTCGTCGAGCGCGGTGGCCAGTCCGGCCGGGTCCGGCGGCCGTTTCGTCGAGACGACGTAGGTGTCGGATCCCCGATTCGGTGAAAAGAGGAGGAACTCCAGCTCGCCCGCCTCGTGCTTGACCGTCCACTCTCCGCCGGGGGTCGACAGCTCGGTGCGGCCGTAGTCGCCCCCCTGAAGCCGCGCGAGCTGGTAGGCGATCGTCCCCGCGTGATCGCGGACCGACGCGACCAGTTCGTCGCGTCGGTCGGCGACCGCGTCGACATCTCGGACGTCGATGTCGAAGCCGATCTCGCCGCCGACATCCGAAGGCGAAGTCATGGCTTGGATCCGGCGTCCCGGGCGGTTAACGGGTTCGGTGTCGGACGATCCAGTCCCCCGCGTGATCGAATCGAACCCCCGTCGGGATCCCGTTTCATCGCCTGAATACGGTTACACCAGTACTCCCGGATCGAGAGAGCGGCCACGACCGCTCACGTGTCATCGCCGACCGTAACGTGGGAACTACGCACTCGAAGGCAGACGAGACTCGCCGCCCCGAAGATGACGGGAAGCACGAGGTCGCCCGGAGAGCCGGACAAGGCCGGAAACACGCTCATTCCGGCCATCAACGCGAACAGGAACGCGAGCAAGCCGGTTATCGGAACGACGTATCCGTCGCTGAACGTGACATCGCCCGACGCGTCGGTCATCTTCTTCCTTTCGCGTTCCACATAATAAAACCTCGTGACCGATTCACTGAGGAGGGTCAGTCACTCGTTGCCGAGGAGGCTGTCGACCAGCGCTTCCGGATCGAACCGGGCGATGTCGTCGTAGCCCTGACCGGTCCCCAAAAAGAGGATCGGCTTGCCCGTGACGTACGCGATGGATATTGCGGCCCCGCCGGAGGAGTCCGCGTCCGCCTTCGTCAACACCGCGCCGTCGATCTCCGCGGCCGCGTCGAACTCCTTCGCGCGGTTGACTGCGTCCTGTCCGGCGACCGCCTCGTCGACGAACAGGGTCATGTCGGGGTCGACGACGCGGTCGATCTTCTCGAGTTGGGCCATCAGGTCGTCGCTCGTGTGGAGTCGACCGGCAGTGTCGCCGAGTACGACGTCGATGTCGTTGGCTTGTGCGTACTCGATCCCGTCGTAGATCACGGCAGCAGGGTCGCCACCCTGATCGTGTGAGATGAGTTCACGGCCGAGCCGGTCGGCGTGCTCGCCGATCTGTTCGTTCGCCCCCGCCCGATAGGTGTCGCCGTTCGCTAGCACGGACGAGTAGCCGCGGTCGGCGAGCCACTCCGAGAGCTTGGCGATCGTCGTCGTCTTGCCGACGCCGTTGACGCCGGTAAAGACGATCGTGACCGGCTTCTCTCCCTCGGCGATCCGCTCCTCGAAGTCGAACTGGCCGACCGCGATGACGTCGAGTAGCGCGTCGTGAAGCGCCGCCTCGACGAGTTCACCGGTCGTCTCGACCTGTTTTCGCGACTCGCCCAGCATCGTCTCGCGGACGGTGTCGAGGATCCGCTCGGCGACGCTCATCTCCACGTCGCTTTCCAGTAGTGCCATCTCGAGGTCCCACAGCGGGTCTTCGAGGTCCTCCTCCTCGATGATGATCCGGCCGGTCGCGAACGCCTTCGCACGCTGGAAGGTGCTCGGTTCGTTACCGTCGGAATCCGCCGATTCGGCGTCATCGCCGTCGGCCGCCTCGGACTCGGTACTAGCGGCCGTCGCCGCAGCGTCCGCGCTGGCGTCGGCAACCTCGCCGCTCTCCGTCGAGTTCGACTCGGCCTCGGATTCGTCGCCCTCAGGGGCGGGTTCGTCCGACGCGGTCGACTCCTCGACGTCCTCTCGGAAGCTGCTCAGCTTGTCCTTCAGTCCGTCGAACACGGTCGGCTACCTCACTCGTCGTCCGCCTGCGCCTGCATCTGCTGCATCTGCTGTTGTTGCATCTGCTGTTGCATCTGCTGGGCCTGCTGTTCGAGCTCCTGGCTCTCGGATTCGAGTTCGTCGACCTCCGCCTGCGTTTCCTCGATCCGGTCGTCGAGTGCCTCCTGTTTGCGTCGGAGGACGTCGATCGCGTCGTCCTGTCCCTGCTCCGCGGAGTAGTTCCCGCCGAGCGAGACGATGACCTCGTCGATGTCCTGAACCTCGGCACGGAGGTACGCGCCGCCGCCGAGCGGAACCTGTACCGTCTCGCCCGTATCGAGCGTCTCGATCGCCTCGACCGCGTCGTCGATGTCGGCTTTCTCCGATTCGTACTCCTCGATCTCGGCTTCGAGCGCCTCGATCTCTTCGTCGAGCGCCTGAAGCTCCTGGGAGAGCTGCTGGAGCTGCTGTTGTCCGCCACCCATCATGCCGCGGACACCTCCTCGATGTCGATCTGGGTACGCTTCCGGTTGTGCTGGCTACCGACCTGCGTGTAGATACGCTCGCGGGCGAGATCCTCGTTCTCCGCCTCGACGTCCTTGGTGAACGGCTGGAAGCCGTCTCGACTCTGGAACCGTCCACTCACCGTGTAGGTACTCATATCCATGGATCCGGCAGCGACAGGGAAGTATCTTCCTAAAAACCGAGAGCGGAACCCTCCGCCGACACCCGCCGTCAGCGACTCGAACATCAACAGAGCGAACAGGCCGCCGAGCGCGACGAAGCGAAGCCTCATCGGTGGCGCTGTGGTCGAGCAGGCGTCCGCCGCCGCTCGTCGGTCCGAAAACGTCGAGAAGCGTGCGGACCGCCGTCGTCTTTCCGGTTCCATTCGGTCCGAGAACGCCGAACACCTCGTCCTCCTCGGCGGCAGAAGAGAGGTCCTCGATCCCTCGAACGTCGCCGTCGTACTCCGTGAGACCGGTGAACTCACCCCAGGGCCAAGCCCCGGGGCAGTCGCCTTGGCTGCCTGTGTACTCGATGGCCGTCGGAGCGACGACGCCACGGTACGGTAGCTTAGAAACAGGGAGAGAGGACCGAGTACCACAACACCGTCAGTCGATGAATCCGAGCGTCTCCTCAATGCGGCCGAGCTCGGGGCCCGTCGTGTCCTCGCCGACGACGTAGCCGTCGTTGCCGGCGATGAGCCCCGAACCGACGAGGGGCGCGCCGTAGTTGATCGTGCCGAGGTCGGCCCGGACGTCGAGCGCGTCTTCGACGGCCTGTAGCTCCTCTTCCCGTGATTTCGGGTGGCAAAGGACGCCGGTGTCGTTGGCGACCGCGGCGGTGCCGACCGTTCGAACGTCGGCGAGATCGCCGCGTTCGACCGGCACCGACAACGTCTCCTTGATCGTCGTTATCGCTTCGCGCGGGAGGTCCGGGTGGACGTACGCGCCGTAGTCGTTCGCGAGGACGACGTTGCCGGCGGCGTTTATCCGACCGGGAAGTTCGCGGACCTCGCGGTCCGCGGCCTCGGCGATCCGCTCGCGCTCGCGATCGGTGGCGCGCTCAGACACGAGCACGCCGTTCTCGTTGCCGGCGACGAGCGAGCCGACGGTGTTGGAGCCGCCGACGGTCGTCGCGAGCACGTCCGCGTCGAGTTCCGCGCCGAGCTCGTCGGCGAGGTCGTCGTCGACATCCGGTCTGACGAGGAGGAGGTCGTCGACCGCGCGGGCGAAGACCCCCACGTACGACGAGCCGGTGAAGGTCGCCCGTAACACGTTACTCGGCGTACTCGGCTTCGACGACCGGCTCGCCGTCCTCAACGAACCGGGCCGCGCGAACGCGGAGCTTGCTCGGCGGGTTCTGTCGACCGTTTGCCCACACCGCCTCGTTGACGGAGGTGTCGAGGATCACGTCCTCGCCGTCGACCGAGAAGTGTTTCGCGAGGTGTTCGCGGACGATCTTCATGGCGTAGTCGGCGCGCTGCTGGACCGGCTTCTCCTTGGCGTCGCGGAGCGGGACGGTGACGACACGCTCCTCGAAATCACTCGTAGACATCTATTCGTCGAGGTCGTTGCGCCGCCAGTTGCGTCGCTTGGGGTTTCGCGTGACGTTCATATCCGTCTTCATCATCACCCACGCAGGAACGCGGGTGTTCTGGCGCTCCGCCTTCGCCAGACGCTTCTTTTTGGCCTTCGATTTGTCTCCCATAGTAGCACGTAGTTCCCGCGGACCGCATAAAACCCCTTCCATACGGATCGGACGAGCCAACCGCAACGAGCGCATCGAACGCCCACCCGCCCGGGTCGCGCTCGACCGACACCTCACCACCGGCGCTCGGCGAGATCGAGATAGATCTCGTAACACCGGTCAAGAACCGGTATCGAGACGCTCTCGGTGTCCGTGTGTGCTTCCCCCGGCTCAGACGGACCACAGACTACGGGTGCCGTTCCGGCACCCGCCAGCCACCCGGCGTCGGTCGCGTGCGGCTTCACCACGTGTTCAGGGGTATCGAGCCCACGGTCAGCGTGGACATCCCGAGACGCATCCAGCGCGGCGTCCGCGAACGCGTCGTCCCCACAGGCCATCGGCGGGAGATCCTGCTCCACGGTCCACTCGACGCCCGAGACCGCGTCCGGCGCGCGACCGATGTCGGCCCGGTCGCCCGGAACTGTCCGCTCGTCGATAGTGACCGTACAGCGGTCGGGGATCGCGTTCCACGTGTCGCCGCCGTGAAGCTTCGTAACCGCCAGCGAGCCCCGTACCGGCTCATCGAACACGGTCGCTTCCGGCGGGTCGAGCGTCCGGACGACGTCGACCGCGTCGCAGGCCCGATAGATCGCGTTCTCGCCCGCCTCGGGTTCGGAGGCGTGCGCCGCAGTGCCCGTCGCGACGAGCGTCGACGCGCGTCGCCCCTTATGAGCAACGGCAACATCGGTGACGCCCGGCTTCGAGTAGTTCGTGGACCCCTCGGCGACGAGCGCGTACTCCGGCGCGAACCCTTCGTCGATCGCATGACGCGCACCCTCACCGCCGACCTCCTCACCGACGAAGGAGGCGAGCGCGAGCTCGCGCCCCGGCGGTGGGCTCGCGTCCCGGAACGCGAGTAGGCAGGCCGCGACGGCTCCCTTCATGTCCGCCGCGCCGCGTCCGTGGATCCGCCCGTCCCGGCGCTCGACGACGTACTCGCCGTCGATCCCCTCGCCCGTCGTCTGTCGCTCCCCGGGCGGCACTACGTCGTGATGGCCGACGAGCGCGAGCGTGTGGGGTCGGGTCGAGGACTCGCCCGGATCGTCGCCGCCAGCCTCTCGTGATCGCTTATAAGCGATGACGTTGCCGACGGCGTCGCGCTCGACGGTCGCGTCCGTTTCCGCCCGAAGCCACGACTCGATCGCGTCGCCGGCGGCGGCCTCGTCCTCGTGAGAGGGGATCGCGACCAGTCGCTCCGTCAGCTCTGCGATCTCGTCCGTCTCGTCCATACCGGCCGGTCCGTCCGAGAGTATATAAATCCGGTTCGGCGCGGTCGGTCAGGTCGCCCGCGCCGCCCGCGTCGCTCACGTCGTGAACAGCTCGGTGTCGTCAGGGACCGCGAACAGCCCCATGCGGACGCCGGCGTCCAGCCAGCCGTAGCCGTACGAGTACGACGCGAGCGCGTTCACGGGGTCGTCGTCCGCGCGGAAGTGCCGCCCGTCCTCCAGATACGACTCCGCCATCTCGATCACGTCCGCGGCAGCCACGCCGAGCGGGGTGTCCGCCGGCGGTCGTGGGTCGGCCGCCTCGATGGCGTCCGCGAGCATCCGCTCGTAACGGTCCGTCTTCTCCTCCAGATCGGCGCTCATACGGAGCCGTGTCCGGGCGCGAGTAAAACGTCGGCGGAGGCGCGTGGCGCGAGGGATGTATATAAGCGGGGAGTAAGGGGGTCTTCGGACGCTTATAAGTCGTCCATGATCTCGCGGCGCTCCGCGTCACTCAGCGAAGACCATGCCGCGATCTGTTCGAGTGTTCGCCCGCAGGCCGTACACTCACCGTCTTCGACTTCACAGATGTCGATACAGGGTGACTCCATCACGGCGAGGCCCCCGCATAGTTCGCTCGATCCGCGCGCATACCGTAAGGGTGTGCTGTGGCGTGAATAAATGTGGGGGTCAAGTACGATGCGTCATATTGGGGCCCACCCGTCTGGTGGTTTTATGATTTGAAAGTAAGGGGGTGGGGCCGGAGGAATATTGAACCACGAGGCCTCGCTTCGCTCGCCTTCTGGGTTCAAATTTCCCCGAGGCACGTCGCCGCCGCTCGCGAGAGTGCTCGCGGCGGCAGTAAGTGGGGCCGGAGGGATTTGAACCCCCGATCGACTGATATCTCCGGTGCGCCTCGGAACTCCAGAGGGTCGTCAACGCGACCGATGATCAGTCGGCCGCTCGGTATATCAGTCTGGAGTGTCGTCCCGGGCGCGAGCCTCTGGAGTCAGTCGCCATGCCTGGCTTGGCCACAGCCCCGCGTGATCTTGCGATCATGGGTTGCCGAAACGCGGATAAAGGGGTTTCGATCCGGGACGATCCGTCGCCCGGCGCGTGGTCAGGGGGTGGGCTCGCGACCGACCCGCGCGGCTACCGGTTGTCGTCGGCCCAGTCGCACTCCTGGCATTTGTACCCGGTCACGAACTCGGTGACGCTCGGCATATAGCCGACGCTGATGACATCGCCGCCACACTCGGGACAGTCGCGGTCCGCGTCCGTGATGTCCTCCGCTTCCAACACCGACTCGCCCTCGACGAGCTCCGCGAGGGTCGCCGGCGTCACCATTCGACCTTGTACGACGCGGTTCGACATACCCGGCGTATGCGATGGAGCCACCTAAACCCCGGCACATCGGGCGGAGGGACCGACGCTCACGACCTCACAACCAGGGTGCCCGCGAGTCGTCCTCGGCGAAGGGGTCCGTCGAGTCTTCGCTCTCGCCCGCGCCCTCCTCGTCCGCGGCTACCGCCACATCGTCGTCGACGATCCGCCCCGGCACCTCGGGGGCGTCCAACGGCGGCTCGGTCGGATCCGAGTCGTCGCCCTCGTCGATCGGTTCGTCGCTTTGCCCGGATTCGCTTCCGGAGCCATCCGCGTCGTCTCCGGGACCCTCCTCTCCACGTGGGCCGTCATCGCCTCCCGTGCCACCTTCGGGGTCGTTCCCGCCGTCAGAATCGCCGACGACGTCTCCGATGCCCGCAGCATTGGGATCGTATGCGAACAGCGCGGTGACACCGAGCACGGCGAGTGCGATCGGAACCTCCGTCTGCATCAGGTCGAACGGTCGCAACAGGATCGGGAGCGCGAGCACGCCGAGCGCGACCGCGGAGCCGAACCGGAACCGATCGATGTCGACCCGCCCACGGAGGTGTGGAGCGAGCAGCGCCACGAGGAGCGCGAAGGCGACGCCGATCGCCGCGGCCGCGGTCCCGTTGACGACGTACTCGGTTGAGGTCTCGATGCTGAATCCGGCGGGCGTCACGCTCGCGATCAGACCGAGTCCGATGATGACACCGGGGCCCGGGAGATACTCGCCGAACTCCGCGCTCGCCGTCTTGGCCGCGATGGCGAGGATGACGAGCCCCGCGAACCGCTCGAAGATGTCGAGGTTCAAGAATCCCTCGAGCGTGGGTGCGAGCGCCGCCTGAACCGCCGCGACGGGGATGATGACCGCGCCGATGAGTAGCACCGACGTCGCCATCTGCCTTCGACTCCCGTCCATCTCCGCGAGGATGACGGCCATGGTGGCGGACCCGCCGAAGATGAGGATACCCGTCTCGATAACGCCGGTCGGCGTCGCCAACACGCCGGCGACGACGAGTGCCGCGAATATCCCGTCGATCAGCGGGAGAGCCATCACGGTGGCGAGCAGCTTCGTCGCGCCGCCGACACGTCGTTCTAACCGCAGCGCAACGGGATGCTGTGAGACGCTCATTCAGGGACGATACCCGTGACCGTCGGGTACGCGGTGGGAAGCGGGCGACCCACGATAGCCGGGTGACCGGCATACGGAGTCGGATCCGATGAGGGACCGACGAGTCCACGAAAACCGTTTGCGTGTATTGCCGGACATAAAGGAGGTGCCGAGGTCGATGTTCGGCTGGCCGGCGATACGCGCGTTCACGGGACTGTCGGAGTCCATACAGTATATATGTGTTGTGCTCAGGTTAAACTTTGTGTGAGAGCCACCTACATGACACTGTGATACCCTCGACGCTATTTATATACAAAAATGTAGGTCTCTCGTTCATACCGACCTACCACTAACGATCCATCGGAACAGAGTCGATCAGTGGTGACGGTGATCGTTCACGAGTGAACACTCCCGAGTCGTCTCCCGGAGTACCCGTCACCACGATGTGGGTGCCAAACCGTATTATATTGCTTCTGACAGAGTAGTACGGGTGGACGAACGACGGACGAAACGGATGCGGAGACGGAACACGGCGTCACCGATGACTCGCGGTTCAGAGGAGTCGTCGAGCGCAACACGGTTTCAGACGGACCTTTGGGGAGTTGAAGCCGCGCGACGGCATTGACGCGGTGGGGTTCACGGTGTGCGGTGGAAGAGCCGGAGGAGGGATTTGAACCCTCGGCCTATTCCTTACGAAGGAATCGCTCTGCCAGCTGAGCTACTCCGGCGCGTACCTTTTCATTCCCCGATGGTAAAAATAAGGGTTCCGAAACGGAGCCACCGCGGGGACAACTTACGAGCACGGACAGGACCGTTGAACGGCGCTCGATCCAGCGGTTCGATCTTGTACTATTCGAGATCAACACTACACATACGAACGCATATTGTCTACATTCCTTGTGTAGATATAAGGAAAAGACATAAACAACCGACCGATCTACGAACGCCCGCAGTGAGACACCGGTTCATACGGAGACCGCGGATCTCCGGGCGGTGTCAGTCCGGTCGAAGCCCGTACCGGGCGTTTCCGACGGTGGTCGGCGGCAGACCCCACGGTCGTCGACCAAACGATCGGTCACGATACGTATCCACCGCGACCGTCGTGTGGTGCACGTCTCCGACGTACCAAGCGCGAGATCGCCTCTGGTCCGAGAACCCACGGTCGCGACCTCTTGTCATGTTACGGGCTGAGCCGTCGTCCCGACTTCCGTTTCGGGGCGACGGCGGTTTGCGTCCGATACGTCCCTCTTGAGCGACCGCTCCACAGTAGATACCGAACGGTGGACCGTTCGAAGGCGTCTGCTATCGGATCGACCGGATCCTTCTCACCGAAACAGCCGTCGGAGCGCGACCGGAACCCCAACCAGACCGGCCCAGCCGGCACCGAGGAACCCGGAGAGGCGTGGCTCAGCGGGGGCGATCCCGAGGCGGCGAGCGAGCGGTCCCGGCCGCGCATCTGATCCGAAGACGATCACGGTGCGGCCACGAACGCGGATCTCGGTCGTGAGATCCGCCGCGGTCAGAAGCTTCGCCGGGCCATCCGCGTCGACACCGTCCGGAAGCGACCGCGCCACCCGGATCGCTCCCCGAACCGTCGGCACCTCGACGAACACCCGTTCGCCGGTCGATCGCACGTCCATCCGGACGCCCTCGATCGTAAGCGTCAGATCTTCCGTCGTGATCGAGAGCGGGGCGGTCGAGTCAGTCCTGCTCACGGGTCGTGACCCGAACGGTGCCGTCGAGCTGCCAGCTGGCGTGCTCGACGTCGTCACCGGTTCCGCTCGGGACGTCGACGCTCATCTCCTCGAACTCGTAGACGATCTCGGCGTTTCGACCGGTGAGTCGGTCGTAGAGACCGATCGCCAGATCCGGCCACGTGGTCGTCTCGTCGATGCGCTCTTCGGGTGCGGTTTCGTCCGTCATACGAACGATCGTACGGGCCCGACCGGGATATAACTTATCGCCAGATAGAAACGAATCAGCGTTTCGACAGCCGGACGTCGAGACAGACGTTGTACTCGTGGGGGGCGTACGACCGAACGACGCGCTCCGTCTCGACCGTCACGTCGTAGTCGTCGCCCGCGGCCGCCCGGATCGCTCGGGCTCCGGGACCGAACGGGTCGTCCTCGTGCTGGATGTCGTAGTAGTGGATGAGGCCGTCCTCGCCCGCTAGCGTCACCGCGGTATCGAGGAACTCGTCGGCGGAGTGGGGAAGGTTCATCACCAGTCGGTCGGCGGAGCCGGCGTACTCGCCGGTCGTTTCGCGAACGTCTCCGGCGATCGCGGTCACGCGGTCGCTGGTGCCGTTCCGCTCGGCGTTCTCCCGGAGGTACTCGATCGCGGTCCCGTTGAGATCGCAGGCGACGACGTCGGCCCCGCGTGCGGCCATCGGGATCGCATACGGGCCGACGCCAGCGAACATGTCGACGACCGACTCGCCGGCCGCGACCTGCTCGATGACGCGGTGGCGCTCGGTCGCGAGCCGGGGCGAGAAGTACACTTCGGCGACGTCGAGCACGAACTCGTGGCCGTACTCGCGGTGAACCGTCTCGGTGCCGTTTCCGGCCAGCACGTCCCACTGGCGGACCCGGAGGTCGCCCTCGATCGGCGAGGCTCGGTTGAGGACGGTCGCGCACGGAAGATCGGAGGCCATCACGGCGTCGGCGATCTCGCGAGCTCGACCGTCGTCGTCCTCGTCAATGATGACGATGTCGCCGAGGCGTTCGAGGGACGGCTCGTATCCGAGCAGGTCGGCGGGCGTCCGCGGTCGGTCACGCTCGTCCACGTTACGGTCCACGAGAGTTTCGGCGAGGTCGGACGGGACTCCGGCCGGATCCGTCACCGGGAGGTAGATGGTTCCGTCGACGACCTCGATCCGGTGGTCGCCGTCGAGAACCCCTGCGTCGGCGAGTCGCTCGCGGACGGACTCGCCGCGCTCGCGGTCGACGGCGACACAGGAGACGGTCATTACAGGATCGACGCGGGCAGAGGAATAAACGGTGACGCTTCGGCAGCGTGGCGTGTACGCGTCACTCGATGCGTTCGTCGACGGAGGGCTCCGGACCGTAACTGCCGTCGGTCCGAACCGCATCGAGCAGTTGACGCTCGCTCGCGTCGGCACCGACGTGAACGACTCGTTCGGCCGACGCGATGACTCCCTCGTTCGGGTCGGGCCCCTTGTTCCCGGCCCCACCGCTCCCGGTCCTACCGCTCTCGGTCCCCTCGCTTCCGTCGTCCCGATCGACGACGATCGTCACGTCCGCCTCGCCCGCGAGGTCGCCCGCGGCCTCCCGGGTCGACGGAACGACCGACTCGAACGGCGGCGCGGTAACGACTCGTCCACCCGCGTCGGCCACGACACCGGCCAGCACGTCTCCCGCGGGAACGACTCCGGCGGAGAGTTCGTGACCCGCGGCCACGAGTCGGGCGGCGATCCGGGCCGCCGTCCGCCCCGTTCCGACGACGTGAACGCGTCGGGCGTCGCGGTCGGTCACGCTCGGTTCGTCCGTCGTGTCTCCGTCGTCGCTCGGAACGGTCACGGGAGGCTCGCTCGGGTCGCTCGGATCGTCGCGAGCGAGCGCGTCGAACGCCGTGATCGCCGGTGATCCGGTGGCCGGGTTCCGCCCGACGAACGCCTCGGCGTCGAAGGCGGAGCCCACCGCGTCCGCGGTCAGCACCTCCGCCGGCGGCCCGGCGGCGTGGACTCCGCCCTTCGCGAGGACGACGACCTCGTCACAGTACCGGGCCGCCAGGTCGAGGTCGTGGATCGCCGCCAGCGCCGCCCGCCCCCCGTCGGCGATCTCGCGGATCAGTTTGCCGGTCCGAACCGCGTGGTTGACGTCGAGACTCTCCGTCGGCTCGTCGAGCAGCAGTGCCGGCGTCTCCTGTGCCAGCGCTCGTGCGAGCAGGACTCGTTGGCGCTCCCCGCCGGAGACCGCAGTGATGGAACGGTCCGCAAAGCGCGTGACGCCCGTAGCATCCATCGCCTCGCGGACCGCCCGCTCGTCGTCCGGACCGTGGCCGTCGAACCGTCCGAGGTGCGGCGTCCGACCCATCTCCACGACGTGTCGCACTCGGAAATCGAAGGCGAGCTCCGTCGCCTGTGGCACGCTCGCGACTCGCCGACTCACCTCCCGTGCGGAGAGGTCCGCGGCGTCGTCGCCGTCGAGCCGTATCTCGCCGCTGTCGGGTGTGATAGTTCCCTTGATCGCCCGGATAACCGTCGTCTTCCCGGCCCCGTTCGGCCCGACGAGCCCGACGAGTGACCCGCGTTCGACGTCGAAGTCCACCCCGGAGACGACCGGCCCGGTCTCGAACGAGACGGACAGGTCCCGCACCTCGATGAGCGGATCCGTGTCGGACGTATCGCTCGACGGATCGCTGCTCACAGCTCGTGCACCTCCCGGCTCATCAGTAGATAGATGAAGAAGGGTGCGCCGACCGCGGCGGTGACGATCCCGACCGGCAACTCGGCCGTTCCGGACCGCGCAACCGTGTCGGCGGCGACGAGGAAGCTACTCCCGGCGAGCGCGGCCGTCGGCAGCAACACCCGGTGATCGGGGCCGACCACGAGCCGGAGCATGTGCGGGACGATGAGGCCGACGAAGCCGATGACGCCCGCGAAGGCGACCCCCGCGGCGGTGATCAGCGCGGACGCCCCGAGCAGGATCCGCTTCGTACGCTCAACCTCGATGCCGAGTCCCTGTGCCTCCTCCTCGCCGAGCAGCATAACGTTCAGATCGCGCGTGTAGACGAGCAACAGGATGAACAGCGGCGGCACGACGGCCGCAGTCACGGCGACCTCGCTCCACGAAGCCCCCGAGAGGTGACCCATCAACCACGCGACGATCCGGCGAAGCGACTCGCCGGCCTGAAGCTGGAGGTACGAGATGACCGCCCCGAGGAACGTCTGGACGGCGACGCCGGCTAAAAGCAACGTCGCTACCGGCGTCCGGCCGTGTTGCGTCGCAATGGCGTACACGCCGAACGCGGCGATCAGCGCGCCGACGAACGCGAAGAGACTGACTCCCGCGCCGTACGAGAGTCCCACGTCGACCGCACCGACGAGGGGGAAAGCGACCGTCGTCGACAGCGCGACCGGGAAGACGATGAACGCGACGGCACCGACCGCCGCGCCGGAGGAGACGCCGATGATCGACGGATCGGCCATCGGGTTGCGGAAGAAGCCCTGCATGACCGTTCCGGCGGCCGCGAGCGCGAAGCCGACGAGGGCGGCGAGCAGGATCCGCGGGAGCCGCACCCCGACGACGATCTGCTGGTGGACGCCCTCAACGGGGAACGCGAACGGGGACCGATACGCGAGGCTCACCCCGGACACCGACAGCGACCCGGCGCTCGGGGATCCCGTTTCGATACCGACCGGAACGACCAGGGCGTTCAACACCGCTTTCACCACCTCCGCGGGCGGTATTCTAACGGGACCGATCGCGGCGCTCACCACCACGACGACCGCCAGCATCGCAGCTAAGCCCGTCGACCACGCGGCCGATCGAACCCACGCACTCATTCGTTTTCCAACGAAACTTGTAGTAGGTAAATACTTATTGGACCGGGTGCGTCATCGACTTGATGCGACAGCATTCCGTTATCGCGATGGCCGTCCTCGTGACGACCGCCCTCGTCGGCGGCGCCGCGGGCGTGGCCGCCGGCACGCAGCCGGCAGTCGAACAGCCGACGGTACACCAGTACGACGACGCGGACAGCTGTGCGTTCCCGGTCGAACTGACGGACGCGACCGGGACGGCCGTCACGCTCGATGAACGGCCGGAGCGGATCACGACGACGAACCCGTCGGCCGCCCAAACGCTCTGGGAGATCGGCGCACGGGACCGCGTTGTCGGCCTGACCCAGTTCGCGCTGTACCTCGACGGTGCCGACGAGAAGACCGGCGTCGACGCCGAGGGGCTCGGCGTCAGCATCGAGCGGGTCGTCGACACCGACCCCGACCTCGTGCTCGCACCGAACGCGTCGGCCGACCAGGTCGCTGACCTCCGCGAGCAGGGACTCACGGTCTACCACTTCCCCGAGGCGACCGACGTCGACGACATCGCCGAGAAGACGGAGACGATCGGACGGCTCGTCGGCGAGTGTGAGGCGGCCGCCGAGACGAACGCGGAGATGGACGACGCGGTGGCGGACGTCCGGGAGCGGACGGCAGCATTCGACCGCCCCGCCGCGTTATATCCGCTCGGCGACGGCTTCGTCGCCGCCGGCAACACGTTCATCGACGAGATCATGACGATCGGCGGAACCGACAACGTCGCGGCCGCCGAACACGAGGGGTACCCGCAGCTCTCGGACGAGGTCATCCTCGAAACGGATCCCGAACTCATCATCGTCAACGACGACGACGCGGCGATCCTCGACGAGGAGCCGTACGCCAGCACGACGGCGGGAGTCGACGACAACTACGTCGTGATCCCGGTCCACTACCTCAACCAGCCCGCGCCACGTAGCGTGATCGAGTCGACGGAGACGCTCGCGACCGCGGTCGAGGCGCTTCAGACCAGCGAGGAACCCTCCGCCGACGACACCAGTGCGGAGGTGCCCGGATTCGGCGTCGTCGCCGGCGTGATCGCCATGCTCGCCGCCGGACTGCTCGCGCGACGCGAGTAGGCCGCCAACACGTCGTCGTTGCTCGTCGGATCACGGCGTGGCCCGCGTTTTCAAATACCCTGTCCCATCAGGTGGCTTCGGAGCACGTCCGGCGTCTTGAGTCCGGCATCGCTGTTGACGAGAACGACCGTCTCGTCGCCCTCGAAGAAGTCGTCCTCCGCGAGTGCCCACGCCGCGGCGGGCGCGGCACCGCCGGTCACGCCCGTTTCCATCACTTCGTTCTGTGCGACCGCGACCGCGCTCGCGAGGATGTCGTCGTCCTCGACGCTCACGGCGGTTCCCCCGCTTTCCGTGACCGCCTCGATCGCCGCCGTCCCGCCCGCGGGGTCGGCGATCTCCAGTTCCCCGCAGATGGTGTCCGGCGTCGACCACGGCTCGGGCGCGTCGCGGCCGCGCTCGATCGCGGCGGCGATCGGCGCGCAGCCGGCCGCCTGTGCCGCGACCACCTTCGGAGTCGAATCGATCGCGCCGACGCGGGCGAGTTCACGAAATCCTTTATAAATTCCGGCGATGACCTCGCCGGTGCCGGTCGGGACGACGACGACGTCGGGAGCTTCGCCGAGGTCCGTGACGAGCTCGAACGCGACCGTCTTGATCCCCTCGTGGCGATAGGGCGTGGTGAACTCGTTCAGGTTCGTGTACTCCGTCTCCAGCTGTTCGTCGACCGCGTCCGCGGCGTCCGGGAACCGACCGCCGACGACGCGCATGTCGCCGCCGTGGACGTTCGTCATCGCCTTGTTCGAGAACGCACATCGCGAGGGGACGAACGCGTACGACCGGAGGTCCGCCCGACCCGCGTACGCCGCCATCGACTGTCCGGCGTTGCCGGGACTCGCACACGCGAGCGGCTCCACGTCGCCGCCGGCGGCCGCACGGCCCGCAACCGCGGTGAGCGCGACCGACATCCCCCTGTCGAGGACGGTCCCCGTCGGGTTCCGCCCCTCGTCTTTGACGTACACCGCGTCGACGTCGAGCTCGTCCGCCAGCCGATCGGTCGGAACGAGCGGGGTCGACCCCTCTCCAGCCGAGAGCGCGTCGGACGCGGGAAACGGCAGGAGCGCGTCGAACCGCCAGTGGCCGACGCCGGCGTGTGGACCCGCACTCGACCGGTCGAACAGCGTCGCGGGATCGACCGCGTCGTAGTCGTAGGTCGGGTCGAGCCCGCGTGCTCGCTCCTCGTCCGAAACCGTCGTCGGGTCCGCGGTCTCGTGGACCCGGCCCGACGCGCGACTCTCCAGCCCGCGAAACGCCTCCGTCGTCTCCGTCGTCTCCATACCGACCCTTGCGGCGGCGGCGACTAATCGCTTGGCTTCCCGGGTGTGAGTCCGATCCATGCCACGTCGCGTTCCGCCGCCGCTTATAATCGTTCGACCCGACGGAACGCGTATGGACGCAGACGTCATCGTCGTCGGCGGCGGCCTCGCGGGGCTGGTCTCGGCAACGCGACTCGCGGAGAGTGGAGCGGACACCGTCCTGCTGGAGCGGCGACCGACGGTCGGCGGCCGGGTCCGGACCCGCGAAGTCGACGGGTTCACGCTGGATCGCGGCTTTCAGGTGTTGTTCACGAGCTACCCAGCGGTCGCCCGCGAGCTCGACACGGACGCGTTGGACCTCCGCGCGTTCTCGCCGGGCGCGACGATCTGTCGGCCGGGATCGCGGGCCGTCCTCTCGGACCCGCTGCGCGAGCCGACCGCGGCGATCGAGTCCGCGCTCAACCACGAGATCCCCTTCTCCGACAAGCTCCGGACGCTCGCGCTGCGATACGATCTCTCGAAACGCGAGGAGAACGAGTTCTTCGCCGGCCCCGACGCGTCGATCCGGGAGTATCTGACCAACTGGGGGTTCTCGGCGGAGTACATCGAGAACTTCGTGGAGCCCTTCTACGGCGGGATCACGCTCGACCGGTCGTTGTCGAGTTCGAAACACGTCTTCGAGTACACGTTCCGCGCGATGGGTCGCGGATCGATCGCGGTCCCCGCCGACGGGATGGCTGCCATCGGGGACCAACTCGCGGAACGGGCTCGGGATACGGGCGTCGAGATTCGCACGGGCGAGGACGTGGAGTCGGTCGACGTCGGCTCCGGCGGTCGGTTCCGGCTCGGATCGGTCGGCCCCGCGGAGGGGGCACGCGTCGAACTCCTCGACGGGGGGACGCTCGACGCGAGCGCGGTCATCGTCGCGACGACCCCGCCGGAGGCACGGTCGCTGACGGGCGTGGAGTCGGTCCCGGAGGCAGGCGTCCCCAACGTCACGGCGTGGTACACGTTGCCGGAGGACGTCGAGTTCGAGACCGGGAAGCGAATCCTGCTCAATGCCGCGAGCGAGTCGCCGAACGCGGTGGTGCCGATGTCGGAGGTCGCGCCGGAATACGCTCCCCCGGACCGGGCGCTGCTCGGCGCGACGTTCCTCGGCGAGGACGCGCTCGCTCGCGACGACGCGGACCTGCTGGCGGACACCCGGGACGCCCTCTCGGCATGGTTCCCCGAGCGCGGCTTCGAGGGCCTGGAAACGGTCGACGTCGACCGAGTGCCCTTCGCACAGTTCGCACAGCCCCCGGGCGTCCACGCGGCACTCCCGGACGCGGACGACCCCGAGGGACCGGTGGTTCTCGCGGGCGAGTACACCGAATGGTCGGCGATACAGGGCGCGATGAAGAGCGGAGCGCGAGCCGCGACCGTCACCCGCGACTATTTATAAACGGCTCCCCGGTTCCGGTCGTCGATCGCGAAGCTCAGTCGTCGTCGGCCGCCGCTCGTGCCTCCGCGCCGGCGTCCTCTTCGGCTTCGATGCTCGGCGGGTACGTCCCGCGGTCGAGTCGGAGATCGGACTGGGGGCGGGCCATACAGGTGAGCGCGTACTCCTCGGCCTCCTCGTCGGTGAACCCGCGGGCGGCCGGCTGGGTTACGTCCCCGTCGAGTATCTCCGCCGAGCACGCGAGACACATTCCGACGCGACAGGAGTACTCCTGTGCGATCCCCTCCTCGATACAGGCGGCGAGGATCGTTTCCTTGTCCGACACCTCTATGATCTCGCCGGTGCCGACGAACTCGACGGTGTACTCGGTCATACCGCCGAGTACCCGCCGGCCAATCAAAAAGGGTTCCCCTCGATCCCGTCGCCGTCGCGGGGACGGATAGGATCGTCCGGATCGGGAACGAGTGCTGGCGGCCGGTCACGAGCTGCGTTCGGCAGACCGCGTCTCGTGGCCGATCGGGACGGTCGCGCTACGGCGGCGTCACGGTTTGACGAGCACCTTGATCGCCTCGCGCTCGTCCATCATGCGGTATCCCTCGCCGATCTCGTCGAGCGAGACCGTCTCGGTGAAGATCGGTGCGGGATCGAGCGTTCCCTGTAACACGTCGGCCATCAGTTCCTCGGCGTACGCCCGGACCGGCGCGACGCCACCCGCGAGCGTCACGTTGTCGCCGAACATGCCGAACA
This sequence comes from Halorubrum alkaliphilum, assembly GCF_017873815.1. Lineage (GTDB taxonomy): Archaea > Halobacteriota > Halobacteria > Halobacteriales > Haloferacaceae > Halorubrum > Halorubrum alkaliphilum. Next base: position 55,105 of record NZ_JAGGKQ010000003.1, on the reverse strand, counting down.
CGTCGAGTCCCTCGTCCTCGACGCCGTACGGGACGCCGACGTAGCCGATCGTGCCGCCCGGCCGGACCGCGTCGATCGCGGCGTTCATCGCGCTCGCGGCACCGACACACTCCATCACGTGGTTCGGTCCCCCGTAGGTGAGTTCGCGTACTCGGTCGACGGCGGCCTCGCCGCGCTCGGAGACCGTCTCAGTCGCGCCGAACGACGCCGCGAGTTCGAGCCGGTCCTCGTGGTGGCCGACCGCGATGATCCGCTCGGCACCGAGTCGGCGGGCAGCGAGCACGCCACAGAGCCCGACCGCACCGTCGCCGATCACCGCGACCGTCGATCCCTCCTCGACGCCCGCGCTCACGGCCGCGTGGTGACCGGTGCCCATCACGTCGGTCAGGGGGAGCAGCGACCGGAGCGTCGACTCGTCGTCGGCGTAACGGTTCGGAACGCGGACGAGGGTGCCGTCGGCGTGCGTCGACCGAACGTACTCGCCCTGTCCGCCGCCGTTATCGCCGCCCCACGAGTCGCCGTTCTCGCAGGAGGTGTGGAGGCCCTTGCGACAGAACTCGCACTCGCCACAGGAGATGGCAAAGGGCGCGAGCACGCGGTCCCCGGGCGCGACCGAGGTCACGTCCTCGCCGACCGCCTCGACGATCCCCATCGGTTCGTGGCCGACCGGCGAGCCGGCGTCACGGTCGCTGTCACCCCGATAAAACCAGAGATCGGAGCCGCAGACCGCGGTGTGAGTCACGCGGACGATCGCGTCGGTCGGAGCCTCGATCTCGGGACGAGGTCGCTGTTCGACGCCGATGTCCCCGGGTTCGTTGAAGACGGCTGCGCGCATGAACGGACATACCGCCGCGCGTCACAAAAGGTCGGCGTCGTCCTCCGGCGCTCGCTCGGGAGGATCCGAGGCTGCGGGAACCGCCTCGGTTACCTCGACACGCTCGAACCCGACCTGAACGGCCTGGCCGTCCCCGATCGACTCGAACGCGAGGTCGGCGTCGGATCGGTCGACGACCCACCACACGAGCCACAGTCCGAGCCCGTTCGTGTGCCGCATCGAGGTCTCGTAGCCCCGCTGGAGGGTTTCGATGGTCTCATCGGGGATCCCCGGGCCGTCGTCCTCGACGCGGAGCGCGACGCCGTCTCCGACCGAGCGGATCGAGACCGAGACCCGCCGCGTGTCGCCCTCGTTGTGGATCACCGCGTTCTCGATCACTTCAGAGATGACGGCCTCCGTGAGTGGATGTGACCGTACTCGACACGTCTCGGCGACGGGCGCGTCGAACCTGGTGTTCGGATGCTCAGCCTGAAGCCGCTCTATCACGCCGTCAACGACGTCGACGAGATTTACGACCGCTTCTACGGGTTCGTCGGAGCCGCCGGAACCCATCACCTCGCCGATGTGGCGGGCGTGCTCGCTCACGGACAGCAGTCGGTCGACGTTCTCGGCCACGACGGCGGCGCTCTCCTCGCCGCCGTCGGCGCGCTTGCGCAGTAGCTCGACCCGCCCGTCGATGACCGTCATCGCGTTTCGAATGTTGTGGCGGAGAACGCGGTTCAACACCGTGAGCTGAGCGTTCGCCCGTTCGAGTTGGTCCTCCGCACGCCGTTGCTGTGCGTCGGTCAATCCCAACGCGAGCCCGAACACCGATCCGACCGACATCGCACCGATGACCACGACGCTCGGCCGCTCCATCGGCGGTCGGTCACTCATCCCGTAGGTGACGAAAAGCAGTGCGACCCCGCCGATCGTCGCTGCTCCCAGAACACTCCAGCCGGTGATACGGAGGGTGTACGACGGAAAAAGCGGCGACCGAGCTACCGGAACCGTTGCGGCGACCACGAGCGCGCTACACGTGATCGGCACGAGCGCACCGGTCACGATCATGGTGGGATCGCTCATCGCCGCCAGCGAGATCAAGTGGTATCCGAGGGGAGCGAGGCCGACGGCCGCGAGCAGTCCCAACTCCCCGACACATCGGACCCGTGTCATCCGCATTGATATCCGGTGGTCGACACCGGGGGATAACTATTATCGATCCGGTATCAAAATCGAGAACCAGAGACAAAAGCGGGTGAGAACGCCAACCGAAACGGAGCGATCTCATGTCGAGACCACCTCGGCTAACCCTGATCGCGGGATGGCGTGGACTACCGGCTCAAAATATTCCTGGACAATCCGCGAGAGCGGTCGCTCTTGAGTAGTAGAATACCGAAATTGGGTGGCTGGGGAGTCCCAGCCCACCAATCCCGCACGGCCAAAGACCGTGCGCGTCGTAGGTGGGCCAACACGGATTTGAACCGTGGACCTCCCGGTTATCAGCCGAGCGCTCAACCTGACTGAGCTATTGGCCCAGGTGAGCGCATTAGGTCGTTTCGTGGGTAGGATTTTAAGGGTTTCCTTTCAAAAGCGGGTCGCCGTCCGGCGGTTTTTCCGACGGATCGCGGGACCGAACCGGGCCGACCGCGGGACCGAGTTCCGACGGTCACTCCCCGCGTTTCTCTGACTCCCCGCCCTCAGTCTCGACCGTGTAATCCACGTCGACGACGTCGTCGCCCTCGTCTCCGGTTCCGGCGTCCCCCGAGAACCCGTCGGCGTCGTCTCCACCGTTTCCGCCGTCGTTCGGGAACCCGCCGGGGAAGTCATCGCCGCCGGGGAACCCCTCGCCGTCGAACTCGCTACCCCCGAAGTCGACGTTCCCGAAGCCGCCTGCGTCGCCGTCCCCACCCGGGAACCCGCCGATATACACGTTTCCGGTGGCGAACCCGCCCGTTTCGCGGTCGATGTACGGGACGACGACGTACTTTTTCACCGCCATCCGGATCGGGATCCGGGTGAGCGGGAGCGCGAGGAGAAAGCCGAGCGCGTCCGTCACTAACCCGGGCGTGAGCAGGAACGCGCCGGCAGCGATCAGGAGGCCGCCGTCAAGCAACTCGTCGGTCGGGGGTTGGCCCTGCGCGAGTTTACGTTGGACTCGCGCGAGCGTCGCCCGCCCTTCGGCACGCAACAGGAGCATCCCCAGAATCGCCGTCAACACGACGAGCCCGACGGTCAGGACCCACCCGAGCCGTGTCGCGACGAAGACGAGGAACAACGCGTCCACGAGCGGGACGACGAGGAGCAACGCGAGCAGCGTTCGCGGGCGCATGCCTCACGGTTTCCGCCCGGCACCCATAGCCCTTTTCGTCGCGGACGGTGGGCGCCGGGACAGGGGGACTCCGGTCCGGGACGACCTCCGACTGAGTCGCCCCCCGACGGGATCGCGCCGTATCGTCCGCGACCGCCACCGCTTTGACGGGCGGGTTCCAGCCGAGCGTATGGACATCGTCGGCGCACTCGGTCGCGAGCCTCCGGATCGCGAGTCGCTGCCGCGGTGGGTCGCCCCGTTGCCGAAGGCGGTGGAGGACATCGCCTACCGATTCGTCTGGGTCATCGTCGCCATTAACCTGCTGGGCACCGCGTTCGGCTTCTGGTACTACCGGTTCCAGTTCAGTCGACATCCGGTCGAGATGTGGGCGTTCATCCCTGACAGCCCGCTCGCGACGCTGTTTATTGCCCTCGCGCTTGCGTCGTGGGCGGTTGGTCGGTCGAGCGACACGCTCGCCGCTTTGGCCTTCTTCGGCAACATCAAACTCGGGCTGTGGACCCCGTACGTTCTCGTTGTTTTTTACCCCGCGTTCCTTGCGAACTCGGGGCCGGCGATGTACGCGTTCCTCCTCGTGAGCCACCTCGCGATGGTTGTGCAGGCGTTCGTGCTACACCGGATGACCGACTTCCCGGTCAAGGCGGTCGCGATCGCGGCGACGTGGTACACCGTCGATCTGCTGATGGACTACTTCATTCCGCTCGTCGGCGATGTCACCCACACCTCGATCCCGTACGCCAGCAGCACCCCGTGGTTCACGACCACGGTGCTTCAGGTCGCGGCTGCCGGGGCAGTGACGCTCACGATCGTCCCGCTGTTCTTCGCGCTCGGCACGCGTGTGGCGACGCTTCGGGCACGAAGCTAGGAGACGGAAGCCGTAGAACTCCTATCGCCTGCCGCGACCTCATTTAAGACAGTTCGGGACGACGGAGGTGTATGAGTGCTTACGAGCGGATCGCCGACCTGTCGGTCACGATCGAGTCGGTAGCCCGACGCCGACACACCGCCGACACGACGAGCGACTTCGAGCGAACGACCACGGAGTTCCGGCTCTCCGGCGACGGCGTCGTCGGCCGCGGCGAGGACGTGACCTACGAGACCGCCGACCACGACGCGCTCGCGGGGACGGACCCGATCGATATCGAGGGTGAGTGGACGATCGCGGAGCTGTCGGCCGCCCTCGACGACATCGACCTGTTCGCGACGAAGTCGCCCGAGCAGGCCGCCTCCCGAAACTATCGGCGGTGGGCGGTCGAGAGCGCCGCGCTCGACCTCGGACTGCGACAGACCGAGACTTCGCTCGGCGAGTTCCTCGGTATCGAACCCGAACCGATCCGGTTCGTCGTGTCGACGCGACTCGGGGATCCACCGACGACCGACCGAGTCATGTCGCTTCTCGACCGCAACGGGAATCTGGAGTTCAAACTCGACCCGACACCCGACTGGCCGGAGGAGGTGTTCGTCGAACTCCGTGAGACCGACGCGGTTCGGGTCCTCGATCTCAAGGGCTGGTACGAAGGAACCGATGTCGACGTCGAGGCTGACCCGGAGCTGTATCGTGACGTGCTCGCCGCGTTTCCCGCTGCGGTCGTCGAGGACGCCGCGTTCACCTCGGAGACGACGCCGATTCTGGAACCACAGGCCGACCGCCTCGCCTTCGATTACCCGATCGACGGCGTCGAGGCGATCGAGTCGCTCCCCGTCGATCCCGGGTGGTGTAACGTCAAGCCCTCGCGGTTCGGCACGCTCGAATCCCTGTTCGAGACGATCGCGTACTGCCGCGAGAACGGGATCGACATGTACGGGGGCGGCCAGTTCGAGCTCGCCAGCGGGCGGACCGCGATCCAGACGCTCGCCGCGCTGTTCTATCCCGACGCGCCCAACGATGTCGCCCCCGGGGCGTTCAACGACCCGAACGCCTCGCCGCCGTATCCGCGGAGCCCGCTGGCTCCTGACGACGACGCGGTCGGCTTCGAGGTTTAAAAAGCCGCTACGAGACGAACTTCAGCAGGTCGTCGCGGTTGTGCGCGTGGAAGCGCTCGCTGAGACAGTCCTCCAGCGCACCGATATCGCCCCGCTTCGCGCAGATCGGTGCGACCGTGTCCGACCACTGCTGCCACGGCGGGAACAGTCCGAGCCGATCGCAGATGTCGTCGAGCCGCTCGTCGAGGTCGTCGATCTTGTCGGTCTTGTTCACCGCGACGATCGGGTCGACGCCGACCTCCTCCAAAAACCCGAACATCTCCACGTCGTGGGGAACGTTTCCCCGTTCCGTGTGCCGATCGATGATGTCGACCGCACTCTTACCGTCGAGAACGACGACGCCCGTGAGGATCCGGTCGGCGTTATCCTCGACGTACCGGATCACGTCGGTTTTGATCTCCTCACGGCGGTCGCTTTCGACGCCGGACATGAACCCGAACCCCGGCAGATCGGTGAACATGAACGACTCGCTGACCCAGTCGTAGTGGTTCGGCTGACGGGTGACACCGGGTTTTCCGCCGGTAGAGAAATCGTGGCCCGTTAGCTCGCGCATCACCGTCGATTTGCCGACGTTCGACCGTCCGACGAGGACGACCTCCGCGTCGCGGTCCGGCCGGTCTTCGAACATACTCCTCCGTGGACGCCCGACCCGGTTAAAAGGCGCGTCGCGCCCGCGGTGGCGATGACGACCGAGTTCTTCCAAAGTGAGCCACTGGCCACTGTGCTCCCGGATCGTTTACGCGTCCGCCGGTCCGACTGCCGACATGGACAAGCAAACGGTCCGGGAGGCCGTCTGGGATGCGCTTGCGGACCGAGGCGAGGCGCGGTTCCCGTTCCCGCCACACGGACGGATCCCGAACTTTGCCGGCGCGTCGGACGCATGTACTCGACTTACGGAAACGGCGGCGTGGGCGTCGGCAACGACGGTGAAGGCCAATCCGGACGCACCACAGCTCCCGGTTCGCCGGGCCGCGATGCGTGCCGGAAAGACGGTGTACATGGCACAACCGCGGCTCCGCGATCCGAAGCCGTTCCTCCGCCTCGATCCCGACGAGGTCACCGACATCGACGAGGCGACGACCGTCTCGGGCGTGTCGAAACACGGCGTCCCGGTCGCTCCGGAGGCGGTCCCCCGAATCGACCTCGTCGTCTCCGGATCGGTCGCGGTGAGGACCGACGGCACCCGGATCGGCAAGGGTGAGGGATACAGCGATCTGGAGTGGGCGGTCCTCCGTGAACTCGACGCGGTCGACGACGGGACCACGGTCGCCACGACGGTTCACGAGTGCCAGGTCGTCGACAGTCCCGAGTCCCCGATCGATGACGTCGACGGCCTGCCCGGTCCCGACCGCCACGACGTGCCGATGGACTTGATTGTGACGCCGGACCGCGTCGTTCGACCGACCGGAAGCGCGGAGCGGCCGACCGGCGTCGACTGGGACCTCCTCGACGAGGAGACGCTGTCGGAGATACCGGTGTTGGCCGAACGTGCCCCGGACGAGTGTTGAGCAGCACGTGGACGCGTCGTTTCATACTGATAGCCGAACCGGCGACCGCTGAACGCGTGTCTCGGTCGCCGTTGAGTTCCGTAGTAAATGGGCGCTGCAGGATTTGAACCCGCGACAGCTTGGTCCGAAGCCAAGCACTCTATCCAGACTGAGCTAAGCGCCCGTACTCACGGATATTCCGCTAATGCTTTTAACTCCCGCGATCCGGAACGATATCGACGCGACCACGTCCCGACCCTGTTCACGGACGGCTGCCGGCCGCCGATCAAAAAGAATATTATTCGCACCGGAGATATTCTTGATAGCCGATGTATCCCGGTGGGACGGTACGTCCGTCGAACGCCTGCCACGAGTCCGTTCTCCGGCGTCCGAGGTACTCATATGTATGATCTACGTCCCCACCTCGACGCGGAGGTGGAACCGGGAACGAGTCTCCTGTTGACCGGACCTCCTCTCACCGGAAAGCGTTCGCTCGCGATGGACGTGCTCGCAGCCGGCACCGACGCGGGTGACGGCGCGATCGTCGTCACCACGAAGGACGGTGCCGATCGCGTCCTGAAGGACTACGAGAAACGTACCGGGTATCAAGGGAAGCCGGTCGCCGTCGTCGACTGTGTCACCCGCCAGCAGGGCGTCGGCGATGTCCGAGAGGACGACCGGATCAAGTACGCTTCCTCGCCCGTCGATATGACCGGGATCGGGATCAAGCTCTCCGAGTTCCTCCAAGCGTTCGGCGACCGCGGGATCGAGCGCAACCGGATCATGGTCCACTCATTGTCGACGCTACTGATGTACTCGGACCTCCAGACCGTCTTCCGGTTCCTTCACGTCTTTACTGGTCGGGTCCAGAGCGTCAACGGACTCGGACTGTTCAGCATCGACTCGACCGCCCACGACGATCAGAGCCTCAACACGCTCAAACAACTGTTCGACGGAATCGTCACGCTCTCCGAGGACGACGAACCCGAGATCCGACTCGCCTGACGACGATCCGTCGCAGTCCGTTCCGTTCGTCGCTCGGAAGGGTTTACGACGATCCGTCACGGAGTCGCATATATGCCTATCACTGATGACTCCGGACTGGTGCGTGCGCTCGAAGCCGAAACGGTCGCGGTCGTTGGCTGTTCGACGACGCCCGGAAAGGCAGCTCACGACGTCCCCGCGTATCTTCAAAAGCACGGATATCGGGTGATACCGGTCAATCCGTTCGCCAAGTCGATCCTCGGCGAACACGCGTACGACTCGCTCGGGGACATCGAGGCGGAGATCGACCTCGTGAACGTGTTTCGACCGAGCGACGAGGTTCCAGAGCTTCTGGACGTGGTCCGCGAGCGACACGCGAACCACGGCGACGCCGGGACTGCGTGGCTCCAACTCGGGATCAGCCACGACGAAGCGGCGGAGACCGCGGAGGCGGCGGGGGTCGACGTGATACAGGACCGCTGTATGAAAGTCGAACATCGACGGTTGATGGACTGAGGTTCGGCCGAGTTCGATGTCCGGAAGGCGGGTGATCTGCGGCCTCACCCGGTCCATTCCTCGAACGAGCGGTAGACGCCCTTCGAGAGGTAGCGTTCGGAGGAGTCCGCGAACACGGTGACGACCGCGTCGTGGGGCGCGTCGATCGTTCCGTCGGCGATGGCGCGAGCGACCTGCTTGGCCGCGATGGAGTTGGCGGCGGCGGAGGAGGCAACGAGCTGCCCCTCCTCGCGGGCGAGCCGAGCCATCTCCTCGTGGACCTTGCGGTCGGGAATCGCGTGGACGTCGTCGACGAGGTCCGGGTCGAACAGCTCGTTCGTCTCGATGTCGTGGGTCCCGATCCCTTCCGTTTTGTACTCCTCGTGGTCGACGTCCTCGCCGAAGAACTCCCGGTAGGCGGAGCCTGCCGGTTCGACGGCGACGACGTGTGTCTCGGCGTCCCGCTCGCGGAAGTACTCCGCCATTCCCATGAGTGTCCCAGCGGTGCCGCAGCCGGCGACGACCGCGCCGACCGCACCGTCGAGGGCCTCGTCGATCTCGGGGGCGGTGGTCGCGTAGTGGGCCTCCGCGTTGAGCGGGTTGGAAAACTGTTGGGGAACCACCGCGCCGTCCAGCTCCTCCGAGAGCTCGTGTGCGCGCTCGATGGCGTAGCCCATCCCGTCTTCGCTCGGCGTGTTGATCACGTCAGCACCGAGCGCGCGCATGAGCTGCTGTTTCTCGACGGAGAACCGTTCGGGAACGACGAAGACGGCGTCGACATCGAGCTGTTCGGCTGCGACTGCGATCCCGATACCGGTATTACCCGCAGTCGGCTCGATAACGGTTCCGCCGGGTTCGAGTGTTCCGTCCTCGAGCATGCGTTCGAGCATGTACTTCCCGATACGGTCCTTGATGCTCGCGCCGGGATTGAACGACTCGAGTTTCGCGTACACCGGGACCGCGTCCGGCGAGTCGTGAACCCGGACGAGGGGAGTCTCCCCGATGGTCTCCAACACGGAGGGGAGCGGCTCGCGGTGGTCGGTCATACAGTGGCAACTGTTGCCGGTCGGTTTGTGCCTTTCCATCCCGGGGATTCCGTGCCCGTGGTGGCGTGGCGGATACGGACGGATCGAACAACACTTATGCCGTTCGTCCGGCTTCCAAACGGTATGAGCGAGACCGATGCGCAGGCCGACGTGACGGTCGTCCTTCCGGACGGATCAGAACTCTCCGTACCGTCCGGGTCGACAGTCGAGGACGTCGCCTACGAGATCGGCCCCGGGCTCGGTCGCGACACCGTCGCGGGGAAGATCGACGGCGAACTCGTCGAGAAACACGCCGCCGTCCACGACGGCGCGCGGATAGAGATCGTCACCGACCAGTCCGACGAGTACCTCCAAGTGCTTCGGCATTCGGCCGCACACGTCTTTGCACAGGCGCTCCAGCGGCTCCGTCCGGAGGCGACGCTGACGATCGGCCCGTACACGGACGAGGGCTTCTACTACGACGTGACCGACGTCGACCTCGACGAGGACGACCTCCGCGAGATAGAGTCGGAGATGGACGCGATAATCGAGGCCGACTACGACATCGAACGCGTCGTTCGGTCCCGGGAGGACGCAAAGGAAATCTACGCGGACAACGAGTACAAACGCGAGATCCTCGACGAGGAGGCATCGGGCGAGACGGTCACCTTCTATCGTCAGGACGACTGGCAGGACCTCTGTCAGGGGCCACACGTCGAGTCGACGGGCGAGGTCGGGGCGGCGACGCTGCTCAACATCTCCTCGTCGTACTGGCGCGGCGACGAGGAAAACGACACGCTCACGCGGGTGTACGGTACCGCGTTTGCGAGCGAATCGGATCTTGAGGAGTATCTAGCGTTGCGCGCGGAGGCGAAAGAGCGCGACCACCGGAAGATCGGTCAGGAGATGAACCTCTTTTCGATCCCGACGGTGACCGGTCCGGGGCTCCCGCTGTATCACCCACCGGGAAAAACGGTGTTGAACGAACTGTCCGCGTTCGCGAACGCGCTCAACCGCGAGAACGGCTACGAGGAGGTCGAGACGCCACACGTCTTCCGGACGGAGCTGTGGAAGCAGTCCGGCCACTACGAGAACTACAAAGACGACATGTTTCTCCTCGACGTCAACGACGAGGAGTACGGGCTAAAGCCGATGAACTGCCCGGGTCACGCGACCATCTTCGATCAGTCCTCGTGGTCCTACCGTGACCTTCCGAAACGCTACTTCGAGAACGGGAAGGTGTACCGGAAGGAACAGCGCGGCGAGCTATCGGGGCTCTCGCGCGTCTGGTCGTTCACCATCGACGACGGCCACCTGTTCGTCCGGCCCGACCAGATCCGGCGGGAGATAGAGTCCGTCATCGACATGATCTTCGAGGTGGTCGAGACGCTCGATCTGGAGGTCGAGGTCGCTCTGGCGACGCGCCCGGACAAATCGGTCGGCGGCGACGAGATCTGGGAGTCCGCGGAGGACCAGCTCCGTGACGTGCTGGATTCCGGTGGGTACGACTACGATGTCGAGCCGGGCGACGGGGCTTTCTACGGCCCGAAGATCGACTTCGGCTTCGAGGACGCCCTCGGTCGCGTCTGGGACGGGCCGACGGTCCAGCTCGACTTCAACATGCCCGAGCGGTTCGATCTGACGTACACGGGCGAGGACAACGAGGAGCACCGGCCCGTGATGATCCACCGGGCGCTGTACGGCTCCTACGAGCGCTTCTTCATGGTGCTCATCGAGCACTTCGACGGCGACTTCCCGCTGTGGCTCGCACCCGAACAGGTCCGGATCCTCCCCGTCTCCGACGAGACGCTCGGCTACGCCCATCGCGTGAAAAACGACCTCGAAGACGCCGGCTTCCGCGTCGAAATCGAGGACCGCGATTGGACAGTCGGCCGCAAGATCCGCGCCGGCCACGACGACCGCGTCCCGTACATGGTCATCGTCGGCGACGACGAGCAGGAGGCGGGCACCGTCTCGGTTCGGGACCGCTTCGAGAACCAGCTCGGCGACGTCGACGTCGACGAGTTCCGCGACCACCTCGTCGACGAGCGCGACGAGAAGCGGACGGCCCCGGATTTCGTCGACGCGGAGTGAGGACGCGGACGCTCCGTCGAACCCCCCGTAGGGGGAACCGTTTCTGACTCGCCGGCGGTTCGGTGAGCGGTTTCGAAGCCCCAGCTGTTGGTCTCGTGAGCAACGTGAGCGGGAATCAAGGCCATCCTTTCGAGTCCCGCCCGCACGACCACCTCGGTTCGATCGTTCCGGGCCTCGACCGGCAGCCGCGAAACCGCGCCGCAGTACGAACGCCGGCCGCTCGCGGGAGTCTCAGCTCGCTCGGCACGCGCGAGAAGGCACACACCGGATGACCGGTCGGCCGTCCTACGCCTTCTCCAGTGCCGCCCGGTAGTGATGTTCGGAGCCGTCACCACGGGTCACGTCGGAGACTGTCCAGCCGGTCCCGACGGCGGCCTCACGTAGCCGATCAGGACTGAACAGTCGAAGCTGGAGGACGGGGTTGCGCTCGCCCTCGTACTCGAAGAACATCACGCGGTGCGCGAGCCCCGGCGTCGGGTCGTCCCGATACCCGATCAGCTCCGCGGTGTCGGGGTGGTCGGGGTCATAACAGTCGACAACGGCGGTTCCGTCGGGTCGGGTGACGTACGCCAGATCGTCGAGGAACGCGGAGAGTCCCCGCATCGACCCGGCGAGTCCGAGTTGGGTCCCGTTCGACAGCGCGGAGCCGAACCGGTCCCGATCGAACGTCTCGCGTAGCTCGAACATGTCACCCTCCCGCGCGTCCTCGACGCCGCGGTCGCGCATTGTCTCGACGAGCGCCGAACTGGGCTCGATGGCGACCGTCTCGAACCGCTCCTGAAAGAATAGGGCGTGGCGTCCGGTTCCTGCCCCGAGATCGACAAGCGGTCCTTGGAGATGTGACGCCAACCAGTCGTTCGTTCCAGTATTGGGATCGAACGGGGTGAAATAGAAGGACTCGATCGGGTGTTCGACAGACGCCTCGCCGTCGGAGTGATAGAGCGGCTCTGTCCGCTCGTCGCGGTAGTGGTCGCGGATCGCCCGGCCGAACGCGTCGGTCATGTCGGCTCTACCGGGAGCCATCACAAAAATCCCCTTCGAGGACCGGTACCGCAGTACAATCCGACCGATCTCGACACTCGTCACGCGTCGGCGGCGTTATGACGACGGGCCGGTTGTGGGCGAGCATGGAGTACGATGTCGTGATCGTCGGCGGCGGAGTCGCGGGGCTGTCGGCGGCTACGTTCACTGCGAGAGCCGAGTTGGAAACGCTCGTTCTCGACGCGGGCGGGTCGCTGATACGCCGAAACGCACATCTGGAGAACGTTCCCGGCTTCCCGTCGGGCGTCAACTCGCGGCAGTTCTCGGACCTGCTGGTCGAACAAGCGGAAAACGCGGGCGCGGAGCGCAGAGAAAGCAGAGTGACCGCGGTCGAGCGAACGGACACGACGCGCGACGACGGTCCAGACGGCGAGAACGACGCGAACAACGCGAACAACGCGACCGACGCGAACGACCGACGTTTCCGGGTCCAAACGACGGACGACGACCGCGTCACTGCCGAGTACGTCATCGCCGCCACGAAAAACGAGACGGCGTATCTCGACGGGATCGACGGGGTCGGCCTGATCGATCGCGGAAAGGCGTTCGTCGACACCGACGAGCGCGGCCGCACCGGCGTCGACGGACTATACGCGGCCGGACGCTTGGCGGAGAAGCCGCATCAGGCCGCGGTGTGTGCGGGCCACGGCGCTGAGGTGGCGGTCACGCTGTTAGAGGACGACGACCGACCGTTCTATCACGACTGGGTCGCGCCCGACGGGTACTTCACCGATCGCGGGCGGGAGGTCCCTCCGGGCTGTGAGGAGATCGACGACCCAGAGCGACGACGACGCGAGGCTGATTCGCTTAAAACGATGCGTGAGCGGTTTTCCGAGCCGCATCCGGGGGATCAACCCACACACCCGAGTTTGCGCGAGGAGTGATCGAGCGGTCGGGAGAAGCGAGTCGGTACCGATCTAGACGACCTGTGAGAACCCGCCGTTGATCCGTCGTCGCTACCCTTCGAACCCCTGTGTCGCCAGCGCGTCCTCCAAGGCCGCGAGCAGGTACTCGACGTTTTTCGGGCGTGCGGAGTGGCCCATACAGCCGATCCGCCACACGTCGCCGGCGAGGTCACCGAGGCCGGAGGCGATCTCGAGGTCGTACTCGGCGAGCAGGTGGTCGATGACGGCGCTGTCGTCGACGCCCTCCGGTACGCGAACCGCGTTGAGACTGGGGAGCCAGTACGCGTCGGGGGCGTTCATTTCGAGGCCAAGTTCGCGAACGCCGGTTTTCAGGTCCTCAGCGACGCGTCGGTGTCTGTCCCAGCGCTCCTCGATCCCCTCCTCTGCGACGAGCCGAAGGGCTTCTCGGAGCGCGTACACGTTCGTGATCGGGGCGGTGTGGTGATACGAGCGGTCGTCGCCCCAGTACCCCTCTAAAAGCGAGAGGTCGAGGTACCAGGACCGCGGATCGGTCTCGCGGTCGAGCACCTTGTCCATCGCCCGATCCGAGAGGGTGAGGGGGCTCGCGCCGGGCGGACAGGAGAGGCACTTCTGTGGGCCCGAGTAGGCGGCGTCGATGTCCCACTCGTCGACACGGAACTCCACGCCGCCGAGTGAGGTGACCGAGTCGGCGATGACGTACGCGTCGTGGTCGTGTGCGATCCCGGTCAACTCGGGGACGTCCGGCTGGAGAACCCCGGTCGACGTCTCAGCGTGGACGAACCCGAACACGTCCGGTTGGTGTTCGTCGAAGGCGCGCTCCACGTCGACCGGATCCAGGGGCTCGCCCCACGGTGCGTCGACGGTGACGACGTCGCCGCCGGCGCGCTCGGCCATCGACGCCATCCGCCCGCCGAAGTAGCCGTTCGTCGGGACCAAGGCGGTGTCGCCGGGTTCGACGAGGTTGCCGATGGCGGACTCCATCGCCGCGGATCCGGTGCCTGACACCGGGATCGTCCATCGGTTGTCGGTTCGGAAGGTGTATCGCAACAGCTCCTGTACCTCGTCCATGATCTCGACGAACGAGGGGTCGAGATGACCGACGAGTGGGGTGCTCATCGCGCGAAGCACGCGCGGATGGACGTCGCTCGGGCCGGGGCCCATTAGGGTGCGGTCCGGCGGCGTCAGTTCGCCGACATCCGGCGGTTGCTCCCGCGCGGACACTCCGGTTTGACGGTCAGCCATACCGATCGGTCATGAGGGTAGCATAAAAAACACGACGGACCGAGTGTCCTGAATCCGACGCTTCGCGGTTCACGTCATCCACCGGGATGAAGTACCTTGCCGTACTACGCTTGGTGATGACTGACGTTCCGTCCGGACTGGGTTCGGATGACTTTGAGACCATCCTCAACCGGATGGGAGATGGGTTCTTTGCCGTTGACACCGAGTGGCGCCTTATTTACGCAAACGACCGCGGTCAGGAGATACTCCGTGCGGCGATGGCCGACGAGGTACTCGACTCTGTAGACGACATCGAGGGACTCCACTTCTGGGACTCGATCCCCGACGCGGTCGACACGGAGTTCTACGAACGATATCACGACGCGATGGAGACGCAAGAGGACGTCTCGTTCGACGAGTACTATCCGCCACTGCGGACGTGGTTCGACGTGCGTGCGTTTCCGTCCGACAGTGGACTCTCCGTCTACCTCCGCGACATCACGGAGGAACGGCGGCTGGAGCGCCAGCGACGGGAGAGCCTCCATGCAATTCAACGACTGTACGCGGTGTCGTCTGACCGGGAGCTGTCGTTCGGGGAGAAGATCGACGCGCTGCTCGAACTGAGTCGCGAGTACCTAGACCTCCCGAATGGATTCCTCACGCATATCGACGACGGAACACAGCACGTCGAGCGGTCCCGAGCGGATCATCCGGACCTACAGGCCGGCGAGAGCTGCCCGCTCGACGAGGCGTACTGCCGGCGAACGATAGAGATGGACCAGCTTCTGACGGCCGCGAACGCGGTCGAGGAGGGCTGGGACGGGGATCCGGCTCACGATCGGTTCGGGCTCGGGACGTACATCGGCGGCCGGGTCGAAGTCGACGGAGAGCTGTACGGAACGCTGTGTTTCGCGGACACGGAGCCGCGCGAGGAGCCGTTCACCGACACGCAGCGGACGTTCGTCGAGCTGTTGACTCGATGGGTCAGCTACGAACTGGAGCGACAGCACGCACAGCGGCAGATCGAACGGGAGCGCGACCGCCTCGACGAGTTCGCGAGCGTGGTGAGCCACGACCTCCGGAACCCACTGAACACGGCCAAGGGGCGATCTGAACTGCTTTCGGGAGAGTGTGACAGCGACCACCTTCCGCCGATACGTCGCTCGCTCTCGCGGATGGATACGCTCATCGAGGATCTCCTCGTGTTGGCCCGTGACGGCGTCCGGGTCGAGGAACTGACTGCCGTCGATCTCTCGGATCTCGTGAATGACGCGTGGATGACGACGGATCGGGCGGGCGCGACGGTCGAGGTCGACGTCAACGAGCTTCGGATCTCCGCCGACGAGTCTCGACTCCGACAGCTCCTCGAGAACCTGTTCCGGAACGCCGCCGAACACGGCGGCGACTCGGTCTCCGTTGCGGTCGGGAGACTCCCAAGCGGGAGCGGTTTCTACGTCGAGGACGACGGGCCGGGGATCCCGGAATCGGAGCGAGAACGCGTGTTCGAGACCGGCTACACGACCACGACCGACGGGACCGGATTCGGACTCAGTATCGTCTCTGAAATCGTCGCGGCCCACGAGTGGGAGATCTCCGTGACCGACGGGCGCGAGGGCGGAGCCCGGTTCGAGATCACGGGCGTGGAGATCGTATGAACTAACGGCGGCTCACCGTCGTTCAATTCAGTAACCCCGTCTACCCCGAGCGCGATCCGCACTCATCGTTCAGTACGGCGATCCAGTCGCGATTCATGCCTGCTACTCGTCGAGTTCGGCGACAATTCGCTCTCGGATCGGCCCCGCGTCGACGGGGGCCCACGCCTCGATATCGTAGGTCACGTCCGCGAGAACCGCGAGGCGATCCGCGTCACCCGACTCGATGGCGGCGACCGCGTCGTCGGAGAGCCGATCGAGCACCGCGCTCGACAGGGCCTCCCGGTCGACCGCCCGATCCGGCACGTCGAGGATGTGTGGTAGGTCCTCGGCCCCAGCCGGAAGGGACGGGAACGCGGCCGGGCCAACCGCGAGGAAGGTCGGCTCGGCGTCCGGATCGTCACCTGCGCCGTCCGCGCAGTCACCGCCGCCCGCGCCGTCCGCGCAGTCACCGCCGCCCGCGCCGTCCGCGCAGTCACCGCCGCCCGCGCTGTCCGCCGCCGACACCGCCGCTTCCGGGGCTGGAACGATCGCGTACTCCGCGACCGCGAGGTCTATCGCCGCCGCGATGGCGTCCTCGTCGATCTCGGTTCGTTGTTTAAAAGCCAGCTCCGAGAGCGCCCGGGACAGCTCCGCCCGGGTGAGCGAGCCGAACAGGTCGACCACGCCGGCGAGGTCGTCGCGGGCTGCGACGCTGGGGCCGTCCTCCCCTTCGTCAGTCATGCGTCGTCTCCCTCGACCGGGTCGGCGGCGGCCCCGTCCGTCTCTCTCCCCTCCGAGACGGCGTCCAGATCCGCACGGGCCGCGTCAGCGACCTCCTCGGGCGTGAGCGGCGCGTCGTTCCACGCCGGTAACCGGGTGTCGGGGCCCGGCTCCGCGATGGCCTCCGCGTAGGTCGCGATCTGGTCGCGCTCGGCGGGGCGATCGTAGTCGAGCCCGTTGAACGCCGCGTCGGTCGCGTACTGCCGGGTCATTCGGTCGGCGACCTCTCTGTAGCGGGCGGGGAGCGTGTCGTAGTCAACGTCGACGCCGGCGTCGGCCACCGCTCGGAGGGTCGCCGCGCTCACCGCGCGGCTCATGTCCGCGAGCCCCGTCGGGCCCTCCACGGAGCGGTGGTCGTGTTCGTATCGACCGAGATCGACCTGTGCGCTCCCCTCGAAGCCGGCGTGGGCGAACGCCTCGCCGAGCGTGCCGACCTCCAGTCCCCAACCGCGCTGGACGCGGAGCTTCGCGACGAGGTCGGTCGTCGCCGCGAACTCGCCCGCGAGCGCGTACCGGAACGCGTTCAGGTACTCCAGTACCGCCGCGTCGTGCGCGTCGTCGATCGCACGGACGAGCGGGCGGAAGAACAGCCGGAACAGCCGCCCGTACAGTGCGCCGTCCTCGACGCGAGCGTAGTACCCCTTCGAGAACTCGTGGCCGTGGGCGATCGGGAACAGCAGCCGATTCACGAACGCGGGCGAGTACGTCTTCGTATCGGCGTCGTGAACGACAACGAACTCCTCGTCCAGCGCCCGCCCGAGCGCGAGCCACACGTCCCGACCCTTCCCGCGACTCCCGTTGACGCCGCGGTCCCCGAGCAGCGCGGAGAGCTGCGGGCCGTCACACCACAGCGTCTCCACGTCGAGATCGAACCCGTCGAGCCAGTCCGCGAAGGGGCCGGCGCGGTCGGGGGTGGCGCGGAGCGGGACGATCACCCGCGCCGGGTCGACGGTTTCGAGGGCGGTGAGGACGTTCTCGGCCGCGAGGGTGCCGTACTCGCGTTCGGTCATCGGCACCACGACCGCCGTACGGCCGGTCGGCGCGGAGGGCCGGTGGTCCGTCAGCGCGTGAAGCGTCGTCACGCGCTCCTGTACGTACTCCATCACCCGATCACAGGTGGACGAGCCCCTAAATACGCACGATACCGGGGGTCGCGTCGGCCTCCGGGTGGAGACGACCCGTGGCCGAGGGCCCGAAGCTGGTCAGGGGTGTGCCGCTCCGCCCGGAACGCGTCCGAGCGCGTTCAAGGCGGCGTAGACGACCACGAGCGCGCCGAGACCGCCCGCAAGCGACAGGAAGACGGCGTCGTACGCGAAGCCAGCCTCGATCGCCTCGCCGACGACCCACGAGCCGGCCGCCTGCGTCGTCATCATCCCCGCGGAGAAGACGGCGTACGCCGACGCGCGGGTCCCGTCGGGCAGCGAGTCGAGCAGGTAGGTGTCGCCCGCCGGAAACAGCATGTGGATCGTGAAGCCGACGAGGAGGCTGGCGAGGACGACCGCGACGAGCCCCGAGGCGTACACCGCGAGGACGACGCTGCCGACGAACGTCGTCACGATCCCGAGGATGTACGGCACGTGGGGGAGCCGGTCGGCCAGATCGCCGGAGACGAGAAACGCCGGGACTCCCGCCGCGAAGATGACGGTGAGCAGGTTACGAGCGGTCGCCGGGTCGAGCCCCTTGTCGATCATGTACAGTTCGTAGAAGTTGAACAGCCCCTGCCAGACGAAACTCGTCAGTCCGAGGAGGACGACGCCCGCAGTGATCAGCTTCCACTCCGAGCGCGCGCCGGCGACGAAATCGGTGTCGCTCGTGCCGGCCTCGGGGAGGTCGGTTCGCCCGGCGAGCGCGACGAAGAGGACCGTCGTGAGCGCGGCCGCGAGCGCGAGCCCGTAGAAGGCGTACCGCCAGTCGTACCACAGCGTGACCGTGACGACGGGTGCGGCCGCGACCGCGGCGAGCTGGCTCGCCATCCCGTGAACGCCCATCACTCGGCCGACGCGGTCCGGGAACAGCTCGGAGACGAACGGGTTGGCGGCAACAAAGTAGACGCCGGAGGCGCTGCCGACCACGAACGCGGCGACCATCAGCGTCGGAACGCCCGGCGCGAGGGCGACCCCGAGCGCGCCGAGCGTAAGCGTCACGCCGGAGGCGACGACGACGGCAACCCGCGAGAACCGGGTGAGCGCCCAGCCGGTCGGGATCCGTGGTGAGGCAGAGCCGAGCCACGCGAGCGTGACTATCAGCCCCGCCGTCCCCTCCCGGATGGTGAACTCGTCGATGAACTCGCCGACGAGGGGTGCGAACACGACCCGCGCGAAGTTGACGAGGAACACCAGCCCACACAGCGAGCCGAACAGCCGGGTCCGTGACACGCTCGCGGTTCCCCGCGGACGGCCACAAGTGTTGCGAATCCGGCGTGGTCGGTGACGGACGACGTGGAGATGACTCCGGAGTCCGACGAGCGTCGTACGAGGTTTTTATACCCGCCGCTGCCGAAGACTGCTGTATGAAATCGACGCGCAAGGCGCTACGGGACGGTGACCTGTTCAAGGACACCTACGAGCGGCTGAACTGCGCGGAGTGCGACAAGGTACTTAAAAAGAAGAACGACCCGGACGAGGTGTTCGCCGTGCGGCTCTGTCCGGAGTGTGATGCCCGGTTTAAGGAACTGCGGTAGGCGAGCGTCTGTTATATACGATCCGACCGTTCCGAGTCGCGACCGGAGTCATCGCGACACACGTCGCGGTCACTCGAACACCGCGTCGAACGCGGACGCGCCGAGGGGGTCGAACGTGCCCGCGGCGACGTTCTCCCGGAGGTGTTCGGGGTCCGTCGTCCCGACGAGCGAGCAGGTCACCGCCGGCGCGCTACGCGCGAAGTTGAGCGCGCGCTGGGCCGGGGTGTCGCCCGCGAGCTGCTCGTCGACCGCCTCCGGGATCGCGTTCTCGTTCGCCAACTCCCCCTGACCGATGCTCGCGCTCGTGACGACCGAGAGTCCCGCCTCGTGGGCGAACTCCAAGGTCGACACCGGGTCGCCGTCGGGATCGTCGGGCGGTCGCTGGTTCGTTCGCGTGAACGCGTCCGCCATCCGGATAGTAAACGGGAGTTGGACCGCCGCGAACCCGTGGTCGTCGTCGGGGCCGACCGACCGCCCCGCGGCCTCGGCGCGCGCGAGCACCTCCCCGAGCGAGAGGTACGCGTCGTGACCCTCGGGCACCCGAAACGCCCGCCACGTCGCGACGCCGTACTGTCCGATGTCGCCGGCGGCGCGCCGACGCTCCAGACGTTCGAATGCGGCCTCAAGCGCCTCGTACACGTCGGATCGGGAGCGTGTGGCGAGTTGGGCCTCGGGGTTGTGGACGTAGTAACAGTCGACGGTGTCGAGTCCCAGACGATCCAACGAGCGGTCAAGCGACCACGCCAGATAGTCGGGCGCGAGACAGTGGCCGCCGGCGAGGTCCGCGGGGTCGACGATCCCCGACTCCACGAACCGCTCGCGGACGTATCGGGACGGATCGTCCGGCCGCTCGCCGTTGAACGGGAGGAACCCGCCTTTCGTGGCGACGACGACCGCCTCGCGGTCGACCGCCGTCTCGCGGACCGTCTCGCGGACGGCCTCGCCGACGGCCCGCTCGGATCGACCACACCGATAGTTCACGGCGGTGTCGACGTGGTTCACACCGGACTCGATCGCGAGGCGGACGACCCGCCGATACGCCTCGTCGACGCGGTCGGTCGGCTCCCCGAAGTACGTCCCGAGGCCGACGCTGGCGGCGACGCCCGGCCCGAACCGCCGGAAGTAGGTCCGTCCGAACGCGTCGCCAAACCGGTCGCGATACGCCCACAGCGCGTCTCGGGTCGCCATCTCGCTTCGATCGACGGGCGTGATATATAAAAGCGAACCGCGACCGGACCACGAACGGACCGCGACCGGCCTCGTTCGGCTGGACGGTCGTCAGACGCGCGTACGACACGTCACAACGATTATACGTCGAGCGGGAGTCGTTTTGAGTCAATGGCGTCACTCACTGACCACTTGGCCGACCTCGTCGAGGACGCCGACGCGGTGATCCTGTTCTCGCCGACCGCCTCGTTCCACGACCGGTTCATCGACGGCGACACCGGCGACACCGACGTGATCGTCGCCGCCCCCGACGACGATGTCGGCGCGGAGTCGTTCGTCGAGCTGCCGCTTCCGTTCCGGAACGTCCGGGATCGGATCCGGTTCGGGATCGAGGGGGCGATGGACGCGTCGCTCGTCTCCGAGGGCGACGAGGTCGTCTGTATCGCCTCCGTCTTCGAGGGAGAGTCGGACGCGATCATTCGCGTCACCGTCGACGAGACGGCGAACTCCGGCATCTACGACCTGTTCGTCGACTCCCGCGCCGACCCCGGCGTCATTCGGAACGTCTTCGAGGTTGCGATCGAGCTCGGGAAGAAGGGACAGAAGGGGAAGCCGGTCGGCGCGCTGTTCGTCGTCGGCGACGCCGGCAAGGTGATGAACAAATCGCGTGCGCTGTCGTACAACCCCTTCGAGAAGTCCCACGTTCACGTCGGTGACCCCATCGTGAACGTCATGCTCAAGGAGTTCTCACGGCTTGACGGCGCGTTCGTGGTCTCCGACTCCGGGAAGATCGTCTCCGCGTACCGGTACCTCGAACCCGCCGCCGAGGGCGTCGACATCCCGAAGGGGCTCGGCGCGCGCCACATGGCCGGCGGGGCGATCACCCGTGACACGAACGCGACGGCCATCGTCCTCTCCGAGTCCGACGGACTCGTCCGGGCGTTCAAGGGTGGCTCACTGGTTCTGGAGATCGATCCGGAGGAGTACTAATGACTGGGGCGTTCGCGCTCCCTTCGACGGCGACAGTTCTTTCCGGGGGATTCCAACCTGACCAAGCGGTTGCCGAACTCCTAAACGCGATCCCAGACCGGATATGGCTCGCGTTTGCGGTGCTTCTCCTCGGACTGGTTCTGGCGTATCTCGCCGGCGTTCTCAATCGGCGACTTCTGCGGCGAGCCGGCGTCCCCGAGGCGATAGAAGGGACCACATTCGAGCGCACCGCCCGCGAGTTTGGTACCTCGACGGTCCAGATTGTCGCAAAACTATCGACGTACTTCATCGTCGCCGTGACGGTCATCGTTGCGTTCAGCGTAGCCGAAGTCGAGTTCGCGGACCTGTTTTGGGCGGATCTCGCCACGTTCGTTCCTCGGCTGTTCGTGGCCGTCATCGTTCTCATCATTGGGGTCGTCGTCGGCGATAAGGCCGAACTGCTCGTAGCCGAGCGTCTCCGGGAGATCAAACTCCCGGAGGTGGGAGTGATCCCGGCGCTCGTGAAGTATAGCGTCGTCTACGTCGCCGCGCTCATCGCGCTCGCACAGGTCGGGGTACAGACGCTCGCGCTCGTCGTCCTCCTCGGTGCGTACGCCCTCGCGCTGGTCGTGTTGACCGCCCTAGCGACGAAAGACCTGCTCGCGGCCGCCGCAGCCGGCGTCTTTCTCCTCCTTCGGCAGCCGTACGGCATCGGCGACGAGGTCCGGGTGGCGGGCCAGCGGGGGATTGTACAGGAGGTCGACCTGTTCGTCACCCACATTGAGACCGACGACGGCGAGCACGTCCTCCCGAACCACGCCGTGTTCCGCGACGGAATCGTCCTGATACGGGAGTGACGCCGCGGGTTTGCGGCGGTATCATCACGCCGTTCCTCGGATCGGCGGTGTAGTTATTTATCTGATGAGAACAGTCATACAGCTGGTGTACCCATGATAGTCGCCGTGTCGGACACACATCTCGGGACAGCACATCTCGATTCGGTCGATCCGGACCGGGACGAGTTCAAACGGTTCCTCCGATATCTTCGGGATGACCTCCAGCCGACACACCTAGTTCTTAACGGCGACATCGAGGATTTCTGGCGGCGCGACATGCGCACGCTGACACGGGAGAACTACGACGTGTTCACCCGGTTACGCGAGCTTCGAGATGCCGGGATCGAGGTTCATTACGTGCTCGGAAACCACGACTGGTACGCACGGAAGGATCTGGAGGTTACCGGTGGTCGTGGCGAAAAAGCGTATTACGACTCTGAGTACCCGGAACAGTTGACGATTTCGACCGATGGAACGACGTACACGTTCATGCACGGCCACCAGTTCGACCCAGTACAGGACGAGTGGTACTTCGACAAATTGGCCGTGATCAGCACCGACTCGGTCGGCGCGACGTTCAGTGAGAAGTGGGCACTTTTCAGTGAAGTCAACGGCGTCGCCGAGATGTTTCACGCGCTCCTGAAGCTCGCGACGGACCGGGTGAGCCATGGAACGTGGGCAGACAGACTAGGGAAGATGGATCGATGTGGAGACCACGACCTCAACGAACAGCCTGGGTCCGCCGGACAGTACGTCGCCGACCGTCCAGACACCGATTGGCTCTGTATCGGTCACACGCACTGTGCCGGTATTAGACCGGACACCAACGTCGCAAACAGCGGCGCATGGCTGGACAGCGAGAACACGTATCTCGTCTTGGAGGACCGTCCTCGGCTCATGGCGTGGAACGACGGAGAACCAGAGCCGCGTACAGAACACACCGAACCCGGCACCAGTGACGGGATATTGGACCGCCTCAGGCGACGCGGACGGTGACCCGTCGACGCTCGTCGATCGACTGCCTCAGCCGGCGGCGTTCCCACCGAGTGAAACTGGTTGTCAGGGTATAACAGGGTTCGAAACAGACACCCGCGTATGGACGCCGATACGCCGGACGTTGCCTGTGACGGGTGGAACGGCAGCGAGTGCGAGGGGACGGTCCACTGTCCTCCGCGGTGTCCCCGGTTCATCGACAAACACGGCGATCCGTGGACCGTCGAATTCGCCGACTCGGGCGACGCCGACCGACTCCTCGGGATGTACGAGGCGTTCGGCACCGCCGACCGCGCACAGGGGATTCCGCCGGCCAACCCCGACCGGCGAGTCGACTGGGTCGACTCCCTGCTTGCGGACGGCAGCAACGTCCTCGCCGAGCGGAACGGTCGTGTTCGAGGCCATGCGGTGTACACGCCCCTCGACGCCGACTGCCCGGAGATTGCGGTGTTCGTTCACCCCGACGCGCAGGGTCGGGGCGTCGGGACCGAGCTCTGTCGGCAGCTGATCGCGGACGCCGCGGCGGGGGACCGCGACGCGCTCGTGTTACACGTCGAGACAGGAAACCGGGTCGCACGAACCGTCTACGACGAGGTCGGGTTCCGGACGGTCGAGCGGAACGGTGACCTCCGGATGGAGCTCCCGCTCGACGATCCGGTTGCGACCGAAGTCCGCTGGCCTCCACTTGTCCGTGAGGGCCCGGTTGAACCCGCCGGCACGACCGCCCCCGAGGGGTCGGCGCTGCGACAGAGCGCGGGCGACAGTCCTCCACATCGAAACAGCGAGTCGCCGTAGCTCCGTCGCCCGCGGGGTCGCTCGAAAGCGATCGTTTAGGTTCCTTCATCCCAATCTCGAAGCAACGAACATGGTGACAACTGACACGCGATCCGTCGGTGAACTCGAACGGCGCGTCGAGGCGTTCGACGCGACGACGCCGGACGAGATGGACGACGACGACCGGGCGCGGCTGACGGACGCGCTGGTCGCACTCGCCGACGCCTACGGGAACCGTGGCGAGTTCGACGCGGAGGCCGAGATGATCGAGCGGTTGGACCGTCTCGGACGCGACGGCGCGGACGACCCCGTTGATGTCGAGGTTCATCTTGCGGTCGTCCTCGCGAACGCGACGAGCGTTCGCGGTCGTGAACACGTGTACGAGACCGCGATCGATCCGGATCGACTTGCGGCGTATCGTGACCGGATCGAGTCGGTGTACGACCGTCGTCCCGAAGCGGCGATCGCAGCGCCGCTAGCCCGGGCGACGGCCGAGACGATCCACGCGAACGCGAAGGGCGACCGCCGCGACCGGATCGGCCCGCTCGTCGAGCGGATCGAGACGGTGTACGACGCCCATCAGGAGCCGGACATCGCCGCCTCGCTGTTGCGGGCGTACGCTCACGCCGAGCGATACCTCGGTGACGAGTCCGAACGCGACCGGCTCGACCGTGCGGAAGAGCTGTTCGGAGCCCATCCCGACGGGGAGGTCGCCGCAGGGCTCGCGGGCGTTCTCGCCGGACGGACGAACGCGGACGCCGAGCGGACCGACGTAGACGCCATCGAGGACCGGATCGGGCGAATCGAGGCCCTCGCGGACCGGTATCCCGCACAGGAGGCGTCGATACTTCGGTGGCTGCCGGTCGCGACGGCGAACGCGACGCGGGCGAGCTTCGAGGCCGCCGAGCCGAGCCGCGTCGACCACTGGGCCGACGCGACCGCCGAGCACCACGACCGGCTGTCGACCCCGTCGACGGCGACGTGGTGTGCGGTGGCGACGTTCTTCTCCGCGCGGGCGTCCTTCTTTGCGGGTGACGTGGCTGCCGGCGAAGACGCGCTTGAACGCCTCGAAGAGCTCGAACAGCAGCACGATAATCCCGTCTTCGAACACTGGCTCGGGCGGGCGATGTTCGATGCGGCCCGAAGCTACGTGGAGACCGACCACCCGGAGCGCGCGAAGGCGATGGTCGAGGACCTTGCGGCGTTCGCGGTTGGCCACGAGGACCGCGAGGAGATTGAGCGCGGGCTGGACGCGCTCCGCACACACGCGCCACAGCTGTTCGACGAGGAAGATGTTCGGGTTGGCGAGCCCGATACTGCGTCCACCGATCCCGAGGAAACGACACACGCCGGCGGGCCTTCGACCGGAGCGCAGCCGGAACACGGGGATGACCCGACCGCGGTTGAAGGTGAGACGTCCCGAGGTTCTCGGGACACCGACATCTCCGTCGATGTCGAAGCCACTGACCAGATACCCACGGCCGACGCAACCGACGTGACTGCCACCACCGACACGACCACCACCGACACGACCGCCACCACCGACACGACCGCCACCGGCGACGCGACCGCCACCGGCGACTCGGATCTCCCCGGCTGCGGGAACTGTGGAGAAGACGGGTGCGGGAACTGTGAGACCGGGAGAGAGCTGAAGCAGCCGGCGTCCGGTCCCGTGCTTGCCGCCGCCGCGGTAGGCGTTGCGTTCGTCTGTCTCTCGGTCGCCTACACCCTCTACCGGGCGCAGCGTGCGCTCTGGAACACCCTCACTGAGTCGTGACTCAGGAGTCGACGACGCGGTGAAGCGAGGGAATGGCCTCTTCGCTGGCAACTGCGCGCACACCCGTCGGACCACAACCGTTAGAACCGTCGATCCCGTAGCTGAGTGACGTGGCAGACGCCATCGACTGGCTCCGGAACCGGCCCTTCTACGAGGGACAGATCGCCGAGCATCGTCGCCTTCCGGCGCGGGATCCCGAGTTCGCCGACATCGAGGTGGAACCCCGTCTGGCGGGCGCGCTCGACGACCGCGGCGTCGACCGCCTCTACCAGCATCAGGCGACGGCGATCGAGGCGGTTCGGGACGGCGACGACGTCGTGCTCGCAACCGAGACCGCGAGCGGAAAGTCGCTCGCGTACACCGTTCCGGCCTTCGAGGCTGCGATGGATCACGGCGGGCGGACGCTGTATATCGGCCCGCAGAACGCGCTGATCGCCGACCAGGAGGAGTCGCTCTCGGAACTCGCCCACGGGCTCGGCTTCGGTAGCCGGGTGTCCGTCGAGTCGTACACCGGGCGGCTCTCGCGGGCCGAAAAGCGGGACGTTCGGGACGCCCGCCCCACCGTCCTGCTCTCGAACCCGGATATGCTCCACTACGCGCTGTTGCCCTACGCCGGACGGCTCTGGGAGTGGTTCTTTGCCTCGCTGGAGCACGTCGTCATCGACGAGGTCCACGGCTACCGCGGCGTGTTCGGCTCGCAGGTCGCGATGACCCTCCGGCGACTCGCGCGGACTTGCGAGCGGTTCGGCTCGGATCCGACGTTCGTGAGCTGCTCGGCGACGATCAACAACCCGGTCGAGCACGTCTCGACCGTCACCGGCCGCGACCCCGACGGGATCACCCTCGTCGACGAGGACACCTCCGGCCGGGGCCCGCGCGACTGGGTGCTCTGGAACCCGCCGGAGTACGACGAGGACTGGGCGGAGCGGACGGGCGAGGACGCCGGCCGCCGGAAGTCGAGTCACACGGAGAGCAAGCGGTTGTTCGTCGATCTCGTCGAGAGCGGCCGGCAGACGCTGACGTTCACGCGTGCGCGACAGACCGCAGAACAGTACGCGACCGACAGCGCGAGCGAGCTCCGGAGCCGCGGGAACCACGACCTCGCCGGGAGGGTCGGCGCGTATCAGGCCGCCCTGAAGGACGGAACGCGCCGCGACATCGAGGCAGACCTCCATTCCGGCGAGCTTCGGGGGGTCTGGTCGACGAACGCCCTCGAACTCGGCGTCGACGTCGGCGGGCTCGACGCCGTGATCCTCGACGGCTACCCCGGAACCCGGATGTCGGCGTTCCAGCAGGCGGGACGGGCGGGACGGGGAACGGATCCAGCGCTCGTCGTCATGGTCGGCGGCGAGGACGGTCTCGACCAGTACCTCATGAACCACCCCGAGGACTTCTTCGATGCCCCGCCGGAAGACGCGATCTGTGACCCCGAGAACGACCAACTGCTGCCGCGACACGTCGCGTGTGCGGCCGACGAGCAGTGGCTCTCGCCCGCGGACGAGGCGTATTTTGGCGAGTCGTTCCCGGGTGTCGTTGCTGACCTCACCGACGACGGGGTCCTGAAGCGGCGCGACGCCGCGGACGGCACGCGCTGGACGCACGCGGGATCGGAGAGCCCCCAGCACGCGATGAACCTCCGGACGGCGGAAGAGCGGGAGATCGAGTTGATCGACCGGTCGAGCGGGGAGTCCATCGCCTCGCTGGGCTTCGCGGACGCGCTCCGGGACGCACACCCGGGCGCGATCTACCACCAGCAGGGCCGGACCTACGAGGTGACCGACCTCGACCTCGACCGCGACATTGCGGAGTTGGACAGCTCGTGGGCGGACTACTACACGCAGGTACTCTCCGAGAAAGATATGGTCGTGAACGAGGGCCTCGCGGAGCGGACGCTCCCCGCCCGTCCCGACGTACCGGTCCGGTTCGCGGACGTCACCGTGACGGAGCAGATCACGGGGTTCGTTCGGAAGGACGCGGCGACCGGAAAATCGCTCGGCGAATCGACCGTAGATCTCCCCGAGACGACGCTGCGAACGAAAGCCCTGTACTTCCCGGTTCCCGAGGATATCGAGAGTGAGATGCGAACGCTGGGCGACGAGGTCGGCATCGGCGGCGAGTACGGATTCAACGGTGGGATCCACGCGGCCGAACACGGGATCATCTCGCTGTTTCCGTTCCACTTGCTGTGTGATCGCGCTGATGTCGGCGGGATCTCGACGCCGTACCATCCCCACACCGACTCGCCGGCCGTGTTCGTCTACGACGGGTATCCCGGTGGCGTGGGTCTCACGCGCCGGGGACACGAGCGAGCCGAGGAGCTGTTCGCCCGGACGGCCCGGCTCATCGACGGCTGCGGCTGTGAGTCGGGGTGTCCCGCCTGCGTCCAGTCGCCCCACTGTGGGAATGCGAACGAGCCGCTCGCGAAGCCGACCGCGGTCCGTCTGCTGGAGTCGTTGACCGGGACCGCGGGCTCGGACGACGCCGACAGCGGGCACACGGTGTGACACGGTTCGGCACAACTGATTTCCGGTTCGCGCTCGTCCGTCTGTTCGATGCCGGCCGACATCAGGGATGTCACGGAGCCGTCCGTCACTGCGATGCAGTGGCTCGTGCTCGGCGCAGCCTACTTCCTGCTGGTTCTCTTCGTCATCGGGCTGTTCGACATGCTGCTGTCGCTGTACGAGCTCTTCGTCACCGGCCGGTTCACCGACCCGATCGCGGTCGTCGACCTGCTCGATACCGTCCTCCTGCTTCTCATCATCGTCGAGGTACATCGGACGCTCATCGCGTACGCCCGCGAGGAACCCGTCCTCCGGATCGTCGTGAGCGCCGGGATCATCGCGGTTTCCCGTGAGGTGATCAGCTTTCGTGTCGCCGATTACAGCGGGGGCGACGAGGCGCTCTCGGTCGCGCTCGCGTTCGCGGTCCTGATCCTGACGCTCGTGTTCGGATACTTCCTGCTGGACCGCATCGATATCACGACCTGATCGGCCGTGCTCGTCCCGATCGACGGGCCAGATTCATGTACGTGGAGCGAATATATGGCGTAAATTGGGAGTCGAAACCGATGGATGAGACCGGAGGTGAGCGGATCGGGTCGGCGTCCGCGTCCAGCGACGACGGGTTCGATCGCGGGGTGTTGGAGAACGCCCCGGAGGCGATCATTGCCCTCGACCGGACCGGGGTGATATCGTATGCGAACCCGGCAACGGAACGGCTCCTCGGGTATTCTCCCGACGATCTGATCGGCCGGCCGGGAACGGAACTGATACCCGACCGATTCCACGACGATCGGTCCGACGACATCCGTTCGTATCTCGGGCCGGACGGAACCGGCGTCGAATCGATCGAGGGGAACGGCGGGACTGACGCCGGGACGGAGGAGACCGGATCCCGTCGGGGCGGTGCTGACGTCCCGCTCGTCCATGCGGACGGGCACGAGGCGTCCGTCGTGATATCCGTTCGTGAGGGAGCGATCGGCGGGGATCCCGTTCTCGTCTGTGTCTGTCGTCGGCCCCCGGACCGTCGAGGGATTGAACGCCGGCTCCGCGAGCGGAAACGAGAGATCGAGGCCCTTCACGGCGTTGCGACGGATCTAGGTGAGTGTACTACTCCGGATGAGGTGTACGACACGGTGATCCGGGCGGTCGAGCGGATCCTCCGTTTCGATTTCGCGCTCGTCGACGCCGCGGTCGACGGCGTACTCGTTCCGAAAGCGATCTCGTCGAACCTCGGCGGCGAGGGGTACTACGAGGAGACGCCGATCGACGCCGAGGACAACGTCGCGGCCGAGGCGTATCGAACCGGGGACTCCAGCGTCATCGACGACCTCCGTGAGCACGAGGCCGCGCCGGCCGACTCAGAGTTCCGGTCGCTGTTGACCGTTCCGATCGGCGACATCGGGCTGTTCCAGTCCGCCTCGAAGGCGGTCGGTGCGTTCGACGAACACGATCTGCGTGCTGTCGAACTCCTCGCCGCACACACTCGTGCCCGGCTCACACAACTCGATGTCGAGCGTCAGCTCCGCCGACGTACCGAGGAGCTCGAACGCCAGAACGAGCGTCTCGAAGAGTTCGCCAGCATCGTCAGTCACGACCTCAGAAACCCGATGAACGTCGCACAAGGTCGTCTCGAACTGGCACGCGCAGCGTGTGCCAACGTCGGCGACGACGCTGCCGAACAGTTCGAGGCGGTCGAGAACGCTCACGATCGGATGGCGGAGCTGATCGACGATGTCCTCGCGCTCGCCAAACGGGGCGCGAGCGACGTCGACCCGGAGCCGGTCTCGCTCCGTACGGTCGCCGAGGAGACATGGACGACCGTGGAAACCGGCGACGCGACCCTCTCGGTCGAGGACGACGGAACCGTCCATGCTGACCCGACCCGGCTACAACAGCTCATCGAGAACCTGTTTCGAAACAGTGTGGAACACGGTTCCACGAGCAGTCGGACGAAGTCCGACGACAGTGTCGAGCACGGCTCGACTAGCAGCCGGGCGGAGCCCGGCGACAGCGTGGAACACGGTCGTTCGAGAGACGGCGACGCCGTCTCTCGTGATGACGAAAACTCCGCGGAGTTTTCGAACCATTCCACGAGCAGTCGGACGAAGTCCGACGGCCTTCGAGTGCGTGTCGGGATGGCCGATGGCGGGTTTTACGTGGCGGACGACGGGCCGGGGATCGCGTTAGATGACCCGGACGCGGTGTTCGAGACGGGATTCACGACCCGCGAGGACGGGACGGGGTTCGGCCTCGCGATCGTCAAGGGAATCGCGGACGCACACGGCTGGAGCGTTTCGGTGGGCGAAAGCGAGTCGGGCGGGGCTCGCTTCGAGTTCGTCACCAAGGAGTGAACGGAAACACGAACCGGGGCGGTACGTCCGGAGTCGCTCACGAGGGGTTCGCGATCCGTTCGAGCGCTTCCGGATCGACGTCGGCCTCGAACAGCCGAGTGCCGCAGTCTCCACACGTGGCGGCGAGCACGTCGTACTGCCGGCAACACGACTCGACGACGGTCGAATCGAGCGTCACCGTCCCGTCGCACGTCGGGCACGTCTCCACGAACAGCCGGAGGCTCCCGAGCAGCTCGCTCCGGTGTGCCGTCGGCAGCGTCGTCCAGTCCGCCCAGCGTTCCGTGAGAACGTCGGAGGCGGCGAGATCGGCGACGAACGCCGGGCGGGACTCCCATCGACCCGCGGGCTCGCCGTCGATCGACGCCACGTACGCGTAGCCGCGGTCGACGAGCGAGACCGAGTCCGGGTCGATATCGAGGAACCGCGCGAGCGCGCGGCGGTCCGCGTTGCTGTCGCGGTCCGTGTCGACGTACTGGCCCGTGTTGCTGCCGCGGTCCGCGAGCTCGCGGGAGCGACGTTCCCACGCCTCACGGAACGACGCATCGACGACGAGGTCGTCCGCGACGGGGTCGTCAACCAGAACGCCGCCGTCGACGAGGACTCGTGCGGCGTCGAAGACCGGTTCCGTCGACTCCGGAGCGTCCGGCCCCTCTTGAGGGACGGCGTTCCGCTCGGCCGTCGCCTCCACGTCGGTTCCGTCGAAACCGACGGTCGCCCGTTCGGGAGCCTTATCGAAGAGCACCAACACGCGGTCGGGAAGGTATCGCTTCGTCAGAGCGGGTGTGCCGGGAACGAGGTACCCGCGGACGGCGATGGTCGCGACGGCGGCAACGAGCACGACGAGCGCCCACGCGGTCGACACGATCGCGACGCCGACCGCGAGAACGACGGCGATGAGCAAGTTGACGAGCGTACACGGAACACACCGGTTCTCGCCGGTGTATCGTGGGTTCCGAAGCCAGAGCGAGAGCCGTGATGACGTATCCATGGACGGATGGAGGGTTCGATCGGATATAGGTATGACAGCCATACCGGCGAGTCATCCCGGTCCGAGCCCGGCCGTACCGCCCTCGACCGACGCGACGGATCGAACGACATCGAACTCAGTATATTCGTTTTATGATAGTCCCGCTTACTGAGAACCGAGAAAACTGACTGAAATACGGATTCAGCCATCAAAGT
Source organism: Halorubrum alkaliphilum (assembly GCF_017873815.1). Taxonomy (GTDB): domain Archaea; phylum Halobacteriota; class Halobacteria; order Halobacteriales; family Haloferacaceae; genus Halorubrum; species Halorubrum alkaliphilum. Next base: position 23,101 of record NZ_JAGGKQ010000003.1, on the reverse strand, counting down.
CGTGATTTTCCCGCATATATTACTGCTTATTGATATATAGGAATTTTTAATACGTGGCGTGGTGTTCGATTGCGTAACGATACCGAAGCGCGAAGTTATCCGGTGGGTGAAACGAACTGAACGCAGACCCACGGACGCAGTATCGTCAGTGGTGACGGCATACCAAAACGTGGTCGAAACACGGTCCGGGAGACGAGAGCGGTGGTATCGGGCGGAACGGGAGCGAAACCGATCCGGAGAACACGTGACTACGGGAAACCACGAATGAATCACACGCGGACGACCGACCAACGGAATGAGGCAGCGAACGACGATACGGTCGACGAGACGGGCGAGTCGGAACTTTCGTCGGAGTCGGGGTCCTCGCCGAGATCAGGACCGTCGCTGGAACCGGATCCTGCGGCGGACGAAACCGGATCCGAACGGGCACCTGACGAGAGCGGGAGGGGGAACGACTCGATATCGACCGACGAGTTGTTCGCGCTGTTGAGCAACGGTCGACGGCGACACGTCCTCGAGTTCCTCTCGGAGAACGGCGGCGAGATCAAGCTCCGCGAGCTGGCGACGGCCATCGCCGCCGAGGAGAACGACCTCGAACCAGTCGAGGTGAACTACACCCAACGAAAACGGCTCTACACCTCGTTGTATCAGTCACATCTCCCGCGGATGGAACGCAGCGGCGTGATAGAGTACGACCGGAACAGCGGGATGGTGACGCTCGGACCGAAAGCCGAGGGGTTCGACGCCTATCTGGAGGTCGTCGGCGAGAACGAGTTCACGTGGTCGGAGTTCTACCTCGGGCTGACGGGACTGTTCGCCGCGGTGACGCTCGCGTTCGCCACGGGGACGCCGCCGTTCGCCTCGATCGGCCCAGTGATACTGATGGCCGCGTTGACGCTCGTGCTCCTCGTTTCGTCGGTCGCACACGTCCGATACACGCGGGGTCGGCGACTGTGACCCGTCCCGGGCCCATCGACCTCTCCCGTGTCGGATCGGGTCGTCAACGATAGCGCCGGATCGCTCCGTCGATGATAGCGGTGCTTTCACGGTTCTCCCGCCCCACCCGATCGCATGGAGCTGTTCTGGCACCGACGGGACCTCCGGATCGACGACAACGTCGGACTCGCAGCGGCCGCCGACCGCGACGCGGTCGCGCCGGTGTTCGTGTTCGACCCGGACGTGCTCGACCACGCGAGCGACGTCCGCGTGCGTCGACTGCTCGACGGACTGGCGGCGCTACGGGGCGCCTACCGCGACCGCGGAAGCGACCTCCTCGTGGCTCACGGCGACCCGGCGGCGGTGCTCCCGGAGTTGGCCGACGAGCTCGACGCCGAACGAGTCGTCTGGAACCGCGATTACTCCGGGCTCGCCCGTGAGCGCGACGCCGGCGTTCGACAGGCCCTTCACGACGCCGCCGTCCGACGCGAAGCACACCACGACGCCGTGTTACACACGCCCGATTCGATACGGACGAACGCCGGCGACCCCTACTCCGTATACACCTACTACTGGAGGAAGTGGACCGACCGGGACACGGACCCGCCGGCACCGACTCCGACCGAGGCGGACCTCGTCGATGCCGACGGGATTCGGACCGCCGAGAAGTCCGGACTCGACGGCGTCGACCTCGATGTCGCCGTCGGGGACCTCCCGACGCCGGCCGACCTCGGATTCTCCGAGCCGGACGCGGACGTGGGCCCGGCGGGGACGGCGGCCGCCCGCGAGCGGCTCGACGCGTTCCTCTCGTCCGGCGTCTTCACCTACGACGACGAGCGCGACTACCCCGCACGGAAGGGAACGTCGCGGATTTCGACGTTCATGAAGTACGGCGAGATTGGGATCCGAGAGGCGTACGAGGCGACCGAGACGGCGCTGGCCGACGCCGAGGACCGCTCCGAGGCGAACACCGGAGACGACGGGGACGACACGGACGACGGGGACGCCACGGACCACGGGGACGCCACGGACCACGGGGACGCCACGGACCACGTCGAGGCGTTCCAACAGCAGCTCGCGTGGCGCGAGTTCTACACGCAGGTGTTGTACCACAACCCCTCGGTCGTCACGGACAACTACAAGGAGTACGAGGAGGGGATCGACTGGCGTGATGACCCCGAGGAGATCGGGGCGTGGAAACGCGGCGAGACGGGCTACCCGATCGTCGACGCCGGGATGCGCCAGCTTCGCGAGGAGGCGTTCATGCACAACCGCGTGCGGATGATCGTCGCCTCCTTCCTGACGAAGGACCTGCTCGCCGACTGGCGACACGGCTACGAGCACTTCCGCGAGCGACTCGCGGACCACGACACCGCCAACGACAACGGCGGCTGGCAGTGGGCCGCCTCGACCGGGACGGACGCCCAGCCGTACTTCCGCATCTTCAACCCGATGACACAGGGGGAACGCTACGACCCAGATGCGGAGTACATCAAGCGGTACGTCCCGGAGCTTCGCGAGGTGGACGCGGACCTGATCCACGAGTGGCACGAGCTGTCGCCGACTCAGCGCGCAAACGCCGCCCCGGAGTACCCCGCGCCGATCGTCGACCACTCGGAGCGTCGCGAGGACGCGCTGGCGATGTACAAGCGAGCACGCGGCGAGGACCCGGAAGAGTAAGCTCCATGTTCGTCCCCCGCGTTCCCGCGGTATGAACGTCGACGTCCTGTTGTACGACGGCTTCGACGAACTCGACGCGATCGGCCCGTACGAGGTGTTCGAATACGCGCTGGAGTTCGCTGCGGAGGAGTCGGCTGGCTCCGTTGAGACCGACGCGGAGCCCGCGCGTCGGCTCCGCTACGTGACGCTTGCGGACCGCGACCGCGTGACCGCGAGCCACGGGACGCGCGTCGGGGTCGACGCCGTGCTCCCGGAGCCGGACGCCGGGGATGCCCCGGACCTCCTCGTCGTTCCCGGCGGGGGGTGGACCGGGCGCGACGAGACCGCCAGCGCGTGGGCGGAGGCCGAACGGGGAGCCATTCCGGACGCGCTCGCCGAGTACCACGCCGCGGGCGTCCGGATCGCGAGCGTCTGTACCGGATCGATGCTGCTCGCGGCGGCGGGCGTCACCGACGGCCGGCGAGCGGTCACACACGCCAGCGCGCTCGACGAACTCCGTGACTCCGGCGCAAGGGTCGTTGACGCCCGGGTCGTCGACGACGGCGACCTCCTCACCGCTGGCGGAGTCACGTCCGGACTGGATCTCGCCTTATATATCGTGGAGCAGGAGTTCGGCGCGGCGGTCGCCGACCGCGTCGCGACCGTCATCGAGTACGACCGTCGCTACGAGGTCGCCCGCGGGATGTCGGACGGGTAGTCTCCGGATCGCTCGGCTCCTTAAATATCGCCGCCGCCGACGGTGTTGCCCTCGCCGTCGACGGTGATCACCGTACAGTCGAGTTGGTCGCGCAGGAAGGTGTCGATGTCGGGGTCCGAGAGGAGCTTCTGGACCATCCGTCGCCAGCGACCGGCTTGTTTCGAGCCGATGACGACCACGTCGGCGTCCTCCGCGACGATCTCCTCCAGAATGGTCTCCTCGACGAGGAACCCCCGACGGACGACGTAGCGGGCGCGGTCGAGGGGCCCGGTTCGGCGCTCGACCGCGCGTTTCAGGTCGCTGCGGGAGACGCCGCCGGAGTTCTGATAGAGGTCGACGTGGAAGACGGTGAGATCGGCGTCGCGCTCCTCGGCGACGCGGACCCCCTCCCGGAGCGTCTTCTCGGAGTGTGCCGTCAGCGGGTACCGGACCGGCACCACGACCAAGGTCATGTCCCCACCGACGCGTTGGGAACGTAAATACGCTGGCGATGCTCGAAGGGTGTTCACGGCCCGACCCGCGTGCTAGTTTCACTCTCTCTCGAAACGTGTACGATGGAACAAGCACTTATATATGAAGACGCAACCACGAGGTAGCCAGCGTTCCGAACGGCACCGTAGACGGCCGTAAGCAGGCCGTTCGGGTGATAGCTGGATCCAAATATGTTACCGGACATCCAGTTCGACGACGACGACCGCGCAGTAAGCCCCGTTATCGGAGTCATCCTTATGGTCGCCATCACTGTGATCCTGGCGGCGGTCATCGGGACCTTTGTGCTCGGGCTCGGCGACTCGCTCGGTGACAACCAGCCGACCGCACAGTTGAGTGTTGATCTCGATCAGGACGAACCTGATCTGACCATCGAGCACAACGGCGGCGACTCGATCTCGTCGGAGTCGCTGCGAGTCGTGGTCACCGGCCCTGACGAGCAGCGAGCGGAGGCCAACGACGTGTTTGAGAACAGGTTCTCGGTCGGTGAATCGGAGACTGGTGAGTTCACTGAAAACAATGGTGAGATCTCCGAAGGCGAGGACGTTCGGATCCGCGTGATCCACCAGCCGAGCGAGTCGATCCTGCTGGATCGGTCGATCGAAGTCACTGAGGATGAACTCGATATCGGCGAGGATCTCGACTTCGATAATGATTGATCGATCGAGCTTTGAGCCGACTCGACGGACTATTTAAATCAGGTCGGAGCCCGGTCTTCCGGTGGCGGTGTCGGACCGACTTTGTAATTCACTATTTAAATAAATGAACACTCCGACTCTACACGCCGTCTACTCCGGTCACCGATCATGAACCGATCTCGATCGTTCGATCGTGCCGGGCCACTACGATCTTAAAAACGGGTCCTCACCGAAGCCGGTTCGATCGCCCCGACACCGACACGATCACCGACGCCGTGGTCTCCGATCGGGCTCTCCCGTCGGTGACCGTGTCGTCGGCATCCGCGACGCGGTCCCGGACAAAGTATACGGTCCTGCGGTCGGGAGTATGACCCATGGACGAGGCCGGGACTGACGGCCGGCACGCAGTGGCGGTTTCGAGCGATGGGAACGCCACCGATCCGCCGGAGTCGTTCCGCGAGTCGGCCGCCGTCGTCGATCCCGACGTGTACGAGGCGTTCGAGCGCGACTGGCCCGACGCGTGGGGCCGCGCCGCCGACCTCCTCGACTGGGCGCGCGAGCCCGACACCGTGCTCGACGACTCGAACCCCCCCTTTTATGAGTGGTTCCCGGACGGCCGGCTCAACGCGTCCGTCAACTGCGTCGACCGCCACCTCGACGAGCGCCGGAACCAGCTCGCGATCCGGTGGTTCGGCAAGCGCGGCGAGCGTCGCTCGTACACTTACGCGGACCTCCATCGGGAGGTGAACGCGGCCGCGGCGGGCCTCCGCGAACTCGGCGTCGAGGAGGACGACGTCGTCACCCTGTATCTCCCGATGATCCCGGAACTTCCGGTGACGATGCTCGCGTGTGCTCGCATCGGCGCGCCCCACAACGTCGTCTTCGCGGGGCTGTCGGCGGAGGCACTCGCGACCCGGATCGACGCCGCCGACTCCGAGTACCTCGTCACCTGTGACGGCTACTACCGCCGCGAGGACGCGTTCAACCAGAAGTCGCGTGCCGACAACGCGGCCCTCCGGATCGACGGCGAGTTGGCGGCGACCGTCGTCGTGGACCGCCTCGGCGACGCACTTGAGATCGCGCTCGGCGAGGACGAACACGACTACGAAGCGCTGCTCGCGCCCCACGACGGCGAGACCGTCGAGCCCGTCGCGCGCGACGCCACCGACCTGCTGTTCGTGATGTACACCTCGGGGACGACCGGGCGACCGAAAGGCGTCGAACACGCTACGGGCGGCTACCTCTCACACGTCGCGTGGACGACCAAGAACGTGCTCGACGTCCGGCCGGACGACACCTACTGGTGTGCCGCCGACATCGGCTGGATCACCGGTCACTCCTACGGGGTGTACGGCCCACTCGCGCTGGGAACGACCTCCCTGATCTACGAGGGCTCGCCCGACTATCCCGACCGCGAGCGCGTGTGGGACCTGATCGAGCGCAACGCCGTCAGCGTCTTCTACACGTCCCCGACCGCGATCCGCTCGTTCATGAAGTGGGGCGCTGAGTACCCCGACGCCCACGACCTCTCCTCGATCCGACTGCTCGGGACGGTCGGGGAGTCGATCACGCCGAAGGCGTGGCACTGGTACCGCGAGCACGTCGGCGGCGGGACCGCGCCGGTCGTCGACACGTGGTGGCAAACGGAGACGGGCGCGATAGCTGTGGCGACGCTGCCCGGCGTGACGCCGATGAAACCCGGAAAGGTCGGCCCGCCGCTTCCGGGTATCGAGGCGCAGGTCGTCGACCGCGACGGTGACCCGGTCGATCCGGGCGAGACCGGCTACCTCACGATAGACCGGCCGTGGCCGGGGATGCTTCGTGGACTTCGCGAGGGCGCGGAGCGCTACCGGCGCGAGTACTGGGTCGAGACCGACGAAGGGTGGCGGTACCGCACCGGCGACGGCGCGACCGTCGACGAGGACGGCTACGTCACGATCCTCGGCCGCGTCGACGACGTGATCAACGTTCGTGCCCACCGGTTCAACACCGCGGAGTTGGAGTCGGCCATCGTCGCCGTCGACGGAGTCACCGAGGCTGCGGTCGTCGGCGACGACTCTGGCGGTGTCGTCGCATACGTGACGACGCAGGGCAACGTCAACCCCGACTCGACGCTCCGCGAGTCGGTCGAAAGCCACGTCGCCGACGCGGTCGGGGAGGTCGCCCGTCCCGATCGGGTCGTGTTCACGCCCGACCTCCCGAAGACGCGCTCCGGGAAGATCATGCGCCGTCTGCTGGAGGACATCGCCCGCGGCGAGGAGTTCGGCGACGTCAGTGCCCTCCGAAACCCCGAGGTCGTCGGGGAGATTGAGTCGACGGTCCGAGGTGAGGAGTGACGTTTCGGATCAGACACGATCCACGAAACGAACGTCAGCAGTGATCCGCCGGACGGCCCACGAGAGAAACAACAGAAGACGCACCCATGGTTCGAGAGTCGCAACGTTCTTGTTTCGCGCATCCGCTTTATGACGAAACGTATGGACGATCCGATCCCGCAGTCGGCATACGAGGACCTCGTGAGCGCGGCCGAGACGTATCGGTCCGCGCTCGTGGTCCGGCTCGCGGGTGAGGTCGGCCTTCGGACAGCGGAGATACCCCGAATACGACCGTGTGACATCCGGGACTCGGAGCGTGTCACCGGGGCGGCGATCCTCTCGATCCCCGCGTCCGGCGCCAAAGACGACGCGGACGGGAGCAGCGACGCGGACGGGGAGCCCGACGACGTGAAGCATGAGCCGGTCGACCGCGAAGCGTTCGTTCCGGCGTCGGTTTCGACGGAACTCCGTCGATACGCCGACAGCGCCGGCGTGGCGAGCGAGGAGCCGTTCGTCGACGTCTCGCCTCGGCGCGTCCAGATGTTGGTGAGCGAGACTGCCGACCGCGCGGCGACGCTGTCGAACGATCCCGCGTTGTCCTCGATAACGCCCCGGGACCTCCGTCGGACGTTCGCGCGGCGACTGCTGGACCGCGGCGTCGACGCACACGTCGTCCGGGAGACGGGCGGCTGGGGGTCCATGGACGCGCTCGACCCGTATCTCGACCCGCTCGACGGCGAAGCGATCGTCGAGGCCGTCGTCGACTCTGAAGACGGCGAGGTTACGGACGACGGGGACGCGGTGCTCCCTCGTGACGACACGGATGACCCGATATCCCCGCCGCGGGGCGCTTGGGAGCCCCTCCTCGACGCGTTCGCAGCCATCCCGGCGGTTACTGACCGGGAGGCGCTCTTCGAGGCCGTCGTCGAACGGCTGGCTGCGGGGGAGCGTTGGCGGACCGCCGGAGTCGTTCGTGGGGCCACGTCCGGAACCAACGCCGACGTCGATGTCGTCGCGGTGGCCGGCGACGGGAGCCCGGAGCACACCGGGCTCTCGACCGTCCCGAACGAGGAGTGCGCACCATGGCAAGTCGCGATCGAGGAGAGAGAGCCGACGGTCGGTCGGATCGGCGAGGACGGTTTCGTCGGCGAGGAGACCAACCGGTCGGCCACCGGATCGGTTCTCGCGGTCCCCGTCGGTCACCGCGACGCGACCTACGGGGCGTTGTGTCTCCGGCGCGACGAGACAGAACCGGTCACCGCCGCGGAGCGCAGGGCGGTCGCGGTGCTCGGCCGCTGTCTTGGCTGGGGGATCACCGCGGGTCGGTGGCAGGACCTGTTACACTCGGACGCGGTCACTCGGGTCGAGTTCCGCACGGCCGACACGGACGCGTTTCTCGCGGGCGCGAGCGACGCGCTCGGCTGCCGGATCGAGTTGGAGTCGGCGGTGACGGTCTCCGAGTCGAGTTCCCGGTGTTACCTCCGCGTGTCTGACGCCGGACCGAAGGCGCTCGCGGACGCAGTCGAGGCGGCCCACGGCGTCTCGGAGCTACGCGTGATCGAGACCCGCGAGGCGGGCTGTACGGTCTCGATCCGGGTCGCGGGCGGCTCGCTCGTCCGGACCCTCGCGGAACACGGCGCAACCATCAGGGACGCTGTCGCCGAGAGCGGCGAGGTCCGAGTCGTCGCCGACCTCCCGGACGGTACCGACGTCGGACCCATCGCCGACGGCCTTCGTGAGGTGTATCCCGGCGTCAGACTGGTGAGCAAGGAGTCGGTCACGCGGTCGCCACACAGCGAATCGACGCTCCGTGAGGGCGTCACCGAACGACTCACCGATCGGCAGTGGGCGACGTTGTCCGCGGCGTATCACAGCGGCTACTTCGACTGGCCGCGAGGGAGCACCGCGGAGGAGGTCGCCGACGCGATGGATGTCTCCTCGCCGACGTTCCACAACCACCTCCGGAAGGCACAGCGGGCGCTACTGGAGACGCTCTTCGAGGACGGCCGGGAACAGTAACCTTCACGATTTTTTCGTATTTAGCGTGGTTGTTTATGTAGGGGTGTTCGCTGTGTACGACCGTACTCATGACGGAGGAAGACGGCCAACTGGAAGCGCGGCTCGCCGAACAGGAGGTGTTCGAACCGCCGGAATCGTTCGTATCCGGCGCGAACGTGACCGATCCCGACATTTACGAGGAGTTCGAGGAGAACTGGCCGGCCTGCTGGGAGGGTGCGGCCGACCTGCTCGACTGGGAGACCGACTACGATCAGGTGCTCGACGACTCGAATCCGCCCTTCTACGAGTGGTTCACCGGCGGTGAGCTGAACGCCTCCGCGAACTGCCTCGACCGACACCTCGACGAGCGGGGCGACGAGGCCGCGATCGAGTGGGTCGGCGAACCGGTCGACGAGGCGAACCGGACGTACACCTACGAGGAGCTCCACCGCGAGGTGAACGAGTTCGCCGCCGCGCTCCGCGAACGGGGCGTCGAGGCCGACGACGTGGTAACGCTGTACATGCCGATGATCCCGGAGCTCCCGATCGCGATGCTGGCGTGTGCCCGGATCGGCGCGCCCCACAGCGTCGTGTTCGCCGGGTTCTCCGCGGACGCGCTCGCGACCCGAATGAACGCCGCCGACTCGGAGTATCTCGTCACCTGCGACGGCTACTACCGCCGCGGAGACCCACTCGACCACCTCGACAAGGCGAACGAGGGGCTGGCCGGTGTCGACCACGGCACCACGACGGTCGTCGTCGACCGACTCGGCCCGAACGGGGACAACTTCGGGCACGACCTGACCGACGACCAACTCGATTACGATGACCTCGTCGAAGCACAGGCCGGTGCCGAGGTCGATCCCGTCGTCCGTGACGCCGAGGACATGCTCTTCCTGATGTACACCTCGGGGACGACGGGCAAGCCGAAGGGCGTGAAACACACGACGGGCGGCTACCTCTCGTGGGTTTCGTGGACCTCGCAGGCGGTCCTCGATATCAAGCCGGGTGACACGTACTTCTGTGCGGCCGACATCGGCTGGATCACCGGTCACTCCTACATCGTCTACGGCCCGCTCGCGCTCGGGACGACGACGATGATGTACGAGGGAACGCCCGATTACCCCGAGCGCGACCGCCTCTGGGAGATCGTCGACGAGTACGACGCGACCCAGTTGTACACCGCGCCCACCGCGATCCGCGCGTTCATGAAGTGGGGGACGGAGTACCCCGACGCCCACGACCTCTCCTCGTTGCGGCTGCTGGGAACGGTCGGGGAGCCGATCAACCCGCGCGCCTGGAAGTGGTACTACAAACACGTCGGCGGCGAGGACTGTCCCGTCGTCGACACGTGGTGGCAGACGGAGACCGGTGGGATGATGATCACCACGCTCCCGGGAGTCAGCGACATGAAACCCGGGTCGGCGGGGCCACCGCTACCGGGGCTCGACGTTCGGATCGTCGACACGATGGGCGAGGAGATCGAACCCGGGCAGGCCGGCTATCTCACCGTCGAGAAGCCGTGGCCGGGGATGTTGCGGACGCTGTACAACAACGACGAGCGATACATCAACGAGTACTGGGCGGAGTACTCCGACGTCGACAGCGACGACCCCGACGACTGGGTGTACTTCCCGGAGGACGGCGCGAAGATCGACGCCGACGGCTACATCACCGTGCTCGGCCGCGTCGACGACGTGATCAACGTGTCGGGTCACCGGCTCGGGACGATGGAGATCGAATCTGCCATCGTCGGCGTCGAGGGTGTCGCCGAGGCCGCGGTCGTCGGCGGCAACCACGATATCAAGGGCGAGGCCGTCTACGCGTACGTGATCACCGAGGACGGCTACGAGGGGACCGACGAACTGCGCGACCGCGTCGTCGCGGGGGTCGAGGACGCCATCGGCCCGATCGCCCGACCGGAGCAGGTCGTGTTTACCCCCGACCTTCCGAAGACCCGCTCCGGAAAGATCATGCGCCGGCTGCTGGAGAACATCGCCGACGGCGAGGAGATCGGGAACACAAGCACGCTCCGTAACCCCGATATCGTCGACGACATTCAGAAACAGGTCGAGGAGTAGCGGGCAGCACGCGGGGGCGACTCCGTCGTATCGTTGTCGCGAGAGAGCCGATCGAACGCCACAGAACCGAGACGACACACGCAATCCATGCCAGATAACGACACACATTCAGCCGCCGCGGGAGACCAGCACACCGGGGATCATCCCGAGGACGCATCGCTTAGAGCCGACGGCGGAACCAGCGACGTCCAGCGAGAACAGGAGATGGATTACCTCGAAGTGGAGATCAACCTCTTGGACCCGGCGACGCCGTTCATGAAGGACCACCTCCGGGTGATCTGGATCGGGTTCGCGATCTGGGTGGTCACCACGTTCGGCCCGATCACCGCCACGCGGATCGCCCCCGATCTGATGACGACGGCGATGCCGATCATCGGGTTCCCGTTCCATTACTTCGCGATAGCGATCGGCGCACCGGGTGCCGCGCTGCTCCTCTCCGTGTGGTACGCAAAGAAGCGTGACGCCATCGACGAGAAGTACGGGATCGAACAGGTCGACAACGAGGCGCTTGCGGCAGACGCCGACGCCGAGAGTACCGCGGCGGCCGATGGAGGTGTCGAGGGGTGATCCCGTCGTCACTCCTCCTACAGGCAGGCGATCTCCTCCCCGAGGGACTCGAGATCGGGTTCAAACTCGTTCCGGCGGTCATCGTCATTTCGATGATGGCGCTGTTCCTCGCGGTCGGGTTCGCGTTCAAGGTCGCCGACACCGACGACATGTGGGTCGCCGGCCGCTCGATCGGAAACATCGAGAACGGGATGGCGATCGGCGCGAACTGGATGTCCGCGGCGTCGTATCTCGGCATGGCCGCCCTCATCGCGCTCTCGGGCGTGTACGGCCTAGCGTACGTCGTCGGCTGGACGACCGGCTACTTCGTCCTGCTTATTTTCATGGCCGCACAGATGCGCCGGTTCGGGAAGTACACCGCGCCGGACTTCGTCGGCGACCGGTTCAACTCCGATACGGCCCGCGCACTTGCGGCGATCACGACGTTCCTGATCGGCTTCGTCTACGCGCTCGGACAGGCGCGCGGGATGGGGCTCGTCGGAATGTACGTCCTCGGCGACATCAACAACGTGATCGCGATCCCCGGGCTCAGCGCGTATCAGGCGATGATGGTGCTGTTCATGCTGGTCACCATCGCGTATCTTACCCTCTCCGGAATGCTGGGCGCGACCAAGAACATGGCGCTCCAGTACGTCATCCTCATCGGCGCGTTCCTGATCGGCCTGCTGGCTACCGGATGGACCGCCGGCTACTCGACGATCCTCCCGCAGATCGAGTACGGGATGTTGATAAGCGAGCTGAGCGCCGAGTTCTCCGATCCGTTCGCGGGCGGGAGCTACTACCTCTGGATCGCGACCTGCTTCAGCCTCGCGTTCGGTACGTGCGGGCTGCCGCACGTACTCGTCCGGTTCTATACCGTCGAGAACGAGCGGACCGCCCGCTGGTCCTGTACGTGGGGCTTGTTCTTCATCGCCGTGCTCTACCTCTCCGCGCCCGCATTCGCGGCGTTCGGGACGGATCTGTACACCAACTCCCAGTTCGGTCCGACGTACGGTGATCCGGGAATGAGCGACGCCGCGGCCGACGTCATCGTCGTCCTCGCCGCACAGCTGGCGAATCTGCCGACGTGGCTCGTCGGGTTCGTCGCTGCCGGCGGGATCGCGGCCGCCGTCGCAACGACATCCGGCCTCTTTATCGCCGCCTCGTCGGCCATCTCCCACGACATCTACGCGAACATCATCAACGAGGACGCGACCCAGCGCCAGCAGGTGCTCGTCGGTCGGCTGAGCATCATCGGCATCGGGCTCCTGACGATCCTCTTCGCGCTGGACCCGCAGGCACCCATCGCCGCGCTGGTCTCCTTCGCGTTCTCGCTGGCCGCGATCGTGTTGTTCCCGATGTTCTTCCTCGGACTCTGGTGGGAGAACACGAACCGCCCCGGCGCGCTCGCCGGGATGACGAGCGGTATCGTCATCTGGTTCATCCCGATGCTCAACGAGGGACAGTTCGGCCTCGTTGACGGCGGTGCCGGCTTCGGGATCGAGTTCTTGGCGACGTGGATGCCGGCCGTCGGCTCCGGGCTGATCGGCGTGCCGCTCGTCTTCGCCATCACAATCTTCGTCTCGTACGTCACCGACGAACCGCCGCTGCGGACCAAACGGATGGTCCGACAGTGTCACAGCCCCGATCCGATGCCGAAGGACAAGACGGCCGCACAGGTCGTCTCCGAGAAGGTAGACGACGCTCCCGCGGACGACTGACCAATGTACGACAAAATACTCATCCCGACCGATGGAAGCGAGGTGGCGAACAACGCGGTCGAACACGCGATCGATCTCGCGGAGAAGTACGACGCGGAGGTCCACGCGCTGTTCGTGGCCGACACGGACATGGTCGCGTACAGCCTCGGCACCGAGCAAGTGGACAGGATCCGGCAGGGCAAATTCGGCGAGATGACCGAACTCGCCGACGACGCCAAGGAGGCGACCGGCTTCGTCCGTGAGCGGGCCGAGGCGGCCGGCCTCGACTTCGTCGAGCGCCACGCCGGCGGCCAACCGCACGACGTGATCGCGGACTACGCCCGAAACAACGACATCGACCTGATCGTGATGGGGAGCCATGGCCGCTCCGGCGTCCGCCGTGCGCTGCTGGGCAGCGTCACCGAACGGACCCTGCGGTCGACGCACGTCCCCGTCTTCGTCGTCGACTACGTCGAGGGACGGTAAGCGGTCCACCCAACTCCACGACCCGCTTCGAACCGACGACTGCCCGCTTCCAAACTGACGACCGAACGCTTCGACCCGACGACCGAACGCTTCCGAAGGACCGATCCCGAAAGACCGACCTGCGAGTGCGACGACACACACCCATGACGGACACGAACCCGCCGGAGGAGACCGATCCCGACCCGAGCATCGCCGATCGGGTTCGCTCGCACGTCTCGGAGAACCGAACCGGGATGTTCCACGACCTCGTGTTCGCGGTGGCGTGGGTGGCGCTTGTCTCGTTGCTCTTCGATCTCGTCTTCGTCAACGCGCCGACGTGGGCGTACTATATGTTCATGCTCACCGGGATCCCCGCGTACTTCGGCTTCTTCATCTCGCTGGAGATCGCGAAGAAGAACCGATAAACCGCCTCGGGGTCAACGCGGCGGAACACCACGTCGAAGCCTGCGCCTCGGACACGTCTCGGATCCATGCGACTCCGTATCGAAACCGTCTCTCGACCGATAACGGGAGTGTATCGAGTATACTGAGACGATGCTTTTTATAAGCGAGCGGGTGGCGTTGCTGGCGGCTACTTATAAGTGGTTGATGCGGTACCGGATGCGTCCAGATCCCGGATGGTTCGTTTATAAGTAGGAGAGTAGAGATCGACGGTGACGACCTCCAAAGCCCCAGCCTCGTCACCGGCGGCTTTGCCGCCGGTTGCAAGCGAGCGCTTTGCTCTCGCCCTGTCGGCGCGTAGCACCGGCAACGCCACCGCATCGTCCTTTTATAAACAATCGTCTCGGCCACGCACATCCATTTAAGTACATCGCGTCGCTGCCGATCTGAGCGAGTCACTCCCAGCGTCGTTCATCGCCACACCTACGTGGCCGTGTTCGTGCTCAGTCGTCCGTCGTTCCCGACACCGGTTCCGACTCCACGCCGGTCTCGTCATCGGTCTCGTCTATCACACCCTCTCGCCATGTCCCCCGGAGGAACCACGCGACACCGACGACGAAGGAGGCGACCGCGGCGGTCGTGTATGCCCACCAGAGTCCCTCGACGCCCCAGTCGAGTCCGGTGTACCCGATCTCGACCGCGGGGACGGCAAGGGGTCCGACGTCGAACCCGCCGAGGGTGACGCTGACGGCTCCGAACGCCAGCAGCGCGGCGAGCGGGATCCGGAACACCCACCGTGAGAGCATCGAGAGCACCATCGCGATCCCGGTGTTACCGGCCCCGCGGAACCCGCCCTGTACCACCATCAGTCCGCCGAAGAAGGCCCACGAGAGCGCGACGATCCGAAGGAAGACGACCCCCTCGGCGATCGTCTCCGGGTCGTCGACGAAGGCCCCCATCGCGGTCGCCGGGAACAGCCACACCACCCCGCCGGCGGCAGCGAGAAGCACCATCGTTCCGGCGGTGGCCGCGCGCGTGACCGCCGCCGCGCGATCGGGGGTCCTCGCGCCGAGGTTCTGCCCGACGCCGGTCGCGGTCGCCTGCCCGACCGCGCCCGCGACCGACCACGAGACGGACATCAGTCGGACGCCGATCCCGTACGCCGCCGTCGCTGCCGGCCCGAATCGGGCGACGAGTGCGGCCATGAACACGGCCGCGAACGACCGCGCCCAGCCGTCGAGCGTCGAGGGGTAGCCGATGTCGATCAGTTTCCGGAGCAGCGTCGGGTTCGGCTTCAGATCGCGAACGTACAGTTTCACGCCCCAGCTCCCGTTTATCAGGATCCAGATCCCGATCGCGGTCGCGAACAGTCGGGCGATAAGCGTCGCGACCGCGGCACCCTGCGTTCCGAGCGCCGGGAACGGTCCCCATCCGAGGATGAAGAACGGGTCGATGACGATGTTGATCCCCGCCGAGACCGCGACGAGCCACATCGCCGTCTTGGTGTCGCCCGCGCCCTGAAGCGACGAACGGAACGCGAAAAAGAGGAACGTGAGCGGGAGGGTGAGGAAGATCACCTCGATGTACGCGAGCGCCTCGACGAACACCGCGTCACGCGCGCCGATCCAGTACACCAGCCAGTGGCGGGTCGCGAACCCGACGAGCGCGAGCACGACGGAGACGACGGTCGCGAGCAACACGGTCTGAGCGACGACTTCGTCGGCGCGACGGTCCTCGTCGGCACCGACGTACTGGGAGACGAGGGCGATGGTCGCGGCCGTGAGCCCCATCGCGGTGGAAACGAACAGCCACGACAGCGGGAACATGAGTGAAACGGCGGCGACCGCCTCGGTGCTCACCCGCCCGACCCAGAACATGTCGGCGAGATTGTAGAGAGTCTGGAGCAGATTACCCAAAACGAGCGGCCACGCGAGGCTGAACAGCTTCGGGGAGATCGCCCCCGTCGTCATGTCGACGCGCGCGTCGTCGTTCCCCACGGAGAGTCTACGGAAAACTACGGTGAGGACGCTACTAACGTTTCGGGAGTCGGCGACCGAGACGGTCTTTCGCGTTCCGGCTTATCGACCCACGGATCGGACATCCCCGACGTCGAGCAGCGACTCACCGGGATCGAGCGCGGTCCGGTACGCCGCCCGTGCGACGGTATCGACGTGGAGCGGACGTGACTCGCCCAGCCGTTCGGCGAGCGGCGGCACGGACGCGACCAGTCGGAGCAGGGCGTTCACGCCGGACGGGAAGTGCGGCTGGTCCGGTCCGTACACCGGTCCGGGGCGGAGGGTGACGGTGTCGATGTCGAGGTCGGCGATGGCGGTCTCCGCCCGCCGTTTCGCGGTCACATAGGCGTTCCTGACACCCGGCGGTTTCACCGCCGAGGAGAGTAGGACGTACGTCTCAACGCCCGTACGCTCGGCTTCGAGGGCGGTGAGGATCGCGCTATCACCGTTGACGCGCTCGAAGGTGACTCCGGTCGTCGCCGCCTCCGAGATGATACCCACCGAGTGGACGACCGCGTCCACGCCGTCGAGCCGATCCCGCCACGCGTCGGGACGGAACAGGTCGGCGCTGGTCCACGAGACCTCGTCGGTCCATGGCGCGTCCACGTCCGGTCGGCCGCTTCGGGAGACGCTCCGCACCTCGTGGCCCTCACGGACCGCGATCCGGCAGATCGACCGACCGATGAACCCGCTACCGCCGACGACGAGGAGGGTGACCATACGTACCGGTTGGGGCCGGGGCGTCCTTGGCGTTTCGGTCGGGGACCGTCCCGGACCAGCTCTCGACTCCCGGCTGCCCGGCGACCGTGGTCAGTCGAACAGCCGGTAGAGCGGTCGCACGGGCAAAAACCGGTAGTCCGTGTCGGGCGTCCAGCGGCGGAACGCCAAGCTGTTCGACATCACCGACACCGACGATCCGGCCATCGCAAACCCGGCGAGCGCGGGGTTCAACAGGCCGAGCGAGGCGATCGGGAGTAGCGTCGTGTTGTACGCGAACGCCCAGAACAGGTTCTGCCGGACCTTCGCGATCGTCGCCTCGGAGACACGCAGCGCCTTCAGCACGTCCCGCGGGTCGTCACGCATCAGGGTCACGTCAGCCGACTCGATAGCCACGTCGGTCCCGGATCCGATCGCGATCCCGACGTGGGCGGTCGTGAGCGCCGGCGCGTCGTTGACGCCGTCGCCGACCATCACCGCGCGGCTCCCGTCGGCCTGGATCGCGTCGATGGCGTCCGCCTTGTCCTCGGGGAGGACCTCCGCACGCACGCGATCCGAGTCGATGCCGACCTGCTCCGCGACCGCGCGGGCAGTCCGCTCGTTGTCGCCGGTGAGCATCGAGACCGCGATGCCCCGCTCGCGCAACACGTTCACCGTCTCGCGTGCGCTCTCGCGGACCGTGTCAGCAGTCGCGAGTACGCCGAGGAGCTCGCCGTCGACCGCGACGAGCATGGCGGTCTTCCCCTCGCGTTCGAGCCGTTCCATCGTTGTCTCCGCCGGATCCGGGTCGACTCCGTTCTCACGGAGCAGTTTCCGGTTCCCGACGAGCACCTCGCCCAGCACGGTCGTCGCCGTAATCCCGTGACCCGGGACGTTCTCGAACTCATCCGGCTCCTCGATGTCGATCCCCCGATCGCGAGCACCCTCGACGATCGCCTTCCCGAGCGGGTGTTCGCTGCCGGACTCGGCGCTCGCGGCCGCCCGGAGCAGTCGGGTCTCGGCGTCCGCGATGGGCCTCGGCGTCGAGTCGTCCGCCGTCGCCTCATCGCCGTCGGCCCCGACCGCGACCCCGCCATCGGGGGTCGCGTCCGCTCCTCCTCCCGCGGTCCGCGAGTGGGAGGTCGGCTCCCCGTCCTCGACCGGGACGGCGTCGGTCAGCGCCATCTCGCCGTGAGTGAGCGTCCCGGTCTTGTCGAAGACGACGACGTCGACGTCGCGGACGCGCTCCAGAACGTCACCGCCCTTGAACAGCACCCCGTTGGTCGCCGCGATGGTGGATCCGACCATCGTCGCCGCTGGCGTCGCCAGCCCGAGCGCGCAGGGGCACGCAATG
Organism: Halorubrum alkaliphilum; assembly: GCF_017873815.1. Lineage (GTDB taxonomy): Archaea > Halobacteriota > Halobacteria > Halobacteriales > Haloferacaceae > Halorubrum > Halorubrum alkaliphilum. Next base: position 5,089 of record NZ_JAGGKQ010000003.1, on the reverse strand, counting down.
AGCACGGCGGAGGCGAACACGACCATTGAGAACTCCAGGATGCTCACGCCGCCGGCAACGGGGCCGCCACCGACCGGTGCCCACAACGGCAGCCAGTTCACGAACGCTGCGAGGGTCTCGGGAAACAGCGCCCACACGGTCGCCCAGAGGACGGCGTTGGCGATGACGACCGGGACGAAGATCCCGGAGACCTCGTCCACGAGCCGCTGGATGTCCGGTTGGCGGGACTGTGCCTCCCGGACGCGCTCGACGATCTGTTGGATCGCCGTGTCTTTTCCGACGTTCGTCGCCTCGGCGAGCAGCACGCCGTTCTCGTTGATCGTCGCGCCGACGACCTCGTCGCCGGGTTCCTTCTCGACGGGGACCGACTCACCGGTCAGCATCGACTCGTCGACCGCGCTTTCACCCTCGACGACCACGCCGTCCGTGGGAACCTTCTCGCCCGGCCGGATCTTCATCACGTCGCCCACCGCGATCTCCTCGACCGCGACGGTTCGCTCGGTGCCATCGTCGTCGACGAGGGTGGCCTCGTCGGCACTCAGCCGGAGGAGTTCACGGAGCGCGTCGCTCGCGCGGGCCTTCGAGCGCGCCTCCAGCCAGTTTCCGACGGTGATGAACCAGAGGATGAACGCGACCGCCTCGAAGTAGAAGTCGCCGACGAGCGGATAGCCCACGATCGGACCGATCAGGACACCCGTGCTGAACAGGTAGCCGGCTGAGGTGCCGATCGCGACCAGCGTGTCCATGTTGACGTCGCGGGCGTTCGACCACGCGCGCCACGCGCCGGCAAGGAACACCCGGCCGAGCGTCCCCATCAGGACGGTCGCGACCGCGAACTCTATCCACCCGAGCCCGATGCCGGCAACCGACGCGGGGACCTCGTACAGCCCGAACATCCCGCCCATCAGGTACCAGAACGGGATCGTGAGAACGCCACCGCCGATCACGAGGCGTCGCTGGCGGGCCAGCTCCCGCTCGGCGGCGCTCTGGCGTGTCCCATCGTCAGCGTCGTTGTCTCCGTCGCGCTCGCCGCGCACCTCGCCGGCCACATCCGTCTCCCGAACCGGGTCGAATCCGGCGTCCTCGATCGCGGCGTACACCGCAGTGAGATCGGCGTCGACGGGGTTGTACTCGACGCGCGCCTCGTCAGTCGCGGCGTTGACGTCGACGGCGATCACGCCGTTCACGCCGCCGATGGCCTCCTCGTTGGTCGCGGCGCAGGTCGAACAGCTCATCCCGCCGATCCCGACGGTCGCGCTCTCGGAGACCGGATCGTAGCCCGCGTCCCGGACCGCGTCGAACAGGTCGGCGAGCGAGACACGTTCGGGGTCGTACGTGACAGTCCCCTCGTCGGTTGCGAAGCTGACGGAGGCCTCCTCGACGCCCGGAAGCGACTCCAACGCCTCCGTGACCGTCCCCGAGCAGGTCGAACAGGACATCCCGCCTATCTCGAGGTGCGCGTTGCGGGTACTCATCTCGATAATACATACGGGTCCCCTACTCATGCGGGTTGCGCTTATGATACCGGATGTGTGGGCACGTTTCGACTTTGGAATCGAAAGCGCATCCGGTGGATCCTAGAGAACAGGATGGACGTATGAGCGGATCTCAGAGTCGAAACGCCCGTGAAACGACGTGAGGGGCCGTCCGAGTAGGGATCAGACCGGATACGCACAACACTTATGTCCCGGTTCCGCGTTTGTGAGGACGCGATGGCGACAGGCAAGGTCGACTTCTTCAACGACACCGGCGGCTACGGATTCATCGAGACTGACGACGCTGACGAGGACGTGTTCTTCCACATGGAAGACGTCGGCGGCCCGGACCTCGAGGAAGGCCAGGAAGTAGAGTTCGAGATCGAGGAGGCGGACAAGGGTCCGCGCGCCACGAACCTCACTCGGCTGTAACGGCGACTCCGACCGCTCGCACAGCCCCCGAAACGTGTCCCGCGTATTATTATCGTCGCTAGCGACAGCGTCGTGAACGATATCGGGCCGTGACCCGGCCGCGTCGCTGCCGTTTTCCTCCTGCCGTTCGACGAACCGCGCATGACGAACTCACCGGAGATGCCGCCCAACCCCGACTCGTTCATCGCCGAGAACCTCGATCGCTACGCCGAAACGCAGGGCGTATTGCCCGAGCGATTGGAGGAGTTCGGCGAGACCTATCGCGATCAGGGGTATCTGACGCGCGAGCAGTTGTACGATATCGCCTACGAGTCGTCGACGCGGAGCGCGTATCACGTCCGAAACAACCCGGCAGAACGCTGTCGGGAAGTGACCCGAAACGTTCGTGCGGTCGAGGGCGACTTCTCGAAGATCCACCTGATCGGCGGGCTCCGCGGGTTCAAGGCTCCGACCGCCTCGTGCGTGCTGGCCGCGCTCGACGGGGACAACCACGCCGTCGTCGACACCCGGGTGTGGGCGTCGCTGGAGCGGTTGGGCTACCTCGACGGGCGGAAGGAGACGTTCGACGCCGCCGACTACGTGGCGATGATCGGGCCGATTCGGAAGTTGGCCGCGGAAACGGGGTACACGCCGGTCGAGGTCGGCTACGCGCTGTTCGCGTACGACGACCACGTCCGTGAGGGCACGCTCCACTGAAACGACCCAAGAGCCCGGTGAACACGGCTACTCATCGAAGGGGAACTCGACTCCCGTCGCGTCGGTGGAGTACTCCCAGAGCCGGCGAGCGTCCGCGCGATCGTAGGACGCGTCGTTCGACCGGCCGACGGTCGGATGTCCGCGCATATTCATGAGACCGCCGGGCTCGACGTACGCGCCGCCGGAGACGTCCGCGGTCGCGGCGTACAGCATGGGCTCCGCTCCCGTTGCGGCGTCTTGACCGAGCACCGCGTTGGCGACGCGCATTCCGACCTTCATGAGGGGGTTGCCGCTCGCCTCGCCGGTCCGGATCTGGAGGTTGGTGTCGGTGTAGCCGGGATGACAAGCGACGCTGCGAAGGGTCGGATCCGCATCTCCGTCCACACGGCGCTGGAGCTCGTAGGCGAACAGCAGGTTCGCGAGCTTGCTCCGGCCGTAGGCCTTCCACTTGCCGTACGACTCCTCCCAGTTGAGATCCGAGAAGTCCATCTCTCCGGTCTCGTGTGCGCCCGACGACTGGGTCACCACGCGTGCCCGGCCATCGATCCCGTCGGCCGCTGTTAAAAGGGGATACAGCCGGCCCGTGAGCGCGAAGTGGCCGAGGTGGTTGACGCCGAGTTGTGTCTCGAAGCCGTCCTCGGTCTCGCTTCGCGGGATCGCCATCACGCCGGCGTTGTTACAGAGGACGTCGAGGGCGTCGTAGTCGTCGGCCATCCCCTCGGCGAACTCGCGGACGGAGGCCAGTGAGGCGAGGTCGCACTCGCGGACGTCGAGATCGAGATCTGCGGCGGTGGTCGCACGGAGGTCGTCGGCCGCGTCCGCGCCGCGCTCGACGCTTCGACACGCCATCACGACGGTCGCGCCCTTCCTCGCGAACTCGCGCGTCCCCTCGAAGCCGAGCCCGCTGTTCGCGCCGGTCACGACGATCGTCTTCCCGTCGAGCCGCGGCATGTCCGCGGCGGTCCAATCGCTCATACCCGATCGGAGGTGCGCGTTGGGGAGAAACCTGTCGGCGGAGCGGTCGGACCGGTCGGTCGGAGGACGCTAGTCCCGATCGGCGTCCGCGCCGCGCTCCAACTCGAACTCCCACTCCTCATAGCCGCCCGCCATGCTCGCGACGAGGACGTCTTCCTCGACCTCCTCGTAACTGTTGACGAGCATCGCGGCCTGTTTCGAGGACTGGCCGATCGGACAGGCACAGACCACGTCCCGTCCGTCCCAGTCGATCTCGGGCACTCGCGACGGCAACTCGCCGAGCGGCACGTTGATCGCGCCGGGGATGTGCCCCCGCTCGTACTGGGTCGGCGAACGCGTGTCGATCACGCGAACGTCGCCGGCTTCGACCCGGTCTCTGACCTCCTCGGGCGTCACCTCTTCGACCACGTCACGGACACCCCGTTTCCGCCGACTGCCGAGCACTCATGTCTCCGGATACCCGCCGCCGCGGTTAACGCTTTTCGACGGCAGTATCCCCGCCGTCTCGCGATCCGAAGTGTTAGGAAAGGAACCGGTCGCTGACATCCTCGTCGGGGATCATACACTGGTCCTTTCGCCCGAACCAGTCGTATCGGTTGCTCGCGACCACGTCGTACACCCGGTCGCGGATGAACTTCGGGACGACCCGGCCAAGGGTCCCGATCCGATACGGCCACCCGATCAGCTCCGCGATCCGGATCGCCGCGCCCGACTTCGTGTACGTCCGGTCGCCCTCGACGAGGACGAACGAGTCGAACGCCTCGGTGGGGAAGTCGTGCCGTTCGAGGAGGGCCTGCCCGACCGGCGACTGGAGCGACGCGAACCGGAGCCGCCCCTTCGGGTCCCGCGGGATCAGGAAGGAAACGACGCCGTTACAGAGGTTACAGACGCCGTCGAACAACACGATGGGGTGGTCGGTCGGAACCGACTCGGGAGCGACGGTCTCCTCGTCGACCGCCGACTCGCCGTCGACCGCCGACTCGCGACCGCCAGCCGAGTCGTCGCCGATGCGCTGGTCGGATCCCTCGTCCGTTTCCGGGTCAGTGTTCTCTGTAGTCATCGATCGGGATACGTCGTATCATGTCCTTCGAACCCCACGGACATTTACCCTCGGATCACGACGCTACGAGCGCACCACCGATGTGTACCGTCCGGCGCGGATCGCGTGCTCCGTGTGGTTGTGATTACGATGGTTATTTATAAACGGCTGAATGCGAATCGCCGGTGAATACCTACAAATCCTCAGTTGCCGGGGGCTTCGCCGCCGGCTTCCAGGGGCGCGGAGCGGCTTGCTGCCGTTCGCTTATAAGTGGTTGACGGCGAATCAGCGATGGACGCCTCCAAAGCCCCAGCGCGCACCGCAACCGCCCTCCACCTTCCCAGCCTCGTTGGCGACGCCGACCGCTTCGTTCAATTGTACGTGTTTACCCCGAGGTCTCGACAGCCGGCACAGCGTGAGCCCGTGAGATAACCTCATTATTGCTGACGACTCGACGAAGTTCTTCGTATGG
>NZ_JAGGKQ010000002.1 GCF_017873815.1 Halorubrum alkaliphilum | reverse complement strand
TGCGCCCCCCCCCCCCCCCACCCCACCCCCCCCCCCCCCCGCGGGGGCGCCCCCCGCGGCCGCGGGGGGGGGGGGGCCCCGACTCCCTCGCGCGCGTTTCTCGCGCGCGCCGAGCAGACTGGTCGGAAGTCTCCTACTCCGTTTATAAACCACCCGTTCAGGACGATGATGCCACTTATAAATACTCACGAACCCCTCGTCGAGTGGAAGGCGTTCCGATATCGCTCGTTTCGGGCGTTTCAGTCCCGAACGATCCGCTTTTTACCGTCCTCGTCGACCACATCCAGTCCGTGTTCGTGGACGAACGCGGCGGTGTAGTCGGGGACGATCCGCTCGGCAGCAAAGCGCGCGCGCAACAGCGGGATCGTGTCGATCAGGTCCTCACGCGTCTCCAGTGAGGGGAGACTCTCGACGAACTCGACATCGAGTCCGGCGTCGCGACCGCGGTTCGCAAGCGTTGGCAGCGCGAGCCCCTCGAACGCGCCCTCGAAGTCGATCGGCTCGGTGAAGCCCACGTAATGGACCCGACCGCGCGTCGACGGGCCGATGACGACCCCGTTGGTCCGGAGTTTCATCGCCGCGGAGTCGATCAGCGTCCGCGAGAGCATCGCCGTGCTCGGAGTGACGACGGCGACCGAGTCGGCCCCCTCCTCGCGGAGCAGGTGGGTGACGGTGTTGCCGGCGCGCGCGCCGAACGACGACCCGACCTGTCGCTCGAAGCGGGCGTCCTCGGTCCCGCCGAGCGTGTCCGCGACGAGCGCGCGGAGCGCCGCCTCCGGCGGCGTGTCGGTTCGGTGGGCTTCGGGGATCGACTCCTCGTCAGGGTAGTTGACGAGCAGTTCGCCGCCGGAGCGGTCGACCGCGAGAACGATGTCTCGAAAGGCGGCCTCGTACAGGTCTGCGGCCTCGGCGGTCGACAGCGGCGTCGACTCCGCGAGCCCGGTCGCGACGAGCCCCTCGCGGGGCGGGTTCGCCAACACGGCGACGACGGTCATGTGCGAACGGAATCGCGGCACGGTCTTCAACCCGTGGTTTCGATCCGGCGGACGCGGCAGGTGCGTCGGGACCGGTCGCCGCCCTCAGGAGAAGTCGCGCCGCATCGCGATCTCGAACCACGGGCACAGCCGGAGCTGCCGGTACAACGCGGGGTTCTCGTGGAGATGGTCGTAGTCGACCCACAGACGGCCCCCGATCTCCTCGTCGTCGGGGTCGAGCGTCGTGTCCTCCAGCGTGACTTTCAGCACGGCACAGACCTCCCACTCGACGCCCTCGTTGGGGTAGTAGCGCTTGTACTCGAAGCGATCGGTGACGCGGAGGTCGTCGTACTGGTCGGGCGTGATCCCCAACTCCTCTTCGAGGCGCTGCTCGGTCGCATCCTCCTGAGATTGCCCCTCGACAGGGTGGGACGCGACGGTTCCGTCCCAGTGGCCGTCCCACAGGCGCTTGTTCGGGGCGCGCTGTGCGAGCAGGATCCGCCCGTCGGCGTCGAAGACGAGACAGGTGAACGCTCGGTGCCGTATTCCGTCGCCCGTGTGGGCGTCGAGACGGTTGACAGGTCCCTGTTCGACGTCGTCGGGATCGACGGCGATGACGTCCTGTGCGGCGTTTTCGTGGTCGATGTCAACACCGTCGACGCCCTCGTCCGGATCCGCGCTCCCGGCGTCCTCTGAGCTCATATCGCCAACGTCTCTCACCAGCACTAATAACTGTTCGATACGCCGCCACCGACGGTCCGCTCGGTCCACAGCGCTTCGGAGCGGTTCGACGCGCTTAAACGGCTGCCGCAGGTATCTCACGGGGATGAGTGACCCGGCGCTCGACGTTGTCGAGTTCGTGTTGACGACACACTTCTATACCGAGAACCGCGACCTCGACGAGAACGACCTGCCCCCGCGCTTCCGGCAGGTCTTCTGGTCGGACGACGCCACGGAGGACGCTCCTGGCGGCGTCGAGCGGCCGCTGACGGCGACGGACGAAAGCACGCGGACGGCGACCGGCGTCGAACGTCCGTGGGAAGCCGTCTCCGACCTGCTTTTCACCCAGCATACGGAGTTCTCCGGCGAGATCACCGTTACCCAGCCGGAGATGGGACTGGAGTGGTACCGCGACCACGCGAACGACAAGCGGATCGGCTCGAACCCGACGCTGGTGGCGGCGCTCGCGGCGGCCGAAGAGGTCGAGGCGCCGATATCCCACGAGGAGTCACGCGACAACGTCCGCCCCATACAGGCCGACCGGGTCTGGATCGACGCGCTCCTCGAGGAGTACTTCGACGAGGACGACGACGCGGAGATGCTCGATCTCGTCAACGTCCGCGCGCCCGAGGAGATCGAGACGACGCTCGCGGACCTCGTCCTCACGGGCGACCAGGAGGGAGAGATCCAGAAGATCGTCAAAGCGATCGAACACCGCGAGTACCTCGCGAGCATCGGGCTCCGCGAGATCGGCAAGCTGCTGTTCGTCGGGCCACCCGGAACCGGGAAGACGACCGTCTCGCGGGCGCTTGCACACGAACTCGGCGTCCCGCTCGTCGAGGTAAAGATGTCGATGATCACGAGCCAGTACCTCGGCGAGACGGCCAAAAATGTCGAGAAGACGTTCGAGGTCGCGAAGCGGCTTTCGCCGTGTATCCTCTTCATCGACGAGTTCGACTCCGTCGCGAAGACCCGCCGGTCGGACGAACACGCCGCCCTGAAACGCGCCGTCAACACCCTGCTGAAATCCATCGACGAAGTGTCGTTAGTCCGCGACGAAGTGCTCCTCATCGGCGCGACGAACCACCCCGATCAGCTCGACGCCGCGGCGTGGCGTCGCTTCGACGAGATCGTCAACTTTCCCAAACCCGACCGGGACATGCGCGCGGACATCCTCCGGGTCGTCACCCGTGAGATGGAGATCGCGGACTTCGACCCCGAGGTCGTTGCCGACAGAACCTCTGGGCTCACGGGTTCTGACCTCCGGATGGTCCTCAGGGAGGCCGTGTTGGGCGCGCTCACGGAAGACCGGATGACGATCACGCAGGCGGACGTAATGGAGGCCGTGGAAGACTTCGAAGAGCGGGACAACCTGAAGAACATGGACATGATCGACGGCGAGGGCGCGGAGCTACTCGGCGAGACCGACGATGAGGGTCACGACCACGGCGCGGGTCACGACCACGGCGAGGGCCACGACCACGGGGACGACGACACACACGACCACGCACACCCACAGGACTGAGCTACCGTTCCGGCCCTCTCGCTCGTATCACTCCGGTTTTCCCGTTTTTATGGCTCCGACTCCCGCCGCACGCCGGCGACCGTGTAGCCGAACCCGCGATCGACGATGCTCGCGTCGAACCCGATCGCGTCGAGGTCGGTCGCGAGCGCGTCCGGAGTGCGGAACTGCGATCCCATTCCGATCGCGTGTTCGCCGGCGACGAGCGCCCGTCCGAGCGGGTGTGTCGGGTCGAACTCACGGATCACGAGGACGCCGCTGGGTGCAAGCACGCGAGCGACCTCCGCGAGCGCCGCCCCTTGATCCGGGAGGTGATGGAACGCGTCGACGATGACGACGGCGTCCGCGGCGTCGTCGCGGAAGGGCAACCGCCCCGCGTCGCCCGCCACTGCCGACAGTCCGCGGCCCGCTCTCGCGCGGGTGAGCATCCCCATCGAGACGTCGACGACGGTGATCTCCGGTCCCGTGAGCGCTGCGGCCGCGCGACCGGACCCGCCGCCGACGTCGAGGAGCCGATCGATCGGTCGCTCTGCGAGGTCGAACCCGGCGGCCAGCGCCGGACCGCTCGCGGACGGCATCACGAGGTCGTACAGGGGCGCGATCCGGTCGAAGAACCGAACGTCTCCCACGCCGTACATACCGGGAGTGGGCGACGCGATCGCTTATAAACGCCGATCGATCGACGGAGCGATCTACCGAGACGGTTTACCGCGTCGGTTCGTACCGACGGTATGGAGTTCGTCGTCGTCGGCAGGCCGGATGGAGGGGGGACCCTCCGGCTGGACTATCGGGCGTTCGCGTACGCCGGCAAGTTCGTGATCGGCGCGCCCGGGACGGCGGCGTTATATACCGAGGACGGTTCGCCGGCGGCCCCGGAGTGGACGCCGGAGACGACGCTGCCGGCGTCGGTCGACCCCGAAGCGTTCGCACGCGACGTGCTCGCGGCCGTCTCGTTTTCGCCCGATCGGACGGATCCCGAGTGCTGTCGGCTGCGGTACGTCACCGTTCATGCCGCGCGTCGCGGCGAGGGGCTCGGGCCTCGACTGATAACCCGAACCGTCGCGTGGCTGGCGGCGGCGGGCTACGAGCGGATCCGGATCGCCGTGAACAACCCGTTCGCCTACGAGGCGCTTTATAAATGTGGCTTCGCGTACACCGGCGAGACGACAGGGATCGCGGAGCTGGAGTTGGAGCGTTCGGCCGCCCGCCCCGCCGACGAGCATGGGGACGCGGAGCGGTACCGATCGGGACTCCGTACCTTCCGCGACCGCGACGAGGAGTTGTCCGACGCCGAGCGCCGGTTCCTCGACGACCGGCTGGGCGGCGAGAGCGGGGCGGATACTGGGGGCGGTGACGAATCAGTTCATAAATCACGGGTCGGTCCGCCGGAGATCGTCGAACGCGGGTAGTCGGCAGGGATATCGCTCAATTCAGCGCCCATATCCCGTCGGTGAATGGGACGCAGAGCGCCCCGACCGCGTTGACGGCGATCGCGGCGGCGACCATCGCGAGCGCGTCACGGCGGTCGAGCGGTCCCGGATCGGCGGTCGCGGTTCCCATGCGACCCTCCACGGGTCGGATCGGCGTAAACGCCGACGTGAACGGGGCCATAACACACTTGAATACGTCGCCCCGTCGTAGCCGTATGTACACGGTTGCCGGCGGCGGACTCGCGGGACTCGTCGCGGCCGCCCGGATCACGGCGGCCGGTCACCCGGTTCGGGTGTTCGAACCGGGTGACGAAGTGGGAGGGCGCGCTCGGACGTACGACACCGCCGGCGACCCGGTCGAACGGTTCCCCGAGTACCTCATCGGCTCGAACGAGTCGATACGGGAGGTACTGAGCGCTCACGGCGTCGCGGATCGTCTTTTCCGTCGTCGCGGCCGAACGGCCCGCTACCGCGACGGGATCGTCCACCCCGTCGACGCTCCTTGGGAGCAGTTAGCATATCCGGGGCTCGGTCTCCGGAACACGCTCCGGCTTCGTCGACTCGAACACGCCCTCGCCGAACCGAGCGATGAGAGCGACGACTCCTCGAGATCACCGATTGGCGGGGGGCGGACCGTCGAGGCAGCCGTCACCGGACGCGCCGGCGCTGACCTCTACGCCGACTGGTTCGAGCCGCTCGTTCGTGCCGGTTTCGGTGACTACGCCGAGGAGGTACCCGAGGCGTGGCTCCACGAGTGGGTAGAGTCGCGAGCCGACCACGGTCGCGGTGGCGAGTCGGTCGGGTATCTCGACGGATCTCTCGGGACGCTCGTCGCCGCGCTCGTCGACCAGGTCGGCGACGACGTGATCCGCCACAACGCCCGGATCGTCGACGTCGAGCCCTCGACCGACGATTCGCTCTCGACTGACGATTCGCCCTCGACTGGCGAGAGGGACCGGTCCATAACTGCCATCGTCGAGGACGACTCCGGAGCCCGGCGCGTCGAGACGGACGGAGTCGTCATCGCGACGGATCCGACCGATCTCGAACGTGTGGCCGGCATCGACACGGAGCTCGACGCGGTCCCCGGGACCTGCGCGCTCGTGACGGCCGAGGAGTCGCTGACGGACGCATGGCGGCTCGTCTTCGACGCCAGCGACGACTCTGTCGACGACGCTCCCTTCGATGCGGTCATCGAGCACACGAACCTGATCCCGTCCGACCGATACGGCGACGAACACCTGTTGTACCTCGTCGGACGGGGGCGCTCCGGGGTGGTGCCCGACCGCGTCGACGGCGAGCAGCTTCGAGACCGGTGGCTCACCGCACTTTCGGACCGATTCCCGGGGTTCTCCGAGGACACGGTTCGGTCGATACGGGTCGAGCGCGACCCTGCGGCGGCCGTCGTTCCGGCGACCGGAGCCTCCCGATCCCGGACCATCCCCGTCGACCTCGGCGATTTCGGGGGTCCGGGCGTCGCCTACGCCGGCCCCGGAACCCCGGTGGACCGGTTCGGGACCGCCGTGAGCGCGCGGATCGCGGCCGGGGTCGCGGCCGCGGCGGCAGTTCTCCCCGAGTAAACAGCCTCGGGCCACCGCGCCCGAGGCTGCTAGCTGGTGAGTAGGGTGGGGTAGTTCACATGGTGTCGTAGTCCTCCCGGAACGTCTCCAGCGTCGCGGCGAGGACGCCGATGACGATAGGGCCGACGAACAGCCCCGTGAAGCCGACCGAGTAAACCCCGCCGAACACGCCCACGAGGATGACGCCCGGGTTCAGATGCGCCTGTTGGTCAATGACGAGCGGACGCGCGTAGTTGTCGACCATGGAGACGACGGCGACGCCGTAGACGGCGAGCAGGATCCCCGCAGTCACCTCGTCGATAACGACGAGATACGCGGCCGCCGGTCCCCAGACGAGGAACGCGCCGATGAGCGGCAGCAACGCCAGTATCGCCATCACAAACGTCCAGAAGACGACGTTGGGGATGCCGACGACCCAGAGCCCCGCGCCGGCGATGAGCGCCTGTAACAGCGCGACGGAGATGTGTCCGATCACGACCCCGCGGGTGGTCGCGTCGACCTTCGTGAGAAGGTCGTCGGTGACGTCGGCCGGCAGCGGTATCATCGATCTGAGCCACGAGACGAACTGGGGGCCGTCCATCAGCGTGTAGTACAGTAAAAAGAGCGCGAGCGCCAACCCGAGCGACGCGCGAAGGGCGCTCGTCAGTATCCCGCCGAGCCCGCCGAACAGCGTATCAAGGAGCACGTCCCCGGTCGTCACGAGCCACCCTTCGATGTCGAACTCTTCACCCGTGAGTTCGGCGATTCGGGCCTCGATCGCGACGACGTCGATGTCGCTTTCCCCGGCCGCAATCGCCGTGAGATCCTGTACGAACACGAACGAGATGTACACGAACGGGATGATCACGGCCACGATCGATCCGATGATGAGCGCCACCGCGGACGCCATCTCCGTCGCGCGAACCGTCAGCGCGCTGCGCCCCTCGGCGACCGGCGCAAGCCGCTCGGAGAGGAATTCGTGGAACGGAAAGAGCACGTAGGCGAGTATCACCGAGGCGATGACGTATTCGATGAACGGCGAGACGATGACCAGCGTGAGAACGGCGACGAGCGCGATCAACAGAAGGAGAAAGGACTGACCGCGGTTCATGCCGACCGATCGACCTGCGCCTAGATAAAAGTGGACGGCACTACGCGCTCGCTTCGTCCTCGTCGAGCCCGGGTGCGGCCGCAGGGTCCACGTTCTCCGGCTCCTCGGTATCGCCGCCGACGACGGTCTCTCCCTCGTCGGTCTCGACGTAGACATCGTCGGCGAAGCCGGCGAGCGCGTTCTCGTACTCCGGCGTCTCCAACCGCTCGGGGGTCGCCGGCGCGTCCGCGATCCCCTCGGCCGGCCTGAAATCGCCAAGCGGATCGTCGATGGTGATTCCGTGATCGACGAAGAAGGACTCGTACCGGCGGTAGTGCTCCTCCAACTCGTCGGCCGGGATCTCCATCATCTCCGTCCAGCCGTGGTTGAAGAAGTCGAAGTTGGCCTGGACGTGGGTGATCTCTCGGGCCTTCGCCTCCTCGAAGCCGGCTTCGAGACCCGCGACGTACGTGTCCATCGTCGCGTCGAAGAAGTCGTCGAGATGCTCCCGTCGCTCCTCCCGGCGGTCCTCGTCGGCCTTGTTGAGGAAGATGCTCGTGTGCATGTCGACGAGTTTGTCGTTGGCGACGTCGCCGACGACCGGGGTCGTCAGCGCCTTCTTCGCGGCCCAATGGCGGATGTTCTGCCGGATCTTCATACTGCTGATCGGTGCCGAACGGCCTTGAATCTGTGGCGTTTTCCGCGGTGGATCGGCGGACCCGTGACTCGGTTCGACCGGTCGACTCAACTGTTCCCGGGTTCGCCAAGTCGACTCCGCGAACGGTATCGGACGGATCCCGCTCCGGTGATGAGCGATGTCGGAAGTGCGTCTCGCAATACGTCGTGGCCGTCGGGTTATATATGAGTGAGTAGCGTCGCTGGCGAGGGGTTTCTGAGGAAACGGAAGGAATCGAAGCGGCCGGAAGCGCGCTACTTGCCCTGCCGGTCGTTGCCGGTGACCGACGGACGAGTCTTCTCGGTTCCCTTGCCGCGTTTGCGCTGGCCGCGGCCTTTGGTGCCGGCGGAGGTGAGTCCGCGGAACGCGCGACCCTTGTGGTCGTCCGAGCAGATCCAACTGAGGTCGTCGTCGCTCTCGATGGCGGGGTGTGCCGGATCCACCAGGATCACTTCGTGCCACTTCTGGGAGCCGTCCTCGCCGACCCAGTAGGAGTTGAGCACGCGCAGGTTCCGATACTTCCGAGAGGCGCGCTCCTCGGCGATGCGCTGGATCGACTTGCGTCGCGAGAGGCGGTTGACGCCCTGCCGCTTCGAGCGTCGACCGGCCTTGTGGCGCTGCTTACGCGAGCCGCCCTTCCGGACGCTCACGCGGGCGACGATGACGCCCTGCTTGGCCTTGTAGCCGAGCTCACGGGCCTTGTCGAGTCGGGTGGGGCGCTCGATGCGTTCGATGGCCCCCTGATCGCGCCACTCCTGTTTGCGCTGCCACTGGAGTTCCGCGAGTTTCCCCTCTTTGGGGGACTGCCATGCGTCCTTGATGTGCGAGTAGAAGCTTCGTGCCATTGTGTCGTCCACGGACGCTTGCGATTCAGCCGCGAGGCGGCCACATTTCGTCTCGTCCCGGGCAACGAGGAGCCCACGATGGACCGAGCTCGAAACCCGGCGGCGAGTGCCCGCTGGACGTCCGTACCAGCGAGTTATGCTGTCTTCCCGACCATCGATGTTAAACGCTTCGTTCCACGCGTTCCGTGACTACTCCTCACACGCCGCCTGCGACCCGCCACCGTTTAATAATACCTCAATAATCGCTGAGTATGCCCAAGATAAGCGTCGAGATTCCGGGGGAGCTACTGGAGGATCTCGACGAACACGTCGGCGACGACGGAAAGTTCGTGAACCGAAGCGACGCGGTACGGGCGTCGATCCGCAAGACGCTCGACCTGCTCGACGAGATCGACGAGCGTCACGGTCGGCTGGAAGGAAACGCGGACGCCGCCGCCCACGACGGAGACGAGACGAACGGGGACTCGAATGTCTGAGGTAGTCGAGGACCTCGGCCCCGCGGACCCGACGTCGCGTGCGGAGATCGCCCGGATCGGACTGGCCGCGCTGTTCGTCACCGCGCTCGCCACGTCACAGGTGACGGCGGCGAAGATACTGGCGCTCCCCCTCCCGTTCGAGCTGCCGGCGCTCGGTGCGGAGGTTCTGCTGCCGGGTGCCGCGCTCGCGTACGCCGTCACGTTCTTCGCGTCCGACTGTTATGCGGAGCTGTACGGTCGGCGGTCCGCGCAGGTGCTCGTCAACGTCGCGTTCGCGATGAACTTCGTCGTGCTCGGGTTGGTGTGGTCGACGCTCGCCGCACCCGGACTCGTCCCGGAGGTCTCGGAGGCGTTCGAGGTCGCGTTAGGCCCCGCGACGAACGTCGTGATCGGGAGCCTGCTGGCGTACGTGGTGAGCCAGAACTGGGACGTGGTCGTGTTCCACGAGATCCGCGACCGGACCGGGCCGGGGAAGCTCTGGCTGCGTAACCTCGCGTCGACGGCAACGAGCCAGATCCTCGACACCGTCATTTTCGTCGGTGTCGCGTTCGTCGTCGCGCCCGCCGTACTCGGAATCGGCATGCCGACCTCGCTCGGCGAGGCGGCGCTCCTGATCGTCGGTCAGTACCTCCTCAAACTCCTGATCGCGGTCGTCGACACCCCGTTCGTCTACCTCGTCGTCCGCGCGGTTCGGCGGTAAGCCGGTCGGCGCGTCGTTTCGACTCCACTTCTCATACGACCGCTAGTGCCCGTGCGGCCTTCTCCGGGAGAGCGTCACCGACCGCAACCCGTTCGAACCGGTCCCCACCACCCGTCGTCCGGTAAAGGCCTTGGTCGTTGAGCGCCCAGATCGCTCCGGGCCCGGTCCCCGCCGCGAGCACCGCCCGGTAGGTTCCCTCTCCGGTCGGAATCCCGCGGTCGTCGAGACGTTCCCAGACGGGTTCGCCGGAGTGGTCGCCTGTACCGCTCCACTCCGCCTTTCGATAGAGGTAGGCCTCCCCGCGTCGGTGTGCCGCCCCCGCGCCGCTGGCGGCGCTGACGAGGACGCGGTCGGGATCGCCGGGGTCGACCGCGAGTCCCCAGACGTAGCCGTGGTCGAGCCCCGCGCTCGGAGTCCCGAACCGCTCGCCGCAGTCGTCGCTCTCGGCGTAGCCGTCGCCGGCCGCGACGTACACGCGCTCGGGCGCGGCCGGATGTGTTGCGATGGCATGGGTGTCCAGACGGGAGCCGTCGGGGCGGTCGATCCACGTCTCTCCGCCATCGGGAGTGACGACGAGCGCGCCCGCCTCGATCCCGACGTACCACCGGTCCGGATCGGTGGGGTGGATCGCGATCCACCTGACGTGATGCGTGTCGGGCCGCGGCGGGAACGACCACTCGTCGGCCGACGGAACTCCCTGTAGTCCGGACGTTCGCTCGGCGTTCCGACCGCCATCGGTCGACCGGTAGATCCACGAGGGCTCCGTCCCGACCAGCACCGTCTCGGGGTCGTCCGGGCTCACGGCGAGCGCGGTGACGGCGTCGAGCTCGTTCTCGTCGGGCGCGAGCACGTCCGTCGCGACTCGCTCGAACGGTTCCCCGTGATCGTCGGACAGGAACAGTCCGTCCGACGTCCCCGCGAGCACTCGGTCGGGAACGCGATCGTCGACCGCCAGACACTCGACTCGGCGTCCGTCTAACCGCGTCTCGACGCGTTTCGCGTCCGGATCGATGACACGGAGGCCGTCGTCGTACGCTGCGTAGACCGGCATGGCCCCGGCTTGGACGGGCGGGCGCAAGAGACTTAGCCCCTCATACCGTGATACTGATACGCATGGACCTTCGCGTACAGGGGGACGTCCCCCCCGACCCGTTTCTCGGCGCTGCCGACCTGTTCGAAACCGAGTTCTCGCTGGACGCACCCGTCCGCGTCACGGTTCGAGACGACCCCGACGAGCGAACGTGGGCCGCTCACTACGACGACCACCACGTGTTGAACGTCTCGCGGCGGGCCGCCACGAGCGCGATGGCCCGCGAACTCGCCGTTCACGAGCTGTCGCATATGGCCCGCTACGAGGAGGGCCACGCCTCACACCTCCAGTCCACGGAGGAGGCACTGTATCTCGGTCTCGCCGGTGAGGAGGTCGAGCGCCGAAAACTCGCTCACTGTTACCAGATCGCGAACCACATGAAGGACATCTACGCCGACGACATCACACTCTCGGTCGCGCCGTCGGACAAACTGGTCGGCTTCCTCGAATCGACGCTCGCGAGTGCGATCGCCGACCGACCCGACCCCGACCGCGCCGGGTCGCCCCCGGTGACCGCGGGTGCTGACCCGGATATCACCGCCGTGAACGCGGCGTTCGCGCTCGCGCTGGTCGAACGTCACGGCCTCGTGGACCCCTCACACCGGCTGTACGACCTCGCCCGCGCCGCCGAAAGCGACGCGGAGGAGATCGACGTCGACGGGTTCAAACGGCGGTTCCTAGCCCTCGGGCCGGACCCCTCCGAGAGTGACTACCGCAAGGCGCTCGTGGCGGCGGCTCGCGCGTACGCGGTCTGAGTCGAACACGGGACGAGTTCCCCTCCCGAGCACGGGAGGAGTTCTCGCCGGTTACTCCGCCTCGTCGACCTGCGCCTCCGCCTCGTCGGGTCCGTCCTCCGCCTCGGTAACGTCGAGTACGGTCACGCGTGCTTTCATGATCCGGGTGTTGTCGACCTGCTCGATACGGATCCGGATCCCGTCGAACTCGATCTCCTCGCCCTCCTCCACGAGGCGGCCGGCTCGGTTGAACACGAACCCGGCGAGCGTCTCGAACTCCTCGCCCTCCGGAAGGTCGATGTCGAGCATCTCGTTGACCTCGTCGATGTTGACCTCGCCCTGGACGAACGCGACGTTGTCGCCAACGAACTCGATCGGCTCCGGCTCGTCGCCCTCTAGGATGTCGCCGACGATCTCCTCGACCATATCCTCCAAAGTGATGATCCCCTCCGTCGTTCCGAACTCGTCGATGACGACCACCATTTGGAGGCGGTTGTCCTGCATCTCCTCCAACAGTTCGTCGGCGTTCTTCGATTCGGGGACATGGAGGGTCGGCTTGATGACGCGGTCGAGCGAGGGATCGCCTTCGGAGTACCGTAGCTCGCGGACGAGGTCCCGGACGGTGACGATCCCGACGACGTTGTCGAGGTTGCCGTCGAACACCGGGACTCGCTCGTGGTCGGCGTGAATACACTTCTCTATCGCCTCCTCGACCGTCGACTCCTTCGGCACGGCGGTGACGTCGAGTCGCGGCGTCATCACCTCCTTGGCGATGGTGTTGTTGAACCGGAAGATACGGTCGAGCATCTCTCGCTCCTCCTCCTCTATCACGCCCTCGCGCTCGCCCGTCTCGATGATGTTCTGTATCTCCTCGCGAGTGACGTACGTCGACTCGATCGCCGCCCGGCCGCCCGTGATCGAGTTGACGACGCGAGTGAGGTAATCGAAGAGGACGACCAACGGATATAGGACCGTCTGTGAGTACTTCAACGGTCGAGCGATCCGCAGCGACCACGACTCCGTGTTCTCGACGGCGTACGACTTCGGGGCGGTCTCGGCGAACAGCAGTACGACCGCCGTGATACCGAAGGTGGTGAGGACGATCGTTAGCAGTGCGCTCTCGACGTATGCGCCGATGAGCGCGGTCGCGATGGCGGTCATCGCGATGTTCACCAAGTTGTTGCCGACGAGGATCGTCACCAGCAGGCGGTGGGGGTTCTCTTTCAGAATCTGGATCGTCTTCGCGTGTTTGACGCCTTCCTCAACGAGTCCTGACACGCGGTGTTTCGGCAGCGAGAACATCGCGATCTCGGAGGAGGAAAAGAACGCCGACATCCCGAGCAGGACGATGATAGCGGCGATACCACCGACGGTCACGAGAGGATCGACCACCGGCGGAGCCCCCGGAACGCCAGCCAGTAGTACGCTCGACGATGAACCCATGCTCATTAATCGTGTGTCGGGCGACTGTTAAAGGGTTACTCTCCGACGGTGTCGCGATGGCACGGATCCACGGCAACCCATAAGTCGTCGACGACACATGATTCGATCGATGCCCTCCACGACGGATCCGAGCGATCCGGAGCAACCGGACGATTCCGAGCGACCGACCTGCCACGAGTGCGGCGCAACCGTCGACGCCGACGCAAACTTCTGTTCGACGTGCGGCACGGACCTGAACGCCGGACGACGGCCCGAGTACTGCCGGGAGTGCGGCGATCAGTTCGCACCCGACGACGCGTTCTGTTCCGGTTGCGGTGCCGATCGGTCGGCCTCCGAAACCGGGGCGGCCCGGTCGTCAACCGGTGGGTCGAACGACGAACTCCACGACCCCACGTCAACCGCCGACGACCCCACGTCGACCCCCGACGGCCCCACGTCGACCGCCGACGAGTCGGCGTTCCGGCGGCGAGTGCGACACCATCTCGACGCGGGCTGGGAGGTGAAACGCGACGAGGGCCACACGGTCACCCTCGTCGACCGGGACATCGGCTCGATCCCGATCCACGTCCTGTTGTTACCCACCACCGGCGGCGTTGGCAACCTCCTGTACGGCTACTATCACCACTCCACCCTCGCCGAGACGCGCCGACTCTCCGTCGACGACGAGCACTACCCCATGCCGAAGCGGGATCCGGACGAGGAGTCCGTCTTGACGACCGCCGCCGCGTACGCGTTGAGTGCGTTCGTGCTCCTTATCGGCCTGTTCATCGCGGTTGTCGCCGCACAGGGCGGGTCGATCGCCATGGCGGGTGTGGGACTCGTGCTCGCGCTCGCCGGTCTCTTGGTTGCCCCGCCGGTCGACAATCGACTGGATCGCCGACACCGGATCACGGCGTTCGGCCGGCGGAAGACGGTCGACCACCGGGTTCTCGAACCGGTCGACCCAGTCGAGGAGCCGTGTGTCGTCTGCGACCGGGAGTTCCACGGCGGGGTCGTTCGTCGCCGTCGTGACGAGACGCTCGTGGCGGGCGTGCCGGTCCGCACCCACGAGTACGAGACGAACCACTACTGTGCGGCCTGTGCCCGCGAGGATCTCTTCGGGACCGACGGCCCCGCCGCGCCGTCCACGGACGTCGAGGCGTCCCTCGACGAGGCGGTGGGCGAGCCAGTTGACGGGGCGGTAGACGAGACGGTCGACGGGGCGGTAGACGAGGCGGGGACGATCGGCGGCCGCGATCCGGTTTCGGAGACGACGACCGACGGGGAGTGAGTTCCGCCGGCGTCGACACGGTTACCCGACCGGCAGCCCAACGACCGTCCATGTCGAAGCAACCGATCACGCTCTATCGACTCCAAGCGTGTCCGTTCTGCGAGCGCGTCGCTCGGACGCTCGACGCGCTCGGACTTGACTACCGGTCCAGATACGTCGAGCCGATGCACTCCGAGCGCAACGTCGTCAAGCGCGTCTCCGGCGCGCGGAGCGTCCCCGTCATCGTCGACGAGGAAGCCGGCGTCACGATGTCCGAGAGCGCCAACATCGTCGCGTACCTCGAACGGACCTACGGTGGGGGCGCAAGCGGCGACGGGGCGGCAGCCGGGGGTGCCTGAGATGGATCTCGGCTTCGACGTCGTCGACCTCCCCGAAACGGACCACGTCGCGGTCGGCGACGAGGCACCGGCGTTCACTCGCCCTCTCGTCGGCGACGAGTTCTGGGAGGATCGCGCGCTCGCGGACCTCGTCGACGGACCCACGCTCCTCCTGTTCCATCCGATGGACGGCGCGTTCCAGACGACGTACCTGTACAACGAGATCGACGACCGCGGCTGGGCCGACGACGTGGACGTGTACGGACTCTCGGTCTCCTCGCCGTACGAGCACAAGCGGCTGCTCGCCGAGCGTGGCGACGGGATCCGGATCTTCTCGGATCCGAGCGCGACGGTGGTCGAGCGCTACGGCGTCGACCACGATGTCGATGGGATGGCCGGGATCACGGAGGCACGCCCCGCCGTCTTCCTCCTCGACACCGAGCACGTCGTCCGATACGCGTGGGTCGCCGGCGAACACCCTGAGTTCCCCGATTACGACGCGATCGAGGACGCGATCGACGAGCTGAGCGATCGAGGCCCGGAGTGAGCACGTGACTCCCTTTGACTTGCGTCCGGTCCACGCGGAGACGTTCGTGATCGACTCCGGGAGTAGGTCTCGCAATACGGTTTGGTAGGTGTTTATAAGTGGACTAGTGGTGTTGCTGGCAGCTGTTTATACGTCGTTGCTGACGCGGTGAATGCGTCCAAAGCCTCAGTCGCTCGTTTATAAATGGCTGCTGGCGGATCGGCGGTGAACACCTCCAAAGCCCCAGTCGCGAGGACTCGCGCGCTTTGCTGCGCTCCTCGTCACTTGCGTTGTCGCCGGCGCGTAGCGCCGGCTGCCAGAGGGACCCTCGGTCCCTCGCGGTTCGCGGCTCTCCGAGCCGCTCACCGAGGCGCAGGGCGAGAGCGAAGCTCTCGCTAGCAACCGGCGGCGGAGCCGCCGGTGACGCCGATAGCATCGCTCGTTTATAAGTGGTCGTCGCTGCCGCTCATACCACTTTAAATACGATCTCGTCGCCGGCGATCTGATATACCCACTCCTGCTGTCATTTAAGAGTACTGCTCGTCGCCCGGCCGGCTCAGTCGTCTAACTCCTCCCGAAGCAGTCCGTTCACCTGCCCGGGGTCGGCGCTGCCGCCGGTCGCCTGCATCACCTGTCCGACGAGGAAGTTGATCGCGCCCTCGTCGCCGTCGCGGTAGTCGGCGACCGCCTCGGGGTTCTCGTCGACGACGGCCGCGACCGCGTCCGCGACCTCGTCGCCCTCCGCCTTGCCGAGCCCCTCGCGGTCGATGATCGCCTCGGGGTCGTCGCCCTCGTCGAGCATCCCGCGGAGCACGACCTCCTCGGCGTTCTTGACCGTCAGTTCCTCGGCGGCGACGAGCTCGATCAGGCGTTTGAACTCGTCGAGGCGGCCGTCGACGTCCGTGATCGCCAGCTCGCGGTAGTTGAGTTCGCCGAGCAGGTTGTCGGCGACCCACGTCGCCGCGAGTTCGGGGTCGAACTCGCTCGCGACATCCTCGAAGAAGTCCGCCACCGCCTTCGTCGAGGTGAGCTTCGAGGCGGCCTCGTCGTCGAGCCCGTACTCCTCCCCGAACCGCTCACGACGGGCGTCGGGGAGTTCGGGAATGGATATCTCCTCCTTCCAGTCCGACACTTCAAGGGCGGGGAGGTCGGCCTCGCGGAAGTACCGGTAGTCCTTTTCGGCCTCCTTCGAGCGCATCGAGACGGTGACGCCGCGGCCCTCGTCCCAGTGGCGGGTCTCCTGTTCGATCTCGCGACCGCGACGGAGGACGTTTCGCTGGCGTGAGATCTCGTAGGCGAGCGCTTTCTCCGCGCCCCTGTGACTGGAGATGTTCTTTACTTCGGCGCGATCGGCGTCGGCGAGCACGTCCTCGGGGACGGAGCCGTCCTCGGCCATCTCCGACGCGGGGACGAGCGAGACGTTGGCGTCCACGCGCAGGCTCCCGTCGCGGGTCGCATCGAAGACTCCCAGATACTCCAGCACCTCCTCCAGCTTTGCGAGGAACGCGCGCGTCTCGGCGGGCGACCGGAAGTCGGGCTCCGTGACGACCTCCATCAGCGGCGTGCCAGCGCGGTTGTAGTTGATAAGGGTATGTGTCGCCGACTCGATGGAGCCGCCCGCGTGCTGGATGCTTCCCGGGTCCTCCTCCAAGTGCGCCCGGGTGATCCCGATCGTGCGCCGGTCGCCGTCGACGGCGACCGCTAGCTCGCCGCCCGCGCAGATCGGGGCGTCGTACTGGGTGAGCTGGAAGTTCTTCGGCAGGTCGGGGTAGTAGTAGTTCTTCCGGTGGAACGTGGTCGTCTCGGGAATCTCCGAGTCGAGCGCCTTCCCGATCTTCACCGCGGCCTCGACCGCGGCCTCGTTGAGGACGGGCAACGCGCCCGGCAGCCCGAGGCAGGTCGGGCACGTGCGCGTGTTCGGCTCCTCCTCGTCGTCGGGCTCCGTCGAACAGCCACAGAAGACCTTCGTGTCGGTTTCGAGCTGGACGTGGACCTCCAACCCGATCACGACCGCCGTCTCCTCGGTCGCGGCCTGCGTACTCATTAGCGACCCGTTGCGGGCGGGTCACCTAAACCGTGTCGGGAACCGGGCAGTGGCGAACCGACGACCGGAACCGCCAAGCGCCACGCCCCATGTCTCGACGCTGTGGAACGGACTGTCGGTCCCTGATGATCGTTCGTTCGATCGACCGACGATGAATCGCGCCAAAGAACATCCTTTTATATTTTTCACTGAATTCTCCGACAGTCATGGCACGAGAGACGTGGGCGACACGGGTCGGGTTCATTCTCGCCGCCGTCGGCAGCGCGGTGGGACTCGGGAACATCTGGCGGTTCCCCTTCATCACGGGACAGGAGGGCGGGTCAGCGTTTCTGCTGGTGTATCTCGCCTTCATCGCTCTGATCGGGTTCCCGGCGCTGCTCGTCGAGTTCGTGGTCGGACGGCGAACGGAGTTGAACCCGGTCGGCGCGCTTCAGGAGTTGGGCAGCGGCGCGTGGCGGTACGTCGGCTACCTGTTCGTCGCCACCGGATTCATCATCCTCTCGTACTACAGCGTCGTCGCCGGGTGGTTCCTCCGGTACACCGTCATCGGCGTTACGGACGGCTACGCCGCCGGTGCGGCGGACCCGGAGGCCGCCGAGGCGCTGTTCGGGAGCGTCGCGACCGGACTCGACTCGCTACTCTTTCACGCCCTGTTCATGGTCCTCGTGGTGGCCATCATCGCCGCCGGGATCCGGAGCGGGATCGAGGTCGCGGTGAAGGTGATGGTGCCGGCGATCATCGTTCTCCTGATCGGACTCGCGGCCTACGGGTTCACGCTCGACGCGTCCGCGGAGGCGTACGCATACTACCTCTCGCCGGACTTCGGCGTCATCGCCGAGAACTGGACCAGCATCCTGCCGGCGGCGGCCGGGCAGGCCTTCTTCACCCTCTCGCTCGGGATGGGCGTGATGATCACCTACGCCTCCTACCTCGGAGAAGATCGGAACCTCGCGGAGGACGCCGGGATCATCGTCGGACTCGACACGGCCATCGCCGTGATCGTCGGGTTCGTGGTGTTCCCGTTCCTCTTCGCGGCCGGACTCACCCCCGGTGACGGCGGTGCCGGTGAGATCTTCGTCAGCCTCACCGCGGCGTTCGCGGAGATCCCGGCGGGTCGCGTCATCGGGACCGTCTTCTTCGCGATGGTCGGGATCGCCGCGCTCTCCTCCGCTATCAGCATCCTCGAAGTGCTCGCCTCCTATCTGATGGACGAGTTCGGCGTCGACCGCGTTCCGGCCGCGGCCGGTCTCGGCGTCGCCGTCTTCGTGCTCGGGGTTCCAGTCACGGTCGATCTCGTCTTCCTCGATCTCTTGGACCTGTTCGCCGACAGCATCCTGCTGGTGCTCGGCGCGCTGCTGCTCGCGCTGTTCGTCGGCTGGGTGGCTTCGGACGCCGCCCGCGAGGAACTGGAGATCGGGATCGGCGACCTCGGCGGCCTCGGTGAGGCGTGGATCTGGGTGGTTCGGATCCCCGTTGTCGTCGTCGTCGCCGTCTCGCTGTACCTCGGCGTCGTCGAGTACGCCGAGTTCCTCACCGAGGACTTCGCCGACTGGCTGGCGGCGCGGTAGGCGATCGATGGCGCAGTAGACGGCGGTACGGTCGTTTCCTCCCGGCCGAACGCCGCTCGCCGCGACCGACCGTTTAACAACGAACGGGAGTGAACTCCCTCGTAGTGAGCGATCCGATCCCGACCGGCTGTGATCCGGTCGACGACCTGTTGGGCGGCGGCTTCGAACGCGGAGTCGTCACGCAGGTGTACGGGCCGCCGGCGGCCGGGAAGACGAACCTCGCGCTCGCCGCGGCGGTCGAGGTCGCCGCCGGCGGCGACCGGTCGCTGTTCATCGACACCGAGGGGCTCTCCATCGATCGGTTCGAACAGATCGCGGCGGGGTACGCCGGGCGTCCCGGCAGCGACGATACTATCGAGGAGTTGGCCGCTCGGCTGGTGATCACGGAGGCGTACGACTTCGAGGACCAGCGCGAGGCGGTCCGTGACGCCGAGGAGTTGGCCCCGGAGGTAGACCTCATCGTGTTGGACTCAGCGACGGGGTTCTACCGGCTCGAACGCGCCGGCGACACCGAGGGCGGCCAGTCCCTCCGGAAGGTGGCAAAGCAGGTGACGCACCTGCTCTCGTTGGCGCGCAGACACGATCTGGCGGTCGTGATCACCAATCAGGTGTTCACCGATCCGGACGGCGACCGGGACCGCGCGCTCGGCGGGAACACCCTCAACCACTGGACCGGGGCGATCCTCAGAGTGGACCGGTTCCGCGGCGGGAACCGCCGAGCGACACTGGAGAAACACCGCTCGAAACCCGCCGGCGACACGGCTACCTTCCGGATCGTCGAGGACGGGCTTGCGGCAGGTGTCGACGAGTAGCGAACCCGTGGAGGTGAGCGGTACAGATACGGTACGATGCGGACGGGTCCGGAGCTGCCCGAATGTGGTCGGGCGCCCCCGCCTACATCCCGCCGAGCTTCCGGAGGAGCTGGCCTTTGTACTCCGCGTCGGCGTTAACGCCCTTGATCTCGAGGACGTTGCGTTCGAGCTTGTCGAGCGCGACGTGGAAGGCGTGTTCCGCGCCGTACCCCTCGCCGGATCCGCCGACCTGACCCTGATTGGTCCGGAGTCGGATCTGACACTGGATCAGCGGGGTGCCGCGAAGTTTCTCCTTGTGCCGGTGGAGTCGAACGTGCGCGTGCATCACCTGCATCTCGGCGTACTTGTCCGCGACGTCCTCGATCGACTCGACGACGTGCTCGCGGGAGACGCGGTCGAGGAGGTCGACGTTGGTGATCTGAACGTCCATCGCGTCTTCCTCGGTGAACGTGAGCGCGCGCAACACGTCCGTTTTGGTGACCATTCCCGCAACGGTCTCCGCATCGTTCGGGGTGATGACCAGTCCGGAGACGTCGTTGTCGAACATCCGCGAGACGGCGGCCTTCGCCGTCTCGTCACCGGTAGCGGTGATGACGGGCGTCGACATGATGTCGTAGACGGGGAGATCGAGCATCCGGTCGATATCGCCGGCGCGGTCGCCGCTGCCCTGTCGTTCCTGGTCGCGAACGACGAATTCCACGATGTCGTTCGTGGTGACGACGCCGACGAGCCCGCCGTCGTCGTCGAGGACGGGAAGTCGGGAGACGCCGTTTTCGCGGAGGCGGTTGATCGCCTTGCCGACGCTGTCGCCGTCGTTGACCCCGATCACGTCGGTCGTCGCAACCTGATCGACGGTGATGGCGTCGAGACTGTCGAGAACCGCCTCTAGGATCTGGTCGACCGTGATGACGCCGTAGAGCTTCTCGCCCTCGTAGACGGGGGCGATCTTCACGTCGCCCTCGACGAGGAGACGGGCCGTCTCCCGGACGTCCTCCGTCCGCTTCACCGATGGGGCGGGCTTCATGACGGCGGAGACCTTGGTGTCGTCCTCCATACGAGAGCGCAGGAGCTGTTTTTCACCGACTACGCCCGCGTACTCACCGCCCTCCGTGACGACGATTCCCTTGGGGTTCTCCCGCTCGAAGATGGACCGGACCTTGGCGAGTCGCTCATCGGCGGCGACTTCCACGTACTCCGGTACTGCGATATCAGAGATGTTCATGGTCCAATCTACTAGTTCGACGCGCCGGGTATTGAAAGTGCGGGAGTCGTTCCGACCCGTGGAATCGCTCGTTCGAGCCCGAATAGAGGCCTGAGACGCTGGTACAGCCGATTCACCGAGACGGTGAAACCTTTTTGATGGTTACCGACCGAGGTGGGGCCGTGTACGACGCCGTCGTCTTCGACCACGACGGGGTGTTGCTCGGTCGGACCCCGTTCGACACCCTCCGGGAGGCCGCCTGGGACGCCTTCGAGCGGCTGGGCGAGACCGACCCCGACCTCGCTCACGTCGACGAGGTCGCCGTCGGCGTCGACCCCGCGACCCTGACCGACATCTGTGAGCGGTACGACCTCGATCCGGTCGAGTTCTGGCGCGTCCGCGACGAGGTCGCGACCGCGGCACAGGCGGACGCCGCCAGAGCCGGTCGGAAGACCCCCTACGACGACATCGACGCGCTCCGCCATCTCGACGTTCCCCTCGGGATCGTCTCCTCGAACCAGCAAGCGACGCTCGACGACCTGCTCGACTACTTCGGGCTTGCCGGCCGGTTCCACGTCGTCTACGGCCGCGAGCCGTCGATCGCCAGCCTCTCACGGAAGAAACCGTCCCCGTACTATCTCGAACGTGCTCTTGAGGACCTCGACGCGGCGACCGCACTGTTCGTCGGCGACAACGACTCCGACGTCGCCGCGGCCGACAACGCGGGCATCGACTCGGCGTTCCTCCGTCGGCCCCACCGTCGGTCCTTCGAGCTCTCCACCGACCCCACCTACGAGCTCGACGACCTCCACGACCTCGTGAGCCTCTGTGGCCGCGCTCCCGTCGACTCGACGTGACCCGATCGGTGGGCGGATCCCCCGGCTCCCGGATCCCCTGCGGATATATGCGGGTCCCGACTGATGGTGAGCCATGAGGCTCCCGCCCGTCGGCTTGGGAACGATGGGAATCGAGAACCCCGGGCCGATCACGACCGCGCTCGACGTGGGATATCGTCACCTCGACACCGCCCGGATCTACGGCAACGAGGCCGTCGTGGGCGACGCGCTGCCCGCAAGCGACGTGCCCCGCGAGGACGTGACCGTTGCCACCAAGCTGTGGATCGACGCGCTCGGCGAGGCGGAGGTCACCCCGACCGCTCGCGAGAGTGCCGACCTGCTCGGCGTCGAGACGATCGATCTCCTGTACGTCCACCGTCCGCGCGGCGAGTACGACCCGGCAATGACGCTTCCGGCGCTCGACCGGCTGGTCGAGTCTGGACTGGTCGACGCGGTGGGCCTCTCGAACTTCGAGCCCGCCGACCTCGACCGCGCTCACGACGTTCTCGACGTGCCGATCGCAGCCCATCAGACGGAGCTCCACCCGTTGTTCTACCGCCCGGAACTCGTGGAACGCGCCCGCGAGGGCGGCTACCCGCTCGTCGCGTACTCGCCGCTCTCGGGCGGGCGCGTCGACGAGGTGGACGCCGTCGTCGACGTCGCGGAGCGACACGGAACCACTCCCGAAGCGGTCGCGATCGCGTGGGCGACCGCGAAGGAGCCCGTCGTGACCGTTCCGAAGGCGTCGAGCCGGGCTCATCTCCGGGCGAACCTCGCGGCCGCCGACCTCACGCTCGACCCCGCAGATATCGCCGCGATCGACGCGGTCGAGCGCGAGCGCGAACTGTTCCCGGAGTGACCGTCCGAGCCGAGCGACGCGGGCGGTGTGGGCGGTGCGGGTGGCGTGGGCGGCGTGGGTGGTGCGGGCGGCGTGGACGATGTATACCACATGTTCGTGGATACAAACTTGTTTCTTCTGCGGCTGATAGACACGATCCCGGGGTGTTTTTCCGTTCGCCGCGTACAGTTCGGGTATGACCGAGGTCATCGATGGCGAGGCGGTGGCGGTGGAGGTTCGATCCGGCGTCGCGGACTGCGTGGAGACGCTGACGGACGCAGGCGTGAAACCGGGGCTGGCGACGGTGTTGATGAGCGACGACCCCGCGAGCGAGACGTACGTCTCCATGAAACAGCGCGACTGCGAGGAGGTCGGGATCGAGGGGATCCACGTCGACGTCGACGCCGACGCGCCCGCCGAGACGCTGTTCGAAACCATCGACGAACTCAACCACCGGGAGGACGTTCACGGGATACTCGTCCAGCTACCCGTCCCGGACCACGTCGACAAACGCGAGGTACTCCGTCGGATCGACCCCGAGAAGGACGTCGACGGGTTCCACCCGGAGAACGTCGGGCGGCTCGTCGCGGGAAACGCCCGATATAAACCCTGTACGCCCCACGGCGTCCAGAAGCTGCTTGCCGCCTACGATGTTGAAACCGAGGGCGCGGACGCGGTCGTCGTCGGTCGCTCAGACATCGTCGGCAAACCGATGGCGAACCTCCTGATCCAGAAGGCACCGGTCGGAAACGCGACGACGACCGTCTGTCACTCCCGTACCGAGGACTTGGACGCGAAACTCGCGAGCGCGGACATCGTCGTCGCCGCGGCCGGGATCCCGGAGTTCATCGGCGGCTCGATGCTGAAGGACGGTGCGACCGTTATCGACGTTGGGATCAACCGCGTCGATGCCGACACCGAAAAGGGGTACGCGCTCGTCGGCGACGTCGATTACGAGTCGGCGAGCGAGGTCGCCGGCGCGATCACGCCCGTCCCCGGCGGCGTCGGCCCGATGACGCGCGCGATGCTCCTGTACAACACCGTGAAATCCGCGAGCGAGCGACACGGCATCGACGTGGCGTTACCCTGACGGGACCGTGTGATCGCTCGGCTCGTCGTCCGCTCGACCCCGAATCTCGATCCGACCCTCGATGGCGGGGTCGATGCCGTGCTCGCGGGCGTACGCCGCGAGCACCTCGTACTGGATGTCGGCCTCGCCGATCCGGTGGCGCTGCTCCAGCGTCGGGAACTCGTGGTCGGAGTGGAGGAGATATTCCGAGGTGGCGACCGTGTAGGTGGCGTCGGGATCGATCGGCTCGCCGCCGACCGCCGCCTCCCGGAGCACTTCGTCGTCGGCGTCCCAGACGACCCGCGCGTTCGAGACGTGGCCGTGCCACCAGTCGTCCTCGCCGAAGTCGACGTCGGGGGCCGCCATCTCGCGGAGGATCCCTCGAAGTTCCTCGCCCGTCACGGAGACCAACACGACCGGCTCCTCGAACGGGATGAGACTGATCAGGTCGGCCTTCGTCACGTCGCCGTCCCACGCGTCACCCTGTCGGAGCCCCCCGGCGTTCGAGAGCCCGACATCGGCGTCGTGTACCCACCGGAACGCGTCCGCGACGAAGTTGCCGACGCGACACTCTCCACCGTGAACGACCTCGCCCGTCCGGGCGATCGGTTCGGAGACTTTCCCGACGACCTCGTCGAGATCGGCAGCCTCCATCCGACCGTTTAGCGCCGTTTTCAACTCGGTGTCAGGGTCCGCGCCGTCGCGTTCGTGGAGCGTCGCGGTTGGGGTGTGGTTGGGGTCGTCCGGCGCACCGAGGTCGACCTCCGCGACGACAGCACCGTTCACACCCGGTCGGACGAGCAGGGTCCCGTTGACCTGCTCGTTCCGCGGGCTGTGGACGTGCCCACCGAGAATCGCGTCGACATCAAGTTGACGGGCGAGGGCATCGTCACCGCCGCCGAGATGTGAGAGTACGACGCGATGGTCGACGGTCGGTTCCGCGCTCGCGAGGTCGTCGAGCGCCGCCCGAACCGCGACGACGGGGTCGTCGAAGGAGAGCGGGGCCGCCATGGGATTAAGCGAGTCCGTCGCGGGATCGGTGACACCGACGAACCCGACGGTCTCACCGTTGACGACGCGGGTAGTCCACGGGACGACGCCCTGCTCGCGACCGAAGGGATCGCCGTTCTCGTCACGGACGTTCGCGGAGACAAACTCAACGGGCGCGTCGGCGACGAGTCCGCGGAGGGAGTCCGGTCCGTAGTCAAACTCGTGGTTCCCAAACGTGTCGAGGAGCGTATCGGTGGCCGCATAAAAATCGAGGATCTGTCGCCCCTGCGCGACGAGCGAGAGCACGCCCGGGGCCGTGGTGTCGCCGGTGGCGACGACCGCCGCGTCGGGGCCGTCAAGCGCCCGGATCCGGCCCGCGAGGCGTGCCGCTCGCTCGGGGGCGTCGAAGACGTTCTCGATGTCGGAGTAGTGAACCAGCCTGACCATTTACCGAAGTCAGTCGGTCGAGCCGGTAAAAGGGCTCGGAGTAGGGGAACGACGTCCGGAGAGCCCCGGGAGGAAACCCATGCGCCCCGCTGACACGCTCGGGGCGTATTGAAAGCGTTTTTATGACGGCCAAGCCAACTCCGGAGTACACCCTCTGTGGGGTCGATGATGTGCCGTTCCGACAGGGACCGGCTACGGGACGGACACGCGAGCTCACACGGAGGACATAGGTGAACAACACATGCCAGTTTACGTAGACTACGACACCCCAGCCGACCTCGCCGAGCGATCGCTTGAAGCGTTCGAGGTCGCCCGAGACACCGGAACAGTAAAGAAAGGAACCAACGAGACCACCAAATCCGTCGAGCGCGGCAACGCGAAGCTCGTCCTCGTCGCCGAGGACGTCTCGCCCGAGGAGATAGTGATGCATCTCCCCGAACTCGCCGAGGAGAAGGGTATTCCGGTCGTCTTCGTCGATACGCAGGACGAGGTCGGCCACGCCGCGGGCCTCGAAGTCGGCTCGGCCGCCGCTGCCATCGTCGACGCCGGCGACGCCGCCGACGACGTCGAGGACATCGACGAGAAGGTCGCGGAGCTCCGATAACCACCCATGAGCGCAGAAGAGGGTATCGGCGACTCGACCACCGCCGAGGTGATCGAGGTCGTCGGCAAAACCGGGATGCACGGCGAGGCCATGCAGGTCAAGTGCCGCATCCAAGAGGGATCGAACAAGGGACGCATCATCACTCGGAACGTCCTGGGCCCCGTCCGTATGGGCGACGTGCTCCAGCTCCGGGAGACCCAGCGCGACGCGGACTCCATCGGAGGGCGATAACCAATGGTCGAGACACGCACCTGTGATTACACCGGTGAGGAAATCGAGCCCGGCACGGGCACGATGTTCGTGAAAAAGAACGGACAGATACTCCACTTCGTCGACTCGAAGGCGGAGAAGAACTACCTCCTCGGTCGCGAGGCGCGCGACCTCGAGTGGACCGAGGAAGGTCGTCGGCAGGGTGGCGAACAGTGAGCCACCACGACGAGCGAACCTTCGTGATGGTCAAGCCCGACGGCGTCCAGCGCGGCCTCATCGGTGAGATCGTTTCGCGCTTCGAGGAGCGCGGGCTGAAGCTCGTCGGCGGCAAGTTCATGCGGATCGACGAGGAGCTCGCTCACGAGCACTACGGCGAACACGAGGACAAGCCGTTCTTCGACGGGCTCGTCGAGTTTATCACCTCCGGCCCCGTCTTCGCGATGGTGTGGGAGGGTGCCGACGCGACCCGACAGGTCCGCGCGATGGTCGGCGAGACCGACCCCGCCGAGTCCGCTCCGGGCACGATCCGTGGCGACTTCGGACTCGACCTCGGCCATAACGTGATCCACGCGTCGGACCACGAGGACGAGGGCGCGAACGAACGCGAGATCGACCTGTTCTTCGACGACGAAGAGCTCGTCGACTACGGCCTCGACACCGCCGCGTGGGTGTACGAGGACGAGAACCACTAGCCGGACCGCCCGGATAGCCGCCGTTTTTCAGCCGCTCCGACCCGTCAGGGCCGGTAGTAACTACTTCGTTGACACACCGAGTTTCCGGTGAAACGATCGTGCCGTCTCCTCGCAGTCAGTCGATCCTGCGGCGAAACTGGTATAAATACCCCCGAGATCGGTCATCGCCACGGACGGGTCAGGCGTCGATCGCCCGGACCACTCCGTCCTCGCCGACGACGAGGGTCTCGTCGACGCCGTCGCCGGTGACGTCCGCGAACAGCGGTCCGGCGTACACGACCGCGTTCGGAACGCTCCCGCGGACCGCCCCGTCGCCGTTCCGGTTCATCGCGAGGACGTCGCCGCCGCGGTTCACGGCGACCGTGTTCGGCGTCCCGTCGCCGGTGACGTCCGCGACGCCCGGCGCGTTCACGCGGGTTTCGCCGCCGTACTGCTGTTTCCAGACTACCTCACCGTCGAGCAGATCGACGGACCAGACATCGCCGACGCCGCCGACGTGGACCCGCCCGGCGTCGGTCTCCCCGACCTCGATCGGGAGGTCCTGTAGGCCGACCTCGTATCGAGCCGACCCGTCGGCCCCCTCCAACGTCTCCACGTTCCCGTTCGTCCCGCCGAGCGCGAGGACGGGACCACGCCGCGTCGACGCCGCGGTCCAACTGGTGGCGGTCACGGACGGCGTCGCGTTCCACTCCACCTCGCCGTCGACGTCGAACAGGCTCACGGTTCCGGGATCGGTTCCGGCAGTCGTCACCGCGATCCCGCCGGCGACCGGCTCGTCTCGGCCGTCGGGATCCGGGTCGGCGTCGACGACCAAGGGTTGACGCTCGACGGTGCCGTCGAGGGTCGTCTCGAAGCGTTCCTCACCGTCCGCGTCGACCGCGAGGAGGGTCCCCTCCTCGGTGACCGCGACGACGACGCTTTCGCCGTGGCCAGTCGGATCACCGACGGCGGGAGCGATCCCGCCGGAGCCGTCCAACTCGACCGCGAACCGTTCCGATCCGTCCCGTGCGTCCAGAACGACGAGCGATCCGGGCTCCGTTGTCAGGGCGACGACCGGGTCACCGGCGAGTGACCCGGCTGCGAGCCCGCTGATGTCGATCGGATCACTTTCCGCTACCGACTCACCGTCGTTCGCCGGGTCGCCCGCTACCGACGCCGTCCACGCGACTTCCCCGCCCGGTTCGACGGCTCGGACGGCCATCTCGCCGCCTTCGAGCGTCGCTTGGACGAGGAGCGCGTCGCCGTCGACGGTCGCGACGGTCGCGCCCGTCCCGTCGTCGCCGTCCGCGGGATCCGACTCCCAGATCACGGTCGCGTCGGGAGTCGGATCGTCGAGGCCGACGAACGCGAAGGCGGCCACGCCAACGCCGGTCGCGCCGCCGGCGAACAGGATCAGGGTCGCGAACAGTACGCGGCGGTCCATTACCCACAGTTCGCCCCCGGAAGGCATACCGCTGTCGGATGCGGATCGAACGTGAATACGGCGCGTCAGTCTCAGTTCGCGAGGAGGCCGCCGACGTGGTCGGCTCGGTCGTCGCCGACTAGCTCGCGGAGCGCGTCGGCGTCCCGTTCGCCGTTCGCGTTCACGAGGTAGGCGGCACCGTCGCGGTCGCCGTACTCGCCGTGGAAGTCGTAGACGAAGCCGTACACGTCCGCACCCGCCGCGTCGGGGCTGCCGGACGCGAAGGCGACCTGCTCGTGGACGTTGTACTCCACGAGGCGGTTGCGTACCGTGACGTCGTCGGACCCTTCGGTGACTGCCGGGTCCGACAACCCCTCCTCGACTATCGGAACGAGCTCCTCGACGTCGGCACGGACGCCGGCCTCGTCGGGGTACTCGCCGGTTCGGACCGCCTGTAACGCCGCCCCGACCGCCCCACAACCCGTGTGCCCGACGACCGCGAGCACGTTCGTCTCGGTGTGTCCGAGCGGGTAGGCGGCGCTGCCCTCCAGGACGCGCTCGCCGGTCGCCGTGACGTCGATCACCCGATTGCCGATGTTCCCGGCGGTGAACAGGTATCCCGGCCCGTCGACGGACCACATCCCCTCCTGTGAGACTCGGGAGTCGGAACAGCAGACGGAGACGACCGGAGGACGCTGGACATCTCGCTTGTCGGCGAACACGTCCCGATCGAGGGCGGCGACGTGGTCGTCGTTGCGGTCGAGCAGTTCCGTGAGGATCTCACGCGTCATACGTCGTCTCCTCGCCGCGAGAATAAAAGCGACATCGCTTCGGGCAACGGCCTCGGCCGGGACGGGAGCGTCGGCGAACGCGACGTTCACGCGCACGACCCGTCGCTGGTCGGGGCCGAACCGACGGGGCCCGCTCAGATGACGAGCCCGATCGATTGATACACGAGCCCGATGACGAACACGCCGATCAGGGCGATCGTCGCGACCACGACCGCGGGGGCGAGCACTTCGTCGTCCTCGTCGAGAATGATGCTTTCCATGCCCGTACCGTCGTCGCCACGGGATTTGAACGCTTCGCTCGAACCGGCCCCTCCGTGGGGTCCACCAGCCGTGTTCAGGGGTCACATGCGTCCGTCGTGAGGGGAAGTTTCATGTAGCTCTCGCCGGACTCTCGATCCGGATGAGTCACGGAGGGCGACCGACGGCCGAACCCTGGCGAGGTGCCGATGGCGGACCGTGAGGCGACCGACGCTCCCGAGCAGAGCACGACGGAGGCCACCGCGGGAACGACGGAGGCTTCTCCACCCCCAACGACCACAGCCGCCAGCGACGCGGTCGACCCCTCCGCCAGCGATGCGGTCGACCCCTCCGCCAGCAACCCGGCTGGCGCGGAGACGGTTGCCGCTGGCGTACTCGTCGTCGTCTGCGGGCTCCCCGGCGTCGGGAAGACGACGGTCGCACGTCGAGTCGCCGACCACGTCGACGGGCGAGTGCTCCGGACGGATGTAATCCGGAAGGAACTGTTCCCGGACCCGACCTACTCCGACGAGGAGACCGCCGCGGTCTACGAGGAGTTGGTGGCGCGTGCTCGCGATCGGGTTACCGCCGGCGACGCGGTCGTCCTCGACGCCACGTTCGCGGACGAGCGCTTCCGTCGCGACGTTCGACGGATGGCGAGCGAGGCCGCCGACGGGTTCGAACTCGTAAAAGTCGAATGTGAGGAGTCGATCGTGAAACGCCGAATCGAGCGTCGGGACGGCATCAGCGACGCGGACTTCGACATCCACCTCCGGTTCAAGGAGCTGTTCGACGGGATCGACACCGACCACCTCGTCGTCGACAACTCCGGCGAGGAGGCGGCGACGTTCGATCAGGTCGACGCCGCGTTCGACGGGGCCGGAGACGGGTTTGACAGAGCCGGCGACGCGTCCGAGTAGCGTCGGCCCGATCACTTGAGGCACGTGAACGACTCTCGTGGGACACGTTCGCCCGCGTCTCAAATCACTTATACCGCCGTACGTTCTACCCAACGACGTGAGCGAAGAATCCGGGCGTCGGAACCTCCGAATGCCCTCAGATGACGAAGTGTTCGCCGTCGTGACGGAGCACCTCGGCGGCAATCACGTCCGCCTCCGGTGTGTGGACGGAGAGACGCGACTGGGCCGCATTCCGGGCCGCATGAAGTATCGAACGTGGATTAACGAGGGCGACGTCGTCCTCGCGGAGCCGTGGTCGTGGCAGGACGAGAAGGCCAACGTCGAGTGGCGCTACACCGACGAGGACGCCGACCAGCTGCGCCGTGAAGGCCACATCCAGTAACACTCGACGCGTTGGGGCGGCGAGGCGACCGCTTCTCAGCTGATAGTTTGTAAACACCCATCCGTACCGCGAGACCGGTTTATAACTAGAGGTGAACGGAACCCTCGCGGAGCCTGCTCGGAGAAACGGCTCAGAGGCGAACGGATATATAACGGTGGTGAGTCGGGTACGTCATGGTCGTCTTCGGCGTTTCGACGGGCGCGCTCGTCGTGTTCGCGCTGATCGGGGTTGCGCTGGTGCTGTTCGTCTCGGAGGTCATCCCCAACGACGTCACTGCCATCGGGATCGTCGTCGCACTCGCGGCCTTGGAGCCGTGGACGGGCGTCGGCGCGCGCGGGGCCATCTCGGGGTTCGCCAACACCGCGACGGTCACCATCGTCGCGATGTACATGCTGAGCGCCGGGATCGGACAAACGGGGCTCGTCCAGCGGCTCGGGATCCGGCTCGCCGGGTTCGCCCGAGGGAGCGAGACGCGCGCGCTGGCGGCGACGATCGGGACGACGGGGCCGATCGCGGGGTTCATCAACAACACGCCGGTGGTCGCCGTCTTTATCCCGATGATCACGGACCTCGCGAAAGAGAGCGGGGTATCGCCCTCGAAACTGCTCCTCCCACTGTCGTATGCCGCGATACTGGGCGGAACGCTGACGCTCATCGGGACCTCCACGAACCTGCTCGCCAGCGAGTTTACCGCCACCCTGCTGGACCGTGGCCCGATCGGGATGTTCGAGTTCACCGGGCTCGGGGTCGTCGTCCTCGCGGTGGGACTCGCGTACCTCATGACGGTCGGTCGCTGGCTCACTCCCGCGCGGATCCCGGCCGACGCCGACCTGGTCGAGGAGTTCGGCCTGGAGGAGTACCTTACGACGGTTCGAGTTCCGGCCGGCTCACCCGCGGTCGGGCTCGGCCTCGGCGAGCTCGACGACCGGACCGAGTCGCCGGTTACGCCGCTCCAACTGCGTCGGAACGGGGAGGCGTTCCTCGCGGTCGAGACCGATCAACGGCTTCAGGCGGGCGACGTGTTGGTGGTCAACGGCGCGCGCGAGGCGGTGAACCGCTTCCTGAAACGACAGGGGCTCGATCGGGTCCCTCGCGGCGAGGTGACCGAGGAGACGTTCGCGGACGCCCCCTCCGCGGATCGGCTCGGGCGGGCGGTCGTGCCGGAGACGTCCGCGTACGTCGGAGAAACCCTCTCCGAGGCTCGCCTCGCGACGTTCCACGGGATGCAGGTGCTCGCGATCCGCCGGGAGGGCGAGCTGATCCGGACCGGCCTCCACGAGGTCGAGCTGGCCGCGGGGGACCTCCTCTTAGTCCAGACGACGCCCGAGTCGACCGAGTACTTCGCCGACGGCGACGACCTGTTCGTGCTCGACGAGGACGCGCTCGACCGGCTGGAGGCGAGTGATTCCGACGGTGGAAAGGGGGTCGACGCGGTCCCGCCGCTCTCGCCGAAGACGCCCGTCGCGGTCGCGATCATGGGGGGCGTCGTCGGGCTGGCGGCGTTCGACGTCCTCCCGATCGTGATCGCGGCGTTGGGTGGGGTGTTCGCGATGATCGTCACCGGCTGTCTCTCCTCCGCGGACGCCTACGACGCCGTCTCCTGGAACGTCATCTTTCTCCTCGCCGGGGTAATCCCGCTCGGGCTCGCGATGGAGGAGACGGGCGGGGCGGCGCTCATCGCCGAGACGCTCGTCGCGACCGCGACGATCCTGCCGCTCGTGGCCGTGTTGCTGTTGTTCTCCGTGGTGACGGGGCTGCTCGCGAACGTGATCACGCCGGTGGCCACGATCGTGTTGATGATCCCGGTCGCGGTCGACGCGGCCGCCCGCCTCGACGCCAGCGGGTTCTCGTTCCTGCTCGTCGTTACCTTCGCGTCGGCGACCTCCTTCATGACGCCCGTCGGCTACCAGACGAACCTCATGGTGTACGGTCCCGGCGGCTACCGGTTCACCGACTTCCTCCGGGTGGGTGCCCCACTCCAGTTCCTGCTCGCGGTCGTGACCACGCTCGGCGTCGTGTGGATCTGGGGGCTGTGACTCGGTCCGGCCAGCCTCACCGTATCAACCAAAAACCACGATGAGGACCACGACGAACAGTAGCTCTCCGCCGACGAGAAGCAGCACGATCAGCCAGTCACGATAGGTCCGCATCCACTCGACCGATCGACTCGCCGCCGCGGCGATCCCGGTTCTCTCGGTGGCGTTCACGTTGCCATCGCGAAACTCTCCGGCGACGCGCCAGCCCGTCTCGGGATCGTAGGTCGCCGGCAGCCGTGCGCCGACGAGTTCGTCGAGGTCCAGCGGCGAGACACCAGCGAAATCGAGGAACCGCAGAAACTCCGCACACTCCTCTAAAGACCCGCTTTTCGGCGCGTCGAACCGCTCGGTATGTGTCGCCTCCCCGTGTGGGAGCCGGGTCTCGACCACCGCCTCGTCGCCCTCGATCCGAACCGCCGTGACCACCAGTTCGTCCTCCTCGTCGTTGAGGTACGCCTCCCGAAGCCGACGTTTGAGGGTCTCGTCGACGGGAGACTCGTCTACCGCGGGTTCGACAGACTCATCCACGGTTCGGCTCCCGTGGTCGGCAGCGACCGACGGTTCCTCGCGGGAGGGCTGTTCCGGCATCCACGTCGGTGTTGCCGGCGCAGTCGCATAAACGCACGGCAGGGGGCCAACACGTCGACGCCGGGTTCATTCGGTCGGCTCGAGCCGACTCGGTCGACCCGGCCGATCCGATACCCGAGGACCGATACGCGTCGCGACCGAAGGAGCGACGATGACCGATCGGGACCACGAGAACCGGGGGTACCGCCGACTCTTCGAGGGCGACGGACTGACGTTCGGCGTCGGGTTTCCGCTCACCGGCGAGTCGGAGTCGACGCCGGACCCGACCGAGGAGGTTCGACTCGCTCGACACGCCGAGTCGGTCGGCTTCGACGGGCTCTGGGCCCGGGACGTTCCGACCTACTGGCCGCGGTTCGGCGACGCCGGCGGGGCCTTCGACACGTGGCCGCTGCTCTCACACGTCGCCGCTCACACCGACGAGGTCGCCTTGGGCACGTCGAGCGTCGTCCTCCCGCTGCGTCACCCGATCCACGTCGCGAAATCGGCCGCGACGGTCGACCGGCTCTCGGACGGACGGCTGGTCCTCGGGATCGCCTCGGGGGACCGCGACCCGGAATACGCCGCCTTCGGCGTCGCCGATGCGGATCACGGGGCGGCGTTCCGCGAGCGTGTCGAGGCGATCCGGGCGATCTGGCGCGAAGAGTTTCCCGAGGTTACCGGCGACTGGGGGGCGCTCGGCGGCGACCTCGACGTGCTCCCGAAGCCGACGACCGGGTCGCTGCCGCTGTTGCCGACGGGCAACGCCCGCCAGTCGACGGAGTGGATCGCCGAACACGGCGACGGCTGGCTCTTCTATCACCTGCCGGAGGACACGCTCGAAACGTATCTCGACCGCTGGCGGACGCTCACGACGGGGAAGCCGTTCACCATCGCCGTCAGAGTCGAGCTCGCGGCGGACCCGACCGCCGACCCCGAACACCGGCATCTCGGGTATCACGCGGGCGTCGAGTGGTTCCGGGAGTACTTCCGGCGACTGGAGGAGTACGGCCTCGATCACGTCATCGTCGGACTCGACGGCGACGACCCGGAGACCGCGATGACGACGTTCGCGGACGAGGTGATCGACGGATGATGCTCGGCGAGTGAGCGGGCGACCGGTCACGCCGCCCGCCGGCCGCAACGGGTTTGTTCCCTACCCACCTTCATAAGCGCATGCGAGAGGTAACGTTCCGGATCCGACATCGCGACGGACCGGAGTGTGCGGCCAGCGCCCGGTTTCCCGACGTGACGATGCGGTCGGTCTCGTCGATGACCGGCCGCGACGACGAACGGAGACGGATCGTCGAGCTTCGGGGCCCGACGGAGTCGATACAGGGGTTTCTCGACGCGTTTCGCGAGGCCGACGCGGTGATCCGGGCCGAGCCGCTCTCGCCGGTGACTCGGGATCACCTCTACGTCGCGATCGACATCGACGCCGGCGAGTGGGAGGGGATCGGCGACCGACTCTCCGGGATGGGAGTCCACTACCGGACGGGGACGACCATCTCCGCCGGGGTCGAGCGCTGGACGGTGTACGTCCGGGCGGACGACGACCTCTCGGCGGTCATCGACGGGCTCGAACGCGGCGGCAACGACGTCGCACTCGCCCGCAACGTCGAGTTGGAGAGCATCGAGCGCCCGCCGCGGCTGTCGTCCGCGCGGTTCCTGGAGGACCTCACGCCGCGCCAGCGTGAGGTCCTCGCGACCGCGGTCGCGATGGGCTACTACGACCATGGGGGGAACGTCGGGATCGAGGCCGTCGCCGAGGAGATCGGGCTCGCATCGACGACGGTCTGGGAGCATCTCTCGCGAGCGGAGTCGACCGTGATGAACGGGATCGTCGACCGTCTCGAGGTCTGAGCGGACCCGACTCCCCGTTCGTTCTCGTTTCAGCGCGAGAACGTTTTTGTAGCTCCGCCTCGCAGCCAGCGTATGAACGACGTTCCGGTATCGATCCCGGCCGAGCAGTACGAACGGCTCGAGGCG
Source organism: Halorubrum alkaliphilum (assembly GCF_017873815.1). Lineage (GTDB taxonomy): Archaea > Halobacteriota > Halobacteria > Halobacteriales > Haloferacaceae > Halorubrum > Halorubrum alkaliphilum. The sequence goes on along the minus strand of NZ_JAGGKQ010000002.1, from coordinate 196,611 downwards.
CTCGCGGCCGCACGCGGTCTGTCCCCCGACGTCCTCGTCGCGCGACTGATCGAGGACGTGTATCAGGGACACGACCCAGACGCTCCGGACTCGATCGACCTCCCCCTCGGAGTGTGTGACGGCGAGGAGTCGGGCGACGAGGTCGGAAACGACGTCGTCGAGTAGCGATCCCGGCGGGCGGACCCGAACCGTCTTTGTGGGTTCCGACGGAGATACCCTCATGACCGATGTCCTCGTGGTCGGAGAGGCGCTCATCGACTTCATCCCGGAGGGCGAGCGCTCGCTCGGCGATACCGAAACCTTCCACCGACGCGCGGGTGGCGCGCCCGCGAACGTCGCGGTCGGACTCGCACGTCTCGGCGAGCCGCCGCTGTTCCGGACTCGTCTCTCGACGGACCCGTTCGGCGACCATCTGGCGAACACGCTCTCGGAGAACGGAGTCCGACCCGACCTGATCGAGCGGGACCCGGACGCGGCCACGACGCTGGCGTTCGTGAGCCTCGACCCCGACGCCGAGCGGTCGTTCAGTTTCCACCGGAACGGGACCGCGGATACGCGGATGCGAGCCGACGACATCGCCGACGAAACGATCGCGGGGGTCGAGTGGGTTCACGGCGGCGGGGTGACGCTCGCGGACGACCCGAGCCGGACGGCGACGCTGGATCTGTTGGAGCGAGCCGGGAAGGCGGGAGCAACCGTCTCGTTCGACCCCAACGCCCGCCCCGAACTGTTCGACGAGGGCGAGTTCGTCGAGCACTGTCGGCGGGCGCTCGGCCTCGTCGACGTAGTCAAGGCGACCGCGGAGGATCTCCTCGAAACGGGAGTCCTCGACGGAGACGACCGCGACGCTGCCGGACTGGCCGGCTCGATCTGCGAGCAGGGCCCTCACACCGCCTTGGTCACCCGCGGTTCCGACGGCGCGCTCGCCCGGTCGACCCCGGAGGCCCCGTGGAACCCGACCGATACGGCGCTCGTCGTCGAACACGGCGGATACGACGTCGAGGCGGCCGACACGACCGGCGCGGGCGACGCCTTCACTGCGGGCGCGATCTGGTCGCTGGCGGGCGGCGAGCCCCTCCGCGACGCGCTCGGTTTCGCGAACGCGGTGGCGGCGCTGTCGACCACCGAGGCGGGCGCGATGAGCGCGCTTCCGACGCGGACGGACGTAGAGACGCTCCGTGACTGAGCACACTTCGGGACTGAACACGCCGTCGAGGTCGACGACCGGGCCGATCGGAGACGATTCCCGACAGGCAAGAGCGAGAACAAAATACTTATACTACGATCGTTGAACGACTTTCAGGGCAAGCGATCTCGGTTCCGATCGCGTTGCCGCGACACGACGCGTGACCCCACCCGGGACCGAACCGGACTGCCCGAATACACGCGATCGGCGCTTCCCGGGCCGCTGCTCCCGATGAGCGTCGATCCCTACCGTTCCGTTATTCCGACTCTCGACGCGCCAGTCGTCGGGTCTCAACGCGCTAGTCGTTCCCGTAGGGCCACCGACCACCGGTTTTGAGCTCTCGTTCGTATCTCTCGTCGATCGCGTCGCGGATCGACTCGCGCGAGCGATGCTCGACGGTCGGTCGCTCCGTTCCCTTCGTTCCGTCCGTCGCGAACCGGTAGGTCGCCTCGGCGACCAGCGTCGCCACCTCACGGAGGTCACGGGGGTCGAGCTTGTCGAGGGTGTCCGCGTGGGTGTGGCCCCAGCCCCGGCCCGACCCGTCCGAACTCGTCGACGCCATCACCGCGGGGATCCCCTCCTGAACGAACGCCCACTGGTCGCCGTGCGGCGAGATCGTCTCGCCGGTCGAGATCGGGGTCGCGAACGCGTCGGCGACCGCCTCGAACGTCTCCGCCATCCCCTCGAAGCCGTTGGTTCCGACGCGGAGATCGCGCGAGGAGCAGGCCCCGTCGAGGTTGACCACGCACTCGATCTCCTCCTTCGGCGTCGTCTCCGCGGTGTGATACGCGCCCCACAGCCCGATCTCCTCGGAGCCGAAGGTGACCAGTCGGACCCGAGTGTCGAGGTCGTCCTCGACGGTGCCGAGGAGCCGACCGACCTCGGCGACGAGCGCGGAGCCCGCGCCGTTGTCGTTCGCGCCGTCGCTCACGTCGTGGGCGTCGACGTGGGCGGTGAGCAGGACGGCTTCGTCGGTGTCCGGGCCGACGTCCGCCACCGCGTTCACCGAGGTCGTCGGCTCGTTCCGGCAGTCGACCTCGATCGTGATCTCGGGTCGGGACCCGTCCCCCGCACCCCGCTCGGCTTCCCCGTCCGTCTTCGCCGCGAGCCGGGCGAGGCGCTCGCCGACCTCCTTGCTCACGCCGACAGCGGGGATCGGACCGGGGCGGTTGTGGTAACCGATCTCGCCGGTCGGCGGGAGCGACCCCTCGATGTGGTTCCGGAAGACGAAGCCGACCGCGCCGTGTTCGGCCGCGTTGACGTACTTCTCCATGCGGTGGAGCCACCGATCGTGCGAGTCGGGCGTCCGCGAGGAGGCCATCGCGATCGCTCCCTCCAACTCGTCGCCCGCGGCCTCGAATTCCTCGTAGGTGCCGTCGCCGACGTCGACGAGCGGGGCCGTCACGTCGCCCGCGGGCGTGCCCGGCAGCGCGACCGTCTCGTGGCTGCCGTCGTGCCGGCGCTCGACCGGCCCGGACACCGAGAGCGCGGAGTCGCCGCGCCACCACCCCGGGATCTCGAACTCGACGAGGCCGGCGTTCCGCAGCCCCGCCGCCTCGTACGCGTCGACGACGCGCTCCGCCCCGCGTCGCTCCCCGGCCGATCCGGCCATCCGGTTGCCGATGTCGGTCAGGTCGGTCAACAGCGCCCATCCGAAGTCGCTCGTGCGTGCGTCGCCGACGACGCGATCCGGTAGCTCGACCATACCCGAGCCTTGAGGCGAAAATAAAAGGGGTTGTGGAAACCGGAAGCGTGCCGTCGATCCCGATCCGGTCACGTCGCGGTCGACACGCCACGATCGGGTGTTTATACGCAGAAGGGGAGACGGCCCAGTATAAGCGAACGGTGCCGGACGCAGTTGGTAGTCGGGAACGAGGGCTCACGATACCCCACCAGTCCGCGGTGGCGCGCGCGAGAAACGCGCGCGAGGTCGCCGGCGCTCCGCGCCGGCTGCCAGAGAATCTTCGATTCTCGCTGGAGTCAGGGGCGGTCGCCGGAACCGCTCGGCGACCGCCCCTGACGAGGCTGGGGAGGCCTGAGGTGCGGTTGCTGTGTGGGTGGGACTCAAAGGGGCAGTCGCCGGACTACGTCCGGCTGCCCGAGGCGCGGAGTGCCACGGGCAGCCGGCGGCGGAGCCGCCGGCGACACCGCAACGAGGGAGCCTGCGACCGAGTGAGGAGCGTGGTTCGAGAGAGCGGAGCTCTCTCGCCATCGCCGGAAGTCTTTGACTTCCGGCTAGCAGTCAGAACGCGCCGCGTTCTGACGACATCGCCGGAAGTCTTCGATTTTCGGACGACAGCGAGCGTACGCCGCCCGCACGGCTGGGGCTTTGGAGGTCTTCACCGTCGATCCGCGGTCAACCGTTTATAAATAAGCAGCTGGGAACTTGGCGGTGATTACCGCCAGTCCGCGCTCGACTATTTATATACTCACTAACGACCATTTCTCAAGAACGGCGATAGCTTATTAGGCCGGGTCCGCCTTCGTGACCTCGATCTCGACGGAGTCCGGGTCGACGCCGATCCGTGCGAACTGGGTCCGGACGTGCTCCTTGGCCGCCTCGACTGCCCCGTCTCGGGTGTCGAACCCGCGCGGCGACGGTTCCTCGAAGGCGACGCGGATCTCCTCTCCGTCGACGACGAGCGCCGACCCACCGCTCTCGACCTGATAAAAGGAGTCGCACACCCAGACGTACGGCGCGTCCTCGTTCGGCGCGCCCTTATAAACCGGCGGCTCCTCCCCGCGCTCGAACACCGTTCCGGTGAGGTCGGTCCCGCCGCCGCTGCCGCGAACGAGTATCATATGACCGATACGGGTCGGACACTGAAAAGGCGACCGTGGGACGATGACGTCCTTCCCGGCGTTCACGCCGGGGATAGTGTCGGCTACGGGTGTGGGAAAACGATTTCGGCGTGGGGCCCGGTGGCTCGAACATGACCTTGGAGGACTTCACGGAGTTCACTGGCGACGACGACGCGGAGGCGGCCGGCGACACGGGGGCGACCGGCGACGCGGGGGCGATCGACGGATCCGCGGACGGCGGGTCCGTCGTCGAGAGCGACGGCGACGACTCCACTGCGGACCGCGACGGCGACCGTAACAGCAACAGCGACCGCGACGCGGACGAGTTCGCCGCCTACGACGTCGAGCCCGCGGGCGAGGACGCGGGGCTGGGCGTCGTCTCCGTCTCACAGGGGCTTCGCGTCGCGGAGGAGGCCGATGAGACGGCCGTCAAGGCGTTCGTCACGACGGGCAACCGCGAGGCCGTCAGGATCGGCAAGTATCTCGTCGTGCCGTATCCCGACGGCGAGCGACTGTTCTGTCGGATCACGGCGTTAGAGTACGCCCAAGAGTTCCAGTCGGACGACGCGACCGAGATCCACGCCCGCCGGCAGATGCGCCGGGACGACTTCACCGAGCGCGACTACAAGTTCATGGCCGAGTTGGATCCGATGTCCGTCGTCTACGACGACGCCGATGGGATGAGCCGCCGGATGACCGACCGCGTGCCGAAGCCGGGCGCGGTCGTCGAGGAGGCCGCGGACGACGCGGAGATCAAGACCGGCCTCAAGATACCCGAGGAGGGCGTCTTTCTCGGCCATCTCTCGGTCGGTGGCGAGACGGTTCGGACCGCCGCGACGCCGCCGACCGTCGACTATCGGATCAAGGACGACTACGGCGACGGCGACCCGCTCGCGTTCCGACACACCCTCGTCGCTGGCGGGACCGGCTCCGGGAAGACCCACGCCTCGAAGAACGTCCTTCGACAGTACCTCGACGCTGACCGGACCTACCCAATGGACGACGGGCGGGAGGCCCGCATGGCGGTCGTCCAGTTCGATCCGCAAGACGAGTACGCCCAGATGCACGACGACAACCCCGAGATGGACGACGGGTTCGCCCGGAAGCTGGACCGGGAGGGGATCGCCCACGGCGGCCACGACGACACGGTCGCTCTGGTTCCGGAATCGGACGGCGCGACCTATCCCGGCGAGGGCCACCGCGCCGAGCGGATGGAGTTCACCATCCCCTTCTCGATGGTCAACGAGTACGACATGCCGTGGCTCATCGCCGGGTCGGGGCTGAACGACAACCAGTACTCCGGACTTTTAACCCTCCTCAACCGGTTCTTCGGCGACTACGGGAGCTCCGGAACGTACCGACAGTTCCTCTCGTATCTCGACGATCCGGCGCTCAAAGAGGAGCTGGACGAGTCGGGACGAGTCCACGAGGCGACGTTCGACGCCGTTAAGCGTCGGGTTCGCGGCGTTCCCGGCGGCGTGTTCGACGGCGACGCGACGCCGATCACCGAGTTGGACCACACGCTCGTCCGGCCGGGCGGGCTCTCGGTGGTCCCCACCTATCACCTCCCCTCGTCCAGACAGAAGGAGATCGTCGTGCTCGCGGTGTCGACGATGCTCGTCGGGGACAAGCTCTCGAACGACCCCCGAAGCGACCGGGTCAAGGAGACGCCGCTTCTGATCGGGATGGACGAGGCGCACAACTTCCTCGCCGACGCCGACAACGTCCAGGCGCGAAAGGTCGTCGACACGTTCACCGAGGCGGCCAAACAGGGCCGCAAGGAGCGACTGGGCCTCTTTCTGATCACGCAGGACCCGCAAGACGTCGCCGAGTCGGTGTTCAAACAGGTGAACACGAAGGTCGTCTTGAACCTCGGCGACGAGGACGCGATCAAGAGCGTGAACATCCCGTCGAACCTCGCCGGCAAGGTGCCATACATGGAGAAGGGACAAATGGTCGTCTACTCGCCGGACAACTCCGAGCCGGTCGAGTTGATCGGGCTACCGACCTGCGTGACGCGACACGGGGACTGACGACGGGAGCCCGGAGTGACCGACGACGGACTTTTGGGACGCCCCGGAGTGACCGACGACGGACTTTTGGGACGCCCCGGAGAACCGGCGGCCATGACCAAACGGATCCTCGTGGCGGTCGACGGCTCAGACGCGGCGGCGGAGGCACTGGAGTTCGCGGCCGAGGAGTGGCCCGACGCGGCGATGACGGCCCTCTACGTGATCAACCCGGCGGACTCGACGACTGGCGCGGAGGGCGGCTTTCCGGGAGCGATAGACCAGTGGTACGAGAACGCGACTCGGCGCGGGGAGCGGATCCTCTCGGAGGCCGCCGGCCGAGTCGACCGCCCGATCGAGACCCGGACCGCGGTCGGACGCCCCACGGCGACCATCCTCGAAGTCGCCAACGGGGAGGCGGACGACGCGGAGGGGTTCGACCACGTCGTGCTCGCGAGTCGTGGCCGAACCGGCCTCTCGCGGGTACTTCTCGGGAGTGTCGCCGAGGGCGTCGTCCGGCGTGCCGAGGTCCCGGTGACCGTCGTTCGGTGATTCCGGGCTACTCCTCGTTCGCTGCCTCAGCGGCGACGACGTGCCCGAGCATCGACCAGCCCTCCTCGTCCGGACCGGACCGACCGAGCAGCACCCGCTCGTAGTCGTCGGAGGTTATCAGCCGGAACGCGGCGTCGGGGTCGTCGTCGACGCGGACCCCCTCCCCACGGAACTCGCGTTGGAAGAACTCGGTCGAGGAGAACTCGAAGACGCCGGCGTCACCCGAGTCGAGTTCGAGTCGGACCGGTCGCGGCTGAACGTTGTGGATCCGTTTGGCGATCGGATGTAGATCGGACATATCCGCTCTTCCGTGCGTGTCGTGTAAAAACGCCGCGAGTGTGTCGAGGAACGGTCCGGAAGCGGCCAGTCCGCTCCGTAGGCCGTCTCGTCGTGTTACGCTTCGAGAACGTCGTCGTAGTCGCCGGCGTCGACGCGGTCGTCGAACGTCCGGGCGTCCTCGCCCTCGATGGTGACGCCGAGGGAGGCGCAGGTGCCGCCGACCTCCTTGGCGGCGTTCTTCGTGTCGTACGAGAGCAGGTCGCTCGACTTCTGCTCGGCGACCGTCTTCACCTGTTCGATGGACATGTCGGCGACGAAGTCCGACTGGGGCTCGCCGGAGCCGGTCTCGAAGCCGGCCTCGTCCTTGATCAGTTCCGCCGTCGGCGGGACGCCGACCTCGATCGTGAAGGAGCCGTCGTCGTCGTACTCGACGGTGACGGGGACTTCCATCCCGTCGAAGGCGGCGGTCTCCTCGTTGATCCGGGTCACGACATCCTGTACGTCCACCGGCGTCGGGCCGAGCTCCGGGCCGAGCGGCGGACCGGGGTTGGCCTGCCCGCCGGGGACGAGCGCTTCGATGGTTCCAGCCATGTCCATAGGAACCCGGCCGCGACTTTTAACGGTTGTTTTTTCGTCCACGGGGCGCGAGCGGTTCGCACACGCCGGTCCGTGACCGACTCACGCGTCCGGGGTCGGCGGCTCGGCGGCCGCGACGTCGCTCTCGACGCGCCCGGGCATGAACGACCCCGTCTCGCGGCGCACGCCGATCAGGAGGATCCCGCCGGCGATCAGCGGGATCGCCGCACACGCCGCGTATATTGGCGCGAACCCGATCGTCTCGATCAGCGGAAGCGAGACCATCGGTCCGAGCCCGCCGCCGACGTCGCCGAGCACGTTGTTCGTCCCTGATGCCCGTCCCATCCGATCGTCCGGAGTGAGATCGGCTAAAAGCGCCATCATCGGACCGCTGGTTCCGCCCTGTCCCGCGCCGATGAAGACGCACGCGAGCGCTAGATCGAGCGTCGACCCCGCCCGTGCGAGCAGGAGGAACCCGAAAAACGAGACGACGAGAAACGTGATCAGGATCGGCGTCCGGGACTCGCGCGTGTCGGAGATTCGTCCGCCGGCCAGCATGAACACGGAAGCAGAGATCACGGTTCCGGCCATAAACACGCCGGAGGTACCCTGTTCGTCGAGCCCGAACAGCGAGATGTCGTTCGCGCCGAGGAACAACACGAGCGTGGCGAACAGCGCGCCGATGTACGCGAACATCAGCCCGAAGTTGACGAGCCCCACCGTCACCGCCGGCACCGACGTGTCCACGTCCCACGGCTTGACCGAGGACTTCTCCTCGGCGGTCGTCACGTGCGTCTCGGGAACGAGCCGGTAGGCGACGAGGCTCGCGAACAGCGCGAATCCGGCCGCAACGATGAACGCCGCGGCGTTGCCCGCAAGCGAGGAGACGATCCCCCCAAGCACCAATCCGGCGGGAAAGCCCATCGTGATCCCGCCACGGACGACGCCCATGTTCGTCCCCCTGTCGCCGCTGTCGGAGACGTCCGCGGCGATGGTGTAGGCCGTGGCGAACACCGCCGCCGAGCCGAGCCCCCAGAGGACGCGCGCGAGGACGAACCACGTCTCGGGCGCGACGAGGAATCCGATCGGAAGGAGCCACCCTTCGACCCCGACGGTCACCGAGCCGATCGAGAACGCGGGCAGCGCCTCGGCGACCCATCGGAGCGACTCCACGGGCGGCATAACGAGCGCGATCACGTACCCGAAGGTGGCGATCCCCTCTATGAGAAGCCCGTAAACGAACGGCTTTCGGGCCCCGTAGCGGTCGACGAATGCTCCCGCGGGCGCGTTCGCCACGAGTCGAACCCACCGGTTCGCGGAGAGAATGACGCCGACCATGAACGCCGAGATACCCAACACCGCCCCGAGGTTCGGGAGGATCGGGAAGACGACGCCGCCGCCGAACCCGACGAAGAACGTGCTCGCGATGACCGCCAGAATGACGGTCGGCGGCCGATCGAACCCGAGCCACCCCATCTCAGCGGCACCCCCTCATCGTGGGCGCGCGCACCGACCCGGTGGGATCGAGTTCGTCCGCCGGTGCGGGGACCCGCTCATTCCTCCCCCGTCTCGCGGGTCAACTCGCCGATCCCGTCGGCGAGCGGCGGGAGCTCCACGCCCTCGGCGAGGATCGGGTCGATAACGCGTGTAAGCGACGCCTCCGCGACTCGTCGTGTGTAGGTCGGGTCGACGCCGTCGTCGGCCGTTCCGCTGAGGGTGATCTGACGGGTCCGGGCACCGTCCAACGTCGCGACGAGGAGGGCGGCCGTCTCCTCGACGTCGACCTCGCGAAAGACGCCCTCTTCGATGCCGGATTCGAGGATCCCCGCGACCGTCCCACGGAGGACCCGATCGCTTCGGTCCAACTGCTCGCGGATACGGTCGTTAAACGGTCCCTGCGTCCGGAGTTCGAGGAGGGCGATGTGGAACGCCTCGCGGTCGACCGCGTCGGCATCGAAGACGAACCATCCAATAAAGGCCACGAGCCGATCCGTCGCGGGGTCGTCGGCGTGCGCCTCGATCCGCTCCGCGGAGTCGGTGATAATGTGTTCGAGAAAGGCGACGAGCAAGTCCTCCTTCGTATCGTAGTGGTAGTGTAACAGCGACTTGCTCTTCGAGCACTCGTCGGCGATGTCCTGCATCGTCAGATCGGCGTAGCCGTGAGCGCGGAGCGCGTGATAGACCCCGTCCATGATCTCATCGGCCGCGCTCGGCTGATCACTCATTAACTGACCGGTCAGTCAGCCATGGATAAATCCCTATTGGTCGGAGAACACGTCTGGCTCACGTTGAGCCGAAATAGGTCAGCGATGCCGCTCGTAAGGATGGAAGCAGTCGGAAAGCCGATACACCTGTGGAACGTCTGAAGCGGTTACAGACGGGTAACGTTCGTTGCGCGCGGACCCTTGTCCGCCTCTTCGATGTCGAACTCGACTTCCTGACCCTCTTCCAGGTCCGGGCCGCCGACGTCCTCCATGTGGAAGAACACGTCCTCGTCCGCGTCGTCAGTCTCGATGAATCCGTAGCCGCCAGTGTCGTTGAAGAAGTCAACTTCGCCTTTCGCCATTGCACCTGAACAGGTGGGCGGACCGCATAAAAGGCTTCCGCGAGCGACCCTCGTGGGACAGGACGTGACACGATTCGCGGGCGGTCCGCCACGTCGCCTGAGGCCCGCGGATCGGAGCCGGGCCGAGCGGCCGTGGTAGTAACTACTATACGACCCCAGTACGGAGCCATTCGTATGAGTCAGTCGTACAATCGGGGCCTCATCGAGGACTTCAGCCGTTGGCGGGAGTTCGAGGCGGGGATGTGGGCCTGGATCTTCCACAAGTTCACCGGGTGGGTGCTTATCGGCTATCTGTTCACCCACATCGCCGTGTTGAGTACCGCCATTCCGGCCGCAGGTGCCGAGCAGGCGGTGTTGGCTGCGGAAGCCGACATCTACACGCAAACGATCGTCACGCTCGAGGAACTCCTCCTCGTGCGCGTCCTCGAGGTCGGGCTGCTGGCAGTGGCCGTCTTCCACATGCTCAACGGGACTCGCCTGTTGCTGGTCGATCTGGGGATCGGACTGGAGTCACAGGACAAGAGCTTCTATGCGTCGTTGATCCTGACGGGGGCCATCACGGTCGCGTCGGTGCCGACGTTCATCGCGGGGGCCTTCTGAGATGGCGGAGCGCTACTCCTCCTTCCAGCAGGGCGGCACGATGTGGTTCCTTCAGCGAGTCACGGCCGTGTTCCTGCTCGTCGTGCTCGCGTTCCACTTCTTCCTGTTACACTTCGTCAATCACGCCGACGAGGTGTCGTTCCTCGCGAGCTCCGCCCGAATGGAGACGCTGAGCTACTACTCGCTGATGGTGTTGTTCCTCTTCACGGCGACGTTCCACGGCGTCAACGGCGTGTACAACGCGTTGGTGAATCAAGGACTGAGCGGCACCAAACGAACCGTCATCAAGTGGACGCTGATCGCGGCAAGCGCCCTGTTGATCGTCCAGGGAGTCCGGACCGCGAACGCGTGGGCCGGCGGGTTCCCGCTGTTTTAAAAAAATGAGCACACAAATACCGAAACAGACCGAGAAAGCCGAGGAGACCGAGGCCGAAACCGAAGCGGAGACTCCTTCGAAGGGAGACGAACGCCGGGCCGAGAAGCGTCGGCGCGCGGACGAGAAGCGTCGCCAGCGTCAGGCCGAGGAGGCCGAGAAGGCGGCCGCCGACGAGCACACGATCGAGTTGCGCGTGTTCCGCTACGACCCCGACGTCGAGGGGAAACAGGAGCCGCGGTTCGACACGTTCCACGTCCCCTTCGAGAAGGGGATGACCGTCCTCGACGCGCTGATGTACGCTCGGGACACCTACGACTCCTCTCTCACCTTCCGCCACTCCTGTCGACAGGCGATCTGCGGCTCGGACGCGATGTTCGTCAACGGCGGTCAGAAGCTCGCGTGTAAGACGCAGATCTCGGAGCTCGACGAGCCGGTGCGGATCGAACCGCTTCCACACGCTGAGGTCACGAAAGATCTGGTCGTCGATATGGAGCACTTCTACGACCAGATGGAAGCGGTCGAGCCGTACTTCCAGACGAACGACGTTCCGGACGGTGAGTTGGAGGAGCAGCGACAGAGCCGGGAGAACCGCGAGAAGGTGAAGATGTCCACCCGGTGTATCTGGTGTGGTGCCTGTATGTCGTCGTGTAACATCGCCGCCGGCGACAACGAGTACCTCGGCCCCGCCGCGATCAACAAGGCGTACCGGTTTGCCATGGACGAGCGCGAGGGCGAGGACGTCAAGCAGAAGCGACTCGAGATAATCGAGCAGGAACACGGCGTCTGGCGGTGTCAGACCCAGTTCTCCTGTACGGAAGTGTGCCCGAAGGACATCCCCCTCACCGAGCACATCCAGGAGCTGAAACGCGAAGCCGTGAAGAACAACCTGAAGTTCTGGTGACTCCGGGAGACACCCCTAAGTCACTCCACCACCAACGGTCGATCATATCACACAAACCATGTACGAACACGACGTCGTCGTTGTCGGCGCGGGCGGGGCAGGCCTCCGCGCGGCGATAGCGGCACAAGAGGAGGGAGCCGACGTGGCGATCGTCTCGAAACTCCATCCGGTCCGGTCACACACCGGCGCGGCGGAGGGAGGAATAAACGCGGCGCTGCGGGACGCGGACTCCTGGCAGGACCACGCCTACGACACGATGAAGGGGTCGGACTACCTCGCGGACGCGCCCGCCGTGGAGGCGCTCTGTCAGGAGAGCCCGGAGGAGGTCATCCAGCTCGAACACTGGGGCATGCCGTTCTCCCGCGAGGAGGACGGCCGCGTCTCCCAGCGACCGTTCGGCGGACTGTCGTTCCCGCGGACGACGTACGCGGGCGCGGAGACGGGCCACCAGATGCTCCACACGATGTACGAGCAGGTTGTCAAACGCGGGATCACCGTTTACGACGAGTGGCACGTGATGGATCTCGCGGTCACCGACGAGGAGGATCCGGCCGATCGGACCTGCCACGGCGTCGTCGCCTACGACATCCAGAGCGGGGAGATCAGCGGCTTCCGCGCGAGCGGCGGCGTCATCCTCGCGACCGGCGGTATGGGACAGGTGTTCGATCACACCACCAACGCGGTCGCAAACACCGGCGACGGCGTCGCGATGGCGTACCGAGCGGGCGTCCCGATGGAGGACATGGAGTTTATCCAGTTCCATCCGACGACGCTGCCGTCGACCGGGGTGCTCATCTCCGAGGGCGTCCGCGGTGAGGGTGGAATCCTCTACAACGACGAGGGGGAACGGTTCATGTTCGAGCACGGCTACGCGAACAACGACGGCGAGCTCGCCTCCCGTGACGTCGTCTCTCGTGCCGAGTTGACCGAGGTCAACGAGGGGCGCGGCATCGAGGACGAGTACGTCCATCTCGACATGCGCCATCTGGGCGAAGATCGGATCCTCGATCGGCTGGAGAACATCCTCCATCTCGCGGAGGATTTCGAAGGAGCCGACGGGCTCACGGAGCCGATGCCGGTCAAGCCCGGGCAGCACTACGCGATGGGTGGCATCGAGACGAACGAGCACGGCGAGACGGTCGTCGATGGACTGTACGCGGCCGGCGAGTGCGCCTGTGCGTCGGTCCACGGCGCGAACCGTCTCGGCGGCAATGCCCTGCCCGAACTCATCGTCTTCGGCAAGCGCGCCGGCCACCACGCGGCCGGCAAGGAGATGGGCGAGGCGGAGATCCCGACCGGGAAGTCCGGCGAGTGGGAGCCCGCCGACTACGAGTTCGAGGTCGAGGTCGGCGAGACGGGCAGTCGGGAGCCCGCGGCCGCCGACGGCGGAGCGGTGGCGACCGACGCGGAGAGCGTGCTCGACGCCGAAGTCGAGCGCGCACGCGAGTTCGTCGAGGAACTGCTCTCGCGGAAAGGGCGCAACCACGCGGAGATCCGCTCGAAGGTCCAGAAGACGATGACCGGCAACGTCAACGTGTTCCGGGAGGAGCCGGGACTGAAGGAGACGCTCGGTGACCTGCGAGAGGCGCGCGAGTCGTACAAGGACGTCGCGGTTTCGGATCCCTCGCGGACGTTCAACACGGACCTCATCCACACGATCGAGACGCGGAACGTCCTCGACATCGCGGAGGCGCTGACGATGGGTGCGCTCGCCCGTCGCGAGTTCCGCGGCGCACACTGGCGTAAGGAGCGTCAGGAGCGCGACGACGAGAACTGGTTGAAACACACGCTGGTGTCGTGGAACGACGGGGAGCCCGAACTCTGGTACAAGCCGGCGATCCTCGAGGGCGAGAACAAAACGTACGAGCCGAAGGTCAGGTCCTACTGACCCCTTCGATCGATCCGGATCGATCACGGTCTCGTATCCGTCGACGGTCGAAATCCGTCGTCGGATCCGTCCGGAGGAGTGGTGCCGGGCGGCATGGACGACGGACCAGACGAGGGTCACACGTCTCGATGCCCGCGTATTCTCTCGCTTCGTGCTGTTTCGACGATCGTTGAAATGGGGGTTTATTATCGTCGAACACGTTGTACCGAGTAAGATGTTAGAGACAGAGACGGCACACACGGCGGCTCCCGCACTCCCGCCGGAGCTGCAGTCTCCCCGGGCGAAGCTGGTGTACCTATACCTGACGACGAACGGTTCGGCGAGCGTCTCGGACATGTGCGACTCGCTCGGGATGAAGAAGATGTCGCTGTACAGCATTCTGAAGACGCTGCGAAAGCAGGACCTGATCGCGCGTGACGGCGACGCGTACACGTTGACGTAGCCGGTCGACCCTCGTTCTCGTCGCTTGCGTCCCGCTCCCCGTAGCCTTTAGGTCGCCGTGAGTCCCAGTACGTCCGTGGACGCAAACCAGACGGAGTTCGCGAACCCGTTCGGGATGGATCCCGACTGTGAGAACTGCGACGAGCTCTGTGCGGCCCGCGACCGGGTCGTTCACGGCTACGGCGACGTGGGTGCGGAGTTCCTCGTCGTCGGCGAGCGCCCGACCGCGGCCGCCGAACGCAACGGGATCCCCTTCACCGGCGAGGGCGCTGGCGTGCGCGTCCAGTCGATCTTCGCGGAGTTGGGGTTCGTTCGATCCGAACCGGACGCGACGGAGCCGGACGTCCAGAACGTCTTTTTCACCAACCTCACGCGCTGTCGACATCCCGATCGTGACCCGACCGACGAGGAGATCGCTACCTGTGAACCCTTCTTGAACGCCGAGATCAGAATGATAAACCCGCAGATCATCGTGCCGGCCGGCGAACGCGTCCTCCGGGAACTCGCCGTGGCGTACACGACGCGCTCGCCCGATTCCTTCGACATCGAGGCCGAACACGCGACGACGATCCGGGGTCGCGGGTTCGAGCTCGTTCCGATGCGCGATCCGGCGACGATGACCGACGCGGAGGCGGACGCGTTCCGCGATCACCTCCGTGAGAACGTGTTGAGTCGGGATTACCGGCAGACGAAGGGCCGACGAAGTCGGTAGGGACCGTTCCGACTACTTGTCGATACCGAGTGACTCGCCCAGCGAGTCCGCGGTCGCGTCGGCGCTATCCGCGCCGAACGCACAGTCGATCAGGATGTGGCCGCCGAGCACTGACGGCGAGATGACCTGATCCGCGCCGGCTCGCCGGAGCTTGTTGACGTTCTCACGCTGGGTTGCGGACGCGACGATCCGGACGTCCGGATTGAGCTGTCTGGCGGTGAGGATCGCGAGCGCGTCCCGAGCGTCGTCCTCCGTGGCGACGACGACCGCTCGGGCGTCCTCGATATGTGCCCGCTGGAGCGGTTCCACGTCGCTCGGGTCGGCGGTGAGTACGGGAGTCCCGCGCTCGTCGAGACGCCGGGCGGCGGTGTCGTTGGTCGTGATGACCGCGAAGTCGATATCACCGCGTTCGCCAAGTTCTTCGAGGATCGGTTCCGTTAGGTCCCCGTATCCGAGAACGAGGACGTGGCCGTCGAGAAGGTCGAACTGTTTCTCTGTCATCTTTCCGAGCGCTTTGGAGAGCTGCGCCTCGATGGCGGGCGTGAGGAGAACACCGAGCGCGACCGCGAACGCCGCGACGTTCATTATGAGCGAGGAGAGCACGAACAGCTGGGCGATGTCGGAGCCTGCGCCGGTCTCCGGGGTGATGTCGCCGTAACCGACCGTCGAAGCGGTGACCACGGTGAAATAAAAGGCGTCGACGATCGTCTCGACGCCCTCGAACTCGTCGCGGAGCGCGTACGTTCCGACCGTTCCGTACGAGATCGCCGTTCCGAGCGCCGCACCCGCGGCGAGTTGGGTCGGGGACGGAGAGAACTCCCGGTCGAATCGTCCACGATTGAGCACTAACGCGGGCACTGAGACGAGAGAGAGCACGACGAGCGGCAGGGAGAACACGGACGCCTGCATCAACCCCTGAATCGCCGTGAGCGGCAGAAGAACCGCCGTCGAGAACCAGCCGACCCTGTATCCTCGTTTCAGCGCGAATCCGCTTCCGAGCATCGCAAACCCGGTGATGGTTCCGGTGAACCCGACCGTTCGAAGCACGAGATCGGGGACGTACGGGGTGAGTGGCCCCTCAACGCCGAACCCGCTGATGTGTAATAGGCCGACGACGATGGAGAGTACGGCGACGGCGAACGTCAGAACGACCGACGCTCGAACCGAGATCCACTCACGGCTCCACTCCATGTCCGCCCGGAGGCCGAGACCGTACTTAAAATCCCCGAGAACGGGCGGAGAGTGAGCCGGCAGAGACCGCAGCGGGCTGGCCCGACGATTCGGCGAGAACGCTCGCCAACGACAGTACTGATTTAACCGCACCCGCGTTGGTGGGAGATATGTCGCTACCGATCGAGATCCTTTTCGGGATCTATCTCGGGATCCTCACGGGGATCGTTCCCGCGTTAGTCGCCGGAGTACTCGGGTTTATATTCAAATACTTCACGGGGGTGACGATTCCCGGGCTCGGGGTCGTCGTCCTCGCGTTGGCGCTCGCGGGGATCAACGGGGGGCTGCTCGCGCTCAACGACGAGACGATCCGGACGTCGGAGCGCGCACCGGCGATCCTCACGGCGATCATCGTCGTGTTGATGATCTCGCTGTACGCTCACGCACAGGGCGACAAGCTCGGTGCCAACGTCCCAAAGCGGATCTCGTTCCGGAAGCTACGTGACCAAACGCTCTCGACGGACGTGGTGGAGTTGGTCGGCGGACGGGGACAGGTCAAGGTCTCCGTCGTCGGCGAGGTCGGCGACATGGAGGGATACCCTCCGCTACCCGCAGAGACTCGGAAAGCCATCGCGGAGGGCGAGTGGACGTTCCCGGCCGATGTACCGCTATCGGAGTTGGAGAGTCGGTTGGGGGAGCGCCTCCGAACTGAGCTTGAGGTGGCCGACGTCAGCGTGAAAATCGACGAGAAAGCGCGAGCGACTGTGAACGCCGCGCCGCCGACCGGGGGGCTCTCGAAGCGGGTACCGAAAGGCAAGCGGGCGGTGTCGGTTCCGGCGCTCGTTCCCACCGGACTCGCGCGCGGCGACGTAGTCCGAGTCGTCACGGCCGATGTCACGGTCGAGGGGACGCTCATGGCCGCGAAATCGGGCGAGAAGAAGGACGCCAAACCGGAGTCGACACCCACCAACACCCCGATACCCGACGGGGGGCAGACCCCGCCACCGCCGACGGCCCCGAAGACGATCGCGACGACGACCGGGGGCGAGGGTCGCGTCACGGTCGCCGTCGAGCGCTCCGAGGCGGCGTCCCTCCTTCGCGCCGGTCGTGGACGAGTGCTCGTACTCTCCCGCGGAACGCGTCGAGAGTTCGAACTGACGACGCTGCTGCGGCGGGCGGGCAAGCGGTTCCGCAAGGTCGTCGTCGTGGCCGGTGGCCCGCTCGACGGCAAAACGATCGGCGACGTGAGCGTCCGTGAGACGTACGATGTTGCGATCCTCGCTGCGCGCCACGAGGGCAAATGGACGGTTGCTCCGCGGGGCACACAACCCCTCGTTGCCGGAGACGAACTGTTCGTCGTCGGAACCCGTGAGACGATAGAGCGGTTCGGGGAGGCGGCGACGTGACCCGACTCGCGCCCGTGGGCGACGGCGGAGCGATGCTGGCGTCCACGGTGTGGACCACTTCCACCATGGTCGGTGCGGCAGGGGGCGTCACGTTCAGTCAGCCCCAGTTGGCGGCGATCACGCTCGTGACCTTCGCGATTCTCGCCACGTTCGTCGCCGGCGTCGGCTCGCTGGTGTATCGGTGGTACTTCCGAACCGAGATACCCGACGGCGTCGCGATACTGCTCGGGGTCGCGGTCGTCGCGCTGTATCTCAACACGACATCGCTCGGGGCGCTTGCGGGGGCAGAAGATCCCGAGCTGCTCACGGTCGACGGCGTCGTTTTCAACGTCGTCTCGCTCGGAGTCGCGGCGGTCATGTCACCGCTCGGACGCTATGCGGGCGACCGGCTCGCAGTCGACGTGTTCGCGCTGTCGAGCCGAAAGAACTTCGAAGGCGAGGTGAGCCGAATCGTGCGGACGGTCGGTCGCGTGACACCGGTGACGCTCCCACCCGCAGCGGAGATCAAGGACATGGACACCTACGAACCGGTCTCCGACGAAAAGAAGGCGGAGCTCGCGGGCAAAACGCTGATCTTCTCGCGGAAGCTCACCGTTGAAGAGCTTCGGAACCGTCTCGTCGAACGGATTAAAACCGATTACGGCGTCGGGTACGTCGACGTCGATGTCGCCGCCGACGGCACAGTGGAGTACTTCGCGGTCGGGTCCCGCGTGACCGGGCTCGGTCCGACGCTCGCGCCCGGGCGGGTGGCGGTTGCCCTCTCCGCGGATCCGCCGAACAACGCGACGGCCGGCGACATGGTTCAGATCTGGCGGACGGATCCCAACCCGGAACGCGTCGCGACGGGCGAGCTACGGGGGGTCGCCGCCGACGTCGCGACCGTCGCGCTCGACGAGTCGGACGCGGCCGAACTCTCCGTCGAGGGCGGCTATCGACTGGTGACACTGCCGGCGGAACCGCAGGCGGACCGCGAGTTCGCCTCGCTGTTGCGCAACGCCGACGAGACGATGGCGACGGTGACCGTCCCGGAGGGGAGCGATCTGGTCGGGACGGCCGTCGGCGACGTGACCGCCGTCGTCGCCGCGGTTCGACCGATCGACGGGGCGATCCAGCCGATCCCGCCGCAGGCGTACGCCTTCGCCGCCGGGGACACCGCGTTCCTCGTCGGACGCCCGGACGCGATCCGGCGCTTCGAGGCGGCCGCCGCGTCGACTGCGAGCAATGACGCCGGCGGAAGCGGCGGAGACAAGACGGCGTCCGGCGGAGACGACGCGGTAGCAAGCGGGGCCGACGACGCGGCGACGACTGCCGACTCCGACGGGACGCAACGCTCTTGAGGCGTCCGCGCGGCACGGATCGTATGAACTGGAAGCTGTTCGCCGACCTCGCCGAGATCGCCGGCGACCGCACCGTGTCGGTCGACGTCGATCCCGGCGACACCGTCGGCGACGCGCTCGACGCCCTGCTCGCGGCCCATCCGGACCTTCGCGACCGGATCATGGAGGACGGCGAGGTCGCCGACCACATCAACGTGCTCCGGAACGGACGGAACGTCCACCACGGTGACGGCCTGGCGGAGACGCTGGAGGCTGGCGACGAACTCGCGCTGTTTCCCCCGGTGAGCGGCGGCTGATCCGGGCGTTTCAAACCGCCCGACTCCCCACTCCGAGTATGACCGATACGAGCGACGAGGAGCATGGGGACGCGAACGAGGCGGGACACGACCACGGCCGCGAGGAGTTCTCCGAGGACCCGGTCGGACACACGCGGGCGACCGCGGGGATGACGGTCGGCGAGCTCGTCGAGTCGTACGGCGAGGCGGGGATCGGCGCGGCCGACGTCCACGAGGCGGGCGACGTGCTCGCGGAGATGTTCGGCGACGAGGACTGTACCGTCTTCTGTTCGCTCGCTGGCGCGATGGTGCCCGCGGGGATGCGTCGGGTCGTCTCGGACCTCATACGGGACGGCTATATCGACGTGCTCGTCACGACCGGCGCGAACCTCACCCACGACACGATCGAGGCGATCGGCGGGAAACACCACCACGGTCGCACCCACGACCCCGAAAGGAGCGCTCGCGAGCACGACGAGAACCTTCGTGACGAGGAGGTCGACCGCATCTACAACGTCTATCTCCCCCAAGAGCACTTCGCCGAGTTCGAGGGCCACCTCCGTGATGACGTGTTTCCCGCCTTGGAGGCGCACGACAGCGTCTCCATCGCCGACCTCACCCGCGAACTCGGCCGCGCGAACGCCGAAGTGAACGAGCGGGAGGGAGTCGCCGAGGATCCCGGCGTCGCGGCCGCCGCCTACGAGTCGGACGTGCCGATCTACTGTCCGGCGGTTCAAGACTCCGTGTTGGGGCTTCAGGCGTGGATGTACGGACAGACCGCCGACTTTACGCTCGACGCGCTGGCGGACATGACCGAGTTGACGGACCTCGCCTTTGCGGCCGACGACGCCGGCTGTCTCCTCGTCGGCGGCGGCGTCCCGAAGAACTTCACGCTCCAAACGATGCTCGTCACGCCGCGGGCCTACGACTACGCCGTCCAGATCACGATGGATCCGGAGGCGACCGGCGGACTCTCGGGAGCCACGCTGGACGAAGCCCGCTCGTGGGGGAAACTGGAGAAGGACGCGCGCAACGCCTCCGTCTACGGTGACGCAACCGTGATGCTCCCGATGCTCGTCTCGGCCGCCCGCGAGCGGATCGAGTAGCGTCGCCGTCGGAGACTTATAAACGACCACTGCGGTGGCGCGCCTGCGAGCGTCCGAGAGGGCGCGAGCAGACCGCGCGAGGTCGCCGGCGCTCCGCGCCGGCTGCCAGAGAATTCTCGCTGGAGTCAGGGACGGTCGCCGGAACCGCTCGGCGACCGTCCCTGACGAGGTTGGGGAGGTACGAGGCGCGGTTGCTGTGCGGGGTGGGACTCAAAGGGGCAGCCGTGCGGGCGGCGTAGGCGAAGCCAAGCACCGCAGGAGCGAGTGAAACGAGCGACGAGGCGCGCAGCGAGCGTACGCCGCCCGCACGGTTGGGGCTTTGGAGAGTTCACCGTCGATCCGCGATCAACAGTTTATAAGCGCACGGCTGAGACTTTGGGGGAGTTCACCGTCGATCCGCGATCAACAGTTTATAAGCGCACGGCTGAGGCTTTGGCGGAGTTCACCGTCGATCCGCGATCAACGATTTATAAGCGCACGACCGTTAACAACGTCACTCCATCGTTCGGATCACACTACACCCTCCGATTCCACGCTCCGAGAGGAATTTATAAACGAACCGCGGCAGGGCAGTCGCTACGTATATAAACGAACTGCCGGAGCGACCACCGAAAAAGCGCGTCAGTTGTCGCCGTTCTTCGACTGCCAGGCGTAGTCGCGGCGCTTCGCGGACTTGCCGAAGCCACACGAGGAGCAGCGCTCCTTCGTGAGGTGGTAAGACTTCTCGCCGCAGCGGCGGCACTTCACGTGAACCGTCTTGTTCTTTTTCCCTTGAGAGGGCGTACCGGAGCCGGTCATGCTTTGATCGTGACGACGTTATCGCCGCGTATAATCGTTGTGTCTTCGATGGCGACCGCGAACTCCCCGTCGAGATCGCCGTCGACGCGGTCGTCTACCTCGCTTTCGGGCTCGATGACGACGTTCATGTGCTGGTCGTATCCGGCGAGAATGCCGTAGTACGTCGTACCGTCCTTGAGATGTACCGTCACTGGTTCCTCGAGCGACGCTTCGAGCACGTCGAGGGGTCGTCCACTCATTGTCTGTACCCGGACCCCTCGCGGTAATAAAAATGTCGGGACCGCATCTGGACACGGATACGACCAGAGTTGACGCTTCTTCAGCATCTTTCGAAGCGGATCCGCCGATCTCAAAGCAGTACCAGCGAAGCAGTTCCCTCTGTAGGAGTGGTAGCCGACTGGGTGGGAACAATGCGCTGTGGGACCGAACCCGGGTGTTTTTAAGATACGCACCTGTATTCCCAGATACCACACTCCCGCGGGACACGGTGGGTCGGCGACGACTCGGCCGTAGCGGGGCCTTCACCGACGCGCGGTTGAACGCCAGGGCTGACGGCTCCTTTGCGGGGACTCAGTGATAGACGCCGGTTCACGGCGCTCACAGACTACACATCATGGAAATCGAAATCGCGACAATCGGCGGATACGAGGAGGTCGGCAGACAGATGACGGCGGTCCGAGCGGGCGAGGACATCGTCATCTTCGACATGGGCCTGAACCTCAGTAAGGTCCTCATCCACGACAACGTGGAGGCCGAGAAGATGCACAGCCTCGACCTGATCGACATGGGAGCCATCCCGGACGACCGGATCATGAGCGACCTGGAGGGCGACGTCCAGGCGATCGTCCCGACCCACGGTCACCTCGACCACATCGCGGCGATCCCGAAGCTCGCCCACCGCTACGACGCGCCGGTCGTCGGCTCGCCGTACACGATCGAACTGGTCGAACAGCAGATCGCCGACGAGGGGAAGTTCCAGGTCGACAACGACCTCGTGAAGATGGAGGCGGGCGGCACGATGCCCATCGGCGACTCCGAGCAGATCGAGATGGAGTTCGTGAACGTCACGCACTCGATCATCGACGCAATCAATCCGGTGCTGCACACGCCCGAGGGCGCGATCGTCTACGGCCTCGACAAGCGACTGGACCACACCCCCGTCATCGGCGACCCGATCGACATGGACCGCTTCCGCGAGATCGGCCGTCAGGACGAGGGCGTCCTCGCGTACATCGAGGACTGTACGAACGCCGGCCGCAAGGGTCGAACGCCCTCCGAGTCGTACGCGAAAAAGCACGTCGAGGACACGCTCACCTCGATGGAGGACTACTCCGGCGGCATCGTCGCCACGACGTTCTCCTCCCACATCGCCCGCGTGAAGACGCTCGTCGAGTACGCCCGCGAGATCGGCCGGCAGCCGGTCCTGCTCGGCCGCTCGATGGAGAAGTACTCGGGCACCGCGGAACGGCTCGACTTCGTCGACTTCCAGGGCGACGTCGGCATGTACGGCCACCGGAAGTCGGTCGACCGCGCGTTCAAGCGGATCATGAAGGAGGGGAAGGGGAACTTCCTCCCCATCGTGACGGGCCACCAGGGCGAGCCGCGCGCGATGTTGACCCGCATGGGTCGCGGCGAGACGCCGTACGAACTGGAGGACGGCGACAAGGTCGTCTTCAGCGCGAGCGTCATCCCGGAGCCCACGAACGAGGGGCAGCGCTACCAGTCCGAACAGCTGCTCCGGATGCAGGGCGCGCGCCTCTACGACGACATCCACGTCTCCGGTCACCTCCGCGAGGAGGGCCACTACGAGATGCTCCAGGCGCTCCAGCCGCAACACGTCATCCCCGGTCACCAAGACATGACGGGGCGCTCGCCGTACGTCGATCTCGCGAGCTCACAGGGGTACAAGCTCGGTCGTGACCTCCACGTCACGCAGAACGGGAGCACCATCCAGATCGTCGAATGACGACCGAGACGACGGAGGCGCGGGTGCTCGACGCCATCCGCGAGCGGCGCGAACTGGTCAACGCCGCTATCGACGAGGAGTTACCGATCCAACACCCGGAGCGACTGTACGAGGCCTCCCGATACATCCTCGAGGCCGGCGGCAAGCGGCTCCGGCCGACCGTGACGACGCTCGCGGCGGAGGCCGTCACCGGAACCGAACCCATGGGCGAGGAGTTCCGCGCGTTCACCTCCCTCGACGGCGAGCCCGTGGACGTCATGCGTGCGGCGGTCGCCATCGAGGTGATCCAGTCGTTCACGCTGATCCACGACGACATCATGGACGAGGATGATCTCCGGCGCGGCGTGCCCGCGGTCCACGAGAAGTACGACACGTCGACGGCGATCCTCGCCGGCGACACGCTGTACTCGAAGGCGTTTGAGTTCATGACCGAGACCGGTGCGGACCCGGCCGCGGGATTGGAAGCGATGCGGATGCTCGCGTCCACGTGTACGGAGATTTGCGAAGGGCAGGCGCTCGACGTCGCCTTCGAGACCCGCGATGACATCCTCCCCGAGGAGTATCTGGAAATGGTCGAGCTGAAGACGGCCGTGTTGTACGGTGCGGCCGCCGCGACGCCGGCCATCCTCCTCGGCGCGGACGAGGAAGTCGTCGACGCGCTCTATCAGTACGGCATCGACTCCGGTCGAGCGTTCCAGATCCAGGACGACGTGCTCGACCTGACGGTTCCTTCGGAGGAACTCGGCAAACAGCGCGGCTCCGACCTCGTCGAGGGGAAAGAGACGTTGATAACGCTTCACGCCCGACAGGAGGGCCTCGACGTCGACGGACTCGTCGACGCCGAGACGCCCGCAGAGGTGACGGAGCCGGAGGTCGACGACGCGGTCAAGTCGCTCGAAGCCACGGGCTCCATCGCCTACGCTCGCAACACGGCCGAGGAGCTCACTGCCCGGTCGAAGGAACACCTCAAGGTCCTCCCCGAAAGCGAGTCTCGGAGCCTCTTGGAGGACATCGCGGACTACCTCATCACTCGCGGGCACTGAGCCGTTTCGGGGGCGTCGATCACCCCCACCCGCGTCCGTGGAACACAAGAGAATTGACCGTCCCCCGGCGAGGGAACGTATGACCGACTACTTCGAGGTCCACGAGCGGGACGGCGCAGCCCGGCTCGGGGAGCTCCGCCTCGCCGACTCCGTCGTGACGCCCGCGCTCGCGGACCCGTTTCTGGCGGACGCTGGAAGCCTCTGGACGACCGATCGCGACGTACCGGACGGCGACGAGTCAGTGCTCACGGTGCTCCCACACCGCTCGTTTCCCGCGGGGACACGGGAGGAGGTGCGGGAGTCGTTCCGTGTCGAGCACCCGGACCTCGACGCGCCGACCGCGGCCGTCGTCGACAGCGAGGGTCTCCGACACGTCGGTGCGGACGCGTACGTCCTCGCGGATGCCGCCGGGTTCGTCGGCCACGGCGAAGCGTTCCGCGACGCGATACTCGCGGCAAAGGACGCGCTGCCGGCCGACACCGCATTACTGCTCTCGGGCGTCGCTACCCCCGCGAACGTCGCCACGCTCGTCGCCGCCGGCGTCGACCTCGTCGACGCCTCGCTCGCGCGGACGAAGGGGACAGAGGGGAAGTACCTGACTACCGACGCCGAGCACTTCCTCGAAGACCTCGAAGAGCTCCCCTGTGCGTGTCCCGCGTGTTCGAAGCCTCGCGAGTCGTTCACGCGAGCGGACTGTGCGGAGCACAACGTCAACGCGCTCGAAGCCGAACTCCGCAGGGTTCGCGAGCGGATCCGCTCGGGTCGGCTCCGCGACTATTTGGAGGGACAGGCGCGCCACGAGGGATGGCTCACGGCGACGCTCCGGCTGTTCGACGACCAGTGGGGGTATCTCGAGGAGCGAACGCCCGTTCTCCGAAACGCCGAGATCACGGCCGCGTCGGCCGAGACGCTCGACCGCGTGGAGATCCGGCGGTTCGCCGACCGCGTGACGAGCCGGTACCGGAACCGGTTTTCCGACCAGCCGCTGGTGTTGGTCCCCTGCTCGGCGACGAAACCCTACAGCGACTCCCAGAGCCACCGACAGTTCCACGACGCGATCAAGTGGCGCGGCCACACGGTGTCGATGACCTCCCCCATCGGTGTGGTTCCTCAGGAGTTGGAGACGACCTACCCCGCCCAACACTACGACGCGGTCGTCACTGGCGACTGGTCCGAAGCAGAGATCGAATTCGTCGCGGAGGTGCTCCGACGGTATCTGCGCCGGAACGACTACTCGCGAGTGGTCGCACACGTCCCCGCGGACGGCTACCGCGAGATCTGCGAGCGCGTCGAGGCCGACCCCGATATCGACGTTCCGTTCGAGTACACCTGCGTCGACCATCCGACGACCGACGAGTCGCTGGGGGAGCTGAACGCCGCCCTCCACGGCGAGCCCGCCTACAGCAAGCGTGAACGCGAGCACAACACCGTCCGGGCACTCGCCGACTACCTCCTCGGGGACGGAGCCGGCGATGCGGTGTTCGGCGAGGGGGACCGCGACGACGTGCTAACCACTGGTCGCTACCCCAAACTCCAGGTGTGGGCCGACGCCGACGGTGACGGTCGCGAGGGGGAACCGGGAATCCAGCTCGCGACCATGGTCCCGCAGTACGGGACGCTCTCGTTTACCCTCGCGGGCGCACGTCGGTGGGTCGAGAGCGACGCGCCGACGAAGCGGGTCGAGATAGACGGGTTCGTTCCGCACGGCTCCGTGCTCGCGCCCGGCGTCGTCGACGCGGACCCGGAGATCCGCGTCGGCGACGAGGTCGTCATCGAGGGACCGAAGGCGTTCGCGGTCGGGCGCGCGGAGATGTCCGGTCCGGAGATGGTCGAGTCGACCCGCGGGGTCGCCAGCGAGGTGCGCCACGTCGACGAGAAGTCGTAGTCGGTCGCAGCTCACCCGGTTTCGGCTCCGGCGGACACGTACGTCTCCAACCGTGTGAGCCGGCGGTCCCGACCCGTGAACACGTCGACGAACGCGAACAGCTCCGCGCCGTCGGCGTCGAGAAGTCGACCTCGGACCGCGATGCTCCCGGAGTCGCCGGGTCCGACGTCGTACACCGTCTCGACGACGTGCGTCGTCTCGGTCATCGGGCGCTCGTCGCGGGTGAACGCGACGAACCGGTCGCGGCCGGAGAGCGTCCGGTCCGGGCGTGCGTGAACGAACTCCGGCGCGAGCAGGTCGGCGAGCGCGTCATACTCGTCGGCGTCGATCGTTCGGTAGTACTCCCGAGCGAGCGTTGCCGGGTCGGTCATCGGGCGAGGGATCGATCGTATCCGGCGGGGTGTGTGGTCACGACGCCAACTCGTCGAACTCCTCGGCAGAGGTGCGCGTCCCCTTCGAGATGATGACGTCGCCAGCGCGGAGCGTCGTGTCGATGTCCGGGCCGACGAGCCATCCCTCCTCGGGCCGGCGGACGGCGAGGACGCTCGTGGCGATGTCAGTCGCGGGGACGCCGGCCACGACGTCGGTTCCGTCGAGCGCGCTTCCCTTACGCACCGTGGTTCGGGTGATGATCTCGTCGGACTCCTGAACGGCCATCTCGACGACGGGGTGGACGCCGATGTCGCGGATCACCCCCTCCGTGATCTCCAACGCCGCATCGGATATCTCCTCGGTGGCAACGCCGAGGTGGATGAGTCCGCGGAGTGCGACCGGATCGTCGGCCTCCCTCGCCGCGCGCAGCGTCCACGCCTCAAACCGCGACTGGAGCGCGTCGACCTCGACTTCCAAGTTCGTCACTTCCTCCGCGAGTTCCTCGTTGTCGAACAGCACGGAGCCGTACGCCAAGTCGACGGCGAGCTCCGAGAGGTTCTTCATCAACACGATGGATTCGACGGCACGCTCCAGATCGTCGATGGCGGGTTCGACCGGCTCGTCCGGTTCGAACGGCTCCCCGGTAAGGGTCGGATACACGTCGGCCACGCCACCTTCGGGCCCACGGAGGAGCGTTACGTCGTCGGTTTGTAATCGGGTGTTCGGCCCGGGGTTGAGGATCCAGTCGTCGTCGCGGCGGATGGCGATGACTCGGACGCCCGTCTCGGACTCCAGATCGATCCCCGTCAGTGTCCTGCCGGTGTACTCGGAGTCGGCTGAGACGGTGGCGCGAACGAGCGTCTCGACGCCCTCGGAGAGCGCGCCGCGCATCGCGTCCGGGAGGCCGATCTCCTCCAACACGATCTTCGCGATGTCGCCGGCGGCGTCGGAGACCTTGTCCGCGGCGGCGACGACGCCGAGGACGGGTGCGAGCCGCTCCGCCTCGTCCGGGTTCCGGGCCGCGAGCATCAGGCTCATCCGGGCGCGCATCTGGAGCACGTCCATCCGGTTCTCGAGCTCGATGACCTCCTGTGCGACCGTGGGGCTACCGTGGAGCACGGCGGAGTAGGAGAGGTCGATAAGCAGCTCCGCGGTGTCTTTCATCTCCACGAGGAGGTCCTTCACGCTCGCGGGCTCGTAGGTGACCTTCTGTGGCGGCTCGCGCCCCTCGAATCGTCCCATGTCCCGTAAACACTCCGGGGGCGAGTAAAAGGTTTGTTACGGGTTTCCGAGCCGGTCAGGCCGCGTCCCCTGCGACGTACCCGGGCTCGGACGCGGGCGCGTCGGCAGCGACCGCCTCCGCCAGATTGACGAGCGCGAGCCAGCGGAGGAGCCGGTCCGCTCGCTCGCGCCACGTCGCCTCCCACTTCGGGTCGCGCGCCCGGTCGTGACGCGGGACCGACTCGCGGGTCGCCGCAAACAACGAGGCGGGCGTCACCGGCTCCTCGGTCGACGCGTCCCGCAACAACGCGAGCGTCTCCGGAACGAGCAGTACGCCGTCACGGAGCCCCTCCCGGACGAGTTCGGGAGTCGCCGCCGCGTCAGACCGGACGAACCCCCGTGGGGTCTCGCGGGCGAGCCCGAGCGCTCGGAGGAACGCGAGCCAGTCGTTCGCGGCCTGACGGTCCGCGAGGTCACGTCGGTCTCGAAGGCGGGCACAGCAGTCGTCTTCGCTGCCGGGGACGAGGGGGACCGCCCGCCGAAACGCGTCGAGGGCGTCGAGATCCGTCGGCGGCTCGGGGACTGGTTTGAGTCGCATCGGGGGGTCAGCGATAGCCGAACGACTCCGCGAGCAGCTCCTCGTCGGTCTCTCCCACCGTGTACACGGGGCCGTCCACGACGTCGACGGTGACCTGTGCCGGGGCGAAGACGCTCTCGGGAACCTCGTAGAAGTCCCAGTCGGCCTCCTCGAACACCTCGACGAACGGGGTTCCGTAGTCGTCGCGCACGGTGGAAACGATCCGCTCGAACCGGTCGTCGTCGCGTGCGACCTGAAGATGGACCTCCCCACCGTAGGCGAGGGCGTCGTTGGTGCGTCCCATCGCCTCCCCTTCGTCGCGCGTGACCGGGGCGATCGGCGCGGAGCCGGACGCGTGGAGCACGTCCGTCGGTTCGTAGCCAAGCTCCAGCAGGCGGAACACGGCGAGCTCGGCGGCTCGAGCGGCGGTCGAGACGGATCCCGCGGTCGACCCCGTGGCGTACGTCGGGAGGAACACGCCCTCCGGGTCGACCTCGGCGAGGTCGGCGACGTGTTCGGCGACAGTCTCGTCCGGAAGAGTCGTCGACTCGATCGCGAGCGTGGCGAACTCCGAGGTGTCGTAGTAGCCGACGCGCTCGAACTCGGCTTCCTGTCCGACGAGCGCCCGTGCGGGTCCGGATCCGAGTCCTTCGAAGCCGTTCTCGAACGCCAGCTCCCAGCCCGCCTTCTGCGAGCACAACAGCGCGACTGCGGGGTGATCGGTCGACAGCTCGACGTAGCCGCGGGGCGCGTCGGCGACCTCGCCCATGCGCGTGTTCACGCTCGCGAGTCCGGCCGTCTGGATCTCCGTCAACAGGAGCCCGGCCTCGACTCCACCCGTGGCGTCGATCCCGAAGTCGATGACCGTCGCTCCGTTGTCGAGTTCGTAGCCCGCGACGTCGAGTTCGCCGGCGAAGTCGAGCGCCTCGTCGACGAGCTCGATCGCGGTCCGGTTGATGCTTTCCATACGCCCCCTTTTGCCTCCCCACCTAAGGGGTTTGTCGGTCGGCGTCGTCACGCGGCGCGTCCGGAAGCGCTCAGTCGTCGCTCGCCGCGGCGACGGGTTCGACCCGGAACACGTAGTCCGAATACGCCTTGTCGAGGTTCGTCGGCGCTTCCTCCCCGGTGTGGATCTCACACAGCAGCGCCGTCGCCTCCACCGCACCCTTTCCGGTGTCCTCCTGATAGCGTTCCGTGACCGAGAACGCGGCGGGCTCAGTACAGCTCCGTCGGTAACACTCGACCGGGGTGTCGTCCGGGGGTTCGGACTCGTCGGCACGGTCGACCGCCTCGGAGACGTCCCGCTCGATCCGTCGCCGTTCCTGATCGTGGGCCTGCTTGTCCCGCCCCGACTTGGTGTCCGGCATACGTGGACCGTCGGGCTTCAGGGACATAACGATACGGTTGGTGTGGACCCCTCGGAGCCGACCCGTTCGGCGAGGGTGCTCACCAGAAGCCGCCGTCGGGCCCCGAGGGTCCACGGGGGCCGCTCGGACGGGGATCCGGATCGATCTCCACGAGTTCGGTTTCGGCCCGTGGGTCGATCTCTCGTCCCTCGTCGTACCGGACGAACGAGAGGTAGAAGGACTCACCACACCCGACGGCGGAGGCTTCGCCGTCGTCATCGCCGCTCTCGTCGACGCCGTCGGCGTTCGTTCCGCGAGGGTCCCAGACGACGCCGTCGCTCTCGCCGCAGACGAACCGGACGCCGTCCGCGGCGTCGCCCTCGAACGCCGCCGTCGGATCGACGTACGCCCAGCCCTCGAATGGATACGGAGTCACCGCCTTGTCCGCGAGATAGCCGTCGCGTTCGATCTGGACTATCGTCTCACACGCGGGACAGTGGTAGGTGACTGGATACCCCATACGACCGATACGGGCCGAGTTTTTATATTGTCGTCGCCGGGTCGGAAGCAGTTTTATTCGTTGAGGTCGACCGTCGTGATATCACTTCGAATCCCTCCGGCGACGACCACGCCAATGGCATCGAAAGCGACGGCGACATCGAGAGCGACGGCGACATCGAGAGCGACGGCGACATCGAAAGCGACGGCGATACCGAGACGACTGCCGACGACGACGAGGCCGAGAGCCCGACCTTCACTCGCCGCCGGCTCCTCGTGGGCGGCGCGGCCGGATTGGGGCTCGTCGGCGGCGGCGGACTCTACGCTTCCCGGGCTTTGGACGGCGATTACGGCGATCTCAGGGCACCCGGGACACAGCCGGTCCTCAGCACTCGCGGCCGGATCGACGCCGACGGCTCGAGTGGCTCCGGAACCGTCTCGCCGTCGGTCGAGGGGTCGTGGGAGTTCGATGCCGCCGACCCCGCGTTCCTGTTCGTCCACGGGTTCTCCACCGGCGCAGAGGCTGCCCGTGACCAAGCGTACACGGCGCAGGTCGGGATCCGGGAGCTACGGCCCGACGAGGAGGCGTCGGTCGTCGCCTACAGCTGGGACTCCGACGTCGGCTGGGGGGACGCGAAGCGGACCGCCGACGCCAACGCCGAACCGCTCGCCGGGTGGCTGATAGACCGGGCGGACGCGGGCGGTGGGCGCGTTCATCTCCTCGGCTACTCGCTCGGCGCGCGCGTGACCGGCGAGACCCTTCGCGTTCTCGACGAGCGCGGACGCGACGACGTCCTCGGGTCGGTCTCGCTGCTCGGCGGGGCGATTCCGCGCGTGAGCGCCGCGGACGACGGACGGTACGGTTCCGCGTTCGGATCGATCGACGCCCCGGTCCGGAACTTCCACAGCCGGAACGACCGCGTTCTCGGGTGGGTGTATCGCGCCTCGGACCGAACCCGGGCGGTCGGACACGACGGGCTCCCCGACGCGGCCGCCGCCCCGGCTGGATACCGCGACGTCGACGTCACCGACCTCGTCGGCGACCATTACTCTTACTTCCAGCCGGGCGAGGGGTGTCTGCCCCGAGTCCTCGACGGCATCGACTGATCCGATCGCGGCGTGGCGTACACCGCTCGCCCGCGGCGTGGCGTACACCGCTCGCCCGCGGCGTGGCGTACACCGCTCGCCCGCGGCGTGGCGCACACCGCACACCGCTTACAGCGGCTCGGCGGCGTCGAGGTATCGACGACAGGTCTTGGCGACCCACTCGCGGATCGCGGGGTCGTCCGCGAGGAGTACCGCCGCGAGCCCCCGATCGTCGAACAGTCCGACGACCGCCCGGTCGTCGACGAGGAGCACGCCGACGGGCGAGTCGCCGTCGTGTGTATAAAAGTCGACCCCTCGATCGGCCAGTCTCGACCGAACCACGGAACGGACGGGGCCGGTTAGCCGCCGTCGGGCCCGGCCGGTGAGGACGATCCGGGCGTTCAGCTCGGCGGAGCCGGCGTCGATCAGGCGGTCCGAGAGTTCGCGGTCGATCCGGGGAACAACCCCGACGATCGACTCCGCGTCGGCGAGCAGCGGCGGGAGGCGCGCTTCCGGACCGGGGTCCCCGTCGCGACCTGCCTCCCTGTCACGGTCCCCGTCGCGGCCGACGACCGTCGTGGTCGCCGACTCGGGATCGATGGCCACGTCCGCCGCCGACTCGACGATCCGGACGAGGGTCGCCGTGGGCGATCCGTTCTCGTCGGTCCCCCCTCCGTCAGTCCCGTGCCCGTCAATCCCGTCTCCGCCGCTCGGGGGGCAGTCAGTCACGGACCTTGCCTCCCGGTCGCTCCGGATACGGGCCTCGTGGGTCGTGCGAGCGACAGGCGAGCAGCCGTGCGGTCGCCCGTCCGCGGTCGTTCGGCCGCTCTTGGGTCGTCTCGTCGTAGTATCGGACGCTCAACGCGGTTCCGGCGCGCAACAGCTCGTTCGCGGCGAACCGGTAGCGGTCGGTGCTCGGTCCGGAGGGCGTCGCCTCGACCGACCTGAAATGTCCCTCGACGAACAGGTAGCCGCCGTCGACGAGCGCCGCCGCGAGGTCGGCGAAGCGGTCGAGCGTGTGATAGAAACTCACCGTTATCAGGTCGTACTCAGCGGTCGGGAAGTCGTACTCGGTCGCGTCCGCGTGGATCGTCTCCAGCCGGTCGTCGACCTCGCGTTCCTCGGCGCGCTCGCGGGTGATCCGGAGCCCCTCGCGGGAGGCGTCGAGCGCGTCGACGTCGTAGCCCGACTCGGCGAGGAACACCGCGTTCCGCCCGGTTCCGGTCGCCAGATCGAGCGCGCGGCCGTCGGGGATCGACGGCTCGTACTCGCAGAGCACCGGCGAAGGCTCCGGATCCCGAGGATACGACCCGGAGGAGAACCGTTCGTCCCAGTCGGTCGGCGGGTCCGGTTCACTCATGCGTCGACCTACTCGGCCCCGGAGGATAACCCCCACGGCGCGCCGCCGGGAGTATATAAGTGTCAGCGGTGAACGGCACCGTATGAGCGAGGAGACGGATCCGGCAGTCGCGGTCGGCGAGCTGTTGACCGAGCGCGGAGAGACGCTCGCCGTCGCGGAGTCGCTGACGGGTGGACTCGTCGGCTCCCGGGTGACTGACGTTCCCGGGGCGAGTGCGTACTTCGACCGGGGCTACGTCACGTACGCGTACGACGCCAAGCGGGAGCTACTGGGCGTCTCGCGCGAAACGCTCGATGACCACGGAGCGGTGGCGGGACCGACCGCTCGCGAGATGGCGGAGCGCGCCCGCGACCACGCGGACACGACGTGGGGGCTCTCGACGACCGGCGTCGCCGGGCCCGGCGGCGGCACCGACGAGAAGCCGGTCGGCCTCGTCTACATCGGGGTGGCGTACGCCGCGCCGTGGGACACGGGGGGGTCGTTCTCGCGGAGCGTCCGAGCCGAGCTCTCCGGCGACCGCGACGCGATCAAGGGGGCCAGCGCGGAACGCGCGCTCGACGAGTTGGTTCGGACGATCCGAGAGGTCGAGGACGCCGACCGCAACGTGGACGGCGAGGGGCACTCCGACAGCAACGAGAACCGCGACGGCAACGAGAACCGCGGCAGCAACGAGAACCGCGACGGCAACGAGAACCGCGACGGCAACGAGAACCGCGGCAGCAACGAGAACCGCGGCAGCGGCAGTTAGTCGATGTAAGCGTTCCCGACGGCGGCGACGACGAGCGCGCCGATCACGATCCACGCGATCGGCTCCACGGCCAACAGACGGAACGGGCGCAGCACCGACTCGTCGAATCCGAACAGCGCGCCGGCGGCGACCGCCGAGCCGACGACCGCCGCGGCGACGACGCCGGACACGCCGAGCACCGCCGCGTCCGAGGAGTCCATACACGATCCGTGGCTCCCGCGAGTATATATTTGACCCCCGATCGACGCCGCGTGTCCTCGATTCAGCTCGGGTCGAGGAGTTCGTCGAGGCGGTTCACTCGGCGGTCACCGAGGACGCATCGACCGCGGTCCTCGTGGCCGACGCGCTCGACGTGGATCGCGTCCAGCCCAGCGTTCCACGCCGCACCCACGTCGCTCTCGCCGTCCCCGGCGTAGTACCCTCGTCCGGGTTGGTCGGGGTCGATCCCCATCGATTCCATCGCGATCTCGAGGGGCTGGGGGTCCGGTTTCCACCCCGTATCGTCGGTACAACAGACGATCGCGTCGAACCGATCGGCGAGATCCAGCCGGTCGAGTACGGGTTCGGCCAGAAACGACTGACAGTGGGTGACGAGTCCGGTCGGCTGGTCCGCGTCGTCGAGGCGGTCGAGCAGTCCGGCCGCGTCGTCGTGGAGGTACGTCGCCTCCGCGCGGGCAACGGGGTCCTCGACGTCGTGAAACGCCGGCCAGAACCGGTCGGGGTCGATCCCGAGCCCGCGCAACGTCGCCGCACGCGGGCCGCCGAGTCCGTGCCAGAGCACGTACGCCTCCCGGTCGGAAAACCGCCGACCGAGCCGGTCGCCGACGCGGTTGAACACCGCCCGGGTGTATTCCCAGTCCGCGTCGACGAGGGTCCCGTCGAGGTCGAACAGGTGAAACTCGTAGCCGGCGACGACCATGGACTCCCCCGTAGGCGATCCTCTAATAAGTGTGTTCGGCTTCGTTGGGACGGAATCCGGAGTGACATCTCCGTCTCACCTTGCGCTGGGTGCGTGTGTGTCGGTGATCGTCGGCGTTGGTGGTGATCGTCGGCGTTGGTGGTGATCGTCGGCGTTGGTGGTGATCGTCGGCGTTGGTGGTGATCGGCGTGTCGGGGCCGTTCAGTCCGGATCCGACGCGAGCGTGGTCCCGGTTGGGGGTGACGGGTCGCTATCGGGGCGACGGCGTTCCAAACCGTTTATATCCGCGCCTCCGGAAGGAGCGGGTATGCCGCGAGAGCAGAAGCAGGTCCGCGAACTCCAAGAGGGAAGCTACGTGATGATGGACAGTGCGCCCTGTAAGATCGACCACTACAGTACCGCTAAACCCGGCAAACACGGGAGCGCCAAGGCCCGCGTCGAGGGCAAGGGCGTGTTCGACGACAAGAAGCGCTCGCTCTCGCAGCCGGTCGACGCGAAGGTGTGGGTCCCGATCATTCACCGGAAACAGGGACAGGTCGTCAACGTGAGCGACGGCGAAGTTCAGGTAATGGATCTGGACACCTACGACACGTTCACGATGCGCATCCCCGAGGGCGAGGAGTTCTCCTCGGACGACAACATCGAGTACCTCGATTACGAGGGGCAACGGAAGATCATCGGGTAACGAGAGATGTTCCCCGGAGCGACGACCGACCGCGACCCTGCTTCCTACGTGGTCGTCGGCGCTCCCCTCGACGCCACGACCACCTTTCAGCCGGGCACCCGGTTCGGACCGGACCGAGTCCGGCGTTTCGCCGAAACGTACGACGACTACGACCACGAGACCGGAAGCCGCTTCTCCGCGCTGGCCGTCCACGACGGGGGCGACGTTCACCCGTGGGACGACGTCAAGGCGTATCTCGACCACCTCGCCGCCGAACTCCGGAGCGTCGTCCTGAACGACGCCGTACCTCTCCTTTTGGGCGGCGAGCATACCGTCACCTACGCCGGCGTCGACGCGGTCGACCCGGACACGCTCGTCGTCGTCGACGCCCACCTCGACCTCAGGGAGGCGTACGACGGCAACCCGTGGAACCACGCCTGCGTGACCCGCCGGGCGCTTGAGGACCTCGACATCGACCGTGCCGTCATCGTCGGCGCGCGTACCGGTTCGGAGGCGGAGTGGGACCGTGCCGCCGCCGGAGACGTGGAGGTCGTCGATCCCGAGGCCGCCCGCGAGTGGCTCGCCAGCCTCGATCCTCGCCGGTTCGCGGACGGTTCGACGTACCTCTCGGTCGATGTCGACGGTCTCGATCCGGGGTTCGCGCCCGGAACGGGGACGATGGAGCCGTTCGGGCTCGCCCCGCGAACGGTCCGTGACCTCGTTCGGCGGATCGCGCCACACGCGGCGGGGTTCGACGTCGTCGAAGTCAACGACCGCGACGACGGACAAGCGGCCGCGGTGGCCGGAAAGCTCCTCCGCGAGTTCGTGTTCCACCACGCCGACGCTGCGGCTGCCGACGACGTCTGACTACGGTTGGGACGGGAGGGAGCCGGGCGGGAGCGTCTACGACAGCTCGGAGAGGCGACTTCGCGCCGCGGTTACGGCCTCCATCGAGTCGATCCACTCGCGAGGGTTCGTACACCAGATCCGGTCACCCTCGACGCTGACACAGAAGACGGACTCCGTCGACGGCGAGAGGGTTACGCCGTCGACGTCGGGCCGATCGCCCAGATATGCGTCGATGAGTCGTCGAGCGGTCTCGGCCTCGGACCGGAGGCGCTTGCCGGAAGCGTACTCGATGGCTATCTCTGCCATGGTCGATCCTCAGTTCTACATGATTAATAACAATTGTTATTCGGCAACGATCGCACCTACTCGTGACGGCCGAGAACGACGCGTCGGGGCCCTCCCGGAGGCGGTGCGGTCGTTCACCGAGCGTCGTGAACGATCGTTCCATCGGCGACCGTCATCGCCACGTCTACATCACGGATCGACTCGGGGTGGTCCCACGGCGAGCCGTCGAGCACGACGAGATCCGCGCGCTTGCCGACCTCGACCGTTCCGAGTCGGTTCTCGTCGAATCCGGCGTAGGCCGCGCCGCGGGTGTACGCCCGGAGCGCCTCGGTCACGGAGAGTCGCTGGGCGTCGGCCGGAGCGTTAACGGCGTGGTGAACGCCGAGAAGCGGATCCATCGGCATCCCATCGGAGCCGAACGCGAGCCGAACGCCGGCGTCGAGCAGGTCGCGGTACCGGTTCGTTGCCGCCGTGCGCTCCTCGCCCAGCCGCGCCTCGTAGAGCCCGTCCTCGTCGGCCCACTTCAGGAAGTTCGGCTGGACGCTGGCGACCACGCCGGAGTCGGCGAGTCGGTCGATCGCTGTGTCATCGGCGAGTTCGACGTGTTCGATCCGGTGGCGGGCGTCCCCGGGGTCAGTCGTCGAGGCGGTCTCGTAGGCGTCGAGGACCGCATCGACGGCCTCGTCACCGATGGCATGTGCGGTGAACTGGTAGCCCGCGTCGGTCGCCGCCTCGACTGCGTCGGCAAGCTCGTCGGGGTCGACGACCCACTGCCCGGTCTCCTCGGGGGCGTCCGTGTACGGCTCGGAGAGGCGGGCGGTCCGTCCGCCGAAACTGCCGTCGGTGTAGGACTTGATCGCGCCCGTCTCGACGAGCGCCGACCCCGCGTTCGTCGTGAGACCGACCTCCCGGAGCGCGTCGAGATGGTCGCTCCAGTAGTTGATCCGCACCCGCGCGGTCAACTCGCCGGCGGCGTCGAGATCGCGGTACACCCGGGGCGCGTGTGAATCGCGCACCATGTCGTGAAAGCCCGTGATACCGCGTGCTGTACACAGTTCGAGCGCCGCCTCGACCGCCGACCGCGTCCCCTCGACGCCGGGTTCGACCGCCTCGTAGATCGGATCGATCGCACTTTCCAAGAGGACGCCGGTCGGCACTCCCGGCTCGTCCGTCGGAACGGTCTCGTCCGGGACGGCCGCGAGCGCGTCCGCGAACCGGTCGAGGACGACTCCGTTGACCGCGGCGACGTGCATATCCTCGCGGAACGCAGCAACCGGACGCCCCGTCGAGACGCGATCGAGGTCCTCGCGCGTGAGGTACCGGTCCTCGGTCCACGTCGACTCGTCGTACCCGTAGCCGAGCACCCACTCCGCGTCGGAGTCCGTCCCCTCGCCGGCGGCCGACTCATCGTCGAGTTCCGCGGCGCGATCCTCCAGAAGACCGACCGCCTCGGTCGGCGAGTCGGCTCCTGAGAGGTCCGCGTGGACGAGGTATCGACCGACCGTGGTCAGATGGGTGTGGGCGTCGATGAATCCCGGAAGGAGGACCCGACCGTCGAGGTCGACGACGTCGGTCTCGACGCCGGCGAGGAACTCGACGTCGTAGCTCCGGCCGAGGCGAACGATCTCCCCGTCGCGGACGGCAAGCGCCTCGTACGTCTCGTCGGGGTCCGTCAGCGTGTGGATCTCTCCGTCCAGAAAGACCCGGTCCGCGGGCTGGCTCATGACGGAACAGCCGGCCGGGAGGGGATTAACCGTTCTGGACGCGGCCCGACGCGACCCGATCGTGGTCTCCTCGCTCGGGAACCGGGCGCACGTTTTATCGGGTGGTCGGACGAACTGTCGCGTATGTACGACAGAATACTGTTCCCCACGGACGGCAGCGAGGGTGTCGACCGCGCGACCGACCACGCGGTCGACGCCGCCAGCCGGTACGACGCGACGCTTCACGTCCTCTACGTCGTCGACAGCGACATCGTCACCGCGTACTCCGGCGACGAGTTCGTCAGCGGCGCGGAGGGTGCCGAGGAGACCCTGACGGACGCCGGCGAGGCAGCGCTGGAGTCGGTCGCGGAGCAGGCCGAGGCCGCCGACGTCGACGTCGTCACACACATGGTTCACGGCGTCCCTCACGAGGAGATCCTGCGATATATCGACGAGGAGGACATCGATCTCACGGTGATGGGATCGAAGACGCGTCCGGGCGACTATCGCCGGATGCTCGGATCGGTCACCGAGCGCGTCTCACGCCAGTCGGCTGCGCCGGTGAGCATCGTGAAGACGACCGTATCCGAGTGAGAGCTACTCGTCGACGGTGACGCGCTCGATGGAGACGGTGTCGCGCGGCTCGTCCTGTCGATCGGTCGGGAGCGACCCGATCTCCTCGACGACGTTCATCCCGTCGATCACCTGCCCGAAGACGGCGTGTTTGCCGTCGAGGTGGGGGGTGGCGTCGAGCGTGATGAAGAACTGCGAGCCGTTGGTGTTCGGTCCGGAGTTGGCCATCGAGAGGATCCCGGGGCCGTCGTGGGTGAGATCGTCGTGGAACTCGTCGTCGAACTGGTAGCCGGGACCGCCGCGACCGGACTCCAGCGGGTCGCCGCCCTGGATCATGAAGTCGTCGATGACGCGGTGGAAGACGTTCCCCTCGTACAGCGAGTCGCCGCGGACCTCGCCGCTCTCGGGGTCCTCCCACGTGTCGGTGTCAGGGGCGGGATCGGCGTCGGCGGCGGGCTCGTGGCGGGCCAGCCCGAGGAAGTTCTCCACCGTCTTCGGCGCGCGGTCGGCGAACAGCTCGATGACGACGTCGCCGTGGTTCGTGTGAAGCGTTACCTGCGGGTTGTCGGCGTTATGAACCTCTCGTGCCATGGTCACGGACAGGACCGCCCGCCGGAAAACGCTACCCATCCGTGGCGCTCGGTTATATGCTCGCGTCGGCGGCCGCGCGGGGAGTCGTCGTCATCGAACGTCGTTGTTTTAAATACCAGTCACTGAGACGACGTATGAGTTCGACGCTGACACTGACGGTCGTCGCGACGCTCGTCGGCGTGACGGTCGGCGCGCTGTTCGCGTTCCTCCGCGTGCCGATCCCAGCACCGCCCGAACTGCCGGGCGTGATGGCTATTCTCGGCATTTATATCGGGTTCAGGCTGATCGACTACACCGATGTCGGGTTCGACCTGCTCGACGCCATCGGTTTATAAACGGTTGCTGCTCCCGGTCGATCATCGCATCGCGTTCGCTCGCTCCGTTCCCTAGTTCGAATCCCTTCAACTCCGAGCCGCGGCGCTCACGATGTGTGAGCGCCGCGACATGCGGGGGAAGGGATTCGAACCCTCGAACCTCTACAGGAGCGGATCTTAAGTCCGCCGCTTTTGGCCAGGCTCAGCCACCCCCGCGCACTCCGGAGTTCCGGTGGGGCGGTCAAACCCCTTTCGGATGCGCTCCACGCCGCCGCGATCGCTCGACGCGCTACCAGTCGACGGAGAGCGTTCCGTCGCCGTGCGGATCCGGCGCGATCTCCTCGTCGGTACGTCGGTCCACGACGTGGATCACACCCCGCTCCTTCTTCGCCGGACAGGCCTCCGCGGCTCGGACGTTCTCCGCGAGGTCGTCCTCGCCGATGTAGTAGGTCCGCGGCTTCGCCATCCCGCTTATGACGTCCATCTCCCAGTTGTCCGCGACCTCGGCACACTTCCCCGCGCCGAAGCATTTGTTCGCCTCGAACACGATCTTGTACGGCTTCTCCTCGATCGGCGGTC
The DNA here is from genome assembly GCF_017873815.1 of Halorubrum alkaliphilum. Classification (GTDB taxonomy): domain Archaea; phylum Halobacteriota; class Halobacteria; order Halobacteriales; family Haloferacaceae; genus Halorubrum; species Halorubrum alkaliphilum. The sequence continues at coordinate 157,052 of NZ_JAGGKQ010000002.1, read as the reverse complement.
CCTCGCCGCCGAAGTCGCTCGCGGACATCACGCCGTCGTCGGCGTCACCGCCCTCGTTGCTCATACGAAGGGATCGGCTTCGGCGGGACTTTCGTCTGTCGGTCGGCGACGACGCCGACCGACGCTCGGTGTCGCCGTCCCGATCAGCCGGAAACGGCCCTCCGTCGGCCCGAGTCGAACGCTTCAAGTATTCGCTGGCTGTTCATACCTGTATGAAAGACCAAGGACGCTCCACGCGCAAGCGGACCGGCGGCCGACTGAAGCACGCCTCAAACAAGAAACGCCACCAGCTCGGGCGCGAGCCCGCCGAGACGACCGTCGGCGATACCCGTGTCCAGTTCATCGACTCCCGCGGCACCGAGACGAAGGTTCGAGCCCTCTCGACGAACGTCGCGCAGGTCGCCGACGACGGCGAGGTCACCGAAGCGACCATCGAGGACGTCATCGACAACCCCTCCAACGTCAACTACGCCCGCCGGAACATCGTCACCAAGGGCGCGATCATCGAGACCTCCGCGGGCCGCGCCCGCGTCACCTCCCGCCCCGGCCAGACCGGCGGCGTCAACGCGGTCCTCGTCGAGTAGCCCGACTCCCGATCTGAAGCCCTTTTCATCCCCCCGCCCGCCGGTACGGGTATGTACGTCGGCGTCGACGAGGCTGGAAAGGGACCCGTGCTCGGGCCAATGGTCGCCGCAGCCGTGCGCGCGAGCCCCGATCTCCTCCCGGACGACATCGACGACTCGAAGCGCGTGTCGCCCGCCCGGCGGAACGCGATCGCCGCCGAGTTGCGCGCACACGACGCCGTGGAGATCGCAGTCGCGACGGTCGAGCCCGCCGAGATCGACGCCCCCGATACGGACATGAACACGCTCACCGTCAGCGGACAGGCCCGGGCGGTCCGTGGCGTGCTCCGCTCCGGCGACCGCGTCTTCGCCGATGCGGGTGACACCTCGGAGGACCGCTTCGCGAAGCGACTGGCCGAGCACGTGGCGGAACGCGACGGCAACGACGCGACTCCGCCCGACATCGACGCCGCTCACGGTGCCGACGAAACCGACCCCGTCGTCGGCGCGGCGAGCATCGTCGCGAAGGTCGCCCGCGACGCCCGGATGCGGGCGATCGATGCGGCCTACCCCGACTACGACGGCGTCGGCAGCGGCTACCCGAGCGACCCGAAAACTCGCGAGTTCCTCCGAGCGTACGTCGACGACCACGGCGACGTCCCCGACCACGCCCGCCGGTCGTGGTCGACGTGTGCGGACGTGCTCGCGGCCGCCGAACAGTCGGGACTGGACGAGTTTTGACGAGAGAACGGCTATTCGGACCGTTCCAGCCGCAAACCGCTACTCCTCGCGTAGCGCCAACGCCGCCAGCAACGCCTCCAGTTGGACCTGCTCGTTCGCGCCCTCGGCGATCCGGTAGTCGGCCTCGCCGACACGCTCCATCAGCCGAACCGCCTCGCGCTCGTGGAGGTCGAACTCCCAGACCGAGCGGTGGAGCTGGTCGATCACGTCGCCGCCGGCCATTCCGGTGTCCGTGAGCAGCGTGTCGAGGGTCGCGCGCGCCTTCGTGAAGTCGCCGTTCAGCGCGTCGGTCACCATCGATTCGATCTCCTCCGGACGGGCGGTTGCCGTGATCGCGTAGACGGCCTCCTCGTCGACGACGTCGCCGGTCGTCGCGGCTGCCTGAAGCGAGTTGATCGCGCGGCGCATGTCGCCGTCGGCCGCGTAGACGAGTGCGTCGACGCCCGCATCGGTCACCTCGATCCCCTCGGCGGTCGCGATCTCCCGCGTTTGGGCGGCAACTGCCTTGTCCGAGAGCGGGGAGAACCGGAACACCGCACACCGAGACTGGATCGGATCGATGATCTTCGAAGAGTAGTTACACGAGAGTATGAACCGCGTGTTGTCGGAGAACTGCTCCATCGTTCGACGGAGTGCTGACTGTGCGTCATCGGTAAGGCTGTCCGACTCATCGAGGAACACGATCCGGAAGTCGCCGCCGAACGACGAGCGCGCGAACCCCTTGATCCGGTCGCGCACCACGTCGATACCGCGCTGGTCGGAAGCGTTGAGTTCGAGGAAGTTTCCCCGCCAGTTCTCCTCGCCGTACACTTCCCGGGCGATAGCGGTGGCTGCGGTCGTCTTTCCCACACCTGCTGGCCCTGAAAACAACAGGTGCGGTACGTCGTCCTGGTCGATGTAGCTCTGGAGTCGCTCGATTATTTCTTCTTGTCCGTGAATGTCGGAGAGCGTCTGTGGTCGGTACTTCTCGATCCAGATCTCCCGGCCCGTCGCGGTCGCCGCCGGCGACCCCTCGGCGTCGCTCATGTTCGGATCGAGGGGTCGGCGGGGTGATAAACGAACCGAGAACGGATCAGTCGTGAGGTGACAGGCCGACTCGAAGAGGGTCCCGACCCCGAACGACGGAGGCGTCCGTGAACGACGAAGCGTCCGTGTCACTCCGTTCGCGAGAGCCGCTGAAGCTCGTACGCGAACACCCACACGCCCATCAACACGCCGACGGGCACGACGATCCCGGCGATCTCCTCGGAGATCGGGAGCTCGGCGACGTCAACGAGAACTCGCGTCGTCGTCGCCGACAGCTCCGCGAACACCTCAACGTGCTCGCGGACCGTCGACGTGAGTATCGACCCAACGATCAGGGTGACCATCGCCGCAGTCCCGTGTATCGCGCCCCGGATGTGTGGCATATCCAACCGATCCGCGGGAGTTCGTATATTCCTTTTCCCGCGCGCCGGAGTCCGTCCTCACTCGAACTGCGCGACGAGTTCGGGGACGACATCGAACAGGTCGCCGACGATACCGTAGTCGGCGACGTCGAAGATCGGCGCGTTGGGGTCGGTGTTGATCGCGACGATCGTGTCGGAGCCCTTCATGCCGGCGACGTGCTGGACCGCGCCGGAGATGCCGACCGCGATGTACACGTCAGGGGTGACGACCTTCCCCGACTGGCCGACCTGCCGGTTCTTCGGGAGCCACCCGCTGTCGACGATGGGGCGGGAGGCCGATAGCGTCGCGCCGAGTGTCTCGGCCAACTCCTCGACGACTTCGAGGTTCTCCTCCTCCTCGATCCCGCGGCCGACGGAGACGAGCACGTCCGCGTCCGCGATGTCGACGTCGCCGCCACCGACCTCCTCGAACCCCTTCACGCGCGCGCCGGAGTCCGGGTGATCGACGGTGACCGACTCGACCTCGGCCTCACCAACGCCCTCGGCGGGGGCGAACTCGCCGCCGCGGAGCGTGAGACAGAACTGGTCGCCGTCGACGGCGACGGTCGTCTCCACCTTCGAGCCGTACATCTCGCGGGTGACCGTCAGCCCGTCGTCGACCGCGAAGTCGATCGCGTCGGTCACGAGGGGGATGTCGAGTCGCTCGGCGACCGCGGGCGCGTAATCGAGTCCGTTGACGGAGTTCGGCGCGAGCACCGCGGTCGCGCCGGACCGCCCGACGAGCTCGGTAACGGCGGCCGTGTAAACGGTGTTATCGAACTCCTCGCCGTTCTCGACCGTGTAAATCCGGTCGACACCCGGCCGGTTTAGCGACTCCGCGAAGCGGTCGGTATCGCCGGCGATGACGGCAACCGCGAGTTCACCGTCGAGCGCGTCCGCGAGTTCTCGGCCCGCGGTCACCAGTTCGTAGGAGACATCGCGCAGTTCGCCGCGGCGGTGGTCGGCGACGACGAGGACGCTCATCACACACCCACCCCCTTCTCGCGGAGAACCTCCGCAAGGCGATCCGCGGCCTCCCCGGCGTCGCCCTCGATGAGCTCCGCGTCGGACTCGCTCTCGGGCTCGTACATCGCCGTCAGCGTCAGCGTACTCTCGACATCGGTCGTGTCGAGACCGAGGTCGTCGAGGTCCATCGGTGCGATCTCCTTGCGCTGGGCCTGCCGGATCCCGCGTAGGCTGGCGTACCGCGGCTCGTTGAGTCCGGTCTGGACGGTGAGAACGGCCGGGAGATCGACCTCGGTTAGCTCCTCGACGCCACCCTCCAATTCGCGATGGACGTTGGCGAGCCCGGCATCGGCGTCCACTTCGAGGTCGTTGACGACGGCGGCGTGGTTGAATCCGATCCGTTCGGCGAGGGCGACGCCGGTCGCGCCGAACCCGGTGTCGGCGGCCTGAACGCCGCCAAGAACGAGGTCCGGCTCCTCGGACGCGACGACCGCCTCGAAGACGTCGATCTTGGAGGCGACATCCGGGAACGCCCCCTCGAAGGCGTCGTCCCAAACGCGGACCGCGCGGTCGACACCCTTCGCGAGGGCCATTCGGATGGTCTCTTCGGCACGCTCCGGGCCGATGGTGACGGCGACGACCTCGTCGGCGATGTCGGCTTCCGCGAGTTGGACGGCCGCCTCGACGGCGTAGTCGTCCCACTCGTTGAGGTCGTACTCTAGGTCCGACTCGGCGATGTCGGTCCCGTCGATGGAGAAGTCGTCGTCCGCTTCCGCGACCTCCTTGACGGTCACGAGAACCTTCATAAACGATTATCGGGTCGTGTGGGTGTAAGGGTTTTCGGAACGCGCCACGCGTGGGAAGTCGTTGTCGTCGAGGCTCGCGGGGGCTGACCTCGATTCCGTGTACGCGGGTCACGCTGTCCGCTACGCCGGTTCGACGCCGACTTCGATCGCTTGTGCGGCCGCGAGCACGTCGTCGTGGAGTGTTCCGTTCGAGGCGACGAGGCCGACGGAGTCGTGTCGCCATCGGTTGCCTTCCAGATCGGTCACCGTCCCGCCGGCCTGCCGGATCATGAAGACGCCAGCGACGGAGTCCCACGGGTTCGCTTGGAGGTTCGATATCGTCCCTTCGAGCCCGCCCGCGGCGACCGTCGGGAGGACCACCTGTGCCGCGCCGAGTCGCCGCATATCGCCGAACCGGCGGACGATCGCCTCACAGGCGTTGGCGTACTCGTCGCGGGCGTCGTAGTCCCACCACAGCGTTGGGTCGACCGCGCCGCGCCGGGGATCGTCGACGTCGTTGACAGACATACGCTCGCCGTTCCGATACGCGCCGTCGGCGTCCGCGGTGTACACGTCTCCGAGCGCGGGCGCGACCGTGGCTGCCGCGACCGGTTCGCCGTCGACGACGGCGGCGACCGCGGTCCCCCAAAAGCGGATCTCGCGAACGAAGTTGTGGGTGCCGTCGATGGGGTCGATGACCCACGCAGTCCCCTCGTCGGGCACGCGCTTACGGGCGTCCTCCTCCTCGCCGACGATCGCGTCGTCGGGGAACGACTCCCGGATGCGTTCGATCACGGTTCGCTGGGCGGCGCGGTCGGCCTCGGTGACGACATCGTCCTCGCCCTTCTGTTCGACCGGGATGTCCGTCCTGAAGGCGTCGTCGGCCACGCGGGCACCCGCCCGTGCCGCCGCCTCGGCGACTGCGGCACGATCGTCGGTATCGCTCATGCCCCGATTTCGGGGCCCCGACGCGTATAAACGTCGATCCGCGGCCACGATCGGATCTCCCTCGACCCGGAGTAATTAACTCAATTCCGAATCCGAGTACCTTTAAGTGGACACGTCGGGTACGGGTATCCATGCGACCCGAAGAAGCGGTCCGCCAGCTCGAGTACGCCATCGACGCCTCGCTCGACGAGGAGGGACGACGCAGCGCCGCCGGCTTCCGGCCGACGTTCGAACGCGTTGCCGACCGGGGCGACGGCGAGGCCGTGTACGCGCTCGCCGGTCGCCTTGCCGGCGAAGTCACTGATGGAGCGTGTCCCTCTCCCGCCGAGGCGAACGCGACGGCGCGGCAGGTACTCGACGACCGAGCGTACACCGACGGCGGAACGTAGCCGACTTTCTACCGCGGCGCACGCCGGACGAGGAACAGCGTCGCGAGGACGATGGCGAGCAGCGCCACGAGTCCCGTGGCGTCCGTGAGGTCGAAGCCTGCCGGCTCCTCCGCAGGGTCGAGCGACCCGGCGTCGGACGGCGCGTCCGATCCCTCCCCGGAGTCGTCCCCGAGCCCGCTCCCGATGCTCGTCTCCCCGTCAGTGCCTTCCGAGTCGTCGGCCCCCTCGTCGGAGTCGCTCGCGCTCGTCACGGCCACGCTTCCGACCGTCGTCGGCGCGGTCACCCGGTCGCCGTCGATCACGAGCTCATGGACCCCCGGCTCGTCGATCGACACCGTCACCGACTCCGTTACGGGCCCCCCCGGGTCGGCATCGATCGTGAACGTCCCGCCCGTTACTGGGGTCTCACCCGCGGTCCCGACTCGGAGGGTCTCGCCGGTCGCGGGTGCCGGACCCACGTTCTCCACGTCGAGTTCGATCGATAGCTCCTCGCCCGCCTCGATCTCGTCCGCCCCGAACCTCGCGCTTCCCGGCTCGATCGCGGGCGACTCGGTCGCGAGCGCGAACGACGAGAACCCACCGGAGTCGACCGCCAGCCGGACCGTCTCCGAGTCGGTGGCAACGACTCGGGTGTCGGTCCGTTCCCAGCCCTCGCCGGCGTCGTGGTACGCGACGAGCGCCTCGGGCTCGACACCCGCCTCGTCAAGCCGGTCGCGGTCGACCGCGAGCGTGGCGGTGGCCTCGCGGATCGGCTGGTCGGGCTCCCCAAACTCGACGGTGTAGTACCCCAGCGGATCGACGCCCGGGGGCACTACCCCCGTGTCGGCAGGCCGGTTCTCGGCTCCCGTCACACGCATCTCGACATCGCCCGGCGCGTCGCGAACAAACGAGAGCCGGTCGAGCCGGATCCAGTCGCCCCCGACGTACATCCCCGCGAGGTCGAGTTCGGTGTCGGCCCCGCCGACAACGGCGCGGAGGTCGAACGTACGCGCGTCCGGGCTCGGTTCAGTCATCGTGACGACCGGTCCGGACGAGCCACCCGCGCTCTCGGTCGTCGAGTCGTCGTCCGAAGGCGTCTCGGCGTGGACCGAGATGGAGTCGATGAGCCGGTCGCCCGGCACGGCGTCGACGATCCGGGTGTCGACCTCGACGCCGATCGCCACCGCGTCGTTCTCGGGGGTCAAGCGCGCTGCGTCCTCGCGGCTCTCGACCGGCTCGCCGTCGACCGTGAACGTTACCGCCTCCGCGTCATGGTCGATCCACGCCTCCGCCCGCGTGTCGCCGTCGAACGTGACATAAAAGAGCGCGCGCTGGGCGCTGAACGCGTCCGGGTTCACGCCGTCGGCCTCGATCCGCGGGTTCTCCTCCGTGACGTCGACGACGAGCTCGTCGTTCTCGTCGAGATACGTGTAGGGGTTGTCGCCGGGCTGAAGCGCGACGTCGTCGCTTATCGAATCCGACGGGCCGTCGAGGACGGTCGCACCGGTGGAGGCGACGAGCAGCACCGCGGCTGCGAGCCCAACAGCTACCGCCGCCGTCGTCACCGCACGCGACCGTGCCATCACCGATTTCTATACCACTACGTACTTATAAGTAATTACCACACACGGCTGCTTCAGGGACTCCTTGTGGCAGCGATCGCCGCCCGATACCGGTATAAAAGGTCAGAATGACTGTATGTGTCTGACGGAGCGGTGGTTAGCGAGCTGACTATTCGGACCGCTGCCTTCGTATTTAAATAGGTCCACTTCAGACGTAAGCGAATGGCTCAGTTGGTGAACGAGCCGGTGAACTCACGCACGACTCCCTCCTCTGTGTCTTTGAGAGTGAGCGAAACCTCACCAGACTCGATTGCGTCAACCACAGCGGTGTTCAGTACGATCTCGATCGTTCCGCCGTCAAACTCGTTCTGGAACCCTGACGCGGAGATGTCGAGTACTGCCTCGTTGCCGCCGAAAGAGTCATTATTCACCCGGAGCGGCTCTCGGTCATCCGGCCCGTTCGACTCCTGTGCGACGCTGAAATCGCCGTTGTCTGCTCCGTCGAGGTCTGTATTTTCAGGGTACGTAATCTCGATCTCATCAAGATCGATTTCACCGTCCTCAAGATCGGAGAAGTCTAAATTATCGACCACAAAGCGCTGTGATTCGACGAAAGCCTTGTCAGCAAATGTGTCTACTGTAGCTAGTTCCTCATCGTCGTCGGCCAACAGAACCGCCTCCTCCGGTTCTGGCTCATCACCACCGCCGAGATCGGCTGGAACGGTGTCGATCACGACCTCTTCCCTCTCTTCATTCCCGAGTGTCTGGATGCCACGAAGTACAACCTCAGCCGGGTCACCGTCGTACTGCCTCCCGTTTCGGCGACGGATAGAGCCACTTCCGTCACGAAGCGTCAGATCCTCGCTCGTCGTTGGCTCCACGTCTTCGCCAAAGGAGAGATCGATCTGATCGACGTCGGAGACTTCTTCGTCCAATTCGAGCGCAAATTCGAACAGCTCGTCATCGGTCGGATCGAATGCCTGGAACGTCTCCGTAATTTCGGGTGCCTCATCTTCCGCAACGGTCGCGACGATCGTGATCGCGTCGTCGTCGATAACACCGTCACCTTCCGTCGGTGCTACATCACCAACATCGGCGACGAGTCCGACTGGAATCGACTCGCCGACAGGCGAGCCGACCGCGGCGCTCGTCGACCTCGACATCTACATCGAGGTGCTCCGCGGCCGCGAGATCCCCTGGAGCCAGTACTACCTCGGACTCGCGGGGCTCGCCGGCGCGGCGCTGCTCGCGGTTCAGACCGGGGTCCCCGGCTTCGCCGCCATCGAACCGCTCGCGGTGAGCGTGTTCACGGTGACCGTGTTCGCGGTCAGCGCGCTCGCCCACTACTACTACTGCGAGCGTGCCCGCCTCGGCAAAAAGGAGAAACCGCCAGAGCTCCGCAAGCGAGAATGAGCACCCACGCCCGGTCGTCAGCGGAGTTGAGCACGCTGAAAACGATCAGCATCGTGCTCGCGTTCACCGCGGCGGTCGGGCTGACCCTCGGCACTGCTGGCTTCGCTTCGATCGACGCCGACCGCGGTATCGAGATGACCGTCACGGACGACGAGAGCGCGTACTTCGGGATCAATGAGACCGACGAGATCCCCATGAACGAGCCGGCGGCCCCTGTCGTGTTCTGGAACCAGTTCGACGTACCGCTCACGTCGCTCGATGTCGAGCCGACGGCGGGGGGTAACGCGACGGTCAAGCTCGTTGACGCCCCCGATGAGATCGATGTCGGTGGATCCGCGCCGGTGACCGTTTTCGTCCACTGTAACGGCGAGGAGACGATGGACCTCGCGTTTGAGGTGACCGCTACTGGTGACAGCGTGCGCGTCGACACGACCGTCGAACGCACCTTCGACTGTACCCCGTCGGGCGCGGATATCGACGTGACTTTTGTCGGACAGGGAGCCGGCCACGTGGAAATCAGCGGTCCGGAGTCGGTGTTCCCGCTGAACGACGTGGTAGTCTACTGGGAACAGGGCGGTGAGGAACACAGTACGGTCGTTTCTGTGGCTCGATCCGGTGAGAAAATAGAAGCTCGCGAGGGAGTAAACGGTAAGATCGTCGCGGTCGAGATCACACAGTACGGCGTCTACGTGGAGCCGGGCGGGAGTGATGACGCGCCAAACCCGCCAGCTGAGGGCGGGTCGTAACTCCGCGGCAGCCACCGCTACGTCCAGCGAGAGCGAGCTGTCGAACGACGATCCGAACGCGTACGACCGCTACGCCTCGATCCGCTCGCCGAGTTCGGGCGCACTCGCCGTGTACCCGTCAGCCCGGAGGTCCGCGGCGAACGCCGCACAGCGATCCCCGTGGTTCACCAACACCCGTGCGTCCCGGTACGAATCCAAAAACGACTCCAGTCCCTCGCGGTCGGCGTGCGCGGAGAAGTCGAACGACTCCACGCGGGCGCTCACCGGTCGCACCGTCCCGTTGATCGCCAGCCGGCCGTGCTCCTGTAGCTCCCGGCCGGGCGTCCCCTCGACCTGGTACCCCGTCAGGGTGATCGCGTTCGTCGGACTCCCGCGGATCTCGGGGAGGTACGAGTGGACCGGTCCGCCGGCAAGCATCCCCGAGGTAGTGACGATCAGAGCGTTGTCGGCCGCGATCCGCTCGCGCTGGCCGTCTCGTCCGGTCACGAAGCGCGCCGCGCCCTTCGCCCGGCGGAACGCCCCCGGATCCCGGAGGAACTCCGGATGGTGTCGGAGCATCCGCGTCACCTCGATCCCCATCCCGTCGACGTAGGGGGTCAGGTCGTTTGCGTCGGCGACGCACATCAGCTCCTGCGTCCGGCCGATCGCGAACGCGGGCGCAACGACGGTTCCACCCTCCCATATCGTCGTCTTTACGCGCTCGGCCCACCGGCGTTCGACCGCCGCCCGCTCCTCGTGGGTCACGTCGGCGTACGTCGCCTCGCAGATCACGACGTCAGCGTCGGGCCGGGCCATCGTCCCCGAGACGAGCCGCTGGTCGTCGGTATGGAAGTCGCCGGTGTACAACAGCCGCGTGTCGCCGTCGTCGACGAGGACGTGTGCGGAGCCCGGGATGTGCCCCGCGTTGAAAAGCGTCACCGCGTACCCCTCTCCCTCGATTCCGCCGGCGACGTCGAACGACTCCCGGTAGGCGTGTCGCTCCTCGACCTCACCGAGCCGCGCGACGTGCTCGCTTGAAAAGGGACACAGCGGGCTGTTTCCGTGGAGCTTGAGCGTGTCACGCGCCAGCGTCCGGGCCAGCTCCGCGGTCGGCGGCGTCCAGTGGACCGCCGGTCGTCGGTCACCTTTCAACAGCGCGGGAACCGCACCGACGTGGTCGAGATGGCCGTGCGAGACGACGACGGCGTCGGGCTCGGGGTCGCGGATCGGGTACTGCGGCGGATCCGCGGTCAACAGCCCGTAATCGATGAGTAGCGCGTCGTCGATGAGGACCGCGCTCCGACCGACCTCGCGAGCGCCGCCGAGGAATTCGACCTCCATTACGGGTTCATCAGTGCCTGTGGCGGTAGTGCTCGTCGATCGACGGCACCTCCAGTCTCGGTGTCGAGACGCCCGACCCCGCCATCGCTCGTCGAACTGACAGATAGAGGCGGGTCGAACCGCTCAGTCCGGTGTCGACGTCGACTCGACCAGTTCCCGAAGCTCCGCCATCGAACGCGGCTCGACAGTGACGATCTCGTCATCCGCCGTATAGAACATCGAGGCGGTCACGCGTCGGTCCGGGAACGACGCGGCAAGCACGTGATAGTACACGCTGAGTTGGGTTCGATACTCGTCTTGCGCGTGTCGACCGCGGTCGGTCTTGAGATCGATGACCTCGACGGCGTCCGCGGTGACGTGTACCAGATCGACGATCCCGGAGAGGGTCGTCCGTCCGTCCGCCGTCTCCAACGGGAGGTACGCCCGCTCCTCGACGTGAACGTCGCCGGAGAGGGAGTCGAGAAGGGCCTTGACGTTGCGTTCGTCGTCGTTCTCCGGGGTGACGTTCTCGCCCAACGCGTACGCCTCCGCGAACTCGTGGACCCGCGAGCCGAACGCCATGCCGCGGCCCGTGGTCACCTCCTCGTGGACTGAGTCGTCCATCAGCGAGTGCGGCGAGAGTCCTTCGGGTCCCGCCGTGGCCGGCACCGAGGGTTCGAACGCCGCCCCCGATGCCTCCGTTCGTTCCACGTCGCTAACGGACGGCTCCACGGTCTCGACGTCAACCGGGAGCGCTTCGAGGAAGGTGTTCGGATCCTCGCCGGCACTGAACAACAGGTGGTCCCTCGCACGCGTCATGGCGACGTACAGCAGCCGCCGCTCCTCGTCGTAGTCGGTCGGTTGACACCGTCGCAGAACGTCCGTGCGCCAGTCGTCGTAGACGTGCGGCACGCCGTGTGCCTCCGCGTACGTCTTCCGCAACCGGAGCCCCGTCGTCTCCGAGTAGGTAACGGTGCCGTCGTGACCGCCGGAGGGCGGGAACGCCCCGTCGTTCATGTTCGCGACGATCACGATCGGGTGTTCCAACCCCTTGACCGAGTGGATCGTCTGAACGGTCACCGAGTCCGTGCCGGCGGGTGCCGACACCTCCTTCGTGTCACCGTTCTCGATCCCTCGTGTGATCAGTCGTGTCAGGTCGCCACGCGTCATCGTCGTCGACGTGTGAACGGATTGGAGCGCCGTGAGAAGCGCGTCGGCCGTCGACTCGCGGTGCCCGTATCGATCGAACACGCGACGCATCACTGCCCCGTGCGTCTCCAAGTCCGCGAGCGCTTCGCGGAACGACCGCATCTCGTCGGGGTATCGGTCGTGTTCGAGCACGTGTCGGATCTCGTCGAGCGTGTAGCCGGCGCGCTCCAACACGACGGCCCACCCGCGGTCGGCGTCCGACCCACCCTCCAGTATCCGGAGCCACGCGAGAACCAGCTTCGCGGCGTCGGTTCGGAACAGCTCGATGCCGCCCTCGTACGCCATCGGGAACTCGTAGGCGTCGGCGACGGAGAGCAACTCACGACCGTACTCACGGGTTCGCGTGAGCACCGCGACGTCGTCGTACGTCGGCGGACGGAGTTCGCCGTCCTCCTCGACGGCGTACTCGTCGTTGCCGACGATCGACTGGATCCGTGACAACACGGCCTCGTGTTCGTCCGGGTGCTGGAACGCCTCGATCCGGGATCGGTCGTGGCTCGCGTTCGAGACCAGCGACACGATCCGGTCCCGGATCGATTTGCCGTCGATCGACTCCCTTCCGCTGCCCGGCGCGACCAACGCGTGCTCGGAGAAGTCGAGGATCGACTGGGTCGACCGGTAGTTCCGTTCGAGCTCGATTCGCGTGATCGGCGACAGCGGGAACGACACGCGGTCGGCTCCCTCGTTGAGTTCCGCCGCGAACCGGTTCAGCCTGGACTCGAACTCGGTGATGTTCTCGACCGCCGCGTACTGGAACGAGTAGATGCTCTGCTTCCAGTCGCCCACCACACAGAGGTTCGGCGTCCCCGAGAGCAACAGGGCTATTTTGAACTGGATCTCGCTGGAGTCTTGGAACTCGTCTATCATCACGTACTCGAACGACGCCGACTCGCGTACGGCGTCGTCCTCACAACACAGGACGAACGCGAACAGCTGGAGGAACGAGAAGTTCAGGTAGTTCCGGCCGAGCGCGAACTCAAGATACTCGAAGTAGACGTCGTGGACGAACCCGATCAACTCCTCCCGGTCTTCGTGAAAGACCCGTTCGGCGACCCCCTCGGGAACGGCCTTCGACCCGCGCTCGCCGCGGATGTCGGCCTTTTCGGGCGCGCTCGGGAGATAGCACTTGTCGCTCCCGTATCGAGCGAGGTCGGACCGGAGCGTAGACTGCCTGCTACCGCCGTTTCGGGGCTCGTTCACCGCGTCGAACGCGCGCTTGAACGCGTCGTAGTCGCCCGCCAGCGCCTCCTTCGAGTTCCGGTACCAGCCGTCTTTCGTCGGAAAGACACCCTTCGACGCGAGATCAGATAGTACGTCGAGCAGTTCCATCGGGTCGGACAGGCTCCGGAGGAATCCGGCGTGCTCGTCGTGCTCGTCGGCGAACCGATCGATGAACGACGTGAACGCCTCCCGCTCGATCGTCTCGTCCTCGATGATGCGCGTCGAGCCGGTGATCGAGTCGTCGATCCCGAGATACGACGGCGCGTCGAAGCCGTGCTCGTCCAGCAGGTCGTGACAGAGACTGTGGAACGTCTGTATCGGCGCGTCGTTCAGCGCGCGCAGGTCGTACTCGCCGTTCGCGACGATGCGCTCCTTCATCTCGCCGGCCGCGTTCCGGGTGAACGTGATCAACAGGACGTCGTCGGGCTCGACGCCCTCCTGTGCTACGATGTTCGCGTATCGACGCGTGACCGTGAACGTCTTTCCGGTGCCGGCACCGGCGTCGACGAGGTGGATCCCCTCGGTCCCCTCGATCAGCCGCCGTTGTTCGGGGTTCGGCGAGGTCATCGATCCGCCCCCGCACCGCTCTCCGTCAACAGCAGGTCACGGTGGCTCACGTAGCGGTAGTTCGGCTCGCCGGCCCGCCCCTCGATCGGGAACCGTTCGTCCCCGGCACGATGCCGATCCAGCTCCGAGAGGTGCTCGTCGACGAACCGTTCGAACTCGTCGAGGTCGGTCTCGAAGTAGCCTTCCTTTCGGTAGCGACACAGGTGTCTGAACGCCTGCATACAGCCGTTCCTGACGTACTCGTAGTCACCGACCGCCGCGACCATCCGATCGGTGAGCGCCTCGCCGAACGACGAGGCGGCCAGCTCGTCGGCGTCACGCGTCCGCGGCGGCGAGTACGCGTCGAAGGCGTCCCGGTACGTCCCGTAGCTCGCCTTCGAGAACGTCTTGGTACAGTCGTTGGCGGCCTCCTCCCGTAGCTCCTCGAACACTTCGCCAGAGGCGACGTGCTCGGCGAACGACCGCGGTCGATACGTCACTGTCGTCAGACAGTCGTCGAGCGAGGCGTCGCCCACCACGGCGTCGTCGAGCGTTTCGAGGAAGTGGAAGAACGTGAACTGAAGCCGCTCTCCGGGCCGCTGCCGTCGCCAGTACGTGAGATACGCGAGCGCCTGAAAGTTCGGCGTGTCGCTGGGCTCCGCGAGCGACGAGTCCCTGATGACCCGTGATGCACGCTTCCGGCGACCGCTCTTGTGGTCGATCAGCGTCGTCGGCGACCCTAAGAGATCGATCTTCCCCTTGAGTCCGAGCTCCGCGTCGTCGAACCAGCGCTCGGCGACCGGCGACTCCACCGGCACGTCGAACAACTCCGCGAAGAAGTTCTCCCCCCACCCGCTTGCGGGCGTCACGAACGAGGCGTCGGTCGGCCCGTGCTCGGCGAGGAACTCGCGGATCGTCTCTAGGCCGACACGGTAGCGCGTTCGTCTCGTCGGAACGTCGACGGGGCGGTGGAACGCTCGAACCTCCTGTACCATCGCGTCGACGAGGTCGTCGATCGAGTGGGAGTCAACGATCTCCGGATGAGCCACGGTGAACTCGGCGAAGTCGTGAAACAGCGTCCCCTCCGCGAAGTAGTGCGTGTCCGGCGAGTCCACGATCCGGTCGAAGAAGTAGTCCCGCGGCGAGTTCGCGTACGCGTTCAGCCCGGATTGACTGACGCTCTCGGTCGACTCGATCTCGATCGACGCGTCGAGCGCTTCGCGGTCGAACCCCTCCGTATCGCTCCGGGAAATCCGCGTGTGTCGGATCGAGTTCAAGTCGCTGAACCGCTCGAAATCCTCGTCGAACAGCTCCGAGAAGTACGGACACGGGGTGACCGGAGTGCCGCCCGCGGAGTCCAGCACCAGATAGTGCCGTTCCGTGCCGCTCTGTATCAGGGACCGGAACCCGTCGAGGTTTCGTTCGAACTCCTCGTCGCGGTCGACCCACGGTCGGTTCGGGGACGTGTGCATCCACTCCTCGTCGAGCCCGAGATGGAAGACGAGGGGGCGGTCGACGAACGACGCGGCGTTCGCGTCCGCGAGCAGCACGCCCTCGTTCTCGCGGTCGACCGGGACCTCGTACGTGTCGAAGTAGTAGGTCAATCGGTCGACCAGTTCCGCGGAGACCGGCTCCGAGAGCACGCCGAGATCGGCAATCTCCGCTTCGAGCGATTCCAGCTCGGCTCCGGAGCGCGCCTCGTACGTCGCGAGCGCCTCCCCGACGGTCACCCGGTCGGGCGCGTCGAGAAGCGGCGCGAGCCATTCGAGCTCCTCCCCGGCGATCTCGGCGAGCCGTTTCTCGTCGTGGTCGACGGAGATCTCTTCGCCGAGCACAGACAGGAGCGGTTTCACGGAACGAACGCGCGTGTTCGAGCCGCCGGTGAGAGATCGAAGCAGCTGAACGAACGCGCGATGGTCCGGATCGTCCATGAATCCGGGGCCGCCGTAGTACGGGATCCCGGCGGTTTCGAGCGCGGACTCGACCAGCGGCGAGTACTCGCTTCCCTCGTCGAGCACGACCGCGATGTCGTCGGCGTTCGAGGCGGTGATCGTATCGAGGAGCGCGTCGACGATCGCGCCTGGTGATTCGAAGATCCGGAACGGCGGCAGGTCGAACGGCTCCGCCGTGAACCGGTCGATCGAGTCGTACTCGTCGGGAAGGATCGAGCGTTCGAGCTCCGTCAGCTGGGACTCGCCGACGACGGCGACCGTCGACCCCTCGTCGATCCGGAAGTGGGTCAGGATTTCGGACGCCGTCCCAACCGACCGGATCGTCTCGACCACGGTTCGCGTCCGGTGCGTGTCGAACCCGTCGTACTCGAGGATCGCGTCCGGGCGACCTCGGTACTCCCAACACTGTAACACGTCGCCGACTGACCGTGAGACCTCCTTCCACGTGAGGTCCGTCTCGTGGATCGCGTTCAGGAACGCGGTTCGGTCCTCCTCGGTCTCCCGGCGGCGCGTCGCCAGACGACGGGGCGTTATCGCGAACGGACCGAACTGCGGGTGATCGATCCGCCGGTTGATCGCGTCGGCGAGCGGGGAGTCGGGGACGATAACGAGGTCGTGGTCCGAAACCGCTCGGTAGAGCTCGTCGAGGGGTTTCGTTCGCTTGATGGACACGATACGTGGTCATCCGTCCGACCCGGCATAAATCCGATGCGGTCGATCCGTCTCGGGCGGTACGGATCGCCGGTCCGTCTCGGGCGGTGCGGGTCGTCGGCAGCCTACTGGCGCAGCCCGCCCTGCGCTTTGATCCGCATGATATGTCGGACGTTGAGATATATCTCCTCGGGCGAGGTCTCCTCGTCCGGGTCGTACAGGTCCGAGACGCGGTAGAGGATCGCCGACAGCTGCTTGCTCTCGTCGCTCTCTCCCCGTACGTCTGCGGCGATCTCTCGGAGAGACTCGCGCCGCTCCGCGTTCGGCGGGAACGCCTCCCCGTCCGCCTCCTCGGGAACGACCGGGTCGACGCCGGCCGCCTCCATCGCGTCGGCCGACTCCGGGCCGTCGGCCGGCGCTTCCGCCGAACCCTCAGCCCCGTCCGCGGGGTCGTCGCCGTTCGACGTCATCGGCCGTCGCTCACCTCGCGCCGACGCACCACGCCGGCGTTGTTCGCGACGTTCTCGACGATCACCCGGAACGCGTCCGCGGTGTCGCCGTCGCCGAGCACGATCGGCTCCCCGCCGTCGCCGCCGGTTCGAACGGCTGGATCGAGCGGGATCCCGCCGAGGAACGGGAGGTCGTGGTCGGCCGCCAACCCCTTCCCGCCGCCGGAGCCGAATATCTCGTGGAAGCCGCCGCAGTCGGGACACCGAAATCCGGCCATGTTCTCGGCGATCCCGAGCACGTTCGTGTCGTGTTTGCCGAACATCCGGAGTCCCTTCACCGCGTCGTCGAGCGCGACCTCCTGTGGCGTCGTGACGATCACGGCACCGGTCAGCGGCAGCGTCTGGAGGATGGTGAGCTGCGTATCGCCCGTGCCGGGCGGCAGGTCCATCACGAGGTAGTCGAGCTCGCCCCACTCCACGTCCTCGACCAACTGGGTGATGATCTTGTGAACCATCGGGCCGCGCCAGATCACGGGGTCGTCCTCGCCGGTGAGAAAGTCCATGCTCATCAGTTTCACGCCGTAGCGCTCGGGCGGCACGATCGTCTCGCCGTCCGTCTGCGGTCGCTCCTCGGCGGCGACCATCCGGGGCACGTTCGGGCCGTACACGTCGGCGTCGAACAGCCCGACGCGCGCGCCGAGTTCGGAGAGCCCGGCTGCGAGATTCACCGCCACCGTCGACTTGCCGACGCCCCCCTTCCCCGACGCGACCGCGATCACGTTCTGTACGCCCGGCAACACCTGCTCGTCGGTCGAGAGGTCGTCGGGGATCCGTGCCGACAGGTCGACATCGAGTCCCGTGTCCGCCAGCGCCGCACGCACGTCGTCGGCGATCTCCGATTCGTGGGGCGCGAACGGTGCGCCGAGCGCGAGCGAGACGCGTGTAGTCCCGTCGACGACCTCGATGTCGTTCACCAGCCCCAGCGACACGATGTCGTCGCCGAGGTCGGGATCGTGAACTTCCCGGAGCCGCTCCCGTACGTCCGCTTCGTCCATGTCCGAACGGAGGGCGTTCCGTCGAATAAGGGTTCTCCACCGAGGCGACGCTCGTCGGTTCCACCGGTCGGATGCTCGTCGAGAGCGAGCGCCGGTCAGTCGATCCGCGTCCCGGGATCCTCACCACGAAGGAACGACACCAGCCCGTCCGCGCCGAAGACTGACGCGGGCGGGTCGAGCGCGAGCAGCTCGCGGACCTTCGCCGCCATCCCCCCGGAGACGTCGGTCGACTCGCTCCCGCCCAACACGTCCGCGACCGCCTCGAAGGAGTCGATCGCGGGGATGACCGTCCCGTCGGCGTCGAGGACGCCCGGAACCGTCGAGCAGACGCCCACTCGCCGGGCGTCGAGCCGGGTCGCCAGCTCGACGATCAGTTCGTCCCCGGAGACCACGGTCACTCCCGCGTCCGCGGTCGCGACGCCGTCCCCGTGGAGCACCGGCACGAACCCCTCGCCGAGAAGCGTCGCCGTCGAGGCTATCGGCAGATCGAGGTCGCCGTCGCTTCCCTCGGGTCGTGCCGACACGGAGAGGGGATGGACGGGGACGGCCGGAACGCCCCGCTCCTGAAGGCGCGAGAGGACGACCCGGTTGAGCGTCGTCATCGCGCCGTGGATCTCCATCACTGCGTCGGCGTCACGCGTTCCGGTCGTCGTCGAGACGCCGTGTTCGCTGGCGTGGTGATGGCCGAAGCTGCCGCCGCCGTGGACGACGACCAGCCGCGCTACCGTGCCCTCGTCGAGCGCGCCGGCGATCGCGTCACAGGCCGCCGCCAACGACTCACCGTCGAGCGTCTCCGGGCGGTCCTTCTCGGTGATCAGGCTTCCGCCGAGTTTGAGCACGACGGCGTCGCCGACCGCGTCGGGGTCGTCGCTCACGGCTCCTCCACGCGAACGCCCTCGGTCGCCAGCTCTGCCCGGAACGCCTCCTCACAGCCCTGTGTGAACGAGAGCGCGGTCGACGTCTCCTCGTGTGGATCGAGCGCAACGATACAGCCACCACCGCCCGCACCGGTGAGTTTCGCGCCGTGTGCGCCGGCGTCGCGGGCCGCCCACACCATCGTGTCGAGCGAGCGCGCGGAGACGCCGAGCGCCGCCAGCAGGCCGTGATTGAAGTCCATCAGCTCGCCGAGTTCGACGAGTAGCTCCCGGGAGGGATCCGCCTCGGGGACCGCGTCCGCGAGCAGCTCCTCGCCCGCACGGACGATATCGCCGATCGAGCGAACCGTGTCGGCCGCGAACCGATACTCCTCGCGGAGTTCCCGGACGCCGGCCACGAGCTCCCCGGTGTCGCCCGCCCCCCCGTCGAACCCGATCACGAACGGGAGGTTCGGCGCGTCGATCGGCTCGCAGTCGTCGCCCTCGACCCGCACCGCACCCCCCATCGTCGAGCAGAACGTGTCGGCGCGGGACGCCTCTCCGTCCTGTACTTCGAACTCGGCCCGATACGCACGGTCGGCGAGCTCTCGCCGGTCCAGCGGTTCGCCGAGCGCGCGCGTCGCGGCGTCGATCCCGGCGACGACGACCGCCGCCGACGAGCCGAGCCCCGCCCCGAGCGGGATCTCGCTTTCGACGGTGATGTCGAACCCGGCGTCGGGCTCCTCCGCGGCCGCCCGGGCCTGCCGCACCGCGGCGTCGACGTACCCTATCGCGGCGTCGACGAGCGGGGTCGGCACGTCGACGTCCGGTCGATCCCCGGTTCCGCCGGTGTACTCGACGGTGAACCCGTCGAGCGAGAGGTCCTCGGCCGTGACGCGGACGTGGTCGTCGTCCCGCGGGTCGACGGTCACGCGGGCACGGCGCTCTATCGCCGCGGGAACGGCCGGCTCGCCGTACACGACGGCGTGTTCGCCGAAGAGGTACACCTTCCCGGGCGCGCTACAAACGGTCATGTTCGCTCCCACTCTCCGGGGGCTTACAGGCGTTGCGCTTGCGCCGCCGCTGGTCGAAGAGAGACGTTATCAAAAGTCCAACTCGAAGGTGACGACCGTCTACAGTTCGTCCTCGAAGTCTTCGAGGGCGAAGACGGTGTCGGCACCGCGGCGGTCGAGCGTCTCATTGGCGAGCAGCCAATAGACGACCGACAGCGCGCGTCGACCCTTGTTGTTCGTCGGAATGACCAGATCGACGTTCGACAGCTGGTTGTTGGAGTCGCACATCGCGATCACGGGGATGCCGACCGTGATCGCCTCCTTGACGGCCTGCGCGTCGCCAATCGGGTCCGTCACCACGACGACGTCCGGCTCGATGTAGCCGGCGTAGTCGGGGTTGGTCAGCGTGCCCGGGATGAAGCGCCCGGTCCGAGCGCGTGCGCCGACCGCGTCAGCGAACTTCTCGGCCGGGAACCGACCGTACTGCCGCGAGGACGTGACAAGGATCTGCTCGGGATCGTAGTTCGCGAGGAAGTCCGCCGCCGTGCGGATGCGCCCGTCCGTCGTGCTCACGTCGAGGACGTAGAGCCCGTCGTCGCGAACGCGGTGGATGAACCGCTCCATGTCCTTCGTCTTCTGCTGGGTCCCGATGTGGACACCCGCGCTCAGGTAGTCCTCGACGGGGATCAACAGGTCGGCGTCGTCGTCGGGCATCACGTCGTCGTCGAAGGGGGATGGCTCCTCCGCGTCGGCGTCCGCTTCGGCGTCCGCATCGTTCGTCTCGGCGTCGGCGGACTCCGTGCTGGCGTCCGCGTCGGCGGTCGGTTCCTCGGTCGTGTCGGCCTCCTCCTCGACCGCCGCGTCGACCGCCTCGGTCTCCGCGTCGTCGTCGAGTTCGACCGCGTCGTTGTCTTCGCTCATGCGTGGTGGGAGTCCGTCATACCGCGTCGTCCGCGATGCGGACCAGTTCGTTCAGTTTGGCCGTTCGCTCGCCGCCGACCGTGCCCGTCTTGATATAGGCGGCGTCGGTCGCGACGGCGAGGTGTGCGATGGTCGTGTCCTCGGTCTCGCCGGATCGATGCGAGATGGCACACTCCATGTCGTTTCGGTGCGCGAGTTCGACCGCGTCGAACGCGTCCGACAGCGTCCCGATCTGGTTCGGCTTGATCAGGATGCTGTTGGCCGCGCCGACGTCGATCCCCTCTTGAAGCCGCTCGACGTTGGTGACGAACAGGTCGTCGCCACAGATCAGCGTTCGGTCGCCGACCCGGTCGGTCAGCTCCGCGAACGCCTCGTAGTCGTTCTCGTCGAGCGGGTCCTCGACGTACGCGAGATCGTACTCGTCGACGAGCTCGGCGACGTACTCGACCTGTTCGTCGGTCGTCTTCGTCCCGTCACCGTAGACGTACGCGTCCTCCGCTTCGTCGTACAGCTCGGCCGCAGCCATGTCGAGCCCGAAGCGGATCTCGAAGCCGACCTCGCTCTCGACGGTCTCGACCGCCTCCTCGACGACTTCGAACGCTTCGGCGTCCGAGATCGGCGGTGCCCATGCGCCCTCGTCGCCCTTCGCCGCAGGGATGCCGCGCTCGTCGAGCACGTCTGCGACCGCCGCGTGGACCGCGGCGTTCGCGAAGACGGCCTCCGAGACGCTCGGCGCGCCGACCGGTGCCGCGAGGAACTCCTGGATGTCCGTCGCCTCCTTGGCGTGCTCCCCGCCGCCGACGACGTTGCCGAGCGGGACCGGGAAGTTGTCGCCTCTGAACGCGCCGCCAAGGTGCTGGTACAGGGGCGCACCAAGTACGTCGGCGGCGGCCTTCGCGGCCGCCATCGAGATCGCGACTGCACTGTTCGCGCCGATCGCGGAGAAGTCATCCGTGCCGTCGGCCGCTCGCAGGGCGTTGTCGACCGCCCGCTGGTCGCCCGCGTACAGTCCCTCCAGACGAGGGACCGCGTGCTCCCGTGCCTTCGCGATGGACTCGCTCGCGGGGAGCTCGATCGCCTCGAACTCGCCGGTCGACGCGCCGCTCGGTGCGGCACCGCGGCCGAAGCCGCCGGACTCCGTGAGGACGTCCGCCTCAACGGTCGGGTTACCGCGCGAGTCGAGCACGCGCCGCAACGAAACGCTGGTAATTCGTGTCATTAGTTGGATTCCCTCCGGACGGTGAAGGGGAGCGCACCCGCATCGTACTCCTCCGCGGCGACGAGGATGGGCTCCGTCTGGTTCGTGTCGATCAGCACGGGAGCTCCGTACGACACCTGTAGCGCTCGCGCGCCGAGTATCCGTGCTTTCTCGTATCGATTGTATCTCTGTCCTGACATGGTTACTGGTACGGTGAGACGACGTCGACGAGGTCTCGATGGCTCACCATCATCCGGCGACAGCAGTGCCGGTCGACGCCGAGCTCGTCGAGGACCTCGCCGGGATCCTCGTCGCCGTCGCGAGCGCGTTCCTTGAATTCCTCCCAGTGTTCACCCACGACGTTGCCGCACGTGAAACACCGGACGGGGATCATCATGACTGGATCACCTCAGCGGTAGGACTTCTGGTAACGAGCGCGCGCGCCGGGTCCGCCCCATTTTTTGGGTTCGGACTGGCGCACGTCGTTGACCAGCAGCGTGCGATCGAAGCTCATGTACGCGTCGCGCAGCTCAGCGTCACCGAGGTGCTGGACGAGTCCGCGAGCGATGGCGGTCCGCGTCGCGTCCGCCTGCCCGCTGAAGCCGCCACCGGTCACGTCGATATCGATGTCGACGCCGTCGCGAAGCTCCTCGCCGGCGATGCGGAACGGCTCCAGCATCTTGAGCCGCGCCTGTTCCGGTTCGACCAGCTCGACTGGCTGGGAGTTGATACGAACGCGACCCTCGCCCTCGCGCACCGTGGCGCGGGCGACGGCCGTCTTCTTCTTGCCTGAGGTGTTTGTTACCATGTGACGTTGGCTCCCAAGGACTCGGAGATCGACCCGAGCGTGGTGAACTTGATGTTCGACAGCCGATCCAGCGACGTCCCGTCGAGCACGACGCTCTCGACGTCCTCGTCGCGCTCGTAGGGGTTGCCCACGTACACGCGAACGTTCGAGAACGCCTCGCGGCCGTCCTCCGTCTTGTACGGAAGCATACCGCGGATGGCTCGTTTGAAGATGCGGTCCGGGCGTTTCGGGTAGTACGGCCCGCTGTCGGACCCGAGGTTCGCGCGCGTCCGGTAGGTCTCCATCGTCGCCTCCTCGTTACCCGTAATGACCGCGTGTTCCGCGTTGACGACGGCGACCGTCTCGCCGTCGAGGACGCGCTGTGCGACCTTCGAGGAGACGCGACCGAGAATACAGTCCCGCGCGTCGACGACGATGTCCGCGTCGATCTTCGCGAGACTCATCGGATCACCCGGACGTTGCTGCCGTCAGGATTCTGCTCGACAAACTGTTCGAGCGACACCGCTTCGCCAGCCTGATCGATCTTCGTTCGGGCAGTCCCCGAGAAGTCGACGGCGGCGACGGTGATCTCCTTGTTCAGGACGCCGCTGCCAAGCACCTTGCCGGGAACGACGACCGTCTCGTCTTCTTGTGCGTACCGTTCGATGCGACCCAGATTGACCTCGGCGTGGGTACGCCGCGGTCGCTCCAGTCGGTCGGCGACATCCTGCCACACGCTGGCTCCGGAGTCACGCGAGACCGACTTCAGATCGGCGATGAGGTTCTGTAGTTTCGGATTCGTCTTGCTACTCATAGCTGTCCCTCCTCTGTGGTGGGTTGATGAAAAACGGAGTGCAGGGAGCAGGATTTGAACCTGCGGACCTCTACAGGACAGCGCCCTGAACGCTGCGCCGTTGGCCTGACTTGGCTATCCCTGCGTGCACTCCTAGGTACTCCGGCTCCCTTCAAACCACTTTCGGTCCCGCCGTCCGGGACATCGGCGTCGCTTTCAACAGGGGCGAGCGCCGTTCGGGTGGTTCGTGGAGCCGACATTCCTTATACCGCGACTTTCGTTCGTAGTTCGTCCGCGCGCTCCTCGATGGAGTCAATCGCGCGAAGCAGCAGTTCCTCGACGGAAACCGAGCCGTCCGTCTCGATGTGGAAGACGAACGCGCCGGGGACATCCTCGACACGCACGTCCTTCCCGGGGAACTTCTTCGAGAGGTCGTTGTCGAACTCGTCGGTGACGACGACCTCGCCGTCGGGCGTCTCGATGACGCCACGGAGGATCCGGGGCTCGTCGTCGTCGAACTCGCCACGGTCGCCCTCGACCGTGACGCGCTGAAGGTGGCGATAGCCTACGGAGACGCCACCCTGATGTTTGGCGTGTTCCTTGCCGGTGTCGAGAACCGCGTCGGCCTCGAACTCCAGCCGCTGACCC
The DNA here is from genome assembly GCF_017873815.1 of Halorubrum alkaliphilum. GTDB lineage: Archaea > Halobacteriota > Halobacteria > Halobacteriales > Haloferacaceae > Halorubrum > Halorubrum alkaliphilum. Next base: position 132,937 of record NZ_JAGGKQ010000002.1, on the reverse strand, counting down.
TCCTTCAGCTCGATGATCGGAACGTTCTCGTCGGCGACCTCGACGAGCGGGTCGGCACACTCGATGTCGCCCGAGTACGCCGTCGCCGGCCCCTCGACGTCGAGCGCGAGGGTGACCTCGTCGCCGACTTCGAAGTCGTCGAGCGGCGTCGTCAGGGGAATGAGCCCTAATCGCAGCCCGATCATCTCGTCAAACATGACGGAGGAGTTCTCGACGAACCTGACCGTGTCGATCGAGAACGTCGGGACGTCGGCGATCATCGCGCGGCGGATGCCGTTCGCGAACGCCGGCGTGAGCCCGTGGATCAGCACCCGCGCGCTACGTTCGTCCCGTTCGACGTACTGGACGTCGAAATCTGCTTCCGTCATGTCAGACTCGCTTGTTCTTGGGTGCCTTCGTCCCGTCGTGCGGGATGGGCGTGACGTCCTCGATGCGACCGATCTCGACGCCGGCTCGCGACAGCGCGCGGATCGTCGCCTGCGCGCCCGGACCAGTCGACTTGTTGAGGTTGCCGCCGGGACCACGCACGCGAACGTGGACGCCCTCCAAGCCGGCCTCCTTGACCCGCTCGGCGACGACCTCGGCCATCTGCATGGCGGCGTACGGCGACGCCTCGTCTCGGTTCTGTTTCACCACGGTCCCGCCGGACGACTTCGCTATCGTCTCGGCACCCGTCTCGTCGGTGACGGTGATGAGCGTGTTGTTAAACGATGCGTACACGTGGGCGATGCCCCACTTCGGGTCCTCGGATTCACTCATGTATTTACTCCTGTGACTCCGCGCGCTCGGGGTGGAGATCGTCCGCGAGCGGGCTGTTCTCGTCGAAGGCGATGACGCCCTCGTCGCTCACGTCGACTTTCACCGAGGGGCGCGTGACGCGTGCGCCGTCGACGGTGATGTGTCCGTGAACGATGAACTGGCGGGCCTGCTTCGTCGAGGAGGCGAACCCCTGACGGTACGCGACCGTCTGGAGACGACGTTCGAGCAGGTCCGTCACGTCGAGCGACAGGACCGTCGAGATGTCGTCGTTGTCGCCGAGGATGCCGATCCGACGGAGTCGAGCAACGAACTCCGCGCCTGCGTCCTGTGCGAGTTCGACGTCACCCTGTGCCTCGCCGAGAAGGCGTCGTGCCTCGCGGCGCATGCGGCGCAGTTCGGACTGTGCGCGCCAGAGTTCCTCCTTGTTCTTCAGGCCGTACCGCGAGAGGAGATCGGACTCCTCGGCGATCCGTTCGCCCTGGTACGGGTGATTCGGCGTCTCGTAGCCCTTGGTGTTCTTTCCGGTGCTCATTCGTCGTCACCCGCCTCGTCTTCCGCCATCTCCTCGCGGATCTCCTCGACGTTGACGCCGATGGTCCCCTCGGTACGTCCGGTGGACTTCGTGCGCTGTCCGCGAACCTTCTGGCCGCGCTTGTGACGGACTCCTTTGTACGATTCGATCTGCTTCATGCGGTTGATGTCGTGACGACGCTTCTCGTTGACGTCCGTGCCGACGAGATGGGTCGTCTCACCGCTGAAGAAGTCGTTCTGTCGATTGGTCATCCACGACGGGACGTGGTCCTCGAGGTTCTCGGTGATATCGACCACCGACTCGATCTCCTCCTCGTCGAGGAGACCGAACGTGTCGGTTCGGTCGACACCGGCTTCCTCGGCGACCAGTCGCGCCGTGCGAGTGCCGATTCCGTTGAGTTCAGATAGGCTTCGCTCGACCGACTTCGTCCCGTCGAGGTCCGCGTCCCCGATCCGAACGAAGTACTGGAGGTTTTCCGCCTCCTCTTCGGGCGAGTCGTCCTGTGATTCTTCCGTGCTCATGTGTTTATCGCAGTGAGTCCTACCGGCGCGAATCCGGCGGTACTCGGTCGGTTCGAGCGTTGCGGCGGGGATTCGAACCCCGGAGGCAGTGACGCCACAGAGTTAGCAACCCTGCGCCTTGGGCCAGGCTTGGCTACCGCAACTCGCGTCGTATCATCGCCCTTGCGGACTCGGGACCTGACGCCCCTACAGTTCGTGCATCCGTACGGTCCACCTTTCGGTACTTAAACATCACGAAAGCCCCGGGTGACTGTGTCCGGTTACCACGGGGCGAGCGGCCGTGAAATCCCGGATCCGGAACCGGTCGGTGCCTGCGTTGAGGGGACGTTACAGAACGGTTCACACACCCTGTACCGGTGGCTCTGGTGAGCGATCTCGGGAGTAGGTCTCGCAATACGTTTGAGTGGTTGTTTATGATCTAATAGTGTTGCTGACGGCTATTTATACGTCGTTGCTGACGCGGTGAACACCTCCAAAGCCCCAGTCGCTCGCTTATAAATTGTTGCTGGCGGATCGGCGGTGAACACCTCCAAAGCCCCAGTCGCTCGCTTATAAATTGTTGCTGGCGGATCGGCGGTGAACACCTCCAAAGCCCCGGTCGCGAGGACGCCACACGCTCGCTGCGCTCCTCAGTCGCTCGTTTCACTCGCTCCTTGCGGTGCTTACGTCGCCTGTGGCGTCCTCGCGACTGCCCCTTTGAGTCCCACCCCGCCCCGCAACCACAACCGCACCTCACGCCTCCCCAGCCTCGTCGGTGGTCCTCCGCTTCGCTACGGACCACCGACTCCCTCGCACCGTCGGTTCGCGGCCCTTCGGGCCGCTCACCGGGGCGCGCCGACCGCATCGGTCATCTATCAGTAGTCGTCGCTGTCGCTCACAGTCTATTTAAATACGATCACGTCGCTCTCGATTTGAGAGACCTACTCCCGCTATCATTCAGTTGCGGGCCCGTACCGAGCGAGCGAGAGTGAGAACCAGCGACTGTTGAGGACTCCAACGCAGCCGGCCACTTATAACCACAAAACCGATCGGCGACGACCCACGACGGATCGTGGTCCCCGTCTCGTCGACAGTTTATATACGAAAACGGAAACGATACCGGGTGAGTTTTCATCGCGGGTCCCGCAGTTTTGCGCATGTCCGGGGACGCCGTTCGCGTGGGAGTACTGTCGCTACACAACAGCAAGGAGACGAAGGCCATCTGTAACGCGGTCGAGGACCTCGGTCACGAGCCGGTCTGGCTCCGCGAGGAGAACGCGGCGATAAGCGTCGAGGACGGCGTCGTCGAGATCGAGCCCGCCGTCGACGTGATCGCCAACCGCCTGCTGGTGTCGAACACCGACCAGCCCGCGGAACTGCTCGGGCTGGCGGCGACGTTCGAGCGCATCCGACCGATGCTCAACGAGCCGAACGCGGTGCTCGCGTCGATCCACAAGTTCGCCACCGCCGCGACGCTCGCTGACTGGAACATCCGCGTCCCGGATGCCCTGCTCGCGCTCTCGAACGACCGGCTCAACGAGGACCGCGAGCGGTTCGGCGACGTCGGCGTTTATAAGACCGCCATCGGGACGCACGGCGGTGGCACGTGGAAAGTCGACCTCACCGAGCGGGTGAACCCGAAGGTGGGGAACCGGCAGGCGTTCCTCCAGCAGCTCATCGACCGCGACGACGAGAAACACCGCGACCTTCGCGTGTACATCGTCGGCGACGAGATCGTCGGCTCGATGTACCGCTACGCGCCCGAGGGCGACTGGCGGACCAACGTCGCGCTCGGCGGCGCAGTCGAGGACGCGACCGACGACATGCCGGAGGAGGCCGCCGAGACCGCGCTGTACGCGGCCGACGTGATGGGACTGGACTACGCCGGCGTCGACCTCGTCGAGGGGTACGACGGCTGGTACGTCCTCGAAGTGAACCCGACGGCCGGCTTCAAGGGCCTCTACGAGGCGACCGGGACGAGCCCCGCTCCACACATCGCCAAGCTGGCGATCGAATCGGTCGACGGCGAGGTCGACGACGCGGACGTCGAGCGGATCGCGGCGACGCTCGATGACTCCCGACCCTCGTGTGCGCCGGTTCCGAAGACGCGACCCGAGGAGCAGCCCGTCATCGGCTACATCGAGGAGGTCGTCGTCACCGGAACCTCCGGATCGACGCAGTCGCTCGCGAAGTCCGACACGGGTGCGACCAGAACGAGCATCGACACCCAACTCGCCGCCGAGATCGGCGCGGGTCCGATAAAGAGCATGACCCGCGTGAAATCGGGGAGCGTGAAGGGTGGGAAAGCTCGCCCGGTCGTCGACTTGGTCATCGGGATCGGCGGCAATCAACACACGGTCACCGCGAGCGTCGAGGACCGCGGTCACATGGAGTACCCCCTGCTGCTCGGACGCGATATCCTCACCGACTACCAAGTCGACGTACGAAAGCGCGCGGACGTCGAGGAGGCCGAGCGCGGCGAGGCCGGCGAGATATTGGAGGAGTAAGTCCAGAAGAGGGTTACGACTCGTAGGCTGCCCACACGTACCGCGTCCCGTAGCTCCGGTACGGCCGCCACGCGTCGGCTATCTCGCGCATCTCCGCTCGGCTCAGCCCCGCATCGTCGGCGTACAACGCCTTTATCCCCTTTCTGACCGCCAGATCGCCGAGCGGGAGCACGTCCTCGCGGCCGAGCGCAAAGATCAGGTACATCCGGGCCGTCCACTCACCGACACCGCGGATATCGGTCAGCTCCGCCACCACCGCGTCGTCGTCGTGGTCGGCGAGCGCCTCGCGGCTAAACCCGTCTCCACGGTCCACGAACGCCCTCGCAGCCGAGCGGAGGTACTCGACCTTCGTCCGGCTGACGCCCGCCTCCGTGAGTCGTTCGGTGTCGACCGCGAGCACCCTCGCGGGCGTCACCTCGTCGTCGATGACGTCGAAGGCGCGCTCGCGGATCGCCGCGGCGGACGCCGTCGACAGCTGCTGGTTCAGGATCGACACACAGAGCCGTCGAAACGGGTTCTCGGATGGTTCGACCGCGAGCGGACCGTGTCGATCGATCAACCCGGCCATGACCGGGTCCTCACGGAGCGTCGCCGTAACTCGGTCGTCCATCGACTCCGGATTCGGGCGCGAGACACCTGTACGTTTCCCGAGCGTGACCATCAAAGTAAACTTACCGCGAGTTTCTCGTTTGGAAGATGGAAACGTTCAACCATGATGGTTCCGACCACCTTGGTATGCAACTCGAAGACGTTCAGTGCGTAACGGTTCTCGGTGCCGGGAACATGGGCCACGGCATCGCGGAGGTGGCCGCGCTCGCCGGCTACGACGTGTCGCTACGGGACATCAACGAGGAGTTCGTACAGGACGGCTACGACGGGATCGAGTGGTCGCTCGGCAAACTCGTCGAGAAGAACCGGATCGGCGAGGCGGAGGCCGACGCCGCGCTCGACCGCGTCGAGACGTTCGTCGACCTCGAGGAGTCGCTCGCGGACGCCGACGTTGTGATCGAGGTGGTCCCCGAGAAGATGGCGATCAAGACGGACGTCTACGAGGAGGTCGTCGAGTTCGCGCCCGAGGAGGCCGTCTTCGTCACGAACACCTCCAGCCTCTCCATCACCGAACTCTCCGAGGTCACCGACCGTCCCGAGCGCTTCTGCGGGATGCACTTCTTTAACCCGCCGGTTCGCATGGATCTGGTCGAGGTCATCTCCGGGGAACACACGAGCGAGGAGACGCTCGAACTGATTGAGGGGCTCGCGGAGTCGATGGACAAGACCCCGGTCCGCGTCCGGAAGGACAGTCCCGGGTTCATCGTCAACCGAATCTTAGTCCCCCTGATGAACGAGGCGGCGTGGATCGTCGAGTCCGGGGACGCGACGATCGAGGCGGTCGACTCCACGACGAAGTTCGACATGGGGCTCCCGATGGGGTCGTTCGAACTCGCCGACCAGGTCGGCATCGACGTGGGCTTTCACGTCTTAGAGTACATGCACGAGGTGCTCGGCGACGCGTACCGGCCCTGCCCGCTGCTCGCCGAGAAGGTCGAGGAGGGGAACCTCGGGAAAAAGACCGGAAGCGGGTTCTACGACTACGAGGACGGCGACGGAGCACAGATCCCGACCGACGCGGTCGACGGCGATGTCCGCCGCCGGCTGCTCGCGGTGATGGCCAACGAGGTCGCCGGACTGATCGGCGACGACGTCGCCGACGCCGACGCGATCGACCGGGCGGTGAAACTCGGCGCGGGGTTCCCGGACGGCCCCGCCAAGCTCGCGGACGGCGAGGGACTCGACACGCTCGTCGAGACGCTCGACGCGCTCGCCGACGAGACCGGCGAGGAACGCTACGACGCGACCGACTACCTGCGCGAGGCCGCCGAGGCCGGTGGGTTCCGCAGCGAGGCGAGCGGGGCCGGCGGGGAGGGGGACGATCCCTTCGCCGCCTTCGACACGCTGAACGTCACCGTGGCGGACCGGATCGGTCACGTCGAGATCGACCGCCCGCACCGGATGAACACGATCAGCGGCGAGCTGCTCGACGAGTTCGCCGACGCGATCGACCGGCTCGACGCGGACGACGAGGTCCGGGCGATCCTGCTCTCGGGCGCGGGCGATCGTGCCTTTTCCGCCGGTGCCGACGTCCAGAGTATGGCCGGCGGCGGCGGCAACCCGCTGGAAGCGGTCGAGATATCCCGGCACGGTCAGAAAACGTTCGGGAAGCTGGAGGAGTCCGACAAGCCCGTTATCGCTGCCATCGACGGCTACTGTCTCGGCGGCGGGATGGAGCTCGCGACGGCGGCCGACCTCCGGGTCGCTTCCGAACGCTCCGAGCTCGGTCAGCCGGAGCACGACCTCGGGCTCCTCCCCGGCTGGGGCGGCACACAGCGGCTCTCCCGGATCGTCGGCGAGGGGCGCGCGAAGGAGATCATCTTCACCGCCGACCGCTACGAGGCGGAGACGCTCGCGGAGTACGGCTTCATCAACGAGCTGGTTCCCGACGAGGAGGTCGACGAGCGCGCCCGGGAGCTCGCCGAGGACCTCGCCGCCGGACCGCCGATCGCCCAGCGGTACACCAAACGCGCGATGCACGCCGGCCGCGGGGACGACGAGGCCGGTCTGGAGGTCGAGGCACAGGCGTTCGGCCACCTGATGAACACAGAGGACCTCATGGAGGGAATGACCGCGTTCATGGGCGACGGCGAGCCCGATTTTAAGGGGAAGTAAGCCGTTCGACCCCCCGACACGGATCAGTCGTCGTCCGCGACCCGCGCCGAGAGGAACACCCACCGTTCGTCCTCCTTGTCGACCGATTCGGGCGTGTTCCACTCCCGTTCGACGACGAACCCCGCGTTCCGGAGATGGTCACGCGTCGCCGCCACGCCCGCGATGTGCCACTGCATCTCGACGCCGGTGTCGAGCCAGTCCGGGTTCGCCCCGCTCCACTCCGTCGGACCCTCGGAGACCAGCAGCCGACCGTCATCGGTCAGTACCCGCGCGAACTCGTCGACGACGTCTTGATGATGCCCCTTCGGGACGTGGATCAGGGAGTGGTACGCGATCGCCGCGTCGAAGACGCCGTCACGAAAGGGGAGCGCAGCCATATCTCCCTGCGCGAGCGCCGCGTCGGGGACGCTCTCGGCGGCCAGCTCCAACTGCGCGCGGGAAATGTCGACGCCCGTCGCGGTCGCCGAGGCCGTCAGATCCCGGAGCACGGGCGTCCCCTGTCCGCATCCGGCGTCGAGGACGTGTGCTGACTCGGGGAGATCGCCGAGGAACTGAGCGAGGACCTCGGTTCCGAGTCCGTCCTCGCTCCGATCCGCCGCGTACGCCTCCGCGAGCCCGTCGTACCCGCGGCGGACGGCGTCCTTCTCCACCATGCCGATCCGTTAGACGTAGCCTTGTTCGACGAGCAGCTCGCCGTTCAACAGTGACGCGCCGGCCGCGCCGCGGATCGTGTTGTGCGCGAGGCAGTTGTACTTCGCGCCGGCGTTCGTCTCTTGGACGCCGCCGGCGACGATCCCCATGCCGTCGGCGTACGTGCGGTCGAGTCGCGGCTGCGGGCGGTCGGGCTCGTCGTCGCCGTACACCTTGATCAACTGGTCGGGCGAACTCGGTAGGTCGGCACTCTCGAACGAGGACATTGCCTCGCGGAGCTCCTCGGGCGAGGGGTCGTCGGCGAACTCCGCGAACACGTTCTCCAAGTGGCCATCGAGCGTGGGGATCCGGTTACAGGAGGCAGCGACATCGGCGTCGTGGAGGGCGACTTCCGCGCCGTCGAACTCGCCGAGCAGCTTCCGCGACTCGGTCTCCATCTTCGACTCCTCGCCGCCGATGTGCGGAATCGCGTTGTCGATGATCTCCATCGAGGTGACGCCGGAGTAGCCCGCGCCCGAGACCGCCTGAAGCGTGGTGACGTTGACTGATTCGAGGCCGAACTCGTCGATGGCGGCGAGCGTGGGCACCAATGTGATCGTCGAGCAGTTCGGGTTCTTCACGAGGGCCCCGTCCCAGCCGCGCTCGTCGCGCTGGACCTCGATGAGGTCGAGGTGGCCGGGGTTGATCTCGGGGATCGTCAGGGGCACGTCCATCGCCATCCGGTCGTTCGAGGAGTTCGAGGAGACGACGTATCCCTCCTCCAGGAACGCGGGCTCGACCTCCGCGGCGACCCCGGACGGGAGCGACGAGAAGAGCAGATCGACGTCGGCGTCGGCGATCCCTGCGGGCGACGTTTCGGCGACTTCCATATCCGCGACATCGTCCGGGATCGGTGTGTTCACGCGCCATTTCGCGGCCTCGCGGTACGTCTTCCCGACGCTGTCGGCGCTCGCGGTGACCGCGGCGAGTTCGAACGTCGGGTGGTTATCGAGCAGTTGGATGAACCGTTGGCCCACGGCACCGGTGGCACCGAGGATACCGACTCGTACAGACATTGTACGCTGGTGGGTCACAGACACGTAAGTGGGTTCGGATAGCTTCCGATTTCGCCGGCCGGAACGACGGCGTGAGCGGGATCGACACGGTCGGCTAACGCGGTTATCGCAGTTAAACGATACTCCGGCGTATGGTATCTACACACGATCGAGGACGGATATCGTTCGTCAGTGGCTAGCGACTCGCCGCCACTCTCGGAGGGTAAACGCCTCGTACTCCGTCTCCTCGATGACCGTCCAGTCTGCCTCATCAAACGCGGGGAACCGGGTGTCACCCTCGTACGCCCCGTCGACGTGACTCAGTGCCATCCCGTCGACGTGAGGGTGGAACAGGTCGTAGATCGCGCCGCCGCCGAGGACGTAGACGGCGTCGTCCGCGCCGTCTCCTAGCCGCTCGCGGGCGAGTTCGAGCGCCTCGTCGACGCCGCCGGCGACGACCGCGGTCGACTCCGGAACCCTCTCGATGCTCCGGCTCACGACGATCTGTGCCGTTCCGGGGAGATCCCCGCGCATCGCCTCGAACGTCCGTCGGCCGAGGATAACCGGCGAGCCGGCGACGCGCTCGCGGTACTGTTCGACGTCCTCGGGGAGGTCCGGCCACGGCACTTCGCCGTCGTTCCCGATCACGCCGTTCTCAGCCACGGCGGCGACGCTGACGAGTCGCATATATCGCATTTGAACGCTGAATACAAAAGGGGGTGGAAGAGAGCCGTTCGGCGAAACCGGACGGATACCTCGACTACTCGGCGAGTCCGAGCAGATCGAACGGGTATCCGTTGTCGTTGTCGTCGGCGTACTCGTAGACAACACGAGCGGCCGCAACGTCTTGGATCGCGAGACCGGTCGAATCGAAGACGCTGACGCCCTCGAATCCGTCCTCACCTGCCCGCCCGGGCTTGTTCCCGACGACGATCTCGCCGATCTCGCCGTAAATGTCCTCGTCGGTGAGCGTTCCCGCAGCGTAGGGCACGTTGATCTCCCCGGAGTGAGTACACTGCTCGTGGTCGTCGATGACGATCGTCGCGTTCGTGAGCAGATCGTCCGCGAGTTCGTGTTTACCCGCCGCGTCCGCGCCCATTGCGTTGATATGGGTGTGCTCGCCCACGTCCTCGGGACCGACGATCGGATCCCGAACAGGCGTCACCGTCGAGAGCACGTCACAGTGGCCGGCCTCGGCGACCGACCCCGCGCGAACGTCGAACTCGTCTTCGAAGGCGTCGATGAAGTCGGCGACGCGCTCCTCGTCGAGGTCGCTGACGACGACCTCCTCGATGTCGCGCACTTCGGTGATCGCCTCCAACTGGGTGTACGACTGAACGCCGGCACCGACGATGCCCAGCGAGTCAGCGTCCGGAACCGCAAGGTAATCCGTGGCGACGGCGGCGGCGGCCCCCGTTCGCTTCATCGTCAACTCGGTCCCGTCCATGATCGCGAGCGGGAACGCGGTCTCTGGGTCCGAGTAGATCATCGTCCCCATCACCGTCGGCAGGTCGTGGTCTGCGGGATTGTCGGTGTGGACGTTCACCCACTTGATCCCCGCGGCGTCCCAGTCGCCCGCGTCCAGGTACGCGGGCATCGAGCGGAAGTCGCCGTTGTACTCCGGCAGGTCGATGTACGATTTCGGCGGCATTTGGGCATCGCCGCGTTCGTAGGCAACGAACGCGCCCTCGACCGCGTCGATCACGCGACCGGTCCGCGCGTTCTCGTCGACATCCTGGCTGTTGAGAAGCAGCGTCTGCATGTCGCAGAATTTGCCGTCGGGTACTTATGAGTGCTGAAGCGCTCCGCTTCCAGCGCGCGAACTGAACCGCTACGCCCAGCCGTCGTCCGCGAACTCGACGCCGGTGACCTCGAACCGCGCGCCCACGTCCGACCCTTCCGCTACCTCGATCTCCCACCCGTGTGCGGCGACGATCTGGTCGACGATCGCGAGCCCAAATCCGGTCCCGTGATCCGACGTGGTGTGTCCCCGCTCGAAGACGGCCTCCCGCTCGGACGGCGGGATACCCCGCCCGTCGTCCTCGACGTAGAACCCGTCCTCGTCCCCGTCATCGAGGACGCCCGCAGTTATCGTGACGTCTCCACCGCCGTGCTCGACGGCGTTACGGAACAGGTTCTCGAGCGCCTCGATCGTTCGGCCGGGGTCACATCGGACCACCTCCGACTCCTCGACATCGATGCTAGCCTCCGACGACCGCACGTTCTCTCGACTCGATCGAACCAGCGACTCGAACGCGATGGGCGTCAGCTCGTCGATCGTCGAGCCCTCCTTCGCGAGCGACAACAGATCGTCGATGAGGTCGTCCATCCGGGCCAGAGCCCCCGCACAGGTTTCGAGGTACGGACTGTCGTGCTCAGTCCTCGCGAGATCGAGGTTCCCGTCGGCGACGTTCAGTGGGTTTCGGAGGTCATGTGCGACGGTCGAGGCGAATCGTTCCAGCCGCTCGTTCTTCTCGACGAGGCTCTGTTCGTAGTACTTCCGATCGGTGATGTCCCGGCTGAACCCACTGATGAACTCTATCTCCTCCGAGTCGTCCGTGACCGGAATACACCGCGATTCGACCCACGCTTCGATCTCCGCGGAGCGTTCCACGCGATACTCGATCCGGACGGCCTCACCGTCCGAGACTCGACCCATCGCCTCTGTGACGTGATCGACGTCCTCGGAGCGTACCTGCTCGAGAAACGCCTGCGGGTCGGGGCGGATCTCCTCGGTCGACTGACCGAAGACGGTCTCGTACGCGGAGTTGATGAAGTGGAGCTCCTGCCAGTCCGGCGAGAAGATGAACAGCGCGTCATCGGTCGCTTCGGCAACTGACCGGAGTTTCCGGTCCGTTTGCTCCGCCCGGCGACGGGCGCGGTCGTGTTCGACGGCCGAGAGGATCTTCCGAGCCAGAAGCGCGGACGGGTCGCCGATGGCTCGCTGGATCACGTAGTCGGTGATGCCCGCGCTGATGCTCTCGCTCGCGACTCTCTCGTCGCCCGTCTTCGTGAAGAGGATGAAGGGAATCTCGTCCCCGTCCTCACGGATCGAACGGAGATACTGAAGCCCGGTCTGCCCCGGCATATGTTGATCGCTCAGGATACAGTCTGCGCCGTGACGCGAACGAACGGCCTTCGCCCGTTCTACCGACTCCACGGCCCGAACGTTGATCCGTTCGTCCTCGCGTTCGAGTCGGCTCGAAACCAACTCCAGAAGCTCGGGATCGTCGTTGATGTAGAGAACGGAAACGGCCCCTTTGCCGGTCATTACGAGGAAAAAAGAGCACGGAAACAAGACGGTTTGCTTCCGATTATCGCAGGGAATAATTCTCTCGGCGCGTCGGTCGGATGCGAACGGCCGTCGGCGGTCGGGTGAGATCCTCGTTCCCGGACGTCACATCGCGCCGCCCATGCCGCCCATACCGCCCATGCCGCCGCCGGGCGCACCACCCTCGTCGTCGCCGCCCGAGGTGGACAGGTCGCCCGCCGAGATGATGTCGTCGATTTTCAGGACGAGGTTCGCGGCCTCGGCAGCAGAGGCGATCGCCTGCTCCTTGGCGTGGGCCGTCTCGACGACGCCCGCGTCGAACGTGTCCTCGACCTCACCGCTGAACACGTTGAGGCCGGCGTTCTCGTCGCCCGCGTCGTGGGCCGCACGGAGGTCGACGAGCAGGTCGATGGAGTCGAGCCCTGCGTTCTCGGCGAGCACACGCGGAATAAGCTCCAGTGAGTCGGCAAACGCCTCGACGGCGAGTTGCTCGCGACCGGAGACGGAGTCGGCGTAGTCCCGGAGTCGACGAGCGAGTTCGACCTCGATGGCACCGCCGCCCGGGAGCGTCCGGCCGTCGGAGACGGTGGTCGCGACGACATCGATCGCGTCGTTGACGCCGCGTTCGAGTTCGTCAACGACGTGTTCGGTGGAACCGTACAGCAGTAGCGTCGCGCCGTGGGCGTCGGGCCCCTCGACGTGGAACAGCTCCTCCGCGGTGTCACGCTGAACCGTTCCGGGCGCGACGTCCTCGCTCGACAGCGAGTCGATGTCGGTGACGATGACCGAATCGAGGACGTTCTTGAGGAACGTCATGTCGGACTTCTTCGTCCGGCGGACCGCGAGGATCCCCTCTTTCGCGAGGTAGTGCTGGGCGAGGTCGTCGATCCCCTTCTGGCAGAAGACGACGTCCGCGCCGCTCTCGACGATCTGGTCGACCTTCTCGCGCAGCTGTTCCTCCTCCTGATCGAGGAAGCGCTGGAGCTGGTCGGGCGACTCGACGTTGACTGCGGTGTCGACGTCGGCCTCCTCGACCTCGATGGCGTCGTTGAGGAGGAGGACGTTCGCGTCCTCGAAGTCGGTCGGCATGTCGTCGTGAACCGGATCCTTGTCGATCACCGCCCCGGAGACGAGCCGCGACTCGCTCGCCGAGCGACCGGTACGGGTCTCGATGTTGAGGTTCGCGAGATCGACGACGTGGGAGCCGTCGTCGGCCTCGACGGTGACGCCCTGGATCGCGCGGACGATCAGGTCGGCGAGGACTTCCTTTTCGAGCTCCGCGCCCTTGCCGGTCATGGACGTTTCGGCGACGCTTTTGAGCGTTGCCGTGTCCTCGGCGTCGATCTCGGTTGCGAGCTCGTCGACCTGTTCGCGGGCGTACTCGCTCGCGAGGTTGAAGCCCTTGATGACCGCCGTCGGGTGGATGTCCTGTTCGAGGAGGTCCTCGGCGTTCTTCAGCAGCTCACCCGCGATGGCGACCGCGCTGGTCGTGCCGTCGCCGGCCTCGTCCTCCTGGGTCTCGGCGACCTCGACTATCATCTCGGCCGTCGGGTTGTCGATGTCCATCGTCTGGAGGATGGTGACGCCGTCGTTCGTGATGGTGACGTCGCCCATCGAGTCGACGAGCATCTTGTCCATCCCTTTCGGCCCGAGCGTCGAACGTACCGCCTCGGCGACGCCGCGTGCCGCGGAGATGTTGTACTCCTGCGCGTCCTTGTCCTTCACGCGCTGGGCGTCGTCCCCCATGATGACCATCGGCTGACCCTGCTGCATTCGCTGACTCATACAACGCTTGATTGATTGTGATTCTATATAAATATGTCGCTACCCGCTCCCGGGGCGGAGCTAGGACCCACCGACGCCGAAGCCAGTTATATCGACGAAAACGCACGACTGAACGGTTCCAATACGCGAATAGTGTTGACTATTCACATACAGTGACGTACCGGAGATCCACCCCTATCCCACCCGTTTATATATTGTCGTATCAGTACGGTCCGACGGGCGCGTGGCTAGGTCGGCACGGGAGGGGGAGCGGACGCGGAACCGATGCCGGACCGTTATTACGAACCACGAGGAACGTGGCAGTATGACTGCGCTCAAGGGGCCGCTGGAGGGGCGCCACGGTTCGTGGTCCGTCGGTGAACTCGTCGGAACGACCTCCCGATGGACGACGTACCGCGGGACCGACGAGGCGGGATCCCCGGTCGCGATCCGGACGCCGACGGGCGAGATCTCGAGCGACCAGTACGACCGGTTCGACTCGCTCGCTCGCCAATGGTCGTCCGTCGACGAGCGTCGGACGGTGCGGACGCTTCGCGACTGGGGGACCGACCCCGAACCGTGGGTCGCCGTCGAGTACGTCCCCGAGGAGTTGGCGGCGTGGGCGACCGGTGACACCCTCGCGATCGCGACCGCCTGCGACCTCCGGACCCGCGGGGAGTTGCTCTCGGACATCTGTGAGGTGCTTCGCACCTACGGTCGGTACGGTTCGACGCCCGCGCACCTCGGGATCCACCCGGACTGTCTCTCCTTCCGGGTCGACGACGACGGTCCCGTCGCGGTGGTCGGCGACTGGGGACTGAGCCGGCTCGTCGAGGAGCCGCCCGTCACGCCGTTCACCGCCCCCGAGCAGCTCGACGGCGACCACGCGAGTCGTCGAACCGACGTGTACCGGATCGGCGTCCTCGCCGCCGCCGTTCTGTCCGGCTCGCGACCGTTCGAGGAAATGAGTCCCGACCCCGCGAACGACGAGGGGGCCCCCGCCGAGAGCGTGACCGACCGCGACACGACCGCGCTTGCGGCCGCGATACGCGAGGGATTCGACGTCGACACGCTCGCGGACGAGCTCCCCGATGACGCGGTGCGGCCGATACGGCGAGCGGCGGACACGGACCCCGAGACACGCCAATCGACGACGTACCCGCTCGGTCGGGACCTTCTCGATGCGGTTCCCTCCGTCGGCGTGGGCGATCGCGAGGCCGACGCGCTCGCGGCCACGGTCGCGCCGAGTGCGCCGGGGTCCTCCGAGGAGACCGCCACCGAGGAGAAGAGCGGGAGTGACGGCGACTCTACCGACGGGGAAGACCGTGATCCTTCGGACGGCGAAGCCGACGACGCCATGGCGGGCACGGACGGGTCGAACCCGGCCGACGACAAGGGTTCGAACCCGGCCGACGGCAAGGGTTCGAACCCGGCCGACGGCGGAGAGCCGACCGCGGCCGATGACGGAAGTGTCGGCACGGGATCCACCACCCCCGTCGACGGCACAACGGACCCGGCGTCGGGCTCCGCCGGGTCGCGCCGATCGTTTCTCAAATACGGGGTCGGCACCGTCGGGATCGGGGGGGTCGCCTACGGGGCCATCCAGGTGTTCGGCGACGACCTGACCGGTGACGGCTCGGGGGCGGTCGCCGATCCGTCATCGGGAGCATCGGCGACCGACTCGGACGACGACGGGGAACCCTCGCTCGAAGTCACCGGCGGCACCGTTACGATAGGCGCTCGGTTCGGCACCGATCTCGAGACGCTTCCCGAAGCGATCGAGGACGTCGATATCCCTGCCGAGATAGACGTCGCGCTCGACGACCGGTTCAACGACCCGGATCGGATCGATCGGTATCTGGCGGGCGTGGAGGGCGGCGACGACGTGCCTGACCTCCTCCTCGTGAACACCGACGAGCTCACACGGGTCGTTCGAGCGGGGGCGACGGAGCCGCTCTCACGGTACGCGGACGATCACCCGATCGGCGATGTCCTCGGCGAGTCGTTCCCCGCCCTCGAACGGATGAGCCGAAACCCCGAGGACGGTGCGGTCCACGCGCTGCCGTACGGGTTCATACCGGAAACGGTGGCCTATCGGAAATCCGCATTCCGCGAGATCGACGACGAATCCACCTTCGAGGCGTGGATGACCGACCCGCCGACGTGGAGCGAGTGGTCGTCGATCGTCGCCGCGTTCCGACGGGATCAGGGGTTCGTGTGGGCGGGCGGTCGACAGTCGGTCCCACGGCCGTTCTCGGAAGTCCTCGCCGCGTTCGGCGGGTCATACTACGAGACCGACGGGAGTCGTCCCGCCGACGGCGACCCGGTCACCGTCGCCGACGCCGACGGCGTCGAGGCGGCAAACGTCCTCCACGACCTCGTCCTCGGCGGGGACCGTTCCGGCTCCGGGGTCGAACGAGCCAGCGCCGAAAGCGTGCTCGAGTTCGACGTGATCGATCCCGTATATACGTTCGCAGACGAGAACGCGATCGCCGCTCGGGTCCCCCTCTCGACCTACGAGTCGTTCTTTTCCGAGGCGGAGCGCGAGGACATCGGGATGATGCCGGCCCCGGCCGGTCCCGCGGGATCGTACACGGGCGTGTACGCCTCGTACGTCGTCGTCAATCCCAACACCGAGCTGCTCGGCGAGGCGCTCTCGGTCGCCGAGGCGTTCCGGTCACCGGTGGTCGCGTCGCTGCTCGTCGACCAGGGACTGGTTCCGACGCTGAACGGTGACCCGTTCTCGGTCGATGCGGTCGCCGACGCCCCCTACGCCGAACACCGTCCCGCGATCGAGTACGTCGCCGAGAACGCGGTGCTCGAACCGTCGACGGCGACGTGGTCCGCCGAGCGACAAGACGTGGGAGCGGTCCTTCGGAGTGCGATCACGGATGACCCGTCGGTGCTCGCGGAGATTGAGGCGATCTTGGAAGAACGGTGAACCACGAGGAGTCAGGTTCACCGAACGGCAACGGGGTTACTCCTCGTCGTCAGCGGTGTCAGCGTCGTCGTCGTCAGCGTCCTCGGCGTCCGAGGCGTCAGCGTCCTCCGTCGTCAGCCCGGCAGCCTCGAACGCGTCGGCGACATCGTCTCCGGGAACGGTTCGGTAGCCGTCCGCCTCGGTGATCGTCGCGACCGCGAGATCGCCGGGGACGAACTCGTCGTCGTGGGCGGCCAACGCGGCCACGCCGAGCTCGATACCTGCCGAAAGCGAGAGGTCCTCGGTCCACTCCTCTTCGAGGTGGCTCTGTATCTCCTTGCGGCCGCCGCCGATGACGGTCGCCTTCCACTCGTTGGGCGTCCCCGACGGGTCGGCCGCGAAGAGACAGGGCTCGCCGTCCTCGATGCCGCCGATGAGCAGCGCCGCGCCGTACGGCCGGGTGCCGCCGCGCTGGGTGTTCTCTTGGATGTGGTCCGTGATGAACTTCGTCAGCGTCTCGACGCCGACGGGCTCGCCGTAGCGGAGGCGGTTGCCCTGCGACTGGCGGCGCGCGAGGTCGATCAGCTGGCGGGCATCGGCGACGTGACCGGCACTCGCGGTGCCGAGGTGGTCATCGAGCTTGTGGAGCTTCTCGATGCTCTCGGCCTCCATCAGCGTGGAACTCGCGCGTGACATCGCGACGAAGACGACCCCGTCGGCCGTCCGGACCCCGACGCTCGGCGCGCCGCGCGAGACCGCCTCGCGGGCGTACTCCACCTGATAGATCCGGCCGTCGGGCGAGAACAGCGAGGTCCCGCGGTCGTACGCCTGCTGGTCGTTACCGCCCATCATCAGATCCCACCCGCTCGCGCGGTGACGAGTCCTTTCATTATCAGCATATAACCCCGGACGGTTGAAAAAGCATCCGTAACCGGTACGTCTCCGGGGCGGCGGTCCCGGCCGCCGCCGCACCGTCGAGACCGCCGCCTGCGACGAATATATGTCGCGTGAACCCCTACAACTGTTGACTTTGCCATCCACTCGAACGACGGCCCTCTTGCTCGCCTGTCTCGCCGCGACCGCGGTGGCCGGCGGTGTGGTGGGGGTCCCCGACGCGCGGATCACCGTCGATACGGTCGCGGTCGACCCGTCAGAGCCGGTCGTCGGTGAGCGAACCGCAGTGAACGTCACGGTCGCGAGCTCGGCGGGAAGCGCCGAACCGGCGAACGTGAGCGAACTCCGGCTCCGCGACGACGACGGTGAGATACACGATGTGGCGGCCGCGCCGGGCGCGCTATCGCCGGGTGACGACCTCGACGCGACGCTGTGGACGACGTTCGACGACCCGGGTGAACACCGACTTACCGTCGAGGTGACCGCGACGGAGCCGGTCGACGACGCGGACGAGGATTCGGACCCGCCAGTCGTCCGAGTACAGCGTGACGTCGTCGTCGATGTCGAACCGGCGGAGACGGCGGTCGATCTCCGCGTTCGCCCCCTCTCGCCGGCAGACCTCCGAGAGGACGACGGTGACGCCGAGGGGGTCGACGTCGGCGGTGTCGGCGGTATCGACGGACTGCTCGGCGGCGGCGGTGGCGGGCTGGAGACCGGATCGGACGAGGAGACGGTGGACCCGATGGCATCGCCCGTCGCCGTGACCGTCGTCAACACCGGGACCGTCGTCACCGACCGGGTGAGCGTGACGGCGTCGGGGCTCGGCTTGGAGGATAGCGACGCTGATGAGCCGAGTGACGTCGGCGATGCGGATGCCGGCGAGGCCGCGAACGGCACAGAAGCTCCCGTCGTGGACGCAGGTCCGTTCGTGGTCGAGGACGTCGCGCCCGGCGAGGAGCGCCGAGTCGTCCTCGACCTCGGTCCGCTGGACCGGCGATCGAACGTCACGGTCACCGCGGCGTTCCGCTCGTCCGCCGGCTCGCCCGACGGCGAGGGCGCGTCGGGAACCGCCGAGAGCGACCTGTCGTACCCGCCACGGGATGGCCGTCCGACGATCACGGGTGCGAGCGTGACGCACGAGGGCACCGACCGTGTCGTCGTCGACGCCAATCTGGCGAACACGGGCGACGCCGAGATCGAGGGTGTCGTCGTCGACGTGACCGCCGCCGACGGCGTCGCCGGCACCGCCGACGGGGAGTCGTACTTCGTCGGCGTCGTCGGCGAGAGCGACTTCGTTCCCTTCGAGATCCACGCCGCGGCGAACGCCTCCGTTGCCGACACCGTCCCGCTCCGGATCGAGTACACGGATCGGGGCGTTCGGTACGTCGAAACGGTTGCCCTCGACCTTCCGCCCCCGCCGGACGACGGGAGCGACGGCCGGTTCGCCGGGGTCTCCGGTGCCGGGATCGGCCCCATCGGACTCGGCGTCGGGACCGTCGGAGTCGTCGGGACCGTCGGAGCCGTCGGGATCGCGGTCGCCACGGTCGTCATCCGGCGTCGAGATGTATAGCGTCGCGCTGGAGGACGTGACGAAGCGGTACCCCGGAGGGGGTACGGAACCCGTGGTCGCGCTCGATGCCGTCGATCTCGCGGTCGATCCGGGGGAGTTCGTCGCGGTCGTCGGTCCGAGCGGCTCCGGAAAGTCGACGCTGCTTAACGTTCTCGGCCTGCTCGATGACCCGACTGACGGGCGACGACTGCTCTCCGGGACCGACGTGACGAGCCTCTC
This sequence comes from Halorubrum alkaliphilum, assembly GCF_017873815.1. Taxonomy (GTDB): domain Archaea; phylum Halobacteriota; class Halobacteria; order Halobacteriales; family Haloferacaceae; genus Halorubrum; species Halorubrum alkaliphilum. The sequence continues at coordinate 113,592 of NZ_JAGGKQ010000002.1, read as the reverse complement.
TGTCGGGGAGCGAACGACGGCCCGGAAGGAGTCGATCGGGTTCGTTTTCCAGGACTTCCATCTGCTGCCGACGCTGACCGCGGTCGAGAACGTCGCGTTACCGACCGCGTTCGACCCCGGTGACGCGACCGACCGGGCCGCGTCGCTCTTGGAGCGGTTCGGACTCGGAGACCGGCTGGACCACGAGCCGACCGAGCTGTCCGGTGGCCAGAAACAGCGGGTCGCGATCGCGCGATCGCTCATAAACGACCCCGACGTGTTGCTGGCGGACGAGCCGACCGGGAATCTCGACACCGACACGGGCGAGTCGATCCTCGCTGAGTTCGAGCGGGTCCGGTCCGAGGGCGTCGCCGTGATCGCCGTGACCCACGACGCGCTCGTCGAGGAGTACGCCGATCGGGTCGTCGAACTCACGGACGGCGTACTCGTCGGCGGGAAGCCGCGTGAAGGGGACGACGGGAACGAGAGCGACGGGAACGAGAGCGACGACGAGGGGCCCGACCTCTTCGGCGACCCGTCACCCGCACCGAGTGAGGAGCGATGAATCCGGGCGCGTGGCGACCGGCGATCGCGATGGCCTCGCGGAACCTCCGGCGCAACCGGGTACGGACCGTACTCGCCGTTCTGGGCGTCTGTATCGGCGTGCTCGCGGTCGCCGTGCTCGGGATCTTCGGGAACGTGCTCGCGCTCGGTGCGGACGACGCCATCGGCGACATCGGCACGCAGGTCGTGCTCTCGCCGAACGCCGACGCGGGCGTGGAGTCGCTCTCGGAGGCCGACATCGCCGCGATCCGTCGGGCGGTCGGCGAGCCCGCGGTCGTCCCGCTGTACTCCGACGGCGCGGTCGTCTCCGGCCCGACGGAACAGGGGTTCGCGACCGTCTACGGCGTCGAACAGCCCGGGATCGCGTTCGAGGCGGCCGAGGGGCGCGTCCCGGAGCGACACAGACAGGGCGCGATCCTCGGGGCCGGGCTCGCGGCCGACCTCGACGTGGGCGTCGGCGACCGCGTCGAGGTCGCGGGCGGACAGACCCGCGTGGTCGCCGTGCTGGCGGAGTCACAGACGTTCAGCCCGGTCGCGCCCGACGACGCCGTTTTCCTGCCGGAGTCGGCGTTCGCCGCCGACGGCTACGATCAGGTGCTCGTCGTCTCCGAGACGGGCGGGGAGGCGCGGGCGGCCGCGGACGCCGTCCGCGAGTCCGTGAACGACCGCGAGGAGCGCGTCGACGTGTTCGAACTGGCCGCGATCGTCGACGAGATCGACGAGTTCTTCGACCTCCTCGGAACGTTCCTGCTCGGGTTGGGCGGCATCTCGCTCGTCGTCGCGGGCGTCTCGATCCTCAACGTGATGCTCATGAGCACCGTCGAGCGCCGACAGGAGATCGGCGTGATGCGGGCGGTCGGCGTGACCCGGCGTGACGTCCTTCGCGTGTTGCTCGCGGAGGCCGGCCTCATCGGCGCGATCGGTGCGGCCATCGGGACGGCGCTGACCGTCCTCATCGTCGCCGCGCTCGTCGCCGCGACCCCCGCGGTCGACGCCGCGATCGTTCTGGACCCGACGAACGGCTACTACCTCCTGTTGGCGCTCGGGTTCGGCGTCGGCGTCGGGCTCGTGAGCGGCGCGTACCCGGCGTGGAAGGCCGCAAACGAACGGCCCGTCGAGGCGCTGCGGAGCTAAGTAGTTCGGCCCACCGGACCGTTCGACTCGCCCGTTCGACTCGCCCGTTTGACTCGCCCGTTCGACTCGCCCGTTCGAGACCCGTGCGTCGGACGGGACGCTCACCGGTCGTATGCCGCCGGATCGAACGGACGTGACCGCTCCCAGTGCGTCGAGAACGCTTCCGATGCCCACTCGCGCACCTCCGGATCGTCGGTGTGGATGGCGGCCCTGAGGATCCCGCCGTCGTCGCGAACGAGGACGTACACCGTGTCGTCGGCGACGGTGACGGAGATCGGTATCTCCTCGTGGGAGACCCTGATCTCCGCGCCGTCGTGATCGACCAGTGCTCGCAGCCGCGTCCAGAGGCGGTCGTCCGACGCGAGCGCGTCGATCGCGCCGGTGGAGAGAACCGCCTCGAACTCCTGCGCGCCGGCGGTGACGCGCTCGTGAGCGATCGTGAGACTCTGTTCGTTGAGCGTGTGCGAGAACGCACGCAGCGTTCGGGCACCTCTCATTCCTTCGAGCACACGTTGGAGTGGCGCGCTCGGACGTGTTCTGCTCGGGGTGGTCACCGTCGCGTCGGCGAGTTGACGCAGGTCGAATCCCAGCTCTGCTGTCGGGAGATACGTTATTACGTCACGTAGCTTGCCCTCGGTTTCGAGCACCGACACGAGTTCGTCGACCCCTTCGGCGACGAGCCTCCCGGTGGCCGTCGCGCTGTACGTGTGATCCGACCTCGTCACCCACGACCGCTCGACGAAGTCCTCGAGGATCCGCCCGAGCGTCGCCTGTGAGGCACCCGTGGCGGTTGCGAGTTCTCCCCGAGTGTGCGGCTCCGCCGCTAACAGCTGTAACACCTCGACGCGATTCGTCGAGCGGGCGAGAAACTCGATCTCGTCGAGCGGACGCTTCATACGTTTCCCAGCGTCCAGCGAAATAAACCGGCTTCGCTCTTTGCGCCGTCGACTGAGGTGCCCGTTTCAGGGGATGAAACTCTGTCACCGAGCCGGCCGATTTCCCGCCGTGGAACGTTTTCTGGAGTCCGTTATCCGTCCTGAACCCCGAGTGTGGTACATGACGACCTCCCCACGATCGACGCCGGGTTCCCCCGGCCCTCGGTTCACCCAACCCGGATCCCGAGGTGAGACAGTAGCGTGTTGAACCGACGAACTGGCCTCCTGTTCGTGGTCTCGGCCGTTCTCTTCGGCGGGACCTTCGTCGCGGCGAAGGTCGGGCTCGACCACCTCCCGCCGCTGCTGTTCGTCGCCCTTCGGTTCGACATCGGCGCGGTCGTGTTGGCGGCGTTCGCCGCGACTCGCCTCTCCTGGGCGGACCTGCGACCCCGGACGCTCGGCGACGTGGCCGGAATCCTCGCGACGGGCGCGCTCGTCATCGGCCTCACCAACGCGCTGTTGTTCCTCGGTCAGCAGTACGTGACGAGCGGCGTGGCGGCCGTCGTCTTCAGCCTCAATCCGATCCTGACGCCGGTGTTCGCCGGACTCCTGCTCAGCACGGAGCGACTCTCACACCGGGGGATCGCCGGAATGGGGCTCGGACTCCTCGGCGTCGTGCTGGTCGCGAACCCCGAACCCTCGGCGCTGCTCGGAAACGGACCCGGGGTGCCGTTGCTGTTCGCCGCCGCCGTCGTCGGCGCGCTCGGCGTCGTGTTGATCCGCCGCGCGGACGCGACCATTTCGAGCACGGCTCGCACCGTCTGGGGGGTTCCGATCGCGGCGGTGCTCTCACACGCGATGAGCTTCGCGGCCGGCGAGTCGATGGCGGGAGTGACGATGGCACCCGCCGCGGTCGCCGCACTGCTGTACGTCGGCGTGTTCTCCGGCGCGATCGCGTATCTCGCGTACTTCGCGCTGATCGACGAGACCGACCCGACGCGGGCGAACCTGCTGTTCTACTTCGTCCCGGTCGTCTCCGCGGTCGGGGGGTGGGCGCTGCTCGGCGAGACGCTCTCCGTGTTGTCGATGGCCGGGTTCGCCGTCATCTTCGTCGGCTTCCTCCTCGTCAGCGGACTCTGGGCGAACACGTCGCGAATGCTCTCCACTGCCGTCGCACCATTAAAAAGGTGAGTCGCCGAGCGGGAGAGCCGCAGGCCGGTCACCGATCCGGTCGATCCGTGGTCCGCTCGTAGGTTACGAAGGCGAGGTCGTCGCTGTCGTTGCCGTCGCTGCCCGCCTTGTCCGGCGTTTCGCGGGCGTTCTCCGCCCACACGTCCGGGTCCCACTCCGGAAAGTACGTGTCTCCCTCGGGTCGTTCGGGAATCTCCGTCAGGACCATTCGGTCCGCGAGCGGCAGAAGCTCCTTATAAACGGTCGCGCCGCCGATCACGTAGACGGTATCGACACCCCTGCTGGCTGCCGCGTCCGTGGCCCGATTGATTGCCTCGTCGAGGTCACCGGCGAGGACCGCACCGTCGGGGAGGTCGAGATCGCGGGTGGAGAGAACGACGCTCGTCCGCTCCGGGAGCGGGCCGCCGATCCGCTCGACGATGCTCTCGTAGGTCGTTCGCCCGACGATCACGGGATGGCCGGTCGTCAGACGTTTGAAATGTGCGAGGTCGGCGGGGTAGTGCCACGGCATCCCCGCGTCAACGCCGATGACGCCGTTCTCAGCGACCGCCGCGACGAGGACGAGGTCGACATCGTCGGGGAAATCCGAGTCGCCGCGGTCGCCACGCCCGGCCGCCCCGCCGTCGTCCTCCGCCATCACTCCGCGACCGCGAAGGAGAGCCCCTCCGCGGAGTCGTAGTCGACGACCTCGACGTCGTCGTACGTCAGTTCGTCGAGCGGGACGTCGGCTATCTCGATCCGCGGCCGGTCGCGCGGCTCGCGCGAGAGCTGTTCGAGCAGCCCGGGAACGTGGTCGTACCCCCCCTCACCGTCGGCCTCGGCGGGCGCGGCGTCCGCCACCCACTCCTTTACGCGCAGGTAGTCGGCGTCGTCCTCGACGTTCGCCAGCCGCTCCTGAACTCGAGGGAGGTTCTCGGCGTACCACTCGCCGCGGTCGCCCCGTCCGCAGTAGACGTGTGCGTCCACCACCGTGTGGCCGAACTCGCCGACCTCGAAGCCGGTTCGTTGGGCCAGCGCGTTCGCGAGCAGCGCGTACGCGGCGATGTTGAACGGGACGCCGAGCGCGATGTCGCCGGAGCGCTGCGTGAGATGGAGGTTGAGCTTGCCGTTTTGAACGTTCACGACGAACGTGTAGTGACACGGCGGGAGCGTCGAGACGGTCGCGTTCGCCGGGTGCCACGCGTTCACGACCATCCGTCGGGAGTGGGGGTTCTCACGGAGCGTGTCGAGCACGTACTCGATCTGATCGAAGGTCCGGCGTTCGGTCCCGTCCGGCCCCTCCTCGACGGTCACCCAGCGATGGGCGTCGTCGGGCCACGTCTCGCCCGGCAGTCCGTCGGCCTCGTCCGGTACCGGGAACCGCCGCCAGAACCGACCGTAGGCGGTATCGAGCAGTCCCTCCTCGTCGGCCCAGGCGTCCCATATTTTCGTCTCCTCCCGCAGGTTGCGGACGTGTTCCTCGCCGGAGAGGTACCACAGCACCTCGTGGATGAGCGAGTTCCAGCGGTAGCCGTCCATCCGCTTCGTCGTCAGCAGGGGGAACCCCTCCGCGAGGTCGACGGTGTACTGGCCGCTGAACGTCGCGATGGTGTCCACGCCGGTGCGGTTCGGCTTGTACGTGCCCGTCGAGAGCGTGTCGTCGACGAGGTCGAGGTACTGTTGCATTGTGTCGTGGCGTGACGACGTCGCCCCGGCGACCCGGTCGTCGGAGCGATCGGTCTATCGGTCCAACGGGCTACGCGACTTAAACATCGCCGTCTTCCCCTCGGACTTGCCGACGGTTCACTCCCGCCCGAACACCCCCCGTTTGAGCCGTCCGACCGTTCCGTTTTTCAGGCGGCGACCCGCCTTCGAGAGCCGGCGTCCCGCAGTCGTCGCAGCGAACGCCCCACGGACGAACCACCCGGTCGGGATCCGGTCGGGGAAGGTGAACGGGCCGATTCGAGAGACGCCGACCGTCCGCGACTCCGTAAACCGCCGGACTCCCTCCGGGCCGTTCCGCCGGCCGATCCCCGAGTCGCCGAATCCTCCCATCGGCGCGTCGCGCGCGCCCCAGCCGGTCAGGAATCCGTCGTTCACGGAGACGGTCCCGCAGTCGATCCGGCGAGCGACCGCCGCGCCGCGCTTTCGGTCGGCGGTCCAGACGCTCGCGTTGAGACCGTACGGCGAGTCGTTTGCGGCCGCGACCGCGGCGTCGACATCAGGAACGGGCGTCACGGAGACGACGGGCCCGAACGTCTCCTCGCAGGCGACAGTCGCGTCCGGGTCGACCCCGGTCAGCACGGTTGGCTCGAAACAGTAGGGGCCGATATCCGGACGATGGCGACCCCCGGTCTCGACAGTTGCGCCGCGCTCTCTGGCGTCATCGACGTGTGATCGCACCCGGTCGAGTTGGTCGGCGTCGATCAGCGAGCCGAGGTCGTCGTCGTAGTCGTAGCCGGTTCCGAGCGTCAGTCGCTCCGTCTCGCGAACGAAGGCGTCGAGGAATGCGTCGTAGGCGGACTCGACGACGTAGATCCGCTCGGCCGCCAGACAGAGCTGTCCCGCGTTCGCAAAACAGACTTGGACCGCGCCCCGAGCCGCCGCTTCGATGTCGGCATCGTCGAGTACGACGAGTGGGTTGTTGCCGCCGAGCTCCAGCGAGCAGTCGATCAGGTTGCGCCCGGCACGCTCCGCGACGATCCGACCCGTCTCCGTGCTCCCGGTGAACGCGACGTGGTCGACACGGTCGATCAGGGCGGGCCCCACGGTCGGTCCCTCGCCGGTCACCACGGTCAGCACGTCCTCGGGAAGTCCGGCTGTTTCGAGTATCTCTGCGAGCGCGAGCGCGGTGTACGGCGTCTTCTCGTCCGGTTTAAGCACGACCGCGTTGCCCGCGAGCAACGCGGGGACCACGTCCGCAACCGACAGCGTGAGGGGGTAGTTCCACGGCGAGATCACGCCCACAACGCCAACCGGCTCGTAAGTGACCGTCGCTGTCGAGAGCCCCGGGACCGCGGCGTTCCGTCGGTCCTCAGCAATCGCGTCCGGACCCTTCCGAGCCGCGTACTCGCAGGCGAGCGGCACCTCGAACAGCTCTTCGACAGCGGTCCGACGGGACTTGCCGGTTTCGGCCTGAAGCAGATCGAGGAGCGCGGACCGCTCCGCAAGCAGCAGGTCCGCGGCCCGGTCGATCACCGCCGCGCGCTCGTCGATCGGACGGTCTGCCCACGCCGCCCCAGCCTCCCGGGCCCGGTCGACAGCGGTCGCAACATCGGTTTCGTCACACGCCGGCACCGACCCGATCCGCTCGGTCGTCGCGGGCGCAAACACGTCGAGGCTCTCGCCCGACTTCCCGTCCACGCGGTCCGCGAGTTCGACGAGCCGATCGGGTGAAAGTGAGGTCGCGGACGCGAGTGCGGTCGGACGTGAGGTCTCTGACGCCGAGGGAGACGCCGAAGTCGGAGGAATCATTCGATATCGATCGAAGCGGCTAGTCGGTGAAAGCGGTGTCGGCGGCGGAACGGAGCCGCAATCGCGCCGACCGCGACCGTAGCATCTAACCTCGCGCCGACCGCAGATCGGGTATGCGCATCGAACCGTTCGGCCTTGAACGCTGGTTCGCCGAGTACGAACACGAGGCCGACATCATGCTGGCCGAGAGCGGGATCCGGTCGCTCGACGCGGGTCGATTCGATCTCGACCCCGGCGAGCTTGGCTACGTGATCCCGACGAACGGTGACCCCGAGTTCCGGACCCGCGTGGGCGAGCGGTACGGGCGGAGCGCCGACGAGGTCCTCTTCACCTGCGGCACACAGGAGGCGAACTTCCTCGCGTTCCTCTCGCTCGTCGCAACTGATGACCCGCCGGGTGATGATGGCGTCGGTTCGGGCGACCACGCCGTCGTCGTCACCCCGACGTATCAGGCGCTTCACGCAGTTCCTGAGGCGTTTGGCGAGGTGACACGAGTCGAGTTGGAGCCGCCGACGTGGGAGCTCGATTCCGACGCAGTCGCCGACGCGGTCCGCGAAGACACCGCCGTCGTCGTCGTGAACAACCCGAACAACCCGACCGGCCGGTACCACGACGAAGCGGCGATGCGGGCGGCCTACGACATTGCCGTCGATCACGACGCATACCTCCTGTGTGACGAGGTGTACCGGCTGCTCGCCGAGAAGCCGCAGCCGCCGGTCGCGAGCTTCGGGGCCCACGGCATCTCCACGACGAGCCTCACGAAGGCGTACGGGCTGGCCGGGCTCCGGTTCGGCTGGATCGCCGGGCCGGAGGCGGTCGTCGAGCAGGCGTGGCGCTGGAAGGACTACACCACCATCTCCCCGTCGCTGTTCGGCCAGCACGTCGCGAAACAGGCGCTTGGCCGGCGCGAGGATCGGATCTTGGAGGAGAACCGCGAGTTGGCCCGCGAGCACCGCGAGCGCGTCGCCGAGTGGGTCGATCGTCACGACCTCGACTGGTATGATCCCGTCGGCGTCAACGCCTTCCCGACGGTGCCTGAGGGGTTCGAGGACGGCCGCGAGTTCTGTCGCGCGGTCGTCGAGCGCGAGGGGGTCGTGCTCGCGCCCGGCGATCTGTTCGGCTTTCCCGATCGCTTCCGGATCGGGTTCGGGCTCCCGACCGACGAGTTGGAGGAGGGTCTCGAACGCGTGAGCCGCGTGATCGACCACCCTGGTGCGGCCGCAGGCGGAGGTGACGCCTGATGGGATTAGTCGACGATCTCAGATCGGACGTGGTCGGTCTCGTTCGCGATCCGACCGACGAGCAGAAGGCGATCGTCGTCGCCGTCATCGCCATCATCATTTCGGACCGCTACTTCTGGTGGATCGAGTTCCCGTTCGTGGTGCGGACGACCGCGGCGGTCGGCGTCGGTTTCATCGCGCTGTTTATTACGAGCTACGTTCTTACCGGGCAGTTCGTGCCACCGGACGGCGACGACGAGGACGAGGAGGAGTACGAAGACGAGTTCCACCCGTGAACCGCTCGGGGCCAAACCCCGAGGCACTCGTCTTGAGCCGCCTGTAAAAGAGCAGGTGTACCGTTCATCGGCCACAGTGCCCGTTATATTCCGATCGGCCGGCAACGACGGGTTACGTTCCCGTTCGTGTCGTCTCACGGAAACGACAAGTTACATATCCGTTCGTGTCGTCGCACGGACCGTGCTGAACCGGCTCCGTGGCGCGGTCGAACGCGCATACCTGCGACACCTCCACCGGCGGGTGGAGCGGGTGCCGACACACGTCGCCGTCATCCAGGACGGGAACCGGCGCTACGCCCGGGAGCAGGGGGACGCCCCGCCCGACGGGCACCGCGCCGGGGCGAACACCACGGAGCGGCTGCTCGACTGGTGTGCGGACGTCGGCGTCGAGGAACTAACCTTGTACGCGTTCTCCACCGAGAACTTCGAGCGGCCGGACACGGAACTGGAACCGCTCTTCGACCTACTGGAAGCGAAGCTCCGGGAGTTCGCCGACGCTGACCGCGTCCACGATCAGGGCGTCCGCGTCCGCGCTATCGGAGACATCGGGCGACTCCCGAACCGCGTGCGGGACGCGGTCACGTACGCCGAGCGACGTACCGCCGACAACGACCGTTTCACGCTCAACGTTGCGCTCGCGTATGGCGGCCGCACCGAGCTGCTCGACGCGGCTCGCGAGGTCGTCCGCGAGGTTGCCGACGGCGACCTCGATCCCGCCGCCGTCGACGTCGAGGCCGTCGAGTCTCGGCTCTACGATCGGCCGGTCCGTGACGTGGATCTCATCATCAGGACCGGCGGCGACGAGCGAACCTCGAATTTCCTCCCGTGGCACGCCAACGGCAACGAGGCGGCCGTCTACTTCTGTGCCCCCTACTGGCCGGCGTTCTCGGAAGTCGATTTTATGCGCGCCATCCGGACGTACGGGGCCCGCGAGGAGACGTGGCGGCGCGCCCGAACCGAACGTGCCGCGGCACTCGTCCGGGCGGTCGCCGAGGTCGAACTCGCGGAGGCGCGTCGCGTCGCGACTCGGCTCCGTCACCGACTCCCCGGGATCGACCACACCGCACTCGACGAGGTGGTCTCGAACGACCCCGATATCGACGCTTCGAGCGAGTCGACAGAGCGCTGACCGGATCGGATCGATCGCCGACGCACTACCGGCGAAACGATCGACCGCTCATGCCGGATTCTTTCGCGTCAGGTCGCTGCCGCAGATCGGACACCGCTCGCGGTTTTCGTCGAAGGTTCGGCTACAGCCGACACACTGGAATCGCCACTCTCGTTCTTCCGTGATGCCGTCGCGAGCGATGGGCTCGACGTCCAGATCCAGTCGCTCGGCGACGTTCTGCATCGCGTAGTCGTCGGTGACGAGCGTAGCGTGAAGCTCGACGGCGGTCGCGATCAGCCTGACGTCGGTATCCGAGAGCTCGGCGAGGTCGCCGGAGCCGCGCGCGGCGCGCTCGACGTTCCCCACTGCCTCGGGCGCAGGGACGTGGATGGTCATCCCCGACCCCTCCATCGCGTCGAACCGGAGCGCGGTCTCGCCGTCGAGCTCGTCGTGGACTTCCGGCACCGAGACCACCGAGTCGTCGGTGGTGTACTCGTGGATGAACGCCGACGTGTCGAGAACTCTCATCAGCGGCTGACGACGATGTAGTCCTTCACCGCCTGGACGTTCCCGACGGGAACCTGTAGCCGACCGGTGTCGTCAACGTCGAACGTGACACGCTCGAGCCTGAGTTGTTCGTGCGGGCTGACGAGCAGGTGTCGGAGCTCGCCGGATTTCAGATCCATCGTGATGTTGTACAGATCGCCGAGCTCGGTCCCGTCCGCCCCCATTACTGCCTTCCCGGAGAGGTTCTCCGCCAAGATGTCTGCCATAGGGGTGTTTGTTCGGGGCACGATATTAAACGCCACGGGCCGTCGGACGGATGACGGACGGCAACACGCCGGGTGTCACGGACCGCCGGGGCCGCACCGCGCACGGCCGCGTCCTGAAACACTTAACTGACGGCCGGGCGGAACGAAACGTAACAACCTTCTCGGGGCGATTCTCATGACTGAAGACACTCACACGGACACCCTTCGGACGCCGATAGTTGCCGTCCTGGGCCACGTCGACCACGGAAAGACGAGCCTCCTCGACGAGATACGCGGCTCCGCGGTCAGCGAGGCCGAGGCGGGCGCGATCACCCAGCACATCGGCGCGACCGACATCCCGCTCGACACCATCTCGCGGATGGCCGGCGAGCTCGTGATCCCGGACGACTTCGACCTGCCCGGACTCCTGTTCATCGACACGCCGGGACACCACTCCTTCTCGACGTTGCGCGCCCGTGGCGGCGCGCTCGCTGACATCGCCGTGCTCGTTGTCGACGTCAACGACGGGTTCCAGCCACAGACCGAGGAGGCGATCGACATCCTCCGACGGACGGGGACCCCCTTCGTCGTCGCCGCCAACAAGATCGACACGACCCCCGGATGGAACCCGCAGGAGGGAGAGCCGATACAGCGGAGCATGGAGGCACAGTCCGAGCGCGCGATGTCGATGCTCAACGAGAACCTCTACGAGATCATCGGCCAGCTGTCCGACGCTGGCTTCTCCGCGGACCTCTACTGGCGCGTCCAAGACTTCCAAAAGAACATCGGCGTCGTCCCCGTCTCGGCGATCACCGCTGAGGGGGTCCCGGACCTGTTGGCGGTGCTCATGGGACTCTCCCAACGGTTCATGAAAGAGGAGATGGCGATAGACGTCAACGGACCCGGCGAGGGGACGGTGCTCGAAGTGAAAGACGAGCGAGGGTTTGGTGCGACCGTCGACACCGTCGTCTACGACGGCGTAATAGAGAACGGCGACGAGATCGTCGTGGGCGGTCAGGAGGAACCGATCGTCACAGAGGTGCGCGCGCTGCTCCAGCCCCGCCCACTCGCGGAGATCCGCACCGAGAAGCAGTTCGAAAAGGTGGCCTCGGTCGGGGCCGCCGCCGGAGTGAAGATCGCCGCGCCCGACCTCGACGACGCGATGGCGGGCGCACCGGTCCGGGTCGTCCGCGACAAACCGCTGGACGACGCCATCGCCGAGGTGAAAGCCGAACTCGCCGAGATCGAAGTCGACACCGCCGAGGACGGCGTCGTCGTCAAGGCGGACACGCTCGGATCGCTGGAAGCGATGGCGAACGCGCTCAGGGAGGCCGAAGTGCCGATCATGCGGGCGGAGGTCGGCGACGTCGCCCCGCGCGACATCGCCATCACGGAGACGGCGAACCAAGAGGAACACAAGGCGCTGTTGGCGTTCAACGTCGACATCCTCCCGAACGCCGAGACGGAACTGGAGAGCGCGGACGTGAAGCTGTTCACGAACGACGTGATCTACCAGCTGATCGAGGACTACGAGACGTACGTCGAGGAGCGCCAGCGCGCACAACAGGAGACGGTGCTCGACAAGGTGGTCCGGCCCTCGCGGTTCCGACTGCTCCCCGATCACACGTTCCGCCAGAACGACCCCGCGGTCGTCGGCGTCGAGATCATCGCCGGGACGCTCCAGAACAACCGCTCTGTCGGCTACTTCGAGGGCAACGAGTTCCATCGCGTCGGGAGTCTCTCCGGGATCCAGAAGCAGGGCGACGACGTCGACGAGGCGCGCTCGGGCGAGCGCGTCAGCATCGCCATCGACGGTCCAACGGTGGGCCGCGACATCGAGGAGGGAGACACCCTGTGGACTGAGGTCCCCGAGAAGCACGCGAAGATCCTCGAACAGGAACTCAAAGAGGAGATCACCGCCGACGAGCGCGAGGCGCTCGCCGGCTACCTCGACACGCGCCGAAAGCGCGACCCGTTCTGGGGGAAGTGAGGCCGTGGCACCCGGAGGAACACGGCTGAGCGTGGGAGAGCCGTCAACGTCACCCGCGACGACCCGACTCGCCGACCAGCAGTCCTGCGGCGAGGTGACGGCCGGATGAGCCTGCTGCTTACCGCCGGACTCGTGGCGGTCGTGCTCGCTGTCACCGCGACCTCGCTTGCCGCGTTACTCGTTCTCTGTGTCGACGGTGAGCAACGCCGGCGAGTGCTGACGGACCGCCATCACCTCCGCAGTCGACTGCGTGCGATCGCGCCGTACGTCGCGTTACTCGCAGCGATCCTCGTCGTGAACAAGGGGTTACAGACGTACATCGTCGCCTTCTCGTATCAGTACGGGATCGATCCGACGGCGCTATTCCATTCGATCGAAGGCAACGCCGTCGCCGCGATCCAGGCGCTGTTTCCGGAGTGGGGGACGGTGTATTTCGCCGGAGTGTACGTGTTCGGCTACGCGGTGCTGTTGACCTTTCCGCTGCTCGCGTACCTCTTCGCGTCATCGACGCGCCCGCTTGAGACGCTCGTCGCCGCCTACGGGATCAACTACGCCGTGGCGATCGTGTGTTACGCGGTCGTTCGAGCGTACGGACCACGGACGTATCACCAGCGCTCCGAGTCGGCAACGACAGTGAGCCACGGTCTTATCGAGCTGTTTCCCGAGATCGTCTATCTCACCTCGCTCGTGAACTCACAGACGAACGTGTTCCCCTCCCTCCACACGTCGCTATCGGTGACGGTACTCGTGGTTGCGGGCATGACACACGCGGAGTTCCCCCGTTGGACTCCGGTCGCGTTCGTGCTCGCGACGAGCATTGTGCTGGCGACGATGGCACTCGGGATCCACTGGATGGTCGACGTCGCCGCCGGTATCCTGCTCGCGGCGGGCAGCGTACTCGGCGCACGGTCGGTCGTCACGAACGACGACGGCACCGAGCCGACGCGCCACGCCGAGCGACACGGTGCGACCGGCGACGACTGAGACCGGTCGGACCGCCCTGCCTCGGCGACGACCGAACTGACACGGTCGCGAAACGCAGTCACGGGCTCCGGCTTCTCCCGGGTGAACGGTACGTCCGCTGACCCGTATCACGGGTCCGAGAGGGAGTCGACTGCCACCCTCCGCCGAAACGGCGATCGCCGGTCCCGATGGACGCAGCGCTCTTTGCCGCCGGCCGGCCCCTCAATGCGTGCCACGAGAGTCGACCGATCCTCGCCGGGTAGCGGAGTCACAGCAGGTCATCCGGCAGCTCACAGGTTCGATCGGCAACGAACAATATCCAACCGGCAACTCGAACGTCCGGGACCCTCCGGGCGTCCGGTCGACCGGCACCCGTTTGGCCGGCACGGGTCTGTCCAGCGGATATCGACGTTCACGGCCCGTCTTCGTGGTCGTGAGTCAACTCCGGGTGCTGCCGCTAGCGAACGGTGAACTGAACCGCAAAAAGGCCCGCGGACACCCCACGTCGGTCCGCGGGAGAACGACACCGTGAAACCGCCCGAACGGTGATACCGCGACGCTACGTCGTCAGTCGTCGGCCGGAGCCGCGCCGCCGCCGCTGGCGGAGCCGAGCCCGGACGCCATGCCCGCGATCGTGGACTCGTTGTCGACGACCCAGCGGAGCAGGAGGAACGCGAAGATGTACTTCGCGACGATGTCGAGGCCACTGTAGGCCCAGGACGTGATCGCGACATCGAGCACCGCGATCCCCTCAGCACCGAGCGCCCAGAAGATCGGGTAGCCGAGCCACATCACGACGGTGAGGATCTTCAGCGTGTTGAAGATCTCCGAGGTTCCAGCGACTTCGGCGTCGGCTGCCCACTCGACGAGGAGCACGTACAGCACGACGAGGAAGAACGCGCAGCTGATGAAGTACCAGAACCAGCGGAGCGCGTGAGAGGACGTGGTCAGCGCGGCCGCGAGACCGGTGACACACATCCCGATGTCAGCCACGATAGCCGTGAAGATCTTCGTGATGTTCGAGCCCGCGAGCAGACCGAGCGCGAGCAGAATCATCGGCGTCGAGAGCGCCCACGTGAGGTAACGGCCCCACATCGTGAGGACGCCGTCCGTGCCGCCGGCAATCGGCGTCGTCGAGCCGGCTGCCGCGTGTCCTGCTGGCATCTCGAGGACGCTCATCGTGAGTCCGGACGCGAGTCCGGTGTAGCTGGAGATGGATACCAGCGGGACCATGAGCGTCGCGACGAAGATCAGCTGTGCGCGCGGGTCCTCCACGTTCCGCCCCATGAACACGAAGAGGAGGATCGAGAGCCCTGCCAAGGCGATGTTGACCCACAACGAGAGGTTCAGTAACATCCCCTCATCGCTTTGGAGGTAGTTCCAGATATCGGTCTGGGTTACCTCCAGGGGGACTCCCTGTGCTGCTACCGCTAGGTCGGCTGCTGCTGTTTCTATCATGCGACACCTACGGGTTGGTTCTACTTTGATTAAATCTATCAACCTAACGAGTATGGATCGCGGTGGAACCGGCCCTACAGGAGGGGTGGTACGTGTCCATCTCCGGTACCACGACGTAAAATGTCTTGTGGTGGTATACCACACTTCTGCTTCACTCGCGAGCGAGGAAGGAGAGTCGATCGAACCCCCCGATCGAGACGTCCTCGGCGACCGCGTCCGCACAGTGTTCGCCGCTCAGCAGACACATCGGCACGCCGATCCCCGGGTTCGTCCCGCCGCCGACGTGGTAGAGCCGGTCGACCCCTCGAACTCGGGGACCCGGACGGAGGGGGCCCGTCTGTGTGAGCGTGTGTGCGAGTCCGAGCGCGCTTCCGCCGGGACGGTTGAACCGGCGCGCAAACTCGGAGACACACGCCGACTCCTCGACGACGATCCGGTCCGCGAGGTCGACGCCCGTGTACGACGCCACCGTCTCCAGTACCGTCTCGCGGAACCGTTCTCGTCGCTCCGGAGCGTCGTCGAGCCCCGGAGCCAACGGAACGAGGATCACGACGCTCTCGTGGCTCGACGGCGCGACAGACGGATCGGTTCGCGAGGGAACGTTGACGTACACCGTCGGCTCCTCCGGCCACCGGGGGTCCTCGAAGATGG
This sequence comes from Halorubrum alkaliphilum, assembly GCF_017873815.1. GTDB lineage: Archaea > Halobacteriota > Halobacteria > Halobacteriales > Haloferacaceae > Halorubrum > Halorubrum alkaliphilum. Next base: position 97,958 of record NZ_JAGGKQ010000002.1, on the reverse strand, counting down.
CCTCGAAGTGGGGATCCCAGTCGGTCGGTAACGCGAGCGTGTGGTGTGCCAACTCGTCTACCCGTCCCTCGACGCCGAGGTATAACAGGTACGCCGAGGGCCCGTACGTACGACGGTCCCAGTAGTTGCCGAGTCGCGGGACGCTCCCCGCGGGCAGCAGTTCTCGTTCCACGTACTCCGGGGGGACGTTACAGACGACCCGGTCGTGGACGTATCGGTCGCCGCCGAGGTCGACCGCGACGCCGCCCGAGACGGGGTCGAGGCCGGTAACTTCGACGTTCGTGTGGACGTCCGCGCCGCGCTCGCGTGCCACCGCCTCGACCGCCTCAACGACTTCGTACATCCCGCCGATCGGGTAGTACACGCCGAGGCCGTAGTCGACGTGGCTCATCAACTGGTACATCGCCGGCGTGTCGTGCGGGGACCCGCCGAGGAACACGAGGGTGTACTGGAGCAGCTGCCGGAGCTTCGGGTGGTCGACGTACTCGCTCACCCGCTCGTCGAGACTGTCGAGCAGGGCCAGTTCACGGCCGGCACGGAGAACGTCGGTCGAGAGGTAGTCACGAAGGCGCGACCGCCCTGGGAGGACGACCTGCTCCATTCCGGCTTCGTATGCGGCTTCGGCGTCCGCGAGGTATCGACGGAACGCCTCCGCACCGCCGTCCTCGTACGACTCGAACAGCCGTGCGGCGGCCTCAGGATCGGCTGGTACGTCCACACGGTCGCCGTCGTCCCAGAACACGCGGTAATGCGGGTCGAGCCGCTCCAGCTCGTAGAACTCCGCGGGCTCGTGACCGAAGTGACCGAAGAACCGCTCGAACACCTCCGGCATGAGGTACCACGAGGGACCGGTGTCGAACCGAAATCCGTCCCGTTCGATCCGGCCGGCGACGCCGCCGACCCGGTCCGAACGCTCGTACAGCGTCACTGCCGCGCCGTCGTCGGCAAGATACGCCGCCGCGGCGAGCCCGCCGATCCCGCCGCCGACGATCCCGACTGAGGTCCCGTCGAGAGAGCGATCGCTCATCGTGTGACACGTGATCGTCCATCGCCGAGAATCATCGCCGTCATGCGACGGGCTTTTATATGTCGTCGAAGCGGCTTGGGGCGTACCTGTCAGGCCCCGCCGATTTACTCGTGGGATACGGGGGAGAACACATGCCAGAGTCACCCGATCCGGTTCGCTCGGTTCCCAGTCGCTCCAGCGGCGCTCCCGCCTCGAACGTACGGGACCCGGGGTACGGCACCTCCGGCGATGGCGTTCGCGCGCGCCTCGTCGCCCATGACCCTCCGGAGTGTCCGGTGGTCGACGCCCTGCCGGACGGGACGGTCGCGACGGACGTTCGAGCGATCACGCTCGATGACGTCACGATCGAGCAGTTCCGAGTCGAGGGTCCGATCCCGTCCGACGGTTCCGCCCCGGCCGCTCCGGTTTTTGAGGTCGACGGCGCTCGCGTGTATCGACGCCAAGTCGAGCCGCGGGACGCGTGTCCGTATCGCACGATCGAGTCGCTCGGCTACCCGGTGGCCGACGCGACGGTTCGGACGAATCCGGATCGACTCCGTGTCACCGTTCATTTGCCCACCGTCGAGCCGCTCGGGGGCATCGTCGACGCCGTTGAGTCGACGGGTGCGACCGTCACGCTCGACCGCCTCACTCACTCCGGCGACCACGAGCGGGCGGACCCCGTCGTGGTCGACCGGAGACGGTTAACTGACCGACAGCGCGAGGTGTTGTGTGCGGCGTGGCGGCTCGGCTACTTCTCGTATCCGCGCGAGGCGAGCGCCGAGGAGGTGGCGGAGGCCGTGGGGATCGCCCGGTCGACGTTCGCCGAACACCTCGCGGCGGCCCAACGACGGATGATCGGCGTCGTTGTCGACGGTGGCACCGATGCGATCGGTCACGACGGCTGATCTCGGCTCTTCCCGACGGACGGGAGTGATCGCGGGGTTCAAGCGACCACGTCCCTCACCTCCGATATGTATCGGAGACGCTTCCTCGAGCGCGCCGGACTCGCCGGCGTGGGGATCGGGAGCGCCATCGCACTGTCCGGATGTGTCGACGAGTGGGACGGCGCGATCACCGGCGGTGGAGGCGGCGACGCGAACGCGACAGACGGAGACGGGGAGGACGACGGCTACGACGTCGGAATGACTGCTGACGGCTACGTCCCGGACGATCTCACCGTGACGGTCGGGGACACCGTCGTCTGGGAGAACACCAGTACGCGGATCCACACCGTCACGGCCTACGAAGGCGGCATCCCGGAGGACGCCGAGTACTTCGCTTCCGGCGGGTTCGACGACGAGGAGACCGCACGCGACGAGTGGCACGACGATTTCGGCGGAGACCTCCGGAACGGAGAGCAGTTCAGCCACACTTTCGATGTTCCGGGACGGTACGACTACGTCTGTATTCCCCACGAGTTCGGCGGGATGTACGCGACCGTGATCGTGGAGGAGCCGTGAGATGGGCGTCGAGACCTCGCCGTCGTCCGACCGCATGCTCCGCCGTCTCGCCGGCGTTCTTGCGGCGGCCGTCGCCGGGATCCACCTCTACTGGGCGCTGCCGGTCGCCGTCGATCAGCTCCGGTTCGGGATCCTCCACGACCCTCGGCCAGCGGCGTTTCTTCTCGCGACGATGGCGATGCTCATGGGCGTGCTGCTCGTCGTACAGGGGTTCGACCCGCTTCCCGTTTACGTCGGCGGGATCCTGTTGATGCTCGTTTTCCTCGTCGGCTACGCGGCGTGGCACACCGTCCTCGATCACGGCGCGTTCTGGCCCGGTCGCCCCGCACACGGCGGTCACTCGGAGTTGGGACCGATACGCTTGGTCGTCGTTCACCTCCAGGACGACTCGCTCGCGTTCGCCTCGAAGGTCGTGGAGGCCGCGCTTCTCGCCGTGCTCTCCGTGCTGACCGTCAGGGAACTGCGTGACCGATGAGACGTCGGCGTCCCGCCCGCGTCCCGTCCGTATCCGAACGACCGACGACGAAACCCATTAGCGCGCTCGCCCCCAAACCGAGGTGAACCACGCGATGGACCCCTCACTCCTGCTCGGAACGGACGTCCTCCTGTTTCTCGCCATCGGGCTGCTCGGCGGTGCCCACTGTATCGGGATGTGCGGCCCGCTCGTGACCGCGTACTCCGCGCGGATGAACGGCGGCGTAACAGATACGGGCGGGAGCGGGTCGACGGCCGGGAGTCGAACCGACGGGGGGACGGGCGCGGCAGCCGGAACCGACTCGACCGACCGTCGACGGAGTGGCCACCTCACCACCTACGAGGTTCGCCAACACGCCCTCTTCAATCTCGGACGGACCGCGAGCTACACGCTCATCGGTGCGCTGCTCGGCGCGATCGGCGGGGTCGTCCTCGTCGGGGCAGCAACGCTCACGGGCGCGGCAGGGACGGTCCGCGGAGTCGTCGGACTCGGCGTCGGCGCGGCGGTGATCCTCGTCGGGATCCGGTACGTCCTCGGCGGCGCGACGGGCGGCGTCCACCTCCCCGGACTTCAGCGGATCACCGGCTGGCTGACCGGTCACGTCGACCGGCTCGCGAACGGTCCGGGGATCGTCGGGCTCGGGGCCGTCCACGGACTGCTCCCATGTCCGATCCTCTACCCGGCGTACCTGTACGCGTTCGCGAGCGGCTCCGCCGTCAGCGGCGGGATCGCGCTCGCGGCGCTCGGCGTCGGAACGATGCCCGCCGTGTTCCTCTATGGTACCCTGATCGAGCGCGTCGATGCCGTCCATCGCCGGCGGGTCCACCGGCTGCTCGGCGTCGCGTTCGTCGTCCTCGGCTACGTCCTGTTCGCGCACGGGCTGATGGCGGTCGGCATTCATCTTCCCCACCCCGAGCTACCGTTCTGGAACCCGCTTGACGCGGGCGAACTCGTGGGACACGAGGTCGCGGGCGGCCACGGCGATCACGGAAGCCACGGCGACCACGGAGGCCACTAACCATGACCGACGATCGACCGTTTCCCGACTGTACGCTGTGTGACCTCCCGACGGAGGGCGTCGACGTCGTCGACGACGAGGGAAACCAGTTCTGCTGTACCGGCTGTCGTGGCGTCTACGATGCGCTCGGCGACGTCGACGTGGACGCCGAGACGGTTGCCGAGCGGCGGGACGGGTCGAACGCGGGCGACGGCAGCGCCGACTCCACCGACGCCGATGGGACCGACGACGCCCCCGAGATCCCCGCCGACCACGAGGCGACGTTTCTCGAAGTCGACGGCATGCACTGTGCGACCTGCGAGGCGTTCATCGAGACGGTCGCGACGCGAACGGAGGGAGTCAGCGCCGCGAGCGCCAGCTACGTCACCGACACGGTCCGGATCGACCACGACCCCGGTGCCGTCTCGACGGACGACCTCGCGGAAGCGGTGAGCGGGCTCGGCTACAGCGCATACTCCCGCGACGACGCCTTCTCGCGGCGGCAGGCGGACAACATGGCGACCGCACGGCTCGCGGTCGGCGTGCTCGTCGGGATGGCCGTCATGTTACAGTACATCGTGCTCATCTATCCGACCTACTTCGCGTTCCCCTTTTATGACGAGCGAACGCTGGAGTTCATCAACGAGGCGATGGCGTCGACGTCCGGAACGTACTTTTTCATCGTCATCGGGGTTTTGACGACGATCGTGCTGGCGGTCACCGGCAAGCCGATCCTCAGGGGCGCGTACGTGAGCGCGCGGACGCGGTCGCCGAACATGGACCTGCTCGTCGCCATCGCCGCCGTCAGCGCGTACCTCTACAGCACGCTGGCGGTCGCGCTGCTCGATGATCCCTCGATCTACTACGACGTGACGATCGCCATCATCGTGATCGTCACCGTCGGCACCCACTACGAGACCGCCATCAAACGCCGGGCGACGGAGCTCCTCTCCGATCTCACGGCCGTCCAAGTCGATACTGCCCGCCGGATGACCGGCGATGGGACCGAGAGCGTCGACATCGACGCGCTCGACTCGGGTGACCGACTGCTCGTGCGCGCGGGAGAGCGCGTCCCGGTCGACGGCGAGGCGGTCGACGGCGACGCCGCGGTCGACGAGTCCGTCGTCACCGGGGAGTCGCTCCCGGTCCGCAAGGAGCCGGGCGACGCCGTCGTCGGCGGTTCCGTCGTGGCCGACGGCTCGCTGACGATATCGGTCGGCCCGGACGCGACCTCCAGCCTCGATCGCGTCGCCGAGATGGTCTGGGACCTCCAGAGCGGGAACCACGGCGTCCAGAAGCTCGCGGACCGGCTCGCGACGGTGTTCGTCCCGCTCGTGTTGACGGTCGCGGTCGTCGTCGCGGCGGGCAACCTCGCGCTCGGGAACGGGGTCGCGACCGCGATGCTGGTCGCGCTCACGGTGCTCATCGTCTCGTGTCCGTGCGCGCTGGGGCTCGCGACCCCGCTCGCGGTCGCCGCCGGGATCCGGGACGCGCTCGAACGCGCGATCGTCGTCTTCGACGACACCGTCTTCGAGCGGATTCGCGACGCCGATACCGTCGTCTTCGACAAGACCGGAACGTTGACGACCGGCGAGATGCGCCTCCTCGACCGCGACGTCGACGACGACCTGCTGGGGCTCGCGTCCGCGCTCGAATCCAAGTCCGCCCACCCCGTGGGACGGGCCATCGCGACGGCGGCCGCCGAAAACGACGGCTCCCGCCCCGTCGCGGCGGACGGCGGAACCGTCACGGCGGGCGACGGCGACACCGCGACAACCGACCGAACCGGGACCGACGCGCAACCGGCCCCCACGGTCGACTCCTTCGAGAGCCACGCCCGCGGCGTCGCTGGCGTCGTCGACGGCGTCGAGGTGATCGTCGGCCATCCCGGCCTGTTCGACGAGCGCGGGTGGACGGTGCCGGATCGTCTCCGGGAGTCCGTCGCCGCCGCACGCGACGTGGGACGCGTTCCGGTCGCGCTTGGACGGGACGGGGCGGCCGAGGGACTCGTCGTGGTCGGCGACGAGTTGCGCGACGGATGGGAGGGAACGCTCTCGTCGCTCGCGGACTCCGGCGTCGAGGTGGTCGTCCTGACCGGCGACGACGAGCGCGCCTCGACCGTCTTCGCCGACCATCCCGCGGTGTCCCGAGTGTTCGCGGGCGTACCGCCGGAGGGGAAGGCGGAGACCGTCGAACGATTAAAAGGGCGCGGGCGGACCGTGATGGTCGGCGACGGCACCAACGACGCCCCGGCGCTCGCGGCCGCGGATCTGGGCGTCGCGCTCGGCGGGGGAACCGCGATGGCGGCCGACGCCGCGGACGTGGCCATCGTCGACGACGACCTCGACTCGGTCCGGACCGTCTTCGACCTCTCGCGGGCGGCCGGCCGGCGGGTAAAAGGGAACATCGCATGGGCGTTCTGTTACAACGCAATCGCCATCCCGCTCGCCGTGACCGGACTGCTCAACCCGCTCTTTGCCGCGGTCGCGATGGGGATCTCCAGTCTGCTCGTCGTGACGAACTCCTCGCGAGCGCTGCTCCCCCAAGAGTGAGGCCGCCGCGGGCGACGAGAAACCCACGATCGCATCAAATCGTCCGCGATCCATCCTGAACCCCGTGCTTCGACGATTTATATACCACCGGCCGACCGCAAGCGGTTTTCGGCTCGCTGCCGTACGGTCTCGTATGTCACAGGGAACCCGCAGCCCCGAGGCACCGCTCCACGACGGAATGCCGGCGCTGGGACTCGGCACGTGGGAGAACGACGATCCGGCACAGTGTACCGAATCGGTGACGACCGCGCTCGACGCGGGCTACCGCCACGTCGACACCGCACAGATCTATCGGAACGAGGCCGCGGTCGGCGAGGGGATCGCGGCCGCGGACGTCGACCGCGAGGACGTGTTCCTCGCCTCGAAGGTATGGATCGACCAACTCGCTCACGAGGACGTGATCGACTCGACCCGCGAAAGCCTCAATAAACTCGGCGTTGAGAGCGTCGATCTCATGTACGTCCACTGGCCGTCCGGGGCGTACGATCCCGCGGAGACGCTGCCCGCGTTCGCCGAGTTACGCGATCGGGGGTTGATCGACCGGATCGGCGTCTCGAACTTCGAGCCGGAGCATCTCGACGCCGCGACCGACGCCCTCGGCGAGACGCCCTTCGCGAACCAAGTGGAGATGCATCCGCTGCTCCGACAGGAGGAGCTGCGCGAATACGCCGACGACAACGACATCGAGCTCGTCGCCTACTCGCCGTTGGCCCGTGGGACGGTTCTCGACGACCCGACCGTCGGCGAGGTCGCGGAGAAACACGACGTCAGCGCGGCGCAGGTGAGTCTCGCGTGGCTCCGCGAGAAGGGCGTCACCGCGATCCCGAAAGCGACCGGCGAGGACCACATTCGCGACAACCTCGCGAGCCTCGAACTCGAACTGGACGACGAGAACGTGAACGCGATCGACACGCTCGGCCGCACCGACCGACAGCTGAACCCGGACTTCGGGCCGGACTGGGAGTAGCGCACGCTACCGGTCCGGCGACCGCGGTTCGCGGGCGCTCCGACGGGATCGACACCGGAGGGACGGAGCCAATTGATACGAACAAAACGAGGCCGGGTCGCGCGGAGAGTCCGACCGGCCGGTCGGTACCAACCGAACGCCGGAGTCCGATCAGACGTGTTCGGCGAGGAAGTCGACGATCTCGCGGTACGCCTCGATGCGGTTCTCCAGCTTCGAGAAGCCGTGCCCCTCGTCGTCGAAGATCAGCTTCCGGACGGGGACGCCCTGCTCGCGAGCCTTCTCGACTATCTGTTCGGCCTCGCCGACGGGCACCCGGGGGTCGTTCTCGCCGTGGAGGACGAACAGCGGCGACTCGATCGTTTCGATGTTGTTGATCGGCGAGACGGACTCCAGGAACTCGCGGTCGTCCGCGAGCGAGCCGTACTCGGCCTCGCGTAGCTCGCGCCGCCAGTCGCCGGTGTTCTCTAGGAACGTGACGAAGTTCGCGATGCCGACGATGTCGACGCCGGCGGCCCACAGTTCGGGGTACTCCGTCAGCGCGGCGAGCACCATGAACCCGCCGTACGACCCGCCCATCGCGACGATCCGGTCGGGGTCCACCTCCGGGTGGTCGTGGAGCCACTCGACGCCCGCGCGGACGTCGGCGACCGAGTCCATCCGGTTCTCGATGTCGTCGAGCCCGGAGTACGCCTTTCCGTATCCCGAGGAGCCACGGACGTTCGGCTCGAAGACCGCGTATCCGCCGTTTAACAGGTACTGTTTCACGGATCCGAAGGAGGGGCGTCTCTGTGACTCGGGTCCGCCGTGGATGTCGACGATGACCGGGTAGCCGTCCTCGGGCGTCTCGGTCTCGGGGACGGAGAAGAACGCGGGGATCTCACGCCCGTCGAAGGTCGGATAATGAACCAGCTCCGGCTCGATGAACGTCTCCCGCGGGATCCCCGCGGTCGAGGCGTTGGTCCAGCGTTCCGTCTCGCCCGTAGTCGCGTCGACGACGTACACGTTCGCGTTCGTGGTGCTTCCCGTCGCGGTGATCGCGAACCGGTCGCCGTCGGGGCCGAAGCTCACGCCGCCGGCGACGCCGTCGGGGAGGTCGGGTTCGGGGAACTCGTCGATCCGGTGTGGCGAGACCAGCTCGCCGACCGTGAGTTCCGTGTAGCCGTCGACGTTCCGCGAGTAGACGATCCGCCGGGACTCCTCGTGGATCGCGACGCCGTCGACGTTCCACCCGTCCGTGCCCGCCTTCGCGCTCGCGGCACCGCCCGACGCCTCCGCACCGTCGGAGTCACTCCCCCCGTCCTCGGTGTGCTCTCCGCCCCCGGCGACGACGGTGAACTCGTCCGTCGAGAGGTCGAGCCGTTCCAGCCGGAGCGTGTCGCTCTCGCGGTCGGTGACGAGATAGAGCGACTCGCCATCCGGGCCCCACTCCGGGCTGCTGTATCGAACGTCGCCATCGTGGGGCGTGTGGTGGGTTAGATCGCTCGATTCCACGTCGAGCGTGTACACGTCGTGGTCGAACGAGGAGTGTGCCTCGTGGACGATCAGTCGGTCGTCGCTCGGCGACCAGCCGGCGACGGAGAGCCAGCCGTCGCCCTCGTGGACGAGTTCGGCGTCGTCACCCGTCTCGTCGCGTCCCTGTACGTACACGTCGAACACCGACTCGTCGCGGCGGTTGGAGGCGAACGCGAACCGGTCACCCTCCCCGTCCCAACCGCCCCACCGGTGTTTCGCCTCCGGTCGGTCGGTAAGGTCCGTGATCCGCCCGGACTCGAAGTCGAGCCGGTACAACTGGGCGCGTTCGTTACCGCCCTCGTCCATGCCGAAGACGGCCTCGGAGTACTCCGGCGAGGAGTCGACGAAGGTGACGCGTTCCTCGAAGAAGGTGTGTTGTTCGGGCCACTCCAGCGGTCCGTCGACCGACCAGACCTGCGAGGTGCCGGTCGTGTCGAGCAGAAACGAGAGTCGGCCGCCGGGGCCGAGGTCCGCGCCCCCGGCGCTTCGGACGTTGAGGTAGCGTTCGATGTCGTATCGGTGCATACCGACCGGTTCCGTCGCCGGTGTGAAACCGTTTCGGGTGAGCGAACCGGGTTTCGGCGAACTTGGCGGGCCCCGGCGACCGGCTACTCGTTCCGCCGTCGATGCCGTGTCTTTTTATTCGGTCCGGGCGTCCCGTCGGCGTATGCGCGTCGCGTTCGTCTCGCTTTTCACGCCCGAACACGGCACCACGCCGGCCAGAGCGCGAACGCGGCGAGTCGCCCGTGGGCTGGCCGAACGCGGCCACGACGTGATCTGGTTGTGTGCCCGCTGGTGGGGCGGCGACGTCGAGCGGTTCGAGTCGGACGGATTCACCTACCGCGCGGTCGTCCCCGACCCGTCACCGACCGCCTTCGTCGCGCGGCTCCCGACGGCACTCCGGCGGGCCGATCCCGCCGTCGTCCACGCGGTCAACAGCCCGCCGACGCCGACGCTGGCGGCCACGGTCGCCCGGCGGCTCCGCGGCCCGCCGGTGCTCGTCGACTGGTGGCGGGACCACCCGGCGGACTCCCGGCGCGGGTACCGCCTGCTCGCGCGCGACGCCGACGCGATCACAACCCCATCGCGGACGACGAAGACGCGAGTCCGTGAGCACGGCGCGACGGGCGATGCGGTCCGAGTCGTCCCCGAGAGCATCGACACGGAACTCATCGCGGACGCGGCGATCGACGACCGGTTTGACGCCGTCTACTCCCGGCGGCTAGACCGACACGCGAACGTCGAGACGTTCCTGCTCGCGCTCGCGGAGATCCGCGGACGCGACTGGACCGCGGCCGTGATCGGCGACGGCCCGGAGCGCGAGCGGATCGAGTCGACCGCGCGCGACCTCCGGATCGCTGACCGCGTCGAGTTCCTCGGGAACCTGCCGCTCGACGAGCGCGTCCCGATATTTAAGGGAACCCACGCCTTCGCGCAGACGGCGACGTGGGAGACGTTCGCGTCCGAACTCCTCCTCGCGCTCGCGTGCGGCTGTGTCGGACTCGTCGAGTACCAAGCGGATTCGAGCGCTCACGAACTCGTCGAGGGGCGCACGCGGGGGCGACTCGTCACGAGCCCCGCGGAGCTCGCCGACGAACTCGTCGCGGTCGGCGAGCTCGACCGCCGGACCACTGAGCCGGAGTTCGACTCGTACGACCACGACGCGGTGCTCGACCGATACGTGGACCTGTATACCGAACTCGCGGGGAAGTGAGACGACAAAAAGGGACCCGCAACCGGTTCGTTACGGCTCGTCCTGCGTGATCGTCCCGCCGTACTTCATGAAGACGAAGGCCAGTCCGAGCGTGCTACACATCGCGATGAACGTCGCGATGCCGAGGGCACGAGCCCCCTGTGGGACGAACACGGCCCCCGCCGCGTCGCCACCGACGTCGACGGTCTCGATGTCGTCCCCGACCGCGAGCCCCGCGTGCATCCCGGTACCGTCGTGGGGGGCACAGACGTAGTGGGTGATCCCCTCGTCCTCCTCGGTCGCCTCGTGCTCGTAGGTGTATCCCGCCTCGTCGACGGGCGTTCCGCTGTCCAGATCGGCCGGTCCCTCGACGGTTTCGACGTTGTGGCCGCCGCCCTCGCCGGTCCACTCCCACGTGATCGTCGTACCCGGATCGACCCACAACAGCGTCGGATCGAACGCGAGCCCCTGATCGCCGGCACCGACCATCACCGTGACCTCGTCCTGCCCGCGAGCGTCCTCGTACGTGCCGAGGTTCCCTTCGGCTCCCCCGGGCCAGTCGGGTTCGACGTCGCCGCCGCCGTTGTCCTCGTCTTCGTCCTCCTGTCCCGCGGCCGTCCCCGACGCGGCCGCGGCCGCGCTGGCGGTCGCCGCCGCGCCGCCGGCGGTCCGCATGAACCTACGCCGAGAGACGTCGTCCGTGCTCATAGCCGCCGGTTCGTGATGCCCGATAGTGAATATGTTGGTTCGGTTCCTGTGGATTGCCGTGCGTCGATCGATATAGAGTGCGTCGTGAGCGATATCGGGAGTGGGTGTTGCAGATCCATGACTGTGATCAAGTACTTAAATAGGCGTGAGCGACGGCGATGATTATTTATAAAACCTGGTGCGGTGGCGCGCCCCGGTGAGCGGCCCGCAGGGCCGCGAGCCGCGAGGGACCGAGGGTCCCTCTGGCAGCCGGCGCTACGCGCCGGCGACGACGGTGCGAGGGACGCGGCGAGCGCTGACAAGCGCGAGCCGCGAGGCTGGGGAGGCGTGAGGTGCGGTTGCTGTGCGGGGCGGGGCGGGACTCAAAGGGGCAGTCGCTGCGGGCGGTGCAGGCGATGTAAGCACCGCAGGGAGCGAGTGAAACGAGCGACTGAGGAGCGCAGCGAGCGTGCGCCGCCCGCAGCGGCTGGGGCTTTGGAGGCCTTCATCGCGGAGTCGTCGATCGTTTATAAATGACCGACAGCAACACTACTCGACCTTTTATAAACAACAGATCAACCGTACTGATACACCCACTCCCGACATCACGTTCGGATCCGGTCCAGATCGGTCAAAAAGGCCCGGAGACTCTCGCGAGTCACGTGCGGCATGTGGACCACGCGCGCCTCGCCCGCGCCGGTTCGGGAGAGCCGCCAGCCGTCCGCTCTGAGGGCCTCAAAAGTCGAATCCGAGATGTCGAATGCGACGATCGGCAGATCTGGTTCGACAACGTCGTAGCCGCGGTCGGTGAGTTCGCCCGCGAGCCAGTCGGCGTCCGCCGCCGCGCGCTCGGCGGCCTCACGATAGCCGTCCGGCCACAGCGCCTCGATTGCGGCGACCGCGCCAGCGACCCCCGCACCGCTCCGGGTACCGTTCAGCGTCGCCTGTGATCGGCTTTCCAGATACGGGGTTTCGACCGCGAGCGCGTCCATCGCTGCCGGGTCGCGAGCGAGTAGGCCACCTCCCGGAACGACCCCGCGCCCGCACTTGTGGGGGTCGATCGTTAGCGTGTCAACCGGCGCGTCCGCAAACGACCAGTCGTGGTCGGTGAACGGGAGGAGAAACCCACCCCACGCCGCATCGACGTGGAGGAGCGCGCCCGCATCGTGGGCGATCCGCCCCAGCTCGGGGATCGGATCCACGCGGCCGTACTCCGTCGTCCCCGCGACGCCGACCACGAGCGCGGTCGCCTCGTCGACCGCGGCCTCGACGGCGGCCAAGTCGGCGCGGTGGTCGTCGTCAGTGGGAACGGTCCGGAGGTCGACATCGAGCACCTCGGCGGCTTTATAAACGGAGAAGTGGACGCTCTCCGGCGCGACAACGTTCACGTCAGCGTCCGGATGCCGGTTCCGCGCCGACCGCACCGCCTGTAGATTTGCTTCGGTCCCGCCGCCGGCGACGTATCCGGATGCCTCGGTCGGCGACGGGTGTTCTGCCACCGTCGCGAGCAGTCCGACGGCGCGCTCTTCGAGGTCCGCGACCGCTTCGTACGTCCCCGGATCGCCGGGATTCGTCGCGAGGAAGCGCTCGGCGGCGTCGCGGGCCGCCGGGTGCGGCTCCGTACACATCGAGGAGAGCACCCGGTCGAACGACTGCGGCTCGGGGGTCTGCATTCGCATCTCATTCATCATGCCGACGTTTTACCCGTTCCGCTCTCTGGCGTAGCCGTTGAACAGAACTGGCGTGGTGAAAAAAGCTATTTAGGTGGGGCATCGGGTTGCGGTCACGCATGGGAGTACTCGATGCGTTCGGATCGTTAGCCAGTGCACTGCTCGCAGGCGTGGTTATGCTCGCGTTCGCCATTTTGAGCCTGTTCGTTACCGTCGTCGTCGTTGATGTCGCCGCGGGGATTGGTCGCCTAAACCCGGACGACAGCTACGTCGTCCTCGGCGCGACGATCCTCGCGTCGGCCGCCATCATTGCTGGCGGCGTTGGCTTCGCCGTGCCGGAAGGAGAGACCTAAGGAATCTGTTCGACCGGTCCTAGCGCACCGAGTCGAGAAGGAGCCGCTGTTCGACCCGTTTTACTTCGTGTTGAACGTCGCGGACGGCGTCGATGTTCGCGGAGATGGACGAGACTCCCTTCTCGACGAGGAACTCGACCATCTCCGGTTTCGAGCCGGCCTGCCCGCAGATGCTCGTATCGACGCCGCGCTCGCGACACCGATCGATCGTGTCGCCGATCAGGCGTAACACGGCGGGGTGAAGCTCGTCGAATCGGTCGGCGACGTGACCGTTGTTCCGATCGACTGCCAGTGTGTACTGAGTGAGGTCGTTGGTCCCGAAGGAAGCGAAGTCGATGCCGGCGTCCGCGAGCTCGTCGATCAACAGGGCGCTCGCGGGCGTCTCGATCATCACGCCCCACGTGTGGTCCTCGGGGTCAATGCCAGCTTCTTGGAGATGGCGTTTCACGCCCTCGATGTCGGTCGCGTCGTTGACGAGCGGAAACATCACTTCGATGTTGTCGTATCCCATCTCGATGAGCCGGCCGAACGCCGCGAGCTCCTGCCGGAACGGCTCCGGCTTGTCGAGACTCCGGCGGGTCCCGCGCCAACCGAGCATCGGATTCGGCTCCACGGGTTCGCCCTCGCCGCCCTCCAGTTCACGGAACTCGTCGGTCGGCGCGTCGATGGTCCGCACCCGAACCGGCCGAGGATAGAACTCCTCGGCGACCGCCCGGATCCCGTCTATCAGCTCGTCCTGATACGCACGCGCGCCGTGATCGGCGATGTACCGCTCGGGCGTCTTCCCGAGCGAGAGTACCATGTGCTCGATCCGGAGCAGTCCGACGCCGTCGGCACCGGTGGCGGCCGCGCGCTCGGCCGCCTCCGGGATCGAGACGTTCACCTTCACTTCCGTCGCCGTCATCGGTTTCACCGGCGTCTCCGGTCGCGCCGCCTCCACCGGTTCGAACTCCTCGGCGGGCTCCGCGCCCTCGTCCGCGCCGGCCCGAACCGTCCCCTTGTCGCCGTCGATCGTGACCGACCCGCCGTCCTTCAGTACGCGCGTCCCGTTACCGGTCCCGACGACGGCGGGGACGCCGAGCTCCCGCGAGATGATCGCGGCGTGGCTCGTCATCCCTCCCTCATCGGTGACGATCCCCGCGGCGCGTTTCATCGCGGGCACCATGTCCGGCATCGTCATCTCCGTGACGAGCACGTCTCCCTCCTCGACCTGATCGAGGTGATCGAGCTTGTCGACGATCCGCACCGCACCCGAGACGGCTCCCGGGCTCGCGCCGAGCCCGCTCACGAGGACGTCATCGCCTCCGTCCTCGCCCGCTTCGCCGTCTCCGTCACCGATGGCGGCTGCGGCCTCGTGACCGGATCCGGCGTCGCCATCCGTCGTCTCGGACTCCCCGGACGCCCCGTCCGCGTCCTCGCGGATCGTCGTGATCGGACGGGACTGGAGCATGTATATCTCACCCTCGAAGACGGCCCACTCGACGTCCTGTGGCGTTCCGTAGTGTTCCTCGACGCGCTCGCCGAGGGTTACGAGGTCGTCGATCTCGGCGTCGGAGAGGACGCGTTCGGTTCGGCGCTCCTCGTCGAGGTCGAGCTGGACGGTCTCGCCCGATTCGGGGTCTCTCACCATCTCAACCTTCTTGTCGGCGACCGTGACGTCCTCGACGGTCGCTCGACTGCGGTCGTACACGTAGTTGTCCGGCGAGACGGTCCCCGAGACGACGGCCTCTCCGAGCCCCCACGCGGCCTCGATCGTCATCTGCGGGTCGCCGGTTGACGGATGGCTGGTGAACATCACGCCGGATTTTTCCGCGTCGACCATCCGCTGGACGACGACCGCGATGTCGACGTCCTCGTGCGGGAAGCCGCGCTGCTGGCGGTAGTAGATGGCGCGCTGGGTGAAAAGCGAGGCCCAACACTCCTTCACCCGTCGGAGCAAGTCGGCCTCGCGGACGTTGAGGAACGTCTCCTGTTGGCCGGCGAACGAGGAGTCGGGGAGGTCCTCCGCGGTCGCCGAGGAGCGGACCGCGACGAACGCCTCGTCGTCCTCGGTCCCCATCGAACGATAGCTCTCCAGAATCTCCTCGCGAACCGGGTCCGGGAACGGGGTCTCCGTGATCAGCTCGCGGGCGGTCGCCTCGGCTTCCCGGAGCGCGGTCGAGTCCTCGGGGTCGACGTCGACGGCATCGAACAGGGTCTCGTCGATCCCCGCCCCCTCGATGAACTCCCGATAGGTTCCCGCGGTGACGACGAACCCCGGCGGGACCGGAAGGCCCGCACCGATGAGTTCACCTAGCGACGCTCCCTTGCCGCCGACGACTCCCACGTCGTCGGCGTCGACGTCCTCCAGCCAGAGTACTGCCATTCGTTACGCGAGGTTTCCACAAGCCGACGCATGAATCTTCCGGAGGGTACAACGTAGAATAAATGTTACTCACGATCGAGTTGTCCTGGAGGCCAATCACCGTGGTTCGTGTCAGCAGACCCAGCCACTGCGGATCGCACCGCGCCGGTTGACTCGATCGGTGAGCGAAAGAGGGCCGAAATCGTCGGGACGCAACGAACCGACAGTCGGTCCGTAACACGTCATACGAACCACGGATTACTATACTTACGTACCGCTCAGCCGATCGCCCCGGTACCGTGTTACGGATACTGTAACACCGTTTGCCCCTCACGTCGACTCGAGTCTGCGGCGCTCGGTAGCGAGCAGTCGCTCCCAGAGACCGAACAGGCGGCTGTCGAGGTCGTACGCCGTGTCGACCCGACGAACCCACGCGTCGTCCGAGAAGAGCAGCGCCTGAAACCGCCTCACGTCGGGTGAGAGCCGATCGCGGGTTCCGGCGTAGTACGCGAGCGACTCCCGCCGGGTCCGCGCCACGAGGTCGTCGGGGACGGCGATCCCGTCCGCGGTCGCGACGTGGACGAACCACTCCAGATGTAAGAGCGCGTCCGCGAGGAGGAATCGCTCGCAGAATCCAGAGACGCCCGCAAGCGCCGGATCCCCGTCGATACGGACGTCGCGTGGACGCGAGAACCGCGGCGCAGTGACGGTCGCGTCGGACGCGTCCGCGACCGCGCCGGCGACCCGACGAAGCCGCCAGTCGGCGTATCGAACCGGTGCGAGCAGGCCGATCTCGTACCATACCGGCATCCACTCGCAGTACGGTTCCGAGAACGCGGCGTCCGCGAGCAGCGTCGTCGCGACGGACCGTGCCGCGGCCGGGGAGAGCTCCTCGGGCGCGTCCCCGAGCGCGGTCGCTATTCGGTCGCCGTCGAGCGCGTCGGCTCCTGTAAAGTCCATTCCGTCGGCGACGTGGCGGGTGTACGCACGGCTCGCGGCATACCAGTCCGCGAACGCGTCCGGCGTCGTCAGTCGGAGGAGGCGGAGGACGGTGATACCGAACGAACGGGCGGCGAGGACAAAACGGCACCGACCGCTCGGGGGCCAACCGATCTCAGTCACTCCCGTCGAGCGCGTCGTCGAGCCCCCACTCGCTCGCGCGCTCGGCCGCCTCCTCGCGTGCCTGCTCGCGGATCGCCTCGATCCGCTCGTCGTCCTCGAGGAACGCCGCGACCGCGTCCGCGTCGTCGCCGTCGTCCGTCTCCAGTCGGTGTGCCGGGGCCGCCTCCCGCGTCCGGTCCGCGAGATCCGGTGCGTCGGCGAGTTCGGTCGCGACCGCACCCGGCGGGACCCGGAGCGCCTCCTCCTCGTGGGCGGCGGCAAGCGCGTCGGCGGCGACTGCGTACAGTTCGACCCGATACGGGCCGGGGACGGCGAGTTCGGCGAGCGCGTCGGGGCCGCCCCTGTCGCTGACGGTGTTGTACGCGAGCACCGGGACGCCGTCTGCGAAGGTAACGACACCGCGAGCGTCCCCCTCCAACAACAGCGTCTCCTGTGGAACGAGCGTGACGTATCCGGTCAGCTCCCGGTCGAGCACGGTCGACAGCGTCGTTCCGACGTCGGAGACGACGCGGGAGCGAAGGAGGTCTCCCCGCGGGATCCGGAGCTCCGGCCCATCCGTTGCCCGCGTCATGGCGTGTCGGGCACCACCGCGCTCTTGAACCGGGCCGCGACCGCTTCGCCGTCGCCGTCGCGCACGTCGAGTCGCGCGGCCGCGTCGCGGTACCGGACCGCCGGCTCGCTGTCGGGTGCGTGTGCGAGAAGCGGCATCCCGGAGCGGCGGGCCGCGCGCACGACGTCGCTTTCCGGGACGCTCGCGAGCACCGGCCCGCCGAAGTGCCGTCCTGCCTGCTCGGCCACGTCGGCGGACTCGTCACGGACCTTGTTGAGGAGCACGCCTGCGGTCTCGGTGCCGTACGAGCGGGCGTACTCCTGAACCTTCAGACCGTCAGAGAGCGCCGGGATCGTCGGCTCGACGACGACGACGACGCGGTCGGCGAGCACGACGGGCAACACCGCGGACTTCGAGGAGAGCGCGGCTGGCGAGTCGAGCAACAGCACGTCCGTGTCTCCGGCGAGTTCGGCGACCACCTCGCGGAGGCGAGCGGGGTCCGCGGCCTCGAACCCTGCGAGCGACGTGCCACAGGGGACGACGGACATCCCGAAGCGGTCGTAGGTGGCCTCGGAGACGTTCGTCGCGGTCCCCTCGACGAGCAGATCGTGGAGGGTCACCGTCGCGTCGTCGAGCCCGGTATGAAAGAGTAGGTTCGCCATTCCGGTGTCCGCGTCGACGACGGTGACGTCGTACTCGTCGGCCAACGCCATGCCGAGCGCGAGCGTACTCGTCGTCTTGCCGGTGCCGCCCTTTCCGCTGGCGACCGCGAACGCCTCGACCATGCCCCATCGTCCGTGTCGCTCGGCTAAAACCTATCCATCGCGGGCGGTCCGCGGGTCGCGACGCGCTTCCGCGTCGGGACAGAGTTTTGCCCGCCCGCGTCGATATGGAAGTATGGTTACCGTCGTCACCGCATCGGAGTTCCGGGACATGGTCGACGCGGCGCGCCGGCAAGAACGCTCCCTCACCGTCGTCGACACGCGACCCGAGGACAGCTTCACGGGGTGGCGGATCGCCGACTCGATCAACTACTTCTACAAGCCGTTTCACGAGTTCGATCGCGACGAGTTCGAGGCCGAGACGGGGGTCGGTCCCGAAGACACCGTCGTGGTCACCTGCGCGAAGGGGAAGGCCTCTCTCGACCTCGGCGAGGAGCTCACCGCCGCCGGCTACGAGGACGTATCCGTGATCGACGACGGAATGCGCGGCTGGTCGGCCGTGTACGACCACGCCGAGATCCCTCTCCCCGACGACGGGGAGGCCCCGCTCGACATCGTCCAGATCCAGCGCCGCGCCAAGGGATGTCTGGGGTACCTCGTCGTGGGCGGCACCGAGCCGCGCTCCGACGGTTCCGACCGCGTCGCCGTCGCTGGTTCCGATGGCTCCGACCGCGTCGCCGTCGCTGGTTCCGATGGCTCCGACCGCGTCGCCATCGCCATCGACGTCTCCCGTCACGGCGAGGAATGGCGGGCGGCCGCCGAGAAGTACGACGCCGAGATCGCGGCCGTCCTCGACACCCACGTCCACGCCGACCACCTCTCCGGGGGGCGCGCGCTCGCCGACGAACTCGACGTTCCCTACTACCTCCCGGCCGCGGCCGCCGAACGCGACGTGGCCCACGCGTTCGAGCCGATCGGGCGCAACGAGGTCCTCGATGTCGGCGGAATCGACCTGAAGGCGCTCGCGACGCCCGGCCACACCGACGACATGGCGAGCTACCTCGTCGGAGCATCAGCCGTGCTCACCGGCGACACGCTGTTCACCGACAGCGTCGGCCGGACGGAGCTCCAGTTCGCGGCCGGCGGGGACGAGAGTCAGGAACCCATTGGCGCGCGCACCGGTGCGGAGCGACTCTACGACTCGCTACACGGGACCCTGCTCGCGGAGCCGGACGACGTGGTCGTCCTGCCGGGGCACTTCTCGGTCGCGAACGACGGGACGACGGGCGACGTGACGCCGGGCGAGCCGGTTGCGACGACGGTCGGCGAGGCGCGGACGGGGATCGATCTCCTCGACCGCGATCGGGAGTCGTTCGTCGACCGGATCACGGCGACGCTACCGGAGAAGCCGCCGAACTACGAGTCGGTGATCGCGGCGAACCGCGGGATCGAGTCGCCGCCCGACGAGACCGCCGCCATCGAGCTCGAACTCGGCCCGAACCGGTGTGCGGCCGAGCCGATCCCGGAGAGTGAGGCGGACGACTGAGCGGCGGGCAGGAGTGCCCGCACGGCGTCGTCGATCCCGCTTAGACGTCCTGTAGCTCCGCGTCACGCAGCGCCTCGTTGAGGTCCTCGCGGACCCGCTCGCCAGTCTCCCGATCCATCGCGGTCGTGACGATCCGGTTCTCTTGGACGCTGGAGCCGTCACGGAGGAGCAGACGTACGTTCCCGTTCGTGCCCGCGCGGGTCGCCTTCGCGCGGAGCCCGGTCCGCGAGCCGGTCCCACCGGCGTCGATCGGGCCGGGAACGATTTTCTTGACGTGCGGATGCGAGGCGACCGTCTGGACCGCCTTCCGACCCTTGCGATCGCCGATGAGCGTCGAGTGCGAGCCGCCGATCTTCTCGCGGGGCGGGGTCTCGACCACCTCCAGCGCGCGGTCGCCGCGGCGGTCGAGCACCCACGCGACCACGTCGCTTTCGGCGGGGTGGCCGTCCCGACCGCTCTCGCCCGACTCATCAGTGGGGTCGGCGTCCGGCACGCGGTAGAACTCGTGGTGGATCTGCGCGCGGGTCTCCCGCAGCGGGTCGCGTGCGCCGGCGGCGTAGACGGTCTCCGGTCGTTTCCGGCGGATCTCGTCGGCGACGCGGCCGGCGAAGTTGCGCAGTTGAATGTGGGTCAGGTCCTCGTCGCGCTCCGGGCGAGTCGTGATCGCCGTGTGGCCGACCACGTCGTCCTCGTCGAGCATCGTCAACTCGGCGCGATCCGGGTCGAACTCGACGACGACCGCGTTGCTGTTGGCAGTGTGGCAGGTGAGACAGTAGTCCCCGGGCTTGTCGAGGGGCGTTCCACACTGCCGGCAGTTCATACCGGTGGGAGGGGCGTAGCGCCTAAAAGGGCGTCCGTTCCGGGCGTCCGTCGAGTCCAGAGCGTGATCGTTCGTCGTGTGATCGCACGGTCGTCCGGTCGTAGTCGCTCACGAGTCGTCGGTTCCGTCGAAATCCCGTCGAGATCAGGGGTTGAAATCATCCAGAACTGACACGACCTGTGTACTGGATACAGGGCGCGAATCGGTCAGTACAGACGCAGTCGTGAGTGATGGCGGGAGTGAGTCTCTCAGAGTGGGAGCGACAATATCGTATATAAACCGACCACGAACAGGTGCGACGATTATTTATAAAGAATGCTGCGGTGGCGCGCCCCGGTGAGCGCCGCAGTACGGCGCTCACCGACGGTGCGAGGTCGACGGCGCTCCGCGCCGGCTGTCAGAGAATCTTCGATTCTCGCTGGAGCCCGGAACGGCGCTTATAAGCGCCGTTCCGGCGAGGATGGGGAGGTGTGAGGTTGTGCTGCTGTGCGGGGCGGGACTCGAAGGGGCAGCGATTAAAAGGGCGTAGGCGACCCAAGCACCGCAAAGAGCGAGTGAAACGAGCGACTGAGGCGCACAGCGAGCGTACGCCCTTTTAAGCGCTGGGGCTTTGGACCCGTTCACCGCCGATTCATACTCAATCACTTATGAACCGCCGCCAGCAACACCACTCGATCACTTATAAACAACCACTCCACCGTATTGCGCGACGTGCTCCCGGAATCGGTCACTACGCAATTCTCGCCGACCAGCTGTTTCAGGTGAGAATATCTCTGAATGATGGGATTTCAATAGATCCGATATGCTTTATAAATGTTCGCGCCTCCTCTCAGTCCAGACACGCCGCGACCACACGCAGCGCGGCCTCGCCGCGCACCTCGTTCGCCAACAGCGGCACGCGCTTCACGTCGCGGCCGCGGAACATGTCAGTCGCCCCTCGCAGGGCGTTCTGTTGGACGTCCCACCGTCGGGCACAGAACTCGCAGTGCTCCGGGTCGGGCTCGACGATCCAGTCGGGGTCGACGTCGGCAACGCCGCTTACCCGCTCCATCACGCGGTTGACGACGAGCGTGTTCACGGGAATGCCGAACTCGTCGAGCCGGGCGATCAGCCGCTCGGACTCGACGACGCTCATCTCCTCGGGGATCATCACCACGCGGAAGTCCGTCCGCTCGGGGTCCTGTAACACACCCCGCAGCCGCTCGATGCGTGCTTGAAGCTCCTCGAGGTCCGCGGAGGGGTCCGCGCCGTCGTCGCCGCCGAACATCCCCGTTAATCCGTCCATCATCCCCGAGAAGCGCTGGCGCATCTTCATCACGCGCCCGATCATCGAGTCCATGATCTCGGGTAGCTGGAGCAGCCGCAGGGTGTGACCGGTGGGTGCGGTGTCGACAATCACCCGGTCGAACCGCGTGTCGTCGAGATACTCCAACAGCTGCCGCATCGCCGCAGCCTCGTCCGCGCCGGGCATCGTCCCGCCGAGAAGCGAGCCGGGAGCATCGTCCATCCCCTCCGCGGCGTCCTCGGCCATGCCCTCCATGCCGCCGCCGGCCATCCCACCCATCATTCCGCCCATCGCGTCGCCCATGTCCCCCATCCCGCCGAGGGGGTCGCCGTCGGCACCGAACATTCCCTCGTCCATGGCGTCGTCGGGGTCGATCTCCGCCGCAAAAAGCGGCATGTCATCGCGGATCCGCGCCGGCGTGGCCGGCACGTCGATGCCGAACGTGTCCGACAGCGAGTGTGCCGGGTCCGTGGAGACAACCAGCGTCCGGACGCCGCCGGCTGCCGAGGAGAGCCCCGTTGCGGCCGCCATCGTCGTCTTTCCGACGCCGCCCTTCCCGCCGTACAGCACGTAGTCGGGGGCGTCGACCCCCTGCGGGAGCCGCGTCCCGTCGTCGCCGACGAGCGCGTCGTCGGGGTCGGCGGCGTCCGGCTCGTGGCCGGTCTCCGTTCCGTCGGCGGCCCCCGACTCGTCGGCGGAGTCCGTCTCCTCGACACGGTCGACCGGCTCGACGTCGATATCGTCCATGGACGGTACTGGTGGCGGCGCGTTTGTGTACCCGTCGGTACGGAGCGGCGAGACATCGACCGGAGAGCCTGGAAAGTCGTACAGGAGGCGGGCGCGAGCGCCCCCGCTACACCGATCCGTCGAGCCGGTCGACGACGGCTTGGAGGTCGGCCTCCGTCTCGATCTCGCGTTTCACGTTCTCGCGGCGGCGAACCGCCCCCGAGTCCGCCTCGTACGCTCGCACGTACTCGGCGCGGGTGTGCTCGTCGAACGTGTGTCGGATCGCGAAGTAGCCGTCCGGGACGATCGTCCCACACACCTTACACTCGTGACGCTGGTGGTCGCGCGTCTGATGGAGGATGAGCGACTCCACGCCGTCGAAGACGGCGTCACAGTCCTCGATCCCACACGCCCAGGGAGCCATACTCCATAGTGCCCGCCGGGGGCGTTAACGGTTTCCCCCGACCCGGACCTGTCACCGGTACGGACGTCGAACGATACGCCTTTTGACTGCTGTCCGGTACTCCGAACCGTGAGCCGACCCCGAACGCGCGTCGACACCCACGTGAAGGTGCTCGACGAGCGCGTCGTCGCCCGCGCGAAGGACCGCGGGATCGACGCGCTCGTGTACGCCCCCCACTTCACGCGGCTACCGACGATCCGCGACCGTGCCACCCGCTACAGCGACGACGACCTGACGATCGTTCCCGGTCGAGAGGTGTTCACCGGCGACTGGGGGAACCGGAGACACCTGCTCGCGCTCGGACTCTCGGAGCCCGTTCCCGACTACATCACCTTCGAGGGCGCGATGGCGGAGTTCGACCGGCAGGACGCCGCCGTGCTCGTGCCCCACCCCGAGTTCGCGACGGTCTCGCTGACTCGACCCGAGATCACGGCACATGCCGCCCGGATCGACGCGATCGAGACGTACGACGCCAAACTACTCCCCCACCAGAACGCCCGCGCCCAGCGGATCGCCGACGAGCTCGATCTCCCCGGATTCGGCTCGTCGTACGCGCATCTCCCCTCGACGGTCGGCGAGGCGTGGACCGCCTTCGAGGAGGACCTCCCCGACGCCGACGCCGTCGTCGACGCGTTCCGTGAGGGTCGCCCGCGAACCGTCGTCCATCGCAGCGGGATCGGCCATCGGATCCGGGGACTCGTCGAGTTCGCGCACATCGCCTACGAGAACACGTGGGTCAAAGCCGACCGGCTGTTCCTCTCCGGCGACGAGCCAACGCTCCCGTCGAACGTCGCTTATGAGGGGCGGTTCGACGACGTGAGCGTGTATCGCTAGGCTTCTCGCCCACGTTCCTCGCCCGCTTAGATCCCGAGTCCGGCGGTTGCCGCCGTGAGGTCGACGTCGAGTTCGACGACGTACGTGTGGACCGCCCAGAACGCGGCGACCTCGAGCGCGGTGATGATCACGGTCACGAGGTCGGCGTACTTGCTGCTCGTCGTCACGCCGAAGGGAAGCGAGAACTCGTTGTCCGAGAGCGGGTGGAACAGCGCGATTCCCCGGCGGCTCCCGACCAGATCGAGGATGTAGTGCGTGAGTACCCCGACCCAGACGAAATGGAGGTTGTCGAAGAAGATCGGGTACGCGAGAAAGATCGCGAGCACCGGGAGGCTGTGGAGCGTCTTCCGGTGTTTTCCGAACGCGGTGTCGACATCCGGGAACAGCGCGCCGAGGACGATCGGGACGGTGATCTGGCCGATCTTCGTCGCGGTGTCGAGGTCGGCACCGGGCTCCAACACGAACCCGATCCCGACGGCGAGCAACAGCGCGTTCAACACGTGACCGCGTTTGTTCATGATACCCCCTTTCGGGGGCGTGACTCAAAAGGCACGGATCGCGTGCGCGGACTGCGTCCCGAAAGAGCCACGGCGGCGGCCGCCCAGGCGTCGGCATGGAGTACGAGGAGCCGAAGTTCTTCCACGTGATGGAGTACGCCGCGGCCGCCGACGGCGACGTGGTCGACATGGTGAGCGGCAACCCCGACTGGGAGCCGCCGGCCGCGCTCCGGGACGCCCTCTCGGAGTACGCGAACGGACCGTCCGAGGCGTTCCAGTATCCGCCGAGCGAAGGGATCAGGGGGCTCCGGGAGTCGATCGCGGCCCGTCGAAACGTCGACCCCGACCGGATCGTTGTCACCAACGGAACGGGCGAGGCGAACTACCTCGCCATGGCCCGGGCGTTCGAGCGCGACGCGGGCGACGAGGCGCTGTTGATGGATCCGGTTTATCCGTACTACCCCGGCAAGACCGAGCTACTCGGCGGAGAGCCAACGCTCGTCCCGACCGAGCGGGACGGGAGCCTCGACATCGAGGCGGTCCGTGCGGCCGCGAGCGACGGGACCGCGCTGATCGTGTTGAACACCCCGAACAACCCGACCGGAGCGGTGTACGACGTCGAGAACGTCCGGGAGGTCGTCGAGGTCGCCGAGGCGGTCGACGCGCTCGTCGTCGTCGACGAGGTGTACGACCACTTCGACTTCTCCGGGCGCTTCGAGTCCGCGCTAACGCTCGACTCGGAGCGCGTGATCGTCACGAGCGGCTTCTCGAAGTCGATGGCGATCACGGGGTTCCGGGTAGGGTACGCCGTGCTCCCGGACGAGCACGCGTTTCCCGCGAAGGCCAGACATATGCTCGTGAACGTCGCCGGGTCGCGGCCCGCCCAGTACGCGGTCGCGGAGGCGCTTTCCGCCACCGACGCGGACTACTACGCCGAGGCGCGCGACCGCCTCGCGGACCGGATCGACGCGTTCACCGCCGCCCTCGACGAGGCGGGCGCGGCGTACACCCGCCCTGAGGGAGCCTTTTACGTCCTCGCGCGGTTCGACGGGTTCCCTGGAACAATGGCAAACGTCAAACGACTGATCGACGAGGCGGGCGTCGCCGGGATGCCCGGCGAGACGTTCGGCACCGCCCGCGACGAGTGGATCCGGTTCGCACTGGTGACGCCGCGTGCGGTCGAGGCGGCCGAGCGGCTCGTCGAGTACTTTGCGTCGGATCGGAAAGCGTGCCGCGAGGAGTCCTAGCGACCTCCGATTGGGGACCACTCGGCGAGGGTTTCGCGGTACTCCGCAGCCAGCGTGGCGACGACGAGTCGGTCTCGGGGATCGACCCCGAGCAGTCGGTGCGTCGCGAGGTAGGCGGCAATACCGACGAGCGTTCCGACAGCAACGGCGACGAGACCCGGAAGCGCCTCCCGGACCGCGAGCATACAGGCGACCATGACGCCCCCAGCCGCCAGCGGCGTCAGGAAGGTCCGGTCGAACGGCCATAACCCTTCGAACCGACGAAGGAGCAGGACCTGTACTCCGTTTTGGACGGCGATGGCCACCGACGTTCCGAGGGCTGCCCCGACGAGGTCGTACTGGAGAACGAAGACGTAGGTGAGGGCGACGTTGAGAACGGCGAGCAGCCAGTCGAGTATCATTCTGGCGTACTGGTGGTCGGTCATCATGAGGAGCCACCCGGTCGCCCCGACGGCGCTCCCGACGAACACGCCGCCCAGATACACCACGAGCGGGAGGTATCCACGGGTGTACGCGGATCCGAACACGGCGAGCAGCTCCGCTCCGTAGACGCCGAGGACCGCGATTACTGGCAGGACCGTTGTGACTATCAGACGTGTCACGGAGGCGTACACCGCGTTGAGCGTTTCGATTCGGTCGGCAGCGTAGAGGTCGGACGCGACGGGCGGAAGGAGTTGATTAAACGAGAGCAACGGGATCCACGCGAACGAGATCAACACGAGGACGACGTTGTACACCCCAGCAGCAACGGAGGTGAGAAGCGCCCCGACGAGCAGGACGTCGACGCGGTTCTGGAACACCTTACCGAAACTGCTCATCGCGACGGGTCCGGCGTGGTTGTAGAACTCGGCTACGTTCCGGCGTGCGCCTCGGAGCCGCGGTCTGATCCCGGTTGCGCGGATGGACATCGGAACGCCGAGGACGACGAGCAGTAGCGTCGCGAGAACGATCGCCCCCACGACGCCAACGACCGAATAGCTGAGCGCAAGGGCGATCACGGCACCGACGAGCCGGACGCCCGGCCGAAGAAGTTTGTTGAACAGAACCTCCCCGCGCGCCGATCCGATCGCCCGAAAGACGGCCGCGACGATGCTCACGAGACCGAGAAGGCCGATAAGCGGCCCGAACAGTCGCAGTGTCGGTGTGAACGTGGGGTCCGCAACCGTACGCTCGTTAATCCACGGGGCCACATACCAGATCCCGGCGGCCATCAGGAGTCCCGCCACGACCGTGGTCGCGTACGCTAACCCCGTGATCCGTGACCGGCGGCCGGGGTCGTCTCCCGCCGCCGGGAGAAACCGTTGGAGTGCGGGCACGCTCCCGACGGTAACGAGCTGGACCAGCACCTGCGTGATCCGCCACGCGTACGCGTAGACCCCGTACGTGGCCGGGCCGAGTCCGCGGGTCAACACGAACTCGGTCGCGGTCGTCAACGCCCGTTGTGCCGAGACCGCACCACCGGTGACGACGGCTCCGCGAGCGATCGTCGCCAGCGCCTCGCGTTCGTCGCTCGCAACGGTTTCTTGGGCGTCGGCACCGCCGGTAGGCGACGAACTGTTCCCGCCGGACGCGTCGCTCTCAGTCGCGTCGTCAGGCTCTACTGTCCGATCGTCGGCCACGGTCTGCCCGCTCGACCGCAGCGGGTTCCCGGGGGTAAGCGGATCGATCGCGGCCGGACCGATGGCCTATCCGAAGTTCTCGACCTTCGCGGCGTCGGCGTCGCCGCCGGCGGCCTCGATCGCTGCTTCGGCGTCGGCAACCAGATCAGCGAAACCGTAGACGAAGAACGTCTCGCCGTCGGCACCCGTCAGGACTTCGTCGACCGCGTCGTCGAGCGGCTCGTCAGCGTCGAGGAGACGAACCGCCGCGCCACGGGCCCGTAGGTCGTCGAGTCGGTCCGCGTGTGAGACATCGTCGTCGCGGTAGACGATCGCGGTCTCGGCGTCCTCGTCGAGCGCGCGCTCCGCGATGGCGACGGCCGGACCGACGCCCGGACCTCCGGCGACGACCACCGCGCGTGTCTCGCCGTCGTAGTGCTGATCGCCGAACGGGCCCGAGAGCGTCATCTCGGTGCCCGCCTCGACATCGGCGAGGAACGCGGAGAACTCGCCGCCCTCCTCGGGGTCGATCCCGACCGTGACCTCGAAAGTCTCGTCGACCGTCGGCGAGGAGAGCGTGTAGAACCGGGCGACGTGCTCGCCGTCGATCTCGGTTCCGAGCTTCACGAACTGTCCGGGCTCCGCGGTGAACCCGTCGGGGGTATCGAACCGGATCGCGTACGTGTCCGGGCCGACCGTTTCGACCGTAGCTACCGTGACTGTCGCATCCATATCCTCGATGGGGTCCTCGGACACAAACGTGTTCCCGTCCGTCCCGACGAACCGATCGCAATCCCTTTTCGACGGATGTCGAAATCAAATGGGACGACGAGGGTCGATCGTGAGGGTTATGGAAAACATTCGTCCAATTATAATTCGTTAACAGGCTATGTACGCTATATTTACCTTGAATACTATATATAATTGGACGTTCGTTTTAAACTCAGTCGATAGCTCCTTCCAGAAGCCTTTTGATGAGTCCGGCGAAACCTGCGACATAGCAATGGCTGCGGACTTCAACTGGGCCGTCGGCGGGGAGGCCGGCGACGGCATCGACTCGACCGGGAAGATCTTCGCGCAAGCGCTCTCCCGAGCGGGTCGACACGTGTTCACGTCGAAGGACTTCGCCTCGCGGATCCGGGGCGGCTACACCGCGTATAAGGTGCGGACATCCGTCGACAAGGTACAGAGCGTCGTTGACCGACTCGACGTGCTCATCGCGTTGACCCCCCGGACGATCGAGGAGAACCTCGACGAGCTCCACGGAGGATCCGTGATCATCTACGATGGCGAGCGAACGACGATGCAGAACGTCGAGATCCCCGACGAGATGATCGGTCTCGACGTTCCGCTCAAGCGGCTCGCCGAAGAGGCCGGGGGAGCGATCATGCGGAACGTCGTCGCGCTCGGCGCGGCCTGTGAGGTCGCCGAGTTCCCCATCGAGAACCTCGACTCCGCGCTCGAAAAGCGGTTCGGCGACAAAGGGCAGAAACTCGTCGACAACAACAAGGAGGCGGCCCGCGCGGGCCAGTCGTACGTCGCCAAGGAGTACGACCACGAGTTCGACTACGACTTGGAGACGACCGACGAGGATTACGTCCTCCTCAACGGCGACGAGGCGATCGGGATGGGCGCCATCGCCGCGGGCTGCCGCTTTTACGCCGGCTACCCGATCACGCCCGCGACCGACGTGATGACGTACTTGACCGGCCGTATCGAGCAGTACGGCGGCCACGTCGTTCAGGCGGAAGACGAGCTGTCCGCGATCAACATGGCGCTCGGGGCCGCCCGCGGTGGCGCGCGCGCGATGACGGCCACTTCGGGTCCCGGAATCGACCTGATGACGGAGACGTTCGGACTGATCGCCACCTCGGAGACCCCGCTCGTCATCTGTAACGTGATGCGCTCGGGCCCCTCGACGGGGATGCCGACGAAGCAGGAACAAGGTGACCTGAACCACATGCTGTACGGCGGCCACGGCGAGATCCCCCGGTTCGTGGTCGCGCCGACGACGATAGACGAGTGTTTCTGGAAGACCGTCGAGGCGTTCAACCTCGCCGAGAAGTACCAGCTCCCCGTCTACCTTACCGCCGACCTCTCGATGGCGGTCACCGAGCAGACGTTCTCGCCGGAGGCGTTCGATATGGACGAAGTCGAGATCGACCGCGGCTTCGTCGTCGACGAGTCGAACATCGACGGCCACCTGAGCGAGTCGGGCGGCTTCCAGCCCCACGAGATCACCGACGACGGGATCTCGCCGCGGGCGTTCCCCGGCACCGCCGACGGGGCACACATGTCGACCGGACTCGAACACGACGAGCAGGGTCGACGGACCGAGGACACCGAGATGCGCGTCGAACAGGTCGACAAGCGCAACCGGAAGGTCGAGACCGCCGAGGCGCGCGAGGACTGGAGCCCGCGCGAGTTCGGCGACGCTGACGCGGAGAACCTCGTCATCACGTGGGGCTCGAACGAGGGGGCGCTCGTCGAGGCGCTCGATCTCCTCGCGGACGACGGGGTCGACGTACGGGTGCTCTCGGTTCCGTATGTCTTCCCGCGGCCGGACCTCACTGACGCCGTCGAGGCGGCCGAGAACGTCGTCGTCGTCGAGTGTAACGAGACCGGACAGTTCGCGGACATCGTCGAACACGACGTGCTCGAACGCGTCGACCGCGTGAACAAGTACACCGGCGTGCGATTCAAGGCCGACGAACTCGCAGCGGAGATCAAAGCAACCCTCACGACGGGGGTGGAGGCGTAACCAATGAGCTCAGACATTCGATTCACGGATTTCAAATCCGACAAGCAGCCGACCTGGTGTCCAGGATGTGGCGACTTCGGCACGATGAACGGGATGATGAAGGCCCTCGCGGAGACGGGCAACGACCCCGACAACACTTTCGTCGTCGCCGGCATCGGCTGTTCCGGAAAGATCGGCACGTACATGCACAGCTACGCGCTTCACGGCGTCCACGGCCGCGCCCTACCGGTCGGGACGGGTGTGAAGATGGCGCGACCCGACATCGAAGTGATGGTCGCCGGCGGCGACGGCGACGGCTACTCCATCGGTGCGGGTCACTTCGTCCATGCGGTCCGACGCAACGTCGACATGACCTACGTCGTGATGGACAACCGCATCTACGGGCTGACGAAGGGGCAGGCGTCGCCGACCTCGCGTGAGGACTTCGAGACATCGACGAGCCCCGACGGGCCCAAGCAGCCGCCCGTCAACCCCCACGCGCTGGCGCTCGCGTCGGGCGCGACGTTCATCGCACAGTCGTTCTCTTCCGACGCGCTGCGGCATCAGGAGATCATCCAGAAAGCGGTCGAACACGACGGGTTCGGCTTCGTCAACGTCTATTCGCCGTGTGTCACGTTCAACGACGTGGACACGTACGACTACTTCCGTGACTCGCTAGTCGACCTCAAAGAGGCGGACCACGATCCGTCCGACCGTGACGCCGCCAAGGAGGCGATCCTCGACTCCGATAAGGAGTACCAAGGTATCTTCTATCAGGACGAGAACTCCGTGCCGTACCACGAGCAACACGGCGTCGACGAGGACATGTCCGTGCTCCCCGACGGCGCGCCCGAGGGTGCGACCGACCTCGTTCGAGAGTTTTACTGAAACGCGTCGGAGCCGCTTCCCGCTCGACCCCGTCGAACCCGTTTCGGTTCGTCCGCGTTGGGGTTTCTACCGATCATCCTGTCAGTCACAGCAGCGGCTCGAATCCGTCCTCCATTCCTCGCCAAAATCGGTCGACGACGGGCGTCTTGTGCCGATATCCGTGCCGTTCCGGCAAACCTAATTACGCGCGTTCGTATGTATGGTATATGCCAGACCGCTACGACGTCGTCATCGCTGGTGCCGGCCCGGCGGGCGCGCAGTGTGCCCGCGATCTGGCGGCCCGAAACTACGACGTCGTCGTTCTCGAAACCGAACCGGAAGACGAGTTCCCGCGACAGAGCAACAAGTCCACGGCCGGGACGTTCCCCTCCATGATGGCCTCGTTCGGGATCCCCGACGACGTCGTGATGTCGTACACCGACAACGTCGTATTGGAGTCACCGAACGACCACTACGAGTCCTATCAGCCGGGTGCCGTCCTCGAGTTCGCCGAGTTCAAGCAGTTCCTCGTCGAGGACGGCCGCGAGTCGGGCGCGGAGTACCGGTTCGACGCCCGCGTGTCGCGACCGATCCTCGACGATGACGGCGTCATCGAGGGCGTGAAATACGCGGGTAGCGAGGAGGTGTACGCCGACGTCGTCGTCGACGCCACCGGTCCCGCCGCACCCATCGCGAGCGCGCTCGACGTCGTCGACCTCGAACGCGAGAACCAGGCGATCGGGATCGAGTACGAGATGGACGGCGTCGACCTCGATCACCCCGAGTTCGCGGACCTCCGTCGCGCGATGATGCTCCGACTGGATCACGAGATCGCGCCCGGCGGCTACTCGTGGATCTTCGCCACGGGCGAGGAGTCGGCGAAAGTCGGTATCTGTTACATCCAGAACGACCGTCACCGCGAGTTCGCCGAGGAGGGCCAGACCGTCGACGGCTACCTCGAGGGATGGATCGACCGGGATCCACGGTTCGACGGGGCCGAGAAGATCGAGGGGAAGGTCCACCGCGGCTCCGCACACATCCAGCGGCCCGGTCGGATGCATACGGACTCGTTCCTCGCCATCGGGGACACGGTTCCGACCATCGACCCGCTGTGGGGCGAGGGGATCCACAAAGGGATGAAGTCCGCGCGTGCGGCCGCAGCCGCCATCGACCGGTGTCTCACGGACGCCAACCAACCGACGGACGCCGAGAGCCTCTCGATCTACGAGACGCTCTGGCACCGCGACGTCGCCCCGCGGATGAACGCGCGGCTGATGCTCACCGAACTGTTGTATCTCGCACCCAACGAACGCTACGACCGGCTGATGCGGGACCTCCGGCGGACTGACGATGACACGCTCGCGAAGGCGAACCAGGGCGAGAAGCGTGCGATGTCGAAGCTGATCCACCTCGACGACCTTCCGCTGTTGGCGAAGTACGCGCGCGAACGCATCGAATAGCGTCCCGTTCGCGGCCGGACCGATCGTCACGCCCGACCCCGATCCGTTTTTGCCCGGCCCTCTCCCATGGTTGTTCATGCTCGATTACGTGGGACTGGAGTCCGATCTCGGCGAGG
Organism: Halorubrum alkaliphilum; assembly: GCF_017873815.1. GTDB lineage: Archaea > Halobacteriota > Halobacteria > Halobacteriales > Haloferacaceae > Halorubrum > Halorubrum alkaliphilum. Next base: position 65,706 of record NZ_JAGGKQ010000002.1, on the reverse strand, counting down.
AGGAACGGCTGATCCGCGACACGGCTCGTCGGTTCGTCGAGGAGCGTGTCCGCCCCGACATCGGCGACCACTTCCAAGAGGGGACGTTTCCGACGGAGCTGATCGAGGAGATGGGTGAGATGGGGTTTTACGCGCCCAACCTCGACGGATACGGTCTCCCGAACGTCTCGGAGACAGCGTACGGGCTGTTGATGCAGGAGCTGGAGGCGTGTGACTCCGGGCTCCGGTCGATGGCGAGCGTTCAGGGGGCTCTGGTGATGTACCCGATCCACGCGTTCGGCAGCGACGAGCAGAAGGAGCGTTGGCTCCCCGCGCTGGGGGAGGGCGAAGCGGTCGGCTGTTTCGGGCTGACGGAGCCGGAACACGGCTCGAACCCCTCAGCGATGGAGACCACCGCCGAGGCCGACGGTGACGAGTACGTCCTCAACGGCTCGAAGACGTGGATCACGAACTCGCCGATCGCGGACGTCGCGGTCGTGTGGGCTCGCGAGAGCTCCGCTGAGGGAACTCCGGTCCGAGGGTTCCTCGTCGAGACCGACCGTGACGGCGTGACGACGGCGGCGATTCACGACAAGCTCTCGCTTCGGGCGTCGATCACGGGCGAGATCAGTCTTCAAAACGTCCGTATTCCCGCCGAGAACCGGCTGCCGGGCGTCGAGGGGATGAAAGGACCGCTGTCGTGTCTCACGCAGGCTCGATTCGGGATCGCGTGGGGGGCGGTCGGCGCGGCTCGCGACTGTTTCGAGCAGGCCCGTGAGTACGCGCTCGACCGCGACCAGTTCGGCGGTCCGATCGCCCGGTTCCAGCTCCAACAGGAGAAGCTCGCGGAGATGGCGACGGAGATAACGACCGCACAGCTGCTCGCGTATCGGCTCGCAGAGCTGAAAGAGCGCGGCGACCTCCGGCCGCAACACGTCTCGATGGCGAAACGGAACAACGTCCGGACCGCAAGGGACCAGTCGCGAGTCGCCCGCGAGATGCTCGGCGGCAACGGGATCACGACCGACTACTCGCCGATGCGCCATATGGCGAACATGGAGACGGTGTACACCTACGAGGGTACCCACGATATCCACAGCCTGATCCTCGGCGAGGACCTGACCGGGATCGCGGCGTTCGAATAGCCTCCAGCGGCCCGAGAGGACGCGATATATAACAGATCATGCGGCGGCGTCACCGGCGGCGGAGCCGCCAGTTGCTAGCGAGAGCGAAGCTCTCGCCCCGCCCCTCCGAGCGGCCGCTTATAAGCGGCCGCTCGGAGCCCGCGAGGGACGCCGCGAACGCCCGTAGGGCGTGAGCGGCGAGGCTGGGGAGGCCTGAGGTTCGGGGGGTGCGGGGTGGGACTCAAAGGGGCAGCCTGCTCCGGGAAGACGGGCGTTCACGAGAGCGCCGCTCTCGTGAGCCGATCAGAACGCGGAGCGTTCTGATGACGACGCAAGCACTCAAAAAGGGCGAGCGTCGCGAGCCCGTTCCAGCGCGCAGCGAGCCCTTCGACCGGAGCAGGCTGGGGTTTTGAAGGAGTTCGCCGTCGGATCACGGTCACCAACTTATAAGCGAGCGACTGGGGACTTGAAGGAGGTCACCGCGCCAGCAACGACTTATAAGTGATCGACTGGGATCACGGAAGGCGTTCACCGTCGATTCGGAGTCACTCATCCGTCGAACGCTACACTGACGGGACGTATAAACGGCCAATTCGGCCGTCGAGAACGGCGGTTTCGCCGACGAAGATTTATATATAAGCACCGATCCCGCCGGTCACGCCCATCCCGAGACTCGCCTATCGCTCGTCGATCGGAACGAACTCCGCGGACTCGGGGCCAGTGTACCGGGCGCGCGGACGGATAAGGCGGTTGTCCTCTTGATACTCGGCGACGTGTGCGACCCAGCCGCCGACGCGGCTCATCGCGAAGATGGGAGTGAACAGATCCATCGGGATACCCATGCTGTCGTAGACGGATCCGGAGTAGAAGTCGACGTTCGGGGCGATCCCCTTCTCCAGAAGCCCCTCCTCGGTGAGGTGCGCCTCGATGGCGGTGGTGTAGTCGAGCCACGTGCGATCGCCCGAGGAATCGGAGAGATCACGGAGCTTGTCCTCGAGGATACGCGCACGGGGGTCCTTCACTTCGTAGACCCGGTGGCCGAACCCGGGAATGCGACGGCCCGCATCGCGAGCGTCCTTCACCCACTGGACCGGGTCCTTCGAGGACTCGTCGATCTCATAAAGTAGCTCCATCACGTCCTGGTTCGCGCCGCCGTGAAGCGATCCGGAGAGCGCCCCGATCCCGCCGGTGACGCCGGAATAGACGTCGGCCATCGTCGAGCCGATCACCATCGCCGTGAACGTGGAGGCGTTGAGCCCGTGGTCGGCGTGGAGCGTCAGCGCCATGTCGAACGTCTCCTCGCTCACGGTGTCGGGCTCGACCCCGGTGAGCATATAGAGGAAGTTCCCGGCGTGTGAGAGGTCGGGATCCGGGTCGACGGGCGCTTCGCCCTGTCGAGCGCGCTCGAAAGCGGCCAGCACGGTCGGGACCTTCGCCGTGATCCGCGTTCCCTGTTCGATGGTCTCTCCGCGGCTCTCGACCGCCTCGTCGTCGTCGTACGCCGAGAGCATCGACGTCGCGGTTCGAAGCGCGGCCATCGGCCGCTCGTCGGCGTCGGCCAACGTCCGAACCGTTTCGAGCACCTCCGAGTCCACGTCGCGCTCGGCGGCGAGCGACGCCGAGAAGGAGTCGAGTTCGTCACGTGTCGGCAACGAACCGTGCCAGAGGAGGTACAGCACTTCCTCGTAGCTCGCGCCGCGTGCTAGCTCCTCGATGTCGTACCCGCGGTACACGAGCCTCCCAGCCTCCCCGTCGACGTGACTGAGCTCCGACTCCGTGACGAGGACGCCTTCCAACCCGCGTTTCAGCTCGTCTGACATGCCACGTACTTCCGACCACCATCAAAAAAGCGTTATCTTTCAGGAGGGAATTTTATCGACGATCGTCGAACCCGTTCGTGTGAAACGACGGAACGCGGTGAGCGGCGCTGGCCGATCTCCCCGCTCAGCGTGCGGAAACGACGGTGATCGTCCGCTTCCGGTCGATCGCGTCCTCCAACTCCTCGGCGATCGCGGAGCCGCGCGACACCTGGACCTCACCCCCGCGACCGACCGTGGCGGTGAAGAGGTATTCGCCGTTCGCCCGGACCTCGACCGTCTCGCCGACGCCACCCTCGACGTCGAGAACGACGTGTCGGGAGGTGATCTCCGGCTGGACGACGGAGCCGCGCTCCTCGCCGACCTGTCCGCCGGCCTCGCCCGCGCCGCCGGCACCGTTTTCGCCCGCACTGCCCGCACCGCGTCCGCCCGGCTTCTCGTCGTGGGTGCGAACGTCGATCTCGATGCCGAGCCGGTTCTCGATGTCGGCGATCCGACCGCCACCCTTGCCGATCACCGTACCGATGTCGCCCTCGCCGACGTAGACGATCGCCTCGTCGTTCCCCTTCAGTTCGACGTCGACGTGGCCGTGCGCGACCGACCGGATCTCGCGTTCGATCTCCTGTTTGGCGATACGGCCGACTCCGGTCTCGCTTTCTTCTCCCTCCTCGTCGTTCAGGGGGACGGTGACGACCTGCCGGTTGAACGTGTATATCTCGAACTCGGGCGTGCCAGTCTCGAAGTTCCGAACCTGAATGACGGGCCGAGCGAGGTCTTCCGCCGTGAGCCCCGCGGGCACCTTCACCTCCGTCGTCACGTCGTAGACGGTGTGGACCTCGCCTGCCTCGATGTAGACGACCGTGTCGACGATCTGCGGGATCATCCCGAGTTCGACGCGGCCGACAAGCCGCTGGAGCGCGTCGATCGCGCGGGAGGCGTGGACGACGCCGACCATCCCGACGCCGGCCATCCGCATGTCCGAGAACACCTCGAAGTCCTTCGTCTTGCGGACCTCGTCGTAGATCGTGTAGTCGGGGCGGACCAAGAGCAAGGAGTCGGCGGTGTTCGCCATCTCGCCGCCCAGTGCACCGTACTGGGTGACCTCCGGGCCGACCTGGAGGTCGCGCGGCTGCTCCATCGTCTTCACCGCGTAGTCGCTGTCGTTGAGGAACTCCGCGACGGCCTGCGCGAACGTGGACTTGCCGGCACCGGGCGACCCGGCGATGAGTACGCCGCGTTTCCGTTCGCGGAAGCGCTCGCGGAGCTCGTCCGCGAACTCGTAGTCGTCGAGCGTCGTCTTCGCGATGGGCCGAACCGCCGTGATCTCGACCCCGTCGGCGAACGGCGGGCGGGCGACCGCGATCCGGTAGTTACGGTACTGGACGATGTCCATTCCGTCGTCGGAGAGCTCGATGAACCCCTCGGAAGACTGCCGTGCGAGATCGACGATCGAGTTCGCTAACTCGGTCATTCGTTCCTCGGTCGTCTCCGTCTCCTCGATGACCTCGTAGCGCATCTCGCCTAACGCGCCGCGTTTCGCCTTCGGCTTCGTCCCCGTTTTGAGGTGAACGGACATCGTGTCGTCCGTGAAGTACTCCTCGATGGGAAGCTCGTCGACGACGCCGCGGGCGACCGGCTCGACGTACTCGACGTCGATACCCTTCGCGCGAGCGACCTCCGCCTGAACGATGTCGCTGGAGAGCAGCGTTGCGGCCTCCGCGTCGGCGACCTCGCGGATGAGCGCGTCGACATCGCCCTCGGCTGCGTGTGACCGGGCATCTCCGGTCGGTCGGTCGCCGACGTACCGGAGCTCGATCCGGCCCTCGTCGGCGAATTCGGCGAGTCGCTGGAGTTCGCTCAGGCCGTCCCACCCCGACTCCAGCCCGTCGTTCGCCTGCGACTCCAGCTCGCCGACGACGGCTTCCGGGACGATCACGGTCGCGCCCTCGTAGGACCCGTCCTCGACACGTTCGGACACGCGGCCGTCGATGACCGCACTAGTGTCCGGTACTACGTTCATACCCCAGTTCCGGGCGGGAACGGTATAAGAGTGTTCGACCGCCGCGAACCGCCGGATCGGTCGGTTTGCCCCCCGGCGAATCGGTCCGCCCCCCGACGGATCAGTCGTCCGTTCCCGGTGGGCTCGCCAACTCCTCCTCGTCGGGTTCGACGATCTCCGAAACCGCGTCGACGACATCGATCTCGTGGGTCCGGTACGCCTCCACCAGCCGGAGGCAGACGAAGTAGCCGGGGACGGCCGCGACGACTGCGAGAATCAGGTTCCCGACCAGCAGGCGGACGACGACATCCGGGCCGGCCGACAGCGACACCTCCGCGGTCGACACGCCCGGCACCGGCCCAAGGATGAGTACACCGAGCGTGAAACTGGCCGCGTACACGCCCCATTTCACGACGGGATTGAAGACGACGACGGACGCAACCAGCGCCGCGCGGTTGATACGGTCGAACAGCCACGCGAGAACGAAGAACAACAGGAGCCCGGTTCCGAGCGTCGGCAACATCGTGATGAACACGCCAACGGAAAAACTCCCAGCCGTCTCCTTTGGGGTGTACTCCTCGGCAAAAGAGCGTTGAATCTCCGTTTTGACCCGCGTGAACCACCCCTCCATCCGGCCGACTATCATCGATCCTCATTACAGCGCCACGTCGAAAGTAGTTGTCGGCAGTGGCTGGGGTCGAGCGATTCGAGTTCTGACTCAGTCGTCAGCGGCGGTCGCCGCCTCTCGCTCGTGTTTCAGATCCTGTGTGTACGCGACGAAGTTGTCGAACAGCGACTTCGCTTCACAGGCGGCCTCGTACGCTTCCGGCGTGATCTCCGCGAGGACCTCGTCGACGCGGGCGTCGCCGATCCGCTCTCGTTTCCCCTCGGTCACCTCGCGTGCGGTTTCGACGTCGTACTCCGGGTGGAACTGGACGCCCCAGGAGTGGCCCTTCCGGAAGGCGTGAACTCCGTGTTCGTTCTCCGCGAGTAGCGTCGCTCCCGGCGGGAGGTCGACGACCGTGTCCCCGTGCGTGGTGAACGCCGTGAACGACTCCTCGACGTCGGTGAACAGCTCGTCATCACGGACCTGCCGGATCGTGTTGTAGCCGATCTCGAACCCGTCCATGCCCGCGACGCGGCCACCGAGCGCCTCCGCGAGCACCTGATGCCCGTAACAGACGCCGAGCACCGGGACACCGTTCTCGGCCGCCTCGGCGATGTACTCGACGAGCGGCGGGATCCACGCTTCGTCCCAGTAGACCGAGGAGCGCGAGCCGGTAACGACGACCCCGTCGAAGTCGGTGTGGTCGGGGAGGTGTCCCTCGACCGCCTCGAACTCGGCGAGGTCGGCGTCGATCTCACGGCGGAAGTTTCGGCGCGTGTTCGCGCCGTCGTGGGCGGCGTTCAACAGGGCGAACCGAAGGCGAGCCATACGGTATTGAACGCGCGAGCGACTCAAAGCGGTTGCGTCGATGCGGAGTTCCTCCGGTGTCGGCGACGAGGGCAGTCGACGCTCGGAGTGGGCCGGGATCCCCAGTCGCCGTCAGGCCGACGGATCCGTCGTCTGTGCCGCGAGCCACCCGGTTACGAGGTCGTTGACCGCGGCCGACGCTTCGACACCAACGAGATGTCGAGCACCCTCGACGGCGTGGAACTCGCCGCGCGGGAGCCCCTCAGCGAGCGTCTCGCCGGCCGTGACCGGACAGACCGTGTCGTCGGTCCCGTGGACGACGAGCGCCGGCGTCGTGACCTCGAAGAGCGCGTCGGCCAGATCGAACCCCTCAACCGCCGCGCGGTGTGCCTCGTACACCTCGCGGCCGGCGTCCTCCGCGACGCGCCACTCCGCGATCCGTGATAGCGCGTCCGGGTGCGCCTCGCGGAAGTCGACCGAGAGCAGCCCGTTCAGCGACCCCTCCACCGCGTCCGGGTCGTTCGGGTCGGCCCAGACGCCGTCGGGGTTGTACGCGTCGCCCGCGGGTGGCGTCCCGAGAAGCGTCAGACTCGCCGGCCGTGAGGAGGCCATCCCGTACGCGAGCGCGACCGTGCCGCCCAGCCCGTAGCCGACGAGGTGGGCGTTCCGGATCCCCTCGGCCGCACAGACCGCGTCGAGGTCGCTCGCGAGCGCCTCGACCGTGTACGGTCCCGGGGGCGCGTCGGACTCCCCGATCCCGCGCGTCTCCGGTGTGAGTACCGTGTGTGGACCCGCAAGCGCCGCGTGCTGCCAGCCGAACTGCCACGGGCCGAGTCCGACGTCGCCACAGAACACGACCGCTTCATCGTCGACCGAGCGCCCCTCGTCGATCTCGTATCGAATCGAGACGCCGTCGTTGGTCGCGCGGGCCACGGCTATCGAGTCACGCCTCCAGAAGCGTCCGCAACACGTCCGGTGCGTCGTCGAGCGCCTCGTCGAGCGCGTCGACGTCCGGCCCGCCACCCTGCGCGAAGTCCGGCGGGCCGCCGCCGCCCCCGCCGACGCGACCGGCAAGCTCGGAAACGACCTGCCCGGCGTTGACCCCGACTTCTTCCGGCACCCCGACGACGAAGCTGGCAGAGCCGTTCGCTCCGCTGCCGACCACTGCGACCGAACCGTCTTCGACGTGGGCGTTAGCCGTCGCACGAAGCTCGTCGGCGTCGCCGTCGACACGCTGTATCACGGCGGTAAACCCGTCGATGTCGACCGTCTCGGCGTCGGTGCCGCCGGCGGCTCGCGCCTCCGCGAGTTCGGCTTTCAGTGACTCGACTTCCTTCCCGCGTGCTTTCCACTCCTCGAAGAACCGCTCAGCGGTCTCCGGGACGTCGAGCGGGTCGACGTCGAGCGCGTCCGCGGCGTCGTACAACGCGTCCTCCGTGCGCTGTGTCGCCTCGACTGCGGCCTCACCGGCGGCGAAGACGATACGCTCGACACCGTCCTGTACCGGCTCCGTTTTCAGCACTTTCACCGCGCCGATGTCGCCAGTTCGGTCGACGTGGGTGCCGGCACACGCCTGGATGTCGGCGTCGCCGACGTGGATCAGCCGGACGTTGGTTCCCGGCGGTACCCCACCTTGGTACAGGTCGAAGCCGTGTTCCGCCTCGGCCTCGTGGCGGTGTGGCCACTCCTGACGAACCGAGAGGTTCTCGCGGACCAGCTCGTTGGCAACGCGTTCGATCGCTTTGACTTCTTCCCGAGAGATCCGCTCAAAGTGACGCACATCGAGCCGCGAGGAGTCGAGCCCCTTCTGTGCGCCCGCCTGTCGCACGTGATCGCCGAGCACCTCGCGGGCCGCGTGTCCGATCAGGTGCGTCGCCGTGTGGTGGGCCCGCAGCCGCTCCCGCCGCTCCCCGTCGACCTGTCCGCGGACGAACTCCCCCTTTCCGGGGTCCGCGTCCGCGTGATGGAGGACGACGCCGTCGACCTCCTGTACGTCCGAGACGTCGACCGTCGTTTCGCCGACGGTGAGCTGTCCCCGGTCGGCCGGCTGTCCGCCGCCCTCGGGGTAGAACATCGTCTGGTCCAACACGACGTCGTAGCCGTCCTCGCGGTCGAACACGTCGAGGACGACCGCCTCGAACTCGGTTCGTCCCTGCTCGTCGTAGAACAGCTTCTCCGTCTCCGGGAGGTCGCCGAGGCGGTCGTCGCGGTCGTCGCTCTCGGCGTCGGCATCGGCCTCCTCGTGGCGGTCGGCGACCAGCGCGTAGAAGTCGTCCGGCACGTCGACGCTCGCGCCACGCTCCACGGCGATGTCGGCGACCATGTCCGGCTGGATCCCGTGGGAGTCGTACAGCTCCAACAGTTCGGTCGTCGGGATCGGTTCGCCGGTACCTGCGTACTCGTCGGCGAGCGCCTCGACCTTTCGGGAGCCACGTTCGAGCGTCTCCCGGTACTTCCGCTCCTCGGTGCGGACGATCTCGCGGATCGTGTCGCGGTTCTCGTAGCCGAGTCGGTCGGCCTGCATGTCGACGAGCTCGTCGAGCGGCGCGTCGACCCCGACCTCGTCCACGAGCCGTTTCGTCCGGCGAAGCACCATCCGCGCGAGGTAGCCGGTCCCCACGTTCGAAGGGACGATCCCGTCGCCGAACATGTACGCCAGCGTGCGCGAGTGGTCTGCGATCGCGTAGATCGACTCCAGCGGCTCAACGAGTTCCCGGAGCGCCTCGACGTCGACGCCGAGCTTCTCGGCGATGTCGCCGCGGGCCGCCTCCACGTCGTCGACGTCGTCGATGTCGAGTCGCCCGGAGAGCTTCGCGGCGCGATGGATGAGCTCGCGCTCCTCCTCCGTGTGCTCGATGCCGGCGTTCTCCTTTAGGAAGTCGATGGCGTCGGGATAGATGGCCTCGTACACCGTCGCCGTCCCCTGGCTCATCCACGTCCATCGCTCCAGCCCGTAGCCGGTGTCGACGATGTACGTGTCCATGAACGAGTACGTGTTGCCGTCCTTCATCTCGTACTCCCCGTCTGGATCCCGTTCCATACACATGAAGACGAGCGTCGCCAGCTCGGCTCCTTTATAAATGACCTCGATGGCGGGACCCGCGTTGCCGCCGCCGACCCACGGGTCCTCAATATAAGTTATCTCCTCCAGATCGGCACCGAGGCTCTCGAACAGCTCGTCACAGTACTGTACCGTCTCGTCTTTCCAGTACACCTCCCCCTCGTAGGCGTACTCCTCCTCGGCGTCCTCGCGCGTGTTGAACGCGTGGTGGGCCATCATCTCGAACGCCATCGTGTGCCGACCGGTCTTGCCGACGTTGTCGATGTCCTGCATCCGGATACAGGGCTGAGAGATGGTGAGAGGATTCGCCGGCGGCGGCGTCTTCCCGCTCGTGACGAGCGGCTGGAAGTCGTAGATCGACGCCTGCGTTAACAGCACGTCGTCGCGCCAGCGGTTCGCCGCGACCGGATACGGCTCGATCCGTTCGTGGTCGTTCGCCTCGAAGAAGGAGAGGAACGCCTCTCGCATCTCCGAGAGGGTGTGCTCCTCCGGAAAGCCCGGATCGTCGATGAAGCTATAGTCCGCACACGGCGGCTCGCCGCACAGATCGCGGTCGTGATCGCGGCTCCAGAAGTGTGCTCCACAGGAGTCACACTCCGTGCGGACGAACCCTTCCTCCTCGAAATAATCGAGACGGTACTCCGCTTCGAGATCGCTCATTACCATGTTCTGACCCGTGTTGCTCCAAAAGGGTTCCGGGGTGTGCCCACCCGCCGGGAGCGTCCGTGTCGACCCCCGAACGGGCTCGGCGAAGTCGGTGGGAACGTTTATATTCAAAACCGGGGTATCCGTTGGTATCGTGGATCACGCGTCTCCGGACGAGCGAACCGTCGTCGCCGTCGACCCGGACGGATCGGCGGTCGCGTGGTCGTCAGTGGCAGCCGGCGTCTCGTCCCCGGAAGAGCCGTTTCCGGACGGGTTCCGAACCGAACGGGCCGAGCCGATCGACCCCTCCGAGGCCGACGCGTTCGTCGTTATGGAGCCGGCAGCTTTGGACCGAGTTCGGGAAACCAACCCGACGCTCCCGGTGGTCGCGCTCGTTGACGATCCGACGCAGCCGGTCGCGGCTCACCCGCTCGTCGACTCCATCGCAACGGACCCGGACGGGGTCGAGACGCAGGTCGAGTGGCTGTCGACCCGGACCGACGCCGATCCGGTTCGGACGTCGCCGTCGTCAGCGCCGTCACGCATCGAGCGGTTGGGCTCCGGCGCGACCCGTCTCGCGACCGTCCGGGACGTCGACACGGCCTATCGAACCACCGTCGCCGTCGCCGACGAGGTGTTCCCGGAGTACGACGTCGTCATCGGCGTGTCGGAGGACGGATGGATCGAGCCGGTCGCCGTCTCCGCGGACGTGGCTCTCGACGAGTGCCAGCGGGTCAGAGCGGGCCGTGGATCCGCCGGAACCGTCATCGAACGGGGCGAACCGATCGTCACCCCGCGACGGGGAGACGAGTCGAACGGACACCACATCACCGTACCGGTCGACGACGACACGGTGCTACAGATCTCCACCGACGACCCGGGCGGGTTCGCCGACGAGGACGGTCGGCTCGTGGAACTGCTCGCATCACACCTCGAGGAGACGCTCGACCGGATCCGCACAGACGACGAGCTCCGCGCCGAACGCGACCGACTCCTCGCGCTGTTCGAGAACGTCCCCGACCCTGCGGTCGCGTACGACGACATCGATGGAGAACCGCGCTTCCGGCGCGTCAACTCCGCGTTCGAGGAGACGTTCGGATACGACCCCGAATCGATCGTCGGCGAATCGATCGACGAGTACATGGTTCCCGACGAGGTCGAGTCCCGTTCCGAGGCCGAGGAGCTCAACGCCAAGCTCCGACGCGGCGAGAACGTTCGGCGGGAAGTCACTCGCGAAACTGCCGACGGCGAGCGCCATTTCATCCTCCACGTCATTCCCATCCACCTCGACGCGGAGAACGTCTCCGGCTACGCGATATACACCGACGTTACGGCACGTCGTGAGCGCGAGGCCACGCTCCGCCGACAGAACGAGCGGCTCGAACAGTTCTCCTCGATCGTATCACACGACCTCCGAAACCCCTTATCTGTCGCCGAGGGATACGTCGATCTGGCCCGTGAGACCAGTGATCTCGACCACCTCGAACGGGTCGACGAGGCGTTGACGCGAATGGACCGGCTCGTCGAGGATCTCCTCTCGCTCGCCCGAGAGGGCGAGGTCGTCGGCGACATCGAGTCCGTGTCTCTCGACTCGCTCGCACGGGAGGCGTGGGCGAGCGTCGACACATCCGACGCGAGACTCCTCGTCGAGGACGACGTGGAACTCGACGCGAACCCGACTCGGGCCAGGGAACTGCTCGAGAACCTGTTTCGGAACAGCGTGGAACACGGTCGTTCGAGAGACGGCGACGCCGTCTCTCGTGATGACGAAAACTCCGCGGAGTTTTCGAACCATTCCACAAGCAGTCGGACGAAGTCCGACGACAGTGTCGAGCACGGCTCGACTAGCAGCCGGGCGGAGCCCGGCGACAGTGTGGAACACGGTCGTTCGAGAGACAGCGACACTGTCTCTCGTGATGACGAACACTCCGCGGAGGGTTCGAACCATACCACTGCCGCGGAGTCGGACGCGGTGCTCACCGTTCGAGTCGGCGGCACGACGCTCCGCGACGGCGACACTGAGGGATTCTACGTCGAGGACGACGGTCACGGACTTCCCGAGGACGCGGACCGGATATTCGAGACCGGGTTCACCACCGACGAGGACGGAACGGGGCTCGGACTCGCGATCGTCGAACGGATCGCCGAAGCGCACGGATGGACGATCCGGGCGACGACCGGAGAGGACGGGGGCGCGCGGTTCGAGTTCGGAACCGGGTAGGCGACGACACGATCGAGATCCGTCGACCGGAGTCGAAACGACCTTACCCCGTCCGCTCGCCGTTCCCGTATGGTCGAGAACGTCGTGTATCCCGCGTACTTCGACGCCGACCGCTCGCGGTCGGAGGGTCGTCGCGTTCCGATGGACCTCGCGGTCGAGGAGCCAACCGTCGACGAGATCGCCAAGGCGGTCCAGCAGGTCGGCTACGACGCGGTGATCGAACGCGAAAAGACGTACTCGCGGGAGTATGAACCGCGTGGAGCGGTAGTCGTTCAAGGAACCGAGGACACCTCGAAAAACGATCTCGTACAGGCAGCCGCAGCCTACATCGGGATCTTACGGGAGTGACGATGCGCCGCGTCGGAACCGTCGTCCGTACTGCCGGCGGACTCGCGATCGCTCGCGGGGAGGCCGGGAAAGCTCCTCCCGAGATCGGCGCGGGAGTCGTGAACGAGTCGCTCTCGAACGTCGGCCGCGTCGTCGACGTGTTCGGGCCCGTCAACCACCCCTACGTCGCGGTCACGCCCGCGAACGCCGTTTCGCTCGCCTCGCTCGTCGGCGGCCCGCTGTACGCTCGCTGAGACACGCGTCGCTCCATACGCCTCGTTCACTCCACTATCTCGAAATCGGCGAGCGTTTTCGTGGACCTGACGAGTCGCTCACAGACCAGAAACTTCTCCATCCGGTCCAACCGGTCCCAGTCGATCTCCGTCGGCGGAGACTCCTCGAACGTCTCGTACTGCTGGTACACGTCCTCGTTGACGAACCGCTCGAAGGAACCACAGGTCGGACACGTCACCGAGAGATGAGACGCGTCGAAGCTGCGGGTGACCGTGTGTTCGAGGCAGTTCAGACAGCGATACTGCCGACTGCTCATGTTCCCGGTACGGGACGGCGAGAATAATACCTGCGGATGTCGGTGAAAGAACGCGGATCCGAAGAGCCAGTGACGGACCGCGCTCAGAACAGCGCGGAGGCCGCGGCCTCGGCCGTCTCGATGACGGGGCCGAATCCGGGCAACAGCAGGAGCGTCGCGACGGCGGCGAAGACGACTGCGGCGTACAGTGCCGTCGGCCGGCTGTCGACCGTATCGAGCGTACTCGACGACTCGGGGTCGTCGAGGAACATCGCCTTCACCACGCGACTGTAGTAGTACAACGAGATCACGCTGTTGATCGCGCCGACCGCCGCCAGCCAGACGAAGCCGTTGTCGATCGCGCCCATGAACAGGACGTACTTCGAGAAGAACCCGGCAAACGGCGGAAGCCCGGCCAACGAGAACATGAACACGGCCATCGCGGTACACGCGATCGGCGCGCGCCGCGCGAGGCCGGCGTAGTCCTCGAACGTCCGGCCGACGCCCCAGCGCTCGGCCATCGCGACGAACAGGAACGCGCCGGTGTTCATGAACCCGTACACTAACAGATGAGCCATTGCCGCACCCATCACGGCGCTATCGCCGGCCGCGCTCCCGGAGAGTGCGCCGAGACCGATCAGCGCGTAGCCTGCGTGACCAATCGAGGAGTACGCGAGCATCCGTTTGACGTTCTCCTGAACGGCGGCCGCGAAGTTCCCGACCGTCATCGTCACCGCGGCGAGCACGCCGAAGGCGAGCACCCAGTTGACGTCCGCCACCAGCGACGCGCCGATGGGGAACGCCTCGGTGAACACGCGGAACGCGACGACGAACCCGGCGGCCTTCGAGGCCGACGAGAGGAACGCGCTCACGGGAGCGGGCGCGCCCTCGTACGCCTCCGGTGCCCAGAAGTGGAACGGAACGGAGGCGGTCTTGAACGCGACGCCGCCGATGATCATCGCGATCCCGATACCTGCGACGCCGGCAAGTCCCTCAAGGGACTCTATCTCCGCGGCCACGTCCGAGAAGATCAGCGACCCGGTCGCGGCGTACACCAGCGAGATGCCGAACACGAAGATGGCCGACGACAGCGCGCCGATGAGGAAGTACTTCAACCCGGCCTCGACGCTGCCGCGGTTCTTTTTCAGGTACGCCACCAACGCGTACGACGGCAGCGACACCATCTCCAGAGCGACGAACACGACCGCAAGCGAGTTCGCGACCGCAAGCAACGCCATGCCGGTCGCCGCGAAGACGGTGAGCGAATAGAACGCCGCCGGACTGTCGTGGTCGTCGAAGTAGTCGTGGGCGGCGACGACGACGAGCGCCGTCACGGACGCGAAGATGGCGGTGAAGAACAACGCCAATGTGTCGACCTTGATCGCGTCAGCGAACAGGTAGATCGCGCCGCCCGTGCTCACATCACCCGTTCCCTCGGCGACGAACCACACAGTGACCGCGAGCGATGCGAGCGCGCCGAGCGCACTCACGACCGATAGCGTCGTGTTCGAGCGAGCGTTCGGCCGAATCGTATCAACCAACAGCAGGGCGAGCCCGGTCACACCGAGGATCAACACCGGCAGCAGTGCTGTCCAGAGCGGGACGTGTTCAGACATCGACGCTCACCCCCTCGACGACGGGACCGGCAGCATCACGGATCATCTCGAAGAAGATGTCGGGCGCGACGCCGAGCACGATGATCGCCGCGAGCAGCACTGCGAGCGGGGCGACGTCGTGGAGGGGCGCACGACCGACCTCGTAGTCGGTTTCGAGCCGGAACGGCCCGAACAGCGTCTTCTGCATCGCCGCGAGCAGGTAGCCGGCGACGACGACGATGCCGAACATCGCGAGCGCCGTGAAGATTGGCGCGTACGGTAGCGACGGCGCGCCGAACGCGCCGACGAAGATGAAGAACTCACCGGCGAATCCGGCCATCAGCGGGAGCCCCATGTAGCCGAACGCTCCGGCGACGAGGATGCCGACGGTGACCGGCATCCGATCGGCCATCCCGGACATGTCGCCGACCATCCGGGTGTGCGTCGCGTTGTACATCACGCCGACCGCCATGAACATCAGCCCCGAGATGAGCCCGTGTGCGACCATCTGGAACGTCGCGCCGCCGACGCCGTACTCGGTGAACACGACGAGGCCGAGGATGACGTATCCCATCGACGAGACGGAGGAGTACGCGACGATGCGTTTGAGATCCTTCTGTGCCAGCGCCAACATCGCGCCGTAAATAACACTGATGACGGCGATAGCCGCAATCGGTATCGCGAGCGCGGACGCCTGATCCGGTAACATCGTGAAGTTGAATCGGAGCAGTGCGTACGTCCCCATCTTCAGGAGGACGCCCGCCAGCAACACCGACACCGGCGTCGGTGCCTCGACGTGAGCGTCCGGTAGCCACGTGTGGACGGGGACGATCGGGACCTTCACCGCGAATCCGAGGAACATCGCGAGGAACGCGGCCATTGCGATCGTTCCGGCCTCGAAGCCGAACCACGTTCCGAGCCCGCCGGCCGCGATGGCCTGCGTGATCTCCGGAAGTCCGAACGAGCTAACCGAGTCGCCGAGCGCGAACGTCAGCGACATGAAGCCGATGAACATCAGCAGCGACGCCGCATTCGTGTAGACGAAGAACTTGATGGCGGCGTACTTCCGGCGCGGACCACCCCAGACGCCGATGAGGAAGTACATCGGCACGAGCACGGCCTCCCAGAAGATGAACCAGAGGAAGAAGTCGAGCGCGGCGAACACGCCGAGCAGGTTCGCCTCCATGAACAGCAGGAGCCCGTAGAACTGGCTCTGTCGCGTGTCAATCGGCGTCCACGCGCTGACTATCGCCAGCGGCACGAGGAACGTCGTAAGGACGACGAGCGGCAGGCTGATGCCATCCAGTCCGACGAACCACGAGATCGACCGACCGCCGACCTCCAACCACTCGATCCGGCTCTCGAAGGCGATGGTGCCGCCAGTCAGGGCGTTCCCGACCGCGTCGAACTGCGACCACAGGTAGAGACTCCCGAGGAACGGAGCCAGACTCAGCCCGAAGGCGAGTTTACCGGCCCACTCGTCGGGCGCGACCATGACGACCAGCGCGGCGACGAACGTGAACGCGATGAACGCTTCGAGTATCACAGGAACCACCCCCCGCTAACGCCGAGCGCGACAAGCAACGCGAGCAGTCCGAGCGTCAACATCGCGGCGTAGTGGGTGACGAGCCCCGTCTGGATCCGTCGAACCCGGCTCCCCGCCGCGAGCGCGACCGAGGAGGTTCCGTTGACGACGCCGTCGATGATCCCTTGGTCGAAGGTGTCCGCGCCGCCTGCGGCATCTTCCGTCCGATACGCGGTCCATACCTGCAGTTCGTCGAGGTAGTAGTTGTTGTACAGCACGTCCTTGATACCGCCGAGCTTTGCCGTGTGTTCCGTCGGTGACGCGACGTTGTAGAGCCGCCACGCGACGAGTACGCCGACGACGGCGAGTCCGAGCGAGAGTCCGGCCGCGACGAGCAACGTCAACTCCTCGCTCAGTCCGAGAAGCTCCGCCGGCGCGTACCCGCCGTACGTCGCGAGCAGGTCGTTGTACGCGGAGTAGCTCACGCCGTCGATGCCGCCGAAGTCGTTGTTCAGCCACTGGGTGAGAAAGTCGATCCCGTCGATCCCGAGCAGCTTCTGAACCGGAACCATGTTGACGAGCCCGGCGACGACCGCCAGCGAGCCGAGCACCGTTAACGGCCCCTTCACGTTCCAGCGAACGGGTTCGGGGTCACGGGCCAACTCGCTGCGCGGCTCGCCGTGGAACGTCAGGAACACCATCCGGAACGTGTAGAACGCAGTGACCGGCACCGCGAGCAGCCCCATAACCCAGCCGCCGAGCAGCAGCGGGTCGTTGAGGCCGTGGACGAACGCCTCATAGAGGATCTCGTCTTTCGACCAGAAGCCCGCGAACGGGAAGATGCCCGCAAGCGCGAGCGACCCCGCGAGGAACGTCCAGTAAGTAACGGGCATCCGCTCTTTTAGTCCGCCCATGTCCCACATGTTCTCGTTGTGGTGCATGGCGATGATCACCGCACCCGCACCGAGGAACAGCAGCGCCTTGAAGAAGGCGTGCGTCATCAAGTGGAAGGTCGCGGCGACGTACGATCCCGCGCCGAGCGCGAGCATCATGTAGCCGTACTGCGAGATGGTTGAGTACGCGAGCACCTGCTTCAGTTCGTCCTTGACGACGCCCATCGTCGCTGCGAACAGGGCGGTGAAGCCGCCGACGAAGGCGATGACTGCGAGCGTCGTCGGCGTCAGCGCGTAGAAGCCGAACATCCGCGCAACGAGGTAGACGCCGGCTGCGACCATCGTCGCCGCGTGAATGAGCGCGGAGACAGGGGTCGGACCTTCCATCGCGTCGGGCAGCCACGTATGGAGCGGGAACTGTGCGGACTTCCCGACGACGCCGCCGAGCACCAGCAGTCCGATGATCGTGAACCACGTGCCGAGTTCGAGTCCGCCCGGCACCCACGCGACATCACCGGCACCGCTCAACGCTTGGTCCGCGAGGGCGGGGAACGACCCGTCCCCGGCGAACTGGGCCGTGCCGAACGTCGCGAGCACCGCGACGACGCCGACGAGGAAGAAGTAGTCACCGAACCGCGTGACTAAGAAGGCCTTCTTCGCCGCCGACGGCGGCCCCTCCTCCCGGAAGTGGAACCCGATCAGGAGGTACGAACAGAGTCCCACGAGCTCGAAGAACATGAACGCCATGAGCAGGTTGTCGGCGACGACGAACCCGAGCATGGAGGCGGTGAAGAGACCGAGACCGGCGTAGTAGCGCGGGAGTCCGGTCTCGCCCTCGTCGTTCATATAGCCGAGCGAGAACACGTGGACCAACAGCGCGACCAACGTCACGATGACGAGCATGAGCGCCGACAGCGGGTCGATCAGGAGTCCGAACGTGAGTTCGATGTCGGTCGGCCCGATACCGCCGGCGCTTGCCCACGTGTAGATGGTCTCGTTGTATGCCTCGCCGCCGGCGACCGTCGCGAGCACCCACAGCGACAGCAGGGACGATCCAGCAGTCGCCGCGATCCCGCCGAAGGCACCGCCCTTCGGGAGGTATCGGCCCGCGGCGAGCGCGACCACGAACGAGAAGAACGGCAGCAGGACGATGGCCGGGACGTACGCGAACGCGTCCACCATCTTACCACCTCATCTCCGTTGGAACCGTGACGTCCGTGTCCCCGAAGTTGCGGTACAACACGAGGATGATGCCGATACCGATCGCGACCTCCGCAGCTGCCAAGGCGATGACGAACAGGGCGAACACCTGTCCGGTGAGATCACCGTAGTACAGCGCGAACGCGACGAAGTTGATGTTCGCCGCGTTCATCATGAGCTCGACGCTCATCAGGAAGTACAGCGCATCACGCCGCGTGAGGACGCCGAATAATCCGATACAGAACACTCCGGCAGCGAGCAGCAGGTACCACTCGGGGGGCACCATTACCGCTCACCCCCGTCGGTGAACGCCTCGCCGACCGCGGCAACGATCGACCCGTCCTCCTCGCGTTTGGCGAGGTAGATCGCCCCGTCGACGGCGACGTCAAGCGCAACCGCGACGATCAGGAACGCAGCGAGGAACCCCTCGGAGGGGATCGTCGACAGCTCCTCGTAGCCCGTGAGGTTGAACAGGGCGTACCCGATGTTGTGGACGACTGACTCGCCCGCAAATGTCGAGAACTCCCCGAATTCGGCGCCGAGGAACGTTACAGCCATGACGCCGAACACGAGGGTGACGACCGCCGCGGGAAGGACCCGACTCACGTTGGCGTCCTCAGTCATCCGCTACTCACCTCCAGATCGTCCGTGTCGTCCGATCGCGTGAGCATCACGGCGAACGTGACGAGTATCAGAACCCCGCCCACGTAAACGAGGATCTGCATGGCGGCGATGAACTCCGCCTGTAACATCACGTAATGTACCGCGACGCTCGTCAGGGCACCGCCCAGAAGCAACGCGGCGTGGAACACGTCGCGCGCGAGGACGACCCCTAAGCTGAACGCCAGCGTGACCGCGGCGAACAGCCCGAACGCGATAGTAGCATAAACCATTGTGTTTGTCTCCTATGAGAACCCCTTTGAAGATTTCGAGACGCGCCCGTTACTGGTAGTCGATCTCGCCGTCACCCTCACCGATCCACGCACCACGATCGGGGTTTCGGGATTCGAGCGGGTCGATACCCTTGTACCACGGGACGTTCTTGAGCTGTTCTTTGTTGTACACGAAGTCGTCCTTCGTGTCCGCGGTGAACTCGAAGTTCTGTGTCAACAGGATCGCGTCGACGGGGCAGACCTCCTCACACAGCCGACAGTAGATACACTGTCCGATGTGGAGGTTGTACTGCTCGCCGTTGCGCTTGTCGTCTTGAACGATCTGGATCGTGTCGTTCGGACAGACGTTCTCGCACTGTCGACACCAGATACACCGCTCCTGACTGAACTTGTGGACGCCACGGAAGCGCGGGCTCACGTCGGGCGCGTCCTCCGGGTATTCCACCGTGAACGTCTTCCCGTCGAGCGCGTGCTTCATGGTCGTCGCCATTGATTTCATTAATCCGATCATACGATTACACCCACGATTACGGCCGTGAGGACCAGGTTCGCGAACGACAACACGAGCATCCCTTTCCAGCCGATCTCGATCAGCTGGTCGATACGAACGCGCGGGAACGCGGCGCGGGCCCACTGCGTGAACAGGAAGAAGCCCCAGATCTTCACCACGAACCAGAGGAATCCGATGCTCTCCGGTCCGGGGCCGGACGCCCCGCCGAGGAACGTCACGGCGAGGATCGCGCCGCCGAGGAAGATGTGGACGAACTCCCCGAGGTAGAACAACACGAAGTACGCCGAGGAGTACTCCGTCTGGTACCCGCCGACGATCTCAGTCGGTGCCTCGGGAATGTCGAACGGGTTCCGACCGATCTCAGCCATGTTGGCGGTGAGGAACAACACGAACGCGAACGGGTTCACCAAGGCATACCACGTCGGAATGTCGAACCCGGCGATCGTGAACAACACGTCCTGTTGTGCCTCGACGATGCCGCTCATCTGTAGCGTCCCGGCGAAGATCACGACGGACATCGCCGTGACGATGAGCGGGATCTCGTACGCGAGGTTCTGTGCGACCGCGCGCAGTCCGCCGAGCATCGAGTACTTGTTGTTCGAGGCGTAGCCGGCCATCACGAGCGACACCGACGCGATGGAGGCGAACGCGAACACCAACGCCAGCCCGACCTCGGGGTCAGCGAGTTGGAGGTTGACCGGGCCGAGGTGTCCCATCGGGATGACCGCGAACCCGAGCAGCGCGGACGCCGGCAGCAGGATCGGCGCGATGTCCCACGTCGGACGATCGACGCCCTCGGGTACGATGAGCTCCTTCGCGAGCAGTTGGACCGCCGCCGCCGGGATGATCAACAGCCCGAACGGACCGATACGGTCGACCGCGATCCGGTCCGTAAACGCGGCCGTGATCTTCCGTTTGGCCCACGGGCCGGCGACGCCCGTGAACGCGAGAACGATGTTTCCGATGACAGCCGCGGCGATGAGTGCCCCGACGACCTGTCCGGGAACCCCGGATATCCCGAGCGTCTCCGCGATGAACTCGGGGAACAGCTGTGCGGGTGCCGTTCCCATCAGCGGTCCACCTCTCCGAGCACGATGTCGAGGCTCCCCAGCGCGGCGATCACGTCAGGGATGTACTCCCCGTTCGCCATCTCGGGGAGCGTCTGGAGGTTCGAGAAGCACGGCGAGCGGATCTTGAAGCGAGCCGGCTTGTCCGTGCCGTCCGCGCGCATGTAGATCCCGAGCTCACCCTTCGCGGCCTCGACGGCACGATATATTTCGGTGTCGTCGTCCGGCTTCAGCGTCCGTGGGACGTTCGCCTGGATGTTTCGCTCCTCCTCGGGCCAGTCCTCGAGCAGGTCGATACACTGCCCGATTATCTTCGCGGACTCCTCGACCTCCTGCATCCGAACGAGGAGGCGGCTGTAGTTGTCACAGCCGTCCTCGGTGATCACGTCCCAGTCGAGCTCGTCGTAGTAGCCGTACGGGTCGTCACGACGGAGGTCGTAATCGACGCCCGAACCGCGAGCGACCGGACCGGTCGCGCCGTAGTCCTTCGCGACCTCGGGCGGGAGAATTCCCGTGTCGATCGTCCGCATCTGGAAGATCTCGTTCGAGGTGATGAGGTTGTGGTACTCCTCGACGGAGCCGGGCAGCTGATCGAGGAAGTCGCGGGTCTTCGAGAAGAACTCCTCGCGCGGCTCCGGCAGATCCCAGACGACCCCGCCGAGCCGGAAGTAGTTGAACATCAGCCGCTGACCCGTCAGGTCCTCAAGCAGATTCTGGACGCGTTCGCGGTCGTTGATCGCGTACATGAACGTCGCGGTGAAGTCGCCGTTCACGTCGAGCGCGAACGTCGCCAGTGCGAGCATGTGCGCGGCGATACGGCACATCTCCGCGCCCATCGTCCGGATGACCTGCGCGTACTCCGGAACCTCGATGTCCGCGAGGTCCTCGGCCGCACGTGCGTACGCCCACTCGTTGAGCAGGCCCGCCGAGATGTAGTCCCAGCGGTCGGGGTACGGCATGATCTGGTGGCGGTACGTCCCGTTCTGGGCCATCTGCTCCTCACAGCGATGGAGGTAGCCGATGTCTGACTCGACGTCGACGACCTGCTCGCCGTCCAGAACGGTTTTTAGATGGAGAACGCCGTGAGTCGCCGGGTGGTGCGGACCGATGTTGAGGAACATCGTGTCGGACTCGTCGTCCATGTGATGCTCCTGGATCGGATTGACGTGCGAGGGCAGCGAGGCGATCTGCGGCTGGTCCTTGTCGTAATCCATCGACAGAGGATGACCCTGCCACGTCTCGGGGAGGAGGATCCGCCGGAGGTCGGGGTGGTCGTCGTACTCGATCCCGATCAGGTCGTACGCCTCCCGTTCGTGCCAGTCCGCGGTCCGGAAGACGGGTTCCGCGGACTCCGAAACCGGGCTATCCTTGTCCGCGGGAACGACGACGCTGACCTCCTGGGTCGGGTCGTCGAACTTCTTCAGGTGATAGATCGACTCGTAGCGGTTCTCGTACTCCTGTGCGGAGACGACCGACAGGTGGTCGTAGCCCGCCTGCTCTTTTAATATCGACAGCGTCTCTTGGACCGTGTCCGGGCGGATGACGAAGCCGGGGGCGTTCAGGTGGTCGTCACGCCCGACGACCAGATCACCGAGCAGGGCCGCGAGCTCCTCGGGATCGTGTTCCGTTACCGCGTCGGTCTCGGGTGTGTCCGGTGCTTCGAGGCTCATGGCGAATCGGCGAAGTTGTACCGCATGACCAGTTCGTCCTCATCGATCTGGTCGGTGAGTTTCTCGACCAACTCGTCCTTTTCGAGGTCGGAGAACTGCTCCAGCTCGTACGGTTTCACCGTCACGGGCGCGGCCTCGCCGTTGGCGACGCGCTCCTGGAGTTTGACGACGCCGTACACCAGCGCTTCGGGACGGGGCGGACAGCCGGGCACGTGGATGTCGATCGGAATGACCTCCTCGGCACCTTTGATCACGTTGTACCCCTCCTGGAACGGCCCGCCGGAGATGGTACACGAGCCCATGCCGACGACGAACTTCGGCTCGGGCATCTGGTCGTAGACGCGCTTCATCCGCGGGGCGAACTTCGAGACGATCGTCCCGGGGACGATCATCACGTCGGCCTGCCGCGGCGAGGCGCGCGGGACCCCGCTGCCGAAGCGGTCGAGGTCGTGTTTCACCGCGTAGGTGTGCATCATCTCGATGCTACAGCAGGCGATGCCGAACTGTAGCATGAACATCGAGGAGCCGCGACACCAGTTCAGGAACTTGTCGAACTTGGTGAGGATGAACGGCGAGGAGCCGAACGCCTCCCGGAGCCGGGAGTTAAACCGGTCTCCTTGGCCAGTCATTCGGGCGTCCCGGGTCTCGGTTACGACTCGCGATTCGTCGGTGATGAAGGGTTGGTCGCTACTCATTAGTTGGGATCACGCTCCGTCTTTCTGCTGGCCGCACGCGGGCTGCGAGTCCACTTGACCGCACCCGTCCGCCACGCCCAGACGAGTCCGATCGCGAGGATCCCGACGAAGGCCAGCATCGGCCACAACAGGTCCATCATCGGGATGCCGCCCTCGATCGCGGGTCGGTAGATGACGACCCACGGGAACAACAACACGGTCTCGATGTCGAACACGACGAACAACAGCGCGACCATGTAGTACTGAATGTTGAACCGGATCTTCGTCCCGCCGGTCGGGGTCTCGCCGGACTCGTAGGTGGTGCTTTTACCGGTCTCAGGCACGCTCGGTCGGAGCAACGCCGACACGGTCATCATCCCTATCGGGATGAGCAGGCCGACGGCCGCCAAGGCGCCGATCGCTATCCAATCGCTCATATAGGTCTCCGTAACGTGCTGGCGTTTGGACCGCCCCCTCATAAGCGTTGAGTCTTCACCCCACCGGACGCACGTCGCCGAAGACCTTTGTGATCGACCGTTTCGGGCGATCCGTCGAGCCGTATCGACTCCTACTCGCCGCCCCGCTCGTGGAACCCGTCGATGCCGAGGTCATGAAGGTCGGCGGAGACCTCGGCGACGCCGCCTTTGAGGCTCTCGTGGTACGTCACCAGTCGGTCCTCGATCGTGTCGTGCTCGCGAGCGAGCACCTGCGCGGCCGAGAGGCCGGCGTTGAACGACTTGCCCGCGTCGACGGCGACGATGGGCGCGCCGGTCGGCATCCCGATCACGGAGTCGACGGACTTCTCCTGAACTGGAACCCCGATCACGGGGATCGGATACGCGATCGACGCGGTCATGTTCGGCAGATCGGCCGACTTCCCGCCCGCGCCCGCAATGACCACGTCGAGCCCTCGATCCGCCGCCGTCTCTGCGTACGCGTACATGAGCTCTGGGGTCCGATGGGCCGAGACGACGTAGCTCTCGAAGGTGTATCGTGCGTTCGGCGGATCGGCGAAGTCGGTCTGCTCCGCGAAGCCAAGTTCGCGAAGCGCGTCGTAGGCACCCTCCATCGTCGGGAGGTCGGAGTCCGACCCCATGATGATCCCGACCTCGGGAGTTGTCTCTGGGTCGGCGTCTGCCGCCGCCTCCGCTTCAAGTCGCTCAATGAGGTCCGCGACCGTGGTCATGTCACCGGTAACGTCCGGCGTCTTATAAGTCGTTGCGGCTTCGGAATACGGGATCTCCACCGCTGTCGATGACGAGGGTGATGTATATGCGATACAGTGCTGTGGCGCTCACCGCGAGGGACCTTCGGTCCCTCTGGCAGCCGGCGCTGCGCGCCGTCGTCGCCGGCGCGAGGTCGTCGCGCGTCGCCCGACTGCCAGAGACTCTTCGATTCTCGCTGGAGTCGGTCGGCCGAACCGAAGGCCGGCCGACGAGGCTGGGGAGGTGTGAGGTGCGGCGCGGTTGCGGTACTGGGTGGGACTCAAAGGGGTAGTCGCGAGGCGGGCGCACGCTCGCTGCGCGCTTCAGTCGCTCAGGATGTTCGCTCCTTCCAGTGCTTGCGTCACCTGCGCCCGCCTCGCGACTGGGGCTTTGGACGTGTTCGTCGTCGGTGTGTGAGTAACCGTGTATAACCGAGCGACTGGGGCTTTGGAGGACGTCACCGCGACTTCACCGTCGATCACTTATACGTGGCTGACTGGGCTTTGGACGTGTTCGCCGTGGCTCCGGCGGTCATCACTTGGGCGTTGAGAACAGTCACCACATCCGTAGCGAGGTATATATCCCCGCCAACAACACCGCACGGTTGTATGTATACAGCCGATCACTCAGAGTGGTATGGCCACTCCGTACCCTAGTAGAGCTGATTGTACATAAACCGGATATGAATGACGGACGATCGGACTTGCCCGGCGTTCCGGTACGGGGTATCCCGGTTGCCTCCTCCACCCCGCGACCCGACGAGCGACGGACGTCCGGCGGTGGGCTGCTCGCTTCCGCGCCTGACCCGCTGTCGCCGACGAACCACGACGGACCGCTCCTGCGAGCGGGCACCGTGGACCGCTGTCCCCGGCGGACGAGGCTTCCACGTTGGCTCTCGAGGCCCGTGCCGGTCTGACCGGACGTGCCCGACGTTCGGTCCCCGCTGAAGACTACCTCACGGGTTACGAGCGGGGCCTAACCGCCCGACCTAGTCCAGTTTTTACTACATGCGTGGCCCATAAGGGCCTTTCGTTCGGCGGTGAACGTCGGTCCGTTCACCCGACGACGCCTACCCGAGCAGTTCGCGGGCGTGTATTCCGGCCAGCGCCGGAAGCGGAAGCACCACCGCGATCACCGCGGGCGCGTGCCACTCGAGCCACCCGTACTCGGCGAA
Organism: Halorubrum alkaliphilum; assembly: GCF_017873815.1. Taxonomy (GTDB): domain Archaea; phylum Halobacteriota; class Halobacteria; order Halobacteriales; family Haloferacaceae; genus Halorubrum; species Halorubrum alkaliphilum. Next base: position 40,183 of record NZ_JAGGKQ010000002.1, on the reverse strand, counting down.
CATCCTCGTCGGATCGATCGAGAGGTACCAGAGGATCGCGAGCAGCGGCGTCACCGCCGCGAGCACGACGAGCACCCCGGCTAGGGTTGCCGGATCGACGTTGCCGCGCTCGACGGAGGCGAACACCACCGCGGTCAACAGCGCGAACAGCGCGATCCCCCACGCGCCGACCGGTCCGGCCGCGTAGTAGCCGGCGATCTGCGTCTCGAACCCGGAGACGATCGCGTACGGGGCGAGCAGCAGGAGCACGCCGGCGACGCTGGCGACGATCCCCGCCTGACGCGAGCGCGCACGAACGTTCATATCGACCGATCGCGCGGCGGGGCGGTAAAAGGCGCGGATCGAGGCCGAAACCGATCGTGTGGTCCCCCCGACGCGAGCCCGCAGCGTTTTACTCCACCGGCGCGGATCGGCGTTCATGTCACTCGACGTCGAGACCCCAAACCCGCCGGAGCTTCGAGAGGTCGACCCGAACGAGTACGACGACGCCGAGGTCAGCGGCGGCGAGTACCGTCGTGACGAGTTGGAGGCGTTCCTCCGCGAGGGCGCGTGGGAGGACGCGTTCACGCAGTGGGCCCGCAGCAGCGACCTCGACGCGGCGGAGTGGGCGATAGTCGAGGATCTCGGTCTCGTCTCGCGATACGACTTTTTCTGGGACGACTTCGCGGACCGCGTCGGCTATCACGCGCCCGGACTCCCGGAGGACTGGAAGGAGCGCGATCTCCACCCCCATCTGGACTCGTGGGGGACCGTCTCCGCGATCAACGCCGGGCTCACGGAGCTCGGCCAGATCGCCTGTGAGGTGCTCAAAGACGAGTACATCGACTGGGAGGCGGAGTACGAAGCCCCGGACGACCTGCCTGACTTCGACTGAGACAGGATCTGGGTCGTCCGGGCATGGGAACCCGGTTCGCCGTATTCAAATACGCGGGCGCGGAGACACAGAGTATGGACGATATCGACGACCAGTACACCCCGGCGGACGTCGAGTCCACAGTCGACGAGTACTGGGACGACGCGAACGCCTACGAGTCGGCCAAGGAGGCACACGCCGACGACCCGCCGTTCTTCTTCGTCGACGGGCCGCCGTACACCTCCGGACAGATGCACCTCGGCACGGCGTGGAACAAGACGCTGAAAGACGCCGTCATCCGTCACAAACGGATGACCGGTCACCGCGTCACTGACCGTCCCGGCTACGACATGCACGGGCTCCCAATCGAGGTCAAAGTCGAAGAGGAACTCGGCTTCGAGAACAAGCGGGACATCGAGGAGTACGGGATGGAGCCGTTCATCCAGAAGTGTAAGGAGTTCGCGCTCCGCAACCGCGCGGCGATGGACGAGGACTTCAAATCGATCGGCGTGTGGATGGACTGGGAGGACCCCTACGAGACGATCGATCCCGAGTACATGGAGGCCGCGTGGTGGGCGTTCTCCAACGTCGCCGACAACGGACTCGTCGAGCAGGGGAAACGGTCCGTCTCGCAGTGTCCGCGCTGTGAGACCGGCCTCGCGAACAACGAGGTCGAGTACGAGCACGTCGACGACCCCTCCATCTACGTGAAGTTCCCGCTTGCCGACCGGGAGGGAAGCCTCGTCATCTGGACGACAACCCCGTGGACGATCCCCGCGAACGCCTTCGTCGCCGTCGACGAGGAGTTGACGTACAACGCCGTCCGCGCAGAGAAGGGCGGCGAGGAGGAGGTTCTCTACGTCGCCGAGGAGTGCGTCGAGGACGTGCTACAGGAGGGGCGGTATGAGGACTACGAGATCGAGGCGGAGCTCTCCGGCGGCGACATGCTTGGCTGGGAGTACGACCATCCGCTCGCCGACCGCGTCGCCGAGTACGCCGACTTCGAGGGGGCCGGGCAGGTGTACGCCGCCGACTACGTGGAGGCCGACCGCACCGGACTCGTCCACTCCGCGCCGGGCCACGGTGAGGAGGACTTCCACCGCGGCAGTGAACTGGGACTCGAGGTCTTCTGTCCCGTCGAGCCGAACGGCGAGTTCACTGCCGCCGCCGGCGAGTACGCCGGGCAGTTCGTTCGCGACGCCAACGACGGGATCATCGACGATCTGGTCGCCGACGGCCACATGCTCGCACACGGTACCGTGAACCACAGCTACGGCCACTGCTGGCGCTGTGACACGGGGATCATCCAGCTGGTCACCGACCAGTGGTTCATCTCGATCACGGACGTGAAGGAGGACCTTCTCGACAACATGGCCGAGTCCGAGTGGCACCCGGGGTGGGCCCGCGACAACCGGTTCCGCGACTTCATCGAGGACGCGCCCGACTGGAACGTCTCCCGCCAGCGCTACTGGGGAGTCCCGATCCCCATCTGGGTCCCGGAGGACGCCGACGCCGACCACCTCGACGAGGACATGATCGTGGTCGGCACTCGCGAGGAGCTCGCCGAACGCGTCGAGGAAGAGATCGATCCGGAGACGATCGACCTCCACCGCCCCGCAGTCGACGACCTGACGATCGTCGAGGACGACACCACGTATCGCCGCGTCGAGGACGTCTTCGACGTCTGGCTGGACTCCTCGGTCGCCACGTGGGGGACGCTCGGCTACCCCTCGAACGACGAGAGCCACGACGAGCTATGGCCTGCCGACCTGATAATCGAGGCGCACGACCAGACCCGCGGGTGGTTCTGGTCACAGCTCGGGATGGGGACCGCCGCGGTCGGCGAGATCCCTTATGAGGAGGTACTCATGCACGGGTTCGCAAACGACGAGGACGGTCGCAAGATGTCGAAATCCGTCGGCAACATCGTCACTCCCGAGGAGGCGATCGACCGGGCCGGACGCGACCCGCTCCGCACGTACCTGCTCAGCCACGACCAGCAGGGCGTCGACCTCGCGTTCGAGTGGGACGGGCTGGGCGAGATCCAGGGGAAACTCAACATCCTCTGGAACGTCTTCCGCTTCCCGCTGGAGTACATGGAACTCGACGGCTACGACCCCGCCGAGGCGGACCTCTCGGACGGCGAACTCGAACTGGTCGACGAGTGGGTGCTCTCGCGACTCCAGTCGGTCGAAACGGAAGTGACCGAGGCGTGGGCGGAGTACCGCGTCAGCGACGCGGTCAACGCCATCATCGAGTTCGTCACCAAGGACGTCTCGCGGTTCTACGTGAAAGCGGTCCGCGACCGCATGTGGGAGGAGGCCGACTCGGACACCAAGCGCGGCGCGTACGCGACGCTCGCGACCGTACTCGACGAGGTCATTCGGCTGCTCGCGCCGATCGCGCCGTATCTAACCGAGCGGATGTACCAGACGCTCGACGGGGAGGCGACGACGGTCCACGCGCTCTCGTACCCCGAACCCGATGACGAACTCCACGACTCCGACCTCGAACGCGACGTGGCGGTCCTCCGAAACGTTGAGGAGGCGGCCGCGAACGCGCGCCAGCAGGCCGGTCGCAAGCTCCGGTGGCCCGTTCCGCGAGTCGTCGTCGAGACCGACGACGAGGAGGTGGCCGAGGCGGTTCGGAATCTTGAGGAGCTGATCCTCGACCGCGTGAACGCCCGGACGCTCGAAGTCACCGGGGCGTTCGACGCGCTCGTCGAGACGGCCGAGCCGCGGATGTCCGCCATCGGGCCGGCGTTCGGCGGCGACGCACAGGAGGTGATGGCCGCCGTACAGGGGGCGACCCGTGAGGAGGTCGACGCCGGCCTCGTCGTCGACGGCGAGACGGTCGAACTCGACGACGAGATGGTCGAGTACGTCGCCGAACCTCCAGAGCACGTCACCGGCGTCGACTTCGACGGCGGGACCGTGTACGTGGACGCCTCGTTGACGCCAGAAATCGAGTCGGAGGGATACGCTCGCGACGTAATCCGTCGGATCCAAGAGATGCGTAAGACACTCGACCTCGACGTTGAGGCGCGGATCCGCGTCGGCGTCGCGGTCGACGACGAACGCGTCGCCGGGTTCGTCGACGACCACGCCGACCTGATAGCCGGCGAGGTGCGGGCTGACGCGTGGCTCGACGACCCCGCCGACGCCGCAACCGACGACGGTCTCGTCGAGGAGTGGGACGTTGAGGACGTCGTCGTCACCCTCGGGATCGACCCAGTCTCATAACGAGGCCGACATTTTAACAGAGCCGACCGCCTGACGGAGCCGCCTACCTAACGGCAGCGGGCGGCGGACATCGCCGCCCCCGAAACGTATACCTAGGTCCCGGTGTAGCGTTCATACATGCGTGTCTGACCGGCGCGTCCCGGCGATGCGGAGATCCTTCGGACTGCGGTATCGAGAGCCCGCGAGGCGACCGTTTTCGACGACATCGCCGGGCCGCTGTTTGACGTGTCCGCCGCGGGTGTCAGGGAGGCGACCGCGGGCGCGGAGTGTCGGTTCCTGATGGAGGACGACGACGGCCCGGTCGGCGTGGCGATCGCCCACCCCGACGAGGACGCGGCGGAGGCCGAACTACTCGCTCTGTGGGTTCACCCGGAACACGCCGGCGAGGGGATCTCCGAGGAGTTGCTCGAACGAGTCGCGTCGTCGCTCGCCGACAGGGGAACCCGAACGCTCCGAACGGACGTTCCGGTCGATCAACCGGCCGTTCGAGAGTTCTATCGCTCACACGGCTTCGCTCCGCGCGGCAGGAGACAGGGGCCCGAGGGCAACGAGGCCGTGTTCGTCGTCGACGTGGAGACGCTGATCCGCGGGTAGCAGCGTTTGTGACGGGAGACATCGCGACGAAACGCTCCGATCTACTTCAGTCGTTCCTGTAGAAACGACGGGTGAGCGGCGGTGACGCCGTCGACTGCGAGCAGTTCGTCGCTGATGACGTCGCCGAGCTCGTCGCCGTCGGTGGCGCGGACCTCAGCCATCAACATGTGGTCACCGGAGGACGTGTACAACGCCTCCACTTCGTCGAGTCGTTTCAGTTCGCGGGTCGCCGAGACGTACTTCCCGGAATCGACGTCCATCCCGACCATCGCGATCGACTGGGTCGCGAGCTTCTTCGGATCGACGTCCGCCGAGTAGCCGACGATGACGCCCTCCTCCTCCAGTTTGTCGATGTACTTCCGCACCGTGGGCTTCGAGACGTCGGCCCGCTCGGCTATCTCCCCGCAGGAGGCCTGTGCGTCCTCCTCCAACACGGAGAGGATCCGCTCTTCCGTCGATACCGTACTCATACGATCCTCTTTGTCGCGACGGAAAAAATACCTTGCGAACCCGAAAACAGTGGATCGAAGCGGCGAACCGGGCCGGAGCGGCCTCGTATAGGCCGCGAGCGTCGACTGCGACGCGTTCTCGTGTGTGCCGAACGCGAGGCCTACTCGTGCTTCTCGAGGAACCGATCGTGGGAGCGCTCCCACTCGTAGTCGTCGTCCCAGTAGCGCTCGGCCAGCGGCTCCTCGGGCATCTCGCCGATCGCACGCTTCTCCTGTCCGTAGGAGGGACGGTCCTCGTCGACGTAGTAGCGTCCCGTGAGCACCTTGCCCTCGTGGAGCGCCTCCTCGGTCTCGCGCATCATTTCCGCGGCCTCGACCTTGTCCGTCGGATCGAAGTCGTAGTCTTCGGACTCCTGGACGTCAATGTATGGGACGTACTGACGTGCGTCCTTATTCCACGTCGGACACTGTGTGAGGAAGTCGACGTGTGCGAAGCCGTCGTGTTCGATGGCCTCGACGAGGATCTCCTTCGCCTGGTTCGGGTTGACCGCGGCCGTGCGGGCGACGTACGACGCGCCGGCGTTGAGCGCGAGCGAGAGCGGCTTGAGCGGCTCCTTGGCGCTGCCAGACGGCTGCGTCTTCGACTTGTGTCCCTTCGGGCTGGTCGGGGAGGTCTGTCCCTTCGTGAGCCCGAAGATCTCGTTGTTGAAGACGATGTACGTCATGTCGTGGTTCTCTCGGGCCGTGTGGAGGAAGTGGTTTCCGCCGATCCCGTAGCCGTCGCCGTCGCCGCCGGCGGCGATGACTTCGACGCCGGGGTTCGCGAGCTTCGCGGCGCGAGCCACGGGCAGCGATCGCCCGTGGATCGTGTGGAACCCGTACGTGTCGAGGTAGCTGTTCAGCTTGCCGGAGCAGCCGATCCCGGTACACAGAAGCGTTTCTTCCGGCGAGCGCCCGACCTCCGGGAGCGCCTGTTTCAGCGCCTTCAGGACGCTGAAGTCACCACAGCCTGGACACCACGTCGGCTGTGGCTCGACGCCGGGGGTGTACTCGTCGCGGTCGATCTCTCGTTCCTCTCCAATTGCTGAAAACGTGCTCATGTCTTAATCACCTGCGGCTGGGACGAAGGTAGTCTGATGGCCGGATGCGTCGCCGTCGCCTTCGAGTATCGCGGCCTCGAACCCGTCAACAACCTCCGCGGGCTCGAACGGGTTCCCGTTGTACTTCAGCAGGCTCGACAGCTTCTCGCCGTAGCGACCGAGGTTCTTCTGAACGAGCCCGCGGAACTGTCCCGAGGCGGTCATCTCGACGACGAGCACCTCGTCGACGCTCTCGACGAACGCCTCGACCTGATCGGTCGGGAACGGGAGCATGTCCGAGACGCCGTACGACTTCACCGAGACGCCGGCGTCGTTGAGACGGTCGACCGCCTCCTCGACGGTTCCCTGCTGGCTCCCGAACGTGAGGATGCCGTACTTGGCGTCGTCGGGGCCGGCGTACGAGCCGGTGTCCTCAGTGTCGAGGTCAGCGCGGATCGCTTCGAGCTTCTGCGTCCGACGGTCGATCTGTGCGACGCGGTTGTCGGGCGACTCGCTGATGTGGCCGGTCGGGTCGTGCTCGTTGCCGGTCGCGAGATAGCGACCGCCCTTCTGGCCGGGGACCGACCGCGGCGAGACCCCGTCGTCGACATCGTGCTGGAAACGGTGGAACTTCCCGTCCGCCGAGTGCGGCTCATCCGCGAGCGCGTCCTCGCCCAGCGTCTTCCCGAGGGTCGGATTCGGATCGCGGTCGAAGTGGCTCTTCGGGACGTTCACCAGTTCGCCGCCGAGCTTCTGGTCGTACAGGAGGATCGACGGGATCTGGTACTCGTAGGCGAGCCGGAAGGCGAGCCGCGACTGCTCGTACGCCTCCTCGACGGTGCCCGGCGCTAAGACGACGCGCTGGGAGTCGCCCTGTGAGGTGTACAGGACGTGTTCGAGGTCGGACTGCTCCGGCTTCGTCGGCATCCCGGTCGACGGGCCGGCGCGCATAGCCTCAACGAGGACGACGGGTGTCTCCGTCATCTCCGCGAGTCCGAGCGGCTCGGACATCAGCGCGAAGCCGCCGCCGGAGGAGCCCGACATGGCCTTGACGCCGGCGTGGGAGGCACCGACCGCGAGGGCGGCGGCCGCGATCTCGTCTTCGACCTGCTCCGAGATGCCGTCCAACCCGGGGAGGTTCTGTGCCATGATCGTGAACACTTCTGTCCACGGCGTCATGGGGTAGCCGGCAATGAACCGACAGCCCTCGTCGATCGCGCCGTACGCGATCGCGTCCGATCCGGACATGAGCAGCTGCGTCTCGTCGTGATCGCCGGTCGGCACCGAGACGTCCGGCGCGTCGACATCGTACTCCTCACGGACCTGGTCGTAGGCAGTGTTGAGGATCTCGAGGTTGGGGTCGAGGATCTTCTCCGGCATCGCATCGCGCATGAGATCCTCGACGTGGTCGAGTTCCATCCCGATCAGCGCACAGGTCGCGCCGACGCCGGCCGTGTTCCGCATGACTTCACGACCCATGTCGCGGGCGAGTCCGCGCAGGTCGAGCGGGTACACGTGCCAGTTGTTCTCCTCGACACGCTCGTCGAAGTTCGGGATCTCCGAGGTGTCGAGCAGTCCCTCGTCGTACACGATGACGCCGCCCTCACGGAGTTCGTCGAGGTTCTCCGAGAGCGGTTTGATCTCCTCGTTCCCGTAGAAGGCCTCCTCCTGCGGGTTACGGGCGAACGAGTCGCCGAGCGCGAGCAGGAAGTTGTAGCCGTCGCCGCGGGACCGTACCGGTTCCTCGGCGGCACGGATCTCGGTGTACGTGTGCCCACCGCGGATCCGCGACGGGTAGTGTCGGTGTGTGAACACGTTCAACCCCGATCGCATCAGGGCCTTCGCGAAGTTCTGGCTGGTGGAAGCGATCCCGTCGCCGGATCCTCCCGATATCCGCCAGATGAGTTCGTCATCAGTCATATTGTGGATCATGGCCCGGTAAGGCCTAGTGAGTTTGAATTGTGGCGGTCTCCTCTTAGGGCTTGCTATGGAATCACAAGGGATGATCATGAAAGACCTACGAGACGCCGCGTTCGATATCGATCGCCCAGTCCCGTTCTGCCATCGATCCCCTGGTCCCGTTCTGCCATCGATCGCCCGGTCCCGTCCGACGCCGATCACCGGATCCAGTTCGCGTCGACCCGGGACAGCTCCGGACGTCCCGGCTCTTTCGCGCCCTTTTAGGTGCTCGTGCCCCGAGCCACGCCATGCTCACGTTCATCGGACTCGGTCTCTACGACGAGGACTCGATCACCGTCGAGGGGCGCGAGGCCCTCCGGGATGCCGACCGAGTCTTCGCGGAGTTCTACACGAGTCGGCTCGTCGGTGCCGACGTCGCCGACCTGGAGACGGCCCACGGCGTCGATATCGAGGTCCGCGACCGCGAGGGAGTCGAACGCGACCCGGAGGCGATACTGTCGGCGGCCGAAACCGATGACGTCGCCTTCCTCACCGCCGGGGATACGATGATCTCGACGACCCACACCGACCTCCGGATGCGGGCCGAGGACCGCCGGATCGACACTCGGGTGCTCCACGGGGTCACCGCCCAGTCGGCCGCGTCGAGTCTCACCGGCCTCCAGAACTACCGGTTCGGCAAGGCCGTAACGCTCCCCTTCCCGTACGCGCACGGGGGCGACGGCGTGCCGGAAAGCGTGATCGAGGCGATCGAGGCGAACCGGGAGCGCGGCCTCCACACGCTCGTCTACCTCGACATCAAGGTCGGCACCGGACCGACCGGCCCCGATCCCGACCACGAGGAGTACATGACCGCCGACTACGCGGCCGAACTGCTTGCCGAGGGATGGGCCGACACCGTGGGCGTCGTCGTCGCCCGCGCCGGGTCGCCGGAACCGGTCGTCGCGGCCGACTCGCTGTCCGGGCTCGCCGACCGTGAGTTCGGCGACCCCCTCCACATGCTACTCATCCCCGGCGATCTCCACCACGTCGAGGCGGAAGCGCTCGTCGGACTGGCGGGCGCGCCCGAATCGATCCTCGAGTAACGCGCCGGCGAGCCCCTCTGGTCGCGTGGCAGTGACCCTCACGATTAATTACGATAGGGTTCGTCGGTATCGGATATGACCGACGTACCCGTCGAACGACTCATGTCGACCGACCTCGTGACCGTGAGCGTCGAAGCTACTGCGGCCGAAGCGGCGACCCTGATGCTGGAGACGGGAGTCAACTCGATACTCATCGTCGACGGTGCGGGGCGTCTGGAGGGACTCCTCACCGGAACCGACTTCGTGACGCTCGTTCGGGAGAACGATCCCGAGGACGAGACCCCGGTCGGAACGTGTATGACGGCCGACGTCGTGACCGCCTCCCGGACTGACTCCGTCGACGCCCTCTCCGCGCTGGCCGACGGCGAGTACACACACATCCCCGTAACCGACGACGAACGGGTCGTGGTCGGGATGCTCTCGACGACCGATCTCACGCGACATCTCGCCGAACGACGGTAGCAGTCTACGCGGCCGTAGCAGCCTACACGGTCGTACACGGACGGCTCGGAACGTCCGTGACGCGATCACTCGGGCTCGTGGACCTGCTCGTCGTAGGTCGCCCCCGCCGCGATCAGGAACCCGATGATCGCGGTGACGAGCGCGATGCTACCGATCGCCACGACGGCAATGGAGAACAGCTCCTCCGCGAGCACCTGTGCGGAGGTCAGAAGCGAGACCGCGGTGACGAACGCGATGAGCGTCAGTAGCCGTCCGAGCCGCCCGACATCGAGTCCGTTCTCACTCGACATACTTCCTGAGCTCGTTGATGACGCCGTCGTATTCGTCCTCACGGGCCGAAGTGCCGAGCGAGTGGATCGACTGACAGATCCACATTCCCGCGGTGAAATTCAACAGCGCGACGAACGAGACCAACCCGACCTGCGAGTCGACCGTCAGCCCGATCGCGAGCCCCGTCACCAGCGTGGCCGCCATGATCGCGTGGGTGACGAGCGACCGCGTGCCGAAATCGACCAACCCGGCAGTTACTCCTGACATGTACGAGTACACGGAGTCCATCGGTATATATGGTTCGCAGGGCGTTTCGTGGCTTCTCGTTCGCGTGGTCTCGTTCGCGTTTCGCTCGACGCTACCGGCCCGTGCGCGAGCCGGAAGAATAAACAGGGGCGAGCGCACTGGTGTGGTATGGACTTACATGATCGGACGCGAGTCAGCGAGGTCATGTCGACGCCGTTGGAGACGATCGGGGGCGACGCGTCGATCCGCGAGGCCGCCGGACGAATGCGCGATCGCGACATCAGCGCGCTGGTCGTGGCCGCCGGCGGCGGCTGTATCATCACCCAGAGCGACGTCATCGCCGCCGTCGCCGACGGAGCGGACACGACGGAGACGCTCGTCCGCGACGTGATGACCGAGGACGTCGAAACCGTCACCCCCGACCTGCTCATGGAGGAGGTCGCGGCGATGATGACGATGTACGGCGTCAAACACCTCCCCGTCGTCGACGACGACTACGTCGGCATGATCTCCTCGACCGACGTCGCCCGTCACGTCTCCTGAGCATTGGTCGGGAAGACCGGAACGACCGCGGACGAGAACCGATCCGTGATCGATCTCGGGAGTGAATCTCTCAGATCGATGGCAACAAGAGCATATTTAAAAGAACTGTGAGCGACAGCAACGATCGCTTATAAACAAACCGTGCGGTGGCGTGCGCCTCCGAGCGGCCGACAGGCCGCGAGTAGGGAGAGACCGAAGGTCTCTCTGACAGCCGGCGGCAACGCCGCCGGCAAGAGCACGCGCGAGGGAGTCGCTGGCGGCGGCCGCCGCCAGCGACAGGGCAAGAGTGGAGCTCTCGCTAGCAACCGGCGGCAAAGCCGCCGGTGACGAGGCTGGGGAGGCGTGAGGTGCGGTGGCGGTTGCTGTGCGGGGCGGTATTCAAAGGGGCAGTCGCCGGACTACGTGCGGCTGCCCGAGGCGCTCCGCGCCTCGCTGCCGTGTGAACGCCTACGCCGCCCACACGGCTGGGGCTTTGGAGGTCTTCACTGTCGATCAGTAGTCAACCGCTTATAAACAGGTGGCTAGACCTTTTGAGTAGTTCCTCATATCCTCGTCTGTTTATAAACAGCTGCCAGTAACACCACTAGTCCACTTATAAACACTCACTCCAACGTATTGCGAGGCCTACTCCCGGTATCGCTCGTCGCGCACTCCGTTCTGACTACCACGGGAGGATCGATCGGCGATACCGGTTCCGACGGGCTCGAACCCTTATAAGAGGAGAAGCGGCGCACCGACGAGCACGCCGACGAGAACGAGCACGGTACTCCAGGTCGCGACCGGTCGGATCAGCTCCCGGCTGATGCTCGCGGCGAAGGCCGTCTTCACGAGGATGCTCGCCGCGGTCCCGGCGACGACGCCGGCGACCGCGGTTTCGACGGTTATTTGGCCCGTACTCAGAAGCGACACCGCGGTCGTCGTCGCGGTCCCCGACGAAACGAGCCCCGCTACAAAGGCGGTCGCGACGAACCCGGTCGCGCCGAACGCCTCCTCGGCGAGGACCGATATCAACAACACGACGAGGAACAGCGCGCCGAACGTGAGCGCGTTCCGGAGGCTGAACGGCGAGGTGAGTTCCGCCTCGATCGTCGTCCGCCAGTCGCTTCGCCATATCGCGATCGCGACGCCGGTGACAGTGATCGCACCGAGCGGTGCGCCGACGACGAGCGCGGCCTCGGGGACGAACGCGACGACGAGCGCGGCGTTCCGGAGCGCCATCGCCGCGTTCGCGAGCAGGATCGAGCCGACCGCGAGCCCGACGAGGTCCGTCTGTCCCCTCGCACGTTTCGCCATCTCGGCGACGACCGCCGTGGAGTTGACGAGTCCGCCGAAGAAGCCGGTGACCGCGTAGCCGCGACCCTGATACTTCCGGACGAGCACGTAGTTCACGAAGCCGATCGCGCTTATCGCCACCACCAACGACCAAATGAGCCGCGGCTGGATCGCGTCCCACGGGTCGATCGTCTCCGCGGGTAAAAGCGGGAAGATAACGAACGCGAGGATGGTGAACTCGACGGCACTACGGACCTCCTCGCGCGAGAGCCCCCACGCGAACTGGTGGAGTTCGCGCTTTAACACGAGAAGCATCGAGGAGAGCACCGCCACCGTCACCGCCTCGATGAACAGCTCGGCCGCGACGAGCACGCCGACTCCGTAGGTGACGAGCATCGAAACCGATGTCGTCAACGAGAGCCCGTCGACGTCCTCCTCGACGAAGCTCCGAACGGCCAGGAGCACCGCCGTCGCGACGATCAGCACCCCACCGACGACGAGGAGCCCCGGCGCGTCCGCGACCGCGAACACGGTGGCGGCCAGACTGATGAGCGCGAACGTCCGGATCCCGGCCGACTTCTGTGACCACTCCCGCTCCAGCCCGAGGAACATCCCCAGCAGCGTCGCTAACACCAGTTTCGCGACGTTCGTCTCCAGATACACCAGCGGGTCGATCGCGCTCAACACGGGGGACCACCGCCCCGACCTCGCCGTCGTGTCACCGACTGAGTCGTCACCCGCATACGAGAATATATATCAGAAACATGCCTATACCTTGCTATATAGAACTATTTATTCGTCGGCTCACGGGGGAGATCGAGCGACTCGGTGAGGTCGTGTTCCTCGCCCGTGAGCACGTAGAGCACGTCCTCTAAGACGACCACCAGCTCCGGGAGCTGGCGGGCGACGAGGTAGGTGATTCCGATCAGCGCGACGACGGCGAGGAGTTGGCTGATGATGCGATCGGAGATCAGAAAGGAGACCCGAAGCGGGTTCGTGGCACCGAACATCAACAGGACGAAATCCGGCTGCCAGTGCATGTACTGGTTGCCGGCGACGACCGTGATGAACGTCGTGCGAAGGATGTTGAGGACGTAAATGAGCGGAACGGAGACGAGTAGCGCCCGGAGCTTCCGATCGAGCGGGCCGTCCACCGCGGCCACGAGCCCACCGAAGATCGCCATGCTGCCGAGACCCGTACACGCCAACACGACGTTGATCCGAATCGTCTCGCCGCCCGCAAGCGTCCATCGGAAGGCGGCGTCGTATCCCTCGCGACTCAGTACCCGCTCCGGAGCGTAGCCCAGCAGGTCGATCACTGCGCCGGTGTGGGTCGCGACGATCTCGATGAGCACCCGCCGGGGTTCCGGGATCGCCAGTCCAGCGACGGTGAACGCCGGGATCGTCTCGAACGGGAGGTAGATGAAGAGCATGATCGCGACCGCCCGCGTGAGCGTGAACAGCGACGCTCGACCGTCGTATAACAGGTACCCGACGTACGCACAGGCCGGCACTCCCACCAGCGCGAGGATCGACTCGACGTAACTCTGGTGCTCGAACGCAAAGTACGGCACCATCGTCAGCCAGAACAGGCCGAACAGTCCCCACGTGCCGGCCGCGAGCGACCGTCCCGCGGCGAGACCCCGGGAGTCGAGCACCCACGCGACGCCGAAGAGAACCGCGACCACCCACGCGAACGTGAACGTGTCGGGGAGGGTACTCAACACGGCGGGCACGCCGGGGCCGAACATGGTTAGCGCGTTGACTGCCGTCGAATAAAGCCCTTGTCGTTCCCCTCGCCGCTGCCGGCGTCGGCGGAGCGGTCCGTCCGTCGGCGTTCTCTCACACGCGTTCGGTCACAAGAGAACCCGCTCCAGCGAGACGACGGTGCCCGATTCCGCGTCGGGATCGCCGACGAACCGTCCGAGACAGACCGCCGTGCCCTCCGGCGTGTAACAGACCACGAGCGGGGCGTCCCGGTCGTTTATACGTCCGTCATCGATCACGAGCCCGTCGTCGACGTCGATCACGCCGGGCGCGTAGACGGCCGCACCGGTGGCGACGGTGCGTGCGGCGGAGGGGGCAATCGTCACCGACGGGAGGTGGACTAGTGCGTCCTCGGCGGGGCGGACGACGTCACGAAGCAGGCGCTCGTCGCCCTCCTCGGTCCACGCGAGCGCGTCCGTCAGGTCCTGTAGCGTGTGGAGATCCGAGTCGTCGAACGGGTCAGTCGCGCTTCGACGCAGATGGCCCATGTGCGCGCCGACGCCCGCGGCGAGCCCGAGGTCGTGACAGAGCTTGCGGACGTAGGTCCCGGACTCACAGCCGATCCGGAGGAGGGCTCGCCGCTCCTCCAGTTCGAGCACGTCGAGGTCGTGGATCGTCCGGGTCCGAAGCCGGCGGGTGACCGCGCTCTTGCGCGGCGGTTTCTGGTAGATCTCCCCTTCGAACTCGGCCGCGACTTCGCGGAAGTCCGCCGGCGCGGGGCCGTGAAGCTCCAGCACGGTGACGTACTCCTTCGACCCCTCCAGAAAGACCTGTGCCGCGCGGGTCGCGGTCCCCGTGAGCGTCGGGAGACAGCCGGTGACTTTCGGGTCGAGGGTCCCCGCGTGGGCGACGCCGTCGATCCGGGGGCCGTCCGGCTCCAGCGTCTCCAGCGTCTCGTTGATCGCGTCGCGCACCCACGCGGAGAGCTGATGTGAGGAGGGCCCGGCCGGCTTGTCGACGTTGACGACGCCGAACCGGAGCAGCTCGGGGACGGAGCGCTCGCTCGGCGGCGGTCGGAGCGGATCCTCGGCGGCGGTCGGAGCGTTCGTCATCGGACGGACCTCGTGGTTTCGGGCGTTCGTGACATCGAAGTCCGGTTCAGAAGCCGTGTGAGACGCCCTCGATCGGGGCCTGTCCCTCGTCGTAGTCGGCGTCGTACGCCTCTATCGTCGCGACAAGCACGTCGAGAAACTCCTCTGGAGGCCATCGAGCGGTGTTGTACGCGGCGTCGTAGATGGACAGATCGCCGATGTCGATGTCGTAGTACTCGCGATATCGTTTCCGCTCCGAAGTCTCCCGTCTAACCGTCTCCTCGCGGGCGCGATCGACGGACTTTCCCTCGCGGTCGGCGATCCGCTCGGCGCGGACCTCGACCGGGGCGTCGAACCAGAAGCGGAGATCCGCGTGGTCGGCCGCGAGCCAGCCGGCGAGCCGTGATTCGAGGACGAGGTCGTCCCGGGTGGTCGCGATCTCGTGGAGTCGACGGTCGAGGTCGCGGTCGATCTCGTCGTCGTCCTCCGCGTGCTCATTGAACTCGACGGGCGTCATCCCGCGATCGGCGGCCATCTCGCGGAAGATGTCGCCGCCGGAGACGTGATCGAGATCCAGCGCCCCGGCGAGCCCCGCGGCGTTCGTGCTCTTCCCGCTGCCCGGCGGGCCGGAGACGGTGATCAACATATCTCTCATCCGATAGGGCCGTTCAAAACGGTTGTCGTTCGTCGCCGCGCTCCTCGGGCTACTCGTCCGCCGTCGCCGCAGTCATCGACCAGACGGCGACGAGTCCGAGCAGCAGCGCCGGGATCAACGGTAACACCAGATACGTCCCAAAGAAAGTGAGCCCGAACGAGCCGGCCGCGTACGGGTACGCGTAGATGACTCCCGGGATAACGAGCACACACATCAGGAGAACGCCCGTCAGAACCCACCCCCTTCGGCCGAACCCGTCGGGGTTCGGTTCGGTTCCGTCGGGGTCGGATTTCCGCTCGTCGACATCGGGTTCCCCCTCGTCGACGTCGGGCTCCGTTCCGTCGGAGCCGGGAGCGTGGACGTATCCGCCGTCCGTGTCGGTGTCAGAACTCACTGTCGGGTTTTACGACCACTTTCCCAAATCCCTCACGGTTCTCGATCAGCTCGTGTGCCCGCGGGGCTTCGCTCATCGGGAGCGTCTCGCGGATCCGCGGCTCGAAGGTGCCGTCCCAGACGAGTTCGAGGACGTCGTCGACTTCGCCGGGCGTCGCCATGGTAGAGCCGAGCACGGACAGCTGGTTCCAGAAGATCCGGTTGAGCCCGGCACCGGGGTTCGGGCCGGTGGTGGCTCCGCAGGTGACGAGGCGGCCCCCCTTCGCCAGCGACTTCAACGAGTCCGGATACGTGGCTTCGCCGACGTGGTCGACGACGACATCGACGCCGCGTTTTCCCGTCAACTCGGCGATCTCCGCGGCGAAGTCGTTCGTCTCGTAGTCGATGACGTGGTCGGCTCCACAGTCCTCGGCGTGTGAGAGCTTCTCCTCGGTCGAGGCGGTCGCGAACACCTCACAGCCGGCGTGGTCCGCGATCTGGACCGCGGCGTGACCGACCCCGCCGGACGCGCCGAGCACGAGCACCGTCTCCCCGGCCTCGACGTCGGCGCGGGTCTGTAACATTCGCCATGCGGTCTGGAAGACGAGCGAGACGGAGCCGGCGACCGCCCAGTCGACGCCGTCAGGGACGGGAACGAGGTTGCTCGCGGGCACGGCCGCGCGCTCGGCGTGGACCCCGCGGACGTGCTCACCGATGATGTGAAAGGAGGTACACAACGACGCCTCGCCGTTTCGACAGAACTCACACTCGCCGCAGGCGACGCCGGCACTGACGGCGACGTGGTCGCCCGGCTCGAACCGGGTCACGTCCTCGCCGACCGCCTCGACGACGCCGGCGGCGTCGCTGCCGGGGATATGCGGCATCTCCAGATCGATCCCCGGGAGCCCGCGTCGGGTCCAGATATCGAGGTGGTTCAGCGCGCCTGCTTTGACATCGAAGAGTACCTCTCCGCGGGCGGGCTCCGGGTCGGGGAACTCCCCGTACTCGATCACGTCTCGGTCGCCGTGGGAACCGAACTGGATGGCCTTCATGATCGAACCCACCCTCGGGGACCACTAAACTGTACGCCAAACGGAAGCCGCCGAGCGGCCGACAGAGAGACTCGATCGTGAGGGCGGATCGCTCGGATCGCTCGGATCGAGAGCGACGAGAGCGACGAGAGCGACGAGAGCGTGTTTAAGAGATGTTCGGGCGGCAGTGATGAACGCAATAAACTCCCGTCGGCACCTTTGCTTGCCACTTATAAACAACCTCCATCCCGCATCGATCTACCCACTTCCGCAGCCGTTCAGCAGAAGTGACGCTCGGCCGGTCCCGTCATATATAAACCCCAGCCACTGCTGACGTGAGATATGGACGACGACCGGGCCTTCACGTACAACGGCGGCGCGGTCGCCCCCGGCGAGACGCAGAACGTCCGGTACGGGATAAGCGAGACGTATCTCGGCGATCCGGTTCGGATCCCCGTGACGATCATCAACGGTGAGCATGACGGACCGACGATCTTCCTCTCGGCGGCCTCCCACGGGGACGAGTTGAACGGCATCGAGGTCGTCCGCGAGGTGGCCCACGAGTGGGACCTCTCGGCGCTTGCCGGCACCCTCGTCTGTCTCCCTGTGCTCAACGTGCCCGGTTTTCTGGCCCAACAGCGATATCTCCCGGTGTACGACCGGGACCTGAACCGGTCGTTTCCCGGGAGACCTGGGTCGACGAGCTCAAAGCGGATGGCCCACCGGATCTACACGAACTTCATCGAGCCGTGCGACTTCGGACTCGACTTCCACACCTCGACGCGCGGACGAACCAACATGCTCCACGTTCGGGGCGACATGGCCGATGAGGGCGTTCATCGGCTCGCGATGGCGTTCGGGTCGAGCGTCGTCATCGACAGCGAGGGAACGAGCGGCACCCTGCGCGGCGAGGCGACCGACGACGGGATCCCGACGATCACGATCGAGATGGGCGAGGCGCACCGGTTCCAGCGCAATCTCATCGACGACGCGCTCGCGGGCGTCCGCTCGGTGTTCGCCGAGTACGGCCTGCTGGAACGCGAGGCCGTCCGCTGGCCCGGCTGGCGGACGCTCGTCGCCGGGTCCGGCGAGAAGACGTGGCTCCGGGCGGACGCCGGGGGGATCGTGGACACCCACTACGAGAGCGGGTCGCTGGTACATAAAGGCGACCGGATCGCGACGATCACGAACCCGTTCAAGGAGGACCCGATTGGCGTCGAAGCGCCCTTTACCGGCCTGCTCATCGGCGTCCTCGAGAACCCGGTCGTCTATCCCGGCAACCCGCTGTGTCATCTCGTGCGGGTCGACGAGTCGACGCGGCGAGCGCTCGAATCCGACGCGTCGGCCACCGATCCTCGAACGTAGCGCTCGGCGTCGGAAACGATCGGTATTACCGGCTGGGGCGGGAACGTATACGTGAACAGAAATGATCGGAACGTTCGCAACACGCGGAGGAACGCGTCAGTGAATCCGAATCGGGTCGACTTCCTCGTCGACTTGGCGTACGGGCTGTTGATATTCGTCGCGGTCGTCCTCTTCCAGTTCGTCGGCAGCACCGTCGGCGGTGCGTTCGGCCTTGGCGTGCTCGTGTCGTACGTCGTCCACGTCACCTGGAAGATGGCGAGGTTCGATCCGGAGTGGATGACCGAGGAGGTCACCGAGAACGTCGAGGAGACGCTCAAAACCGAAGTCGACGAGGTCATCGACCGGCTCGAAGCGGTGAACGACCGGGTCGATCGGCGGCCCCGTGCCGAGGAAGTCGAGGAGGCCGTCGACGAGAGCGTCGGCAAGGTCTCGGAGGAGGTCGAGGAGACCGTCAGTGAGGTGACGAAGGACGTCGAGGAGACCGTCGAGAAGGTGTCCGAGGATGTCGAGAAGACGGTGGAGGAGACCGTCGAAAAGACCGTGGACGAGACCGTCGAGGAAACGGTCGAGGAAACGGTCAAGGAAACGGTGGATGAGACCGTCGATGAGACGGTGAAGGAGACCGTTGAGGAGACAGTCGATGAAACCGTGGGCGAGACGGTGAAGGAGACCGTTGAGGAGACAGTCGATGAAACCGTGGGCGAGACGGTCGAGGAGACGGTGAAGGAAACAGTCGATGAAACGGTCGAAGAAACGGTCGAGGAGACCGTCGACGAAACGGTCGAGAAACGCTTAGACGAGGTCGCCACCGGCGACGAAGACGGCGACAGCGACGGCGCGGCTGACGGCGACAGCGACGGCGCGGCTGACGGCGACAGCGACGGCGCGGCTGACGGCGACAGCGACGACGACTCGAAACGGTAGCTGGCTTTCGTCCCGGTCAGTGGCTCCCCGATGGCGGCGGCGGAATCGGGTCTCCGTCGCCGTTCTCGCAGTCGTACGCGAGTCCTTGGGAGAACGATCGGTCGCGTGCGCCGGGGTCATCGATCGTCTCCCGGGTTATGCCCTCCGTTACGACGTACAGCTCGATCCCGACGAGCGACGCGCCGTCGCCAGTTCGATACGTCTCACAGAGGTCGTCCGCGAGGTACCGATCGACCGGCTCGTCGTCATTGAACACGGAGACCATGTAGAACCGTTCGCGGTAGGTCGCGTGCTGGTGCTGGAGCGTCGCGTGTGGTCGGTCGTACGAGAGTTCCCGGTCGTTGTAGGCGTCGACCAACGACCCGTCGGTCGTCCGCGCCGGGAACACGTAGTATCGATCGGTCGTTCGCGGGACCGGCGCGAATATCGACCAGTCGGTCTGGAACTCGACGAGCGCGTTCGCCCCCGCCTCGACCTCCGCGTTCGGGGTGTCGTCGTCGAGGACGCCGACGGCCGAGAGCCCGCCGGCGACGAGCAGGACGGTTGCGACGCCCGCGACCGCGACGACGACGAGCGCGTGTGGAGCGACCGGATCCGGAAGCCGGCGGCGGAGGGCCGCGAGCGCTCGGGAGGGAACGGTCGTCGTCGGACGAGGGGCGCGACCGGCGAGCGCGACGAGGCGGTCGCGAGCCCCTATAAAACGGTCGCGAACCGGAGCGAGACGGGAGTCGAGCGCATCGACCCGCAGGCCGATCCCCCGCCCGGCGCGTCGGAGATCCGTCCACGCCGAGCCCTGAAGGAACAGCAGCAACCCGGCGAGACAGACGTACGAGAACGCGCCGATCCGGACGGTGAGCGCCATCGAGAGGTGTGCGATCGCGAACGCGGCCACAAACAGGTGTCGCGGGCGGTCACGAACGGCGAGGAGGAGCCACGCGAGACACAGCATGGCGAGCCAGACGAGCCCTCCGAGCCGGAGGAGGTCGGGAGCCGCCCGCAACGCGTCCCCGAAGAGAAAGGTGATCTCGTCTATCCCGAGGATCAGGACGGCCGCCTCACCCGACCGCCACAGCTCCGATGTCGTCTTGTGATACCCGTTAACGACGTACATGACAACCATCTGTGCGAGCACGAGCGCGGTCGCGGCGCTCGCGACCGACTCCCGGCGCGGACGGTCGGCGGCGACCGCGTCGATCGACCACCGCTCGCCGAGCGGGAGGAGGACGGCGAGCGCGACGAGCGTCGCGAACAGCACGTCGGCGAAGCTCAACACGAACGGATTGCGCGCGTCCAGCGAGACGACGAGGACGAGCGCGACGAGCGTCATCGGCCGGGTGTAGTAGCCGACCGCGAGCGCGACGCCGACCAGCGCGGTGACCGCGAACAGGACGGCGACGCCGCGGGGCGAGGTCACGAAGGCGTACGGGGAGTAGGCCGCGGCGGGCTCCGCGGCGACGGCCAACTCGACGGGAACGACCCCGTCGTCGGTGTAAAAGTACGTCAGGTTCCGCGACCGGAGGAGGACGTCCGCGACGATCAAGAGTCCGAGCGCGACCCGGAACGCCGCGAGCGACCGGGTGTCGATCCGGACGCGCTCACGGACACCGGCCGCGACCCCCCGAGCGATCGCCCCGGCACCCCGTCGTGTTTCGTCCGGACTCGGGCGGGAGACCATCGACGTCGGATCCGTCGTTACGGGGCGGACATAGGTGTTGCGTCCGGCGGATACGGCTCAGTCGCCGTCGGCGTCCGCCGGAGCGTCGCCGTTCCGCCCCCGGATCGCGACCGCGACGGCGGCGACAAGCGAGAGGAACCCGACGAGGAACCCGACCGGCTGGACGAGAAGCCGCTGGACGACCGTCGATCCGGGCTCCTGCTCGACCGTCCGGGTCCAGAACTCGTAGCGGTCGTTCCCGTCGGCGACGACGAGGATCCCGTCGCCGGTCGTCGGCTCCGCGGGATACGGCAGGGAACCGACCCGCTCATCGGGGTCCTCGACGGTGAATCCGCCCTCCGGCGAGTCTCGCGCGCGATCGAACGCCTCGCGGGTTTCGGGGTCGAGATCGGCCCGGTCGACGACGTCGGCGTCGGCGGCGACGAGATCGGACTCGATCGGCTGGACCGCGTGGGAGTACCCGGTGGTCGGCTCGTCGAGGGCGATCGGGAGGTACAGCGGGTTCGCCATCAGCAGGCCGCCAAGCACGACGAGCGTGACGACGAGGAGCGGGCGGCGCATGTCCGGAGTTCGACCACCACCGTCAAGAGGCTTTCCGCCGGCTACGAGCGCCGGGCGGGAGTGGACTCGTGTGGTCGGTGCGATCCGAACGCGGCGACGGGGATCCGAACGCGGCGACGGGGATCCGAACGCGACGGCACGGAACGCATATCCGCTCCCGGACCGCGATCCGGGACATGAGCGAACCCGACCTTGATACGCCCGTATTGGACGACCACCTCCACCTCGATCCGCGACACGGGCAGGGGATCGACGCCGTCAACGAGTTCGTTCGACTCGGCGGCACGCATCTGCTCGTCGTCAACAAACCCTCCTGGCACCTCGGCGTCGAGCCGGACGAGCCCGAGGACTTCCAGGCAGTGTTCGAGGAGACGATCGACGCCGTCGACGACGCGACCGACGTCCTTCCGGGACGGGCCTGGCCCGTCCTCGGCGTCCATCCCGGCCTGATAAGCCGGCTCGTCGACGAACGGGGGTTCTCGCCGGAGGAAGCGCGGGAGTTGATGGCGGGCGGGATCGAGGTCGCGAGCGAGTACGTCGCGGACGGCCGTGCGCTCGCGTTGAAGTCCGGTCGCCCCCACTACGACGTGACCGATGCGGTGTGGGAGGCGTCGAACGCGGTGACGCGGACCGCCTTCGAGCGCGCGGCCGAGGTCGGCTGTGCGGTACAGCTCCACACGGAGGCGACCGAGGACCTCACCGACCTCGCGGAGACGGCCGAGGCGGTCGGGCTCGACCCCGGTCGCGTGGTGAAACACTACGCAGCCGGGCGGCTGGAGGGGGTCGTGCCGAGCGTGATGAGCGACCGTGATCGGCTCGAACGCGCCGTCGAGTCCGGCGAGCCGTTCCTGATGGAGACGGACTTCGTCGACGATCCGGAGAAGCCGGGAATGGTGCTCGGTCCGAAGACGGTCCCGCGGCGGGTTCGCTGGCTGCTGGAGGAGGGGTACGACGAGGCGGTCCGCCGGGCACACGTGGAGACGCCCGCCGCGGTGTACGGGATCGACACCGAAGCCACGCTCGCGGATCCCGAGACGCGCTGACACGGCGTCGCCGATCGGAGCTCTCGGAAGGGTGTGACGGCGTCTCGCGGCGAACGGTGATAGGAAAGGCCTTTGAGTAGTCCGGGAGAGATATTGGACATGACCGAGGATGACGCCGTTGAGACGTTCTACTCCGAGGAGCGCTGGCAGAACTGGCTCGACAGGCTCGCCGAGGAGGAGCTCGACCCCGAAAACGAGGACTCCGCTCGACTCCTGTTGAACCTCCAGGACGACGCCGCCATTGCGGTCGCGAAGGTGCTGGCGGCGCTCGAAGACGGCCGTATCGACGAGGAGCGCGCGGTCGAGGAGATCCGCGGGGTCAGCGACATCGTCCTCGCCGAGGTCTCGCTGGACGACGAGGACAAGACCATGCTGATCGACGGCGTCCAGACCTCGCTCGTGCCCGTGTTCTACGCCGCCGAGGAGTTCGTCGTGGGCGGCGTCGTCGACGGCGACGTCGCGGAGTTCATCGAGGCTGCGGCCGACGCCGAGGCCGACGAGGACCTCGACGCCGCGCTCGGCTACGTCGTACAGGCCGGAACGCGGGTCATCGGCGGCCACCACCTCGACATCGATCTCGTCGAGGAGTTGGAGTACGGTCTCGTTTCGGAGTGGGTCAACGGGATCGACTCCCTCCAGTCGGCCATCGAGGACCCCGAGGTCGTCGAGGAGGACTGACCGAACCGACCCGTTTCGGCGGCAGCAGGACTATCTCCTTTTCGACGGCGTCAAGCCGCGACGGTGAACAGGATAAGGTTGTGGACGGCGGGGCCAAGCCCGACCGCGGCGATGAACCCCAACAGCAGCGATCCCTCCCCCGGTGCCTCGCGGACGTACGGGGCGAACAGGTAGACCACGACGCTCGCGACGGCCAGTTTGACCAGCAGGAACACCCACCCCTCGCCGAGCAGCGGCACGGGGGGAACGCCGCCAAGTTCGAGGATGGTCTGAGAGAGGGGCGTCCGCTCGCCGAACCCGAGTTGCGTGACGCCAACCGCGGTCGAGACGCCGTCGAGGGTATGACCGAACACGACGAGGACGCCGACGCCGCCGGTGACTGCGGCTTCCGGACTCGCCTGGGTGAGTCCGAGCCAGACGACGGCGGTGACCGGGAGGGTCGCCACGAGTGCGACGAACGACCAACGTCCGCCCGTGCCCGAGACGCCGCCCGCGAGCGCGGCGGCGACGACCGGAACGAGGAGCACGGTTCCGGCGACGGCGATCAGGAGGGGTACCCGCTCGCGGTCGAGGAGAGAGTCGTCGGCCGCGGGGTCGTCGGTTCCGACGGCTCTCACCCTCGCGGTTCCGGCGGCG
The DNA here is from genome assembly GCF_017873815.1 of Halorubrum alkaliphilum. Lineage (GTDB taxonomy): Archaea > Halobacteriota > Halobacteria > Halobacteriales > Haloferacaceae > Halorubrum > Halorubrum alkaliphilum. Next base: position 16,433 of record NZ_JAGGKQ010000002.1, on the reverse strand, counting down.
TCGGCGACGGTCCAGACCGCGCCGGCGAGCGTCGCGACGACCAAGTACACCGTCGGAGAGCCGCCGAACGGACTGAAAAGCGTCGGCAGCGCGTCGACGACGTACAGGACGTGTAACGCGGCTCCGAGCGCGATCCACGGAACTAGTGCGAGAACGTGTACCCTCGTGACTTCGGGTCGGCGTCGGTGGAGCGCGACGGCGACCGCTCCGCCGGCGAGGAGGGTCACGACGAGGTACGGAAGGGGGGGAAGCGTCGTTCCCTCGGGAAGAAACGGGAGGCGTTCGAGCATCACCGGATGCGGGGACGCTCGCCGTGAAAGGGTTTCGGGTCGCCCCCGAGGACCGATCGATGCGGGAGGTTCGTCTCCTCGATCACACCGAGAGGACCGGCTGGCTCGCGTACAGAAGCACGTATTCGGCCGCCTTCTCCAGCACCTGTCCCGGGTCTCCGGTAACGGGCTCCCGTGGGATGACGATGAAGTCCGCCTCGAGCTCCTCGGCCGTGTCGAGCACGACGCTCCCGGGATGGACCGTCTTCACCTCCGTCGAGAAGCCGTACGCGATCGAGTTCCCGTGATCGACGCCCACGGCCTCCGCGCGGCGGATGACGGAGTCGGTGAACGACTGCGTGTCGTCGGCGACATCCGCCTCGTCCGTGTCGCCCGATTCCAGCGCGCGGACGACTTCTTCGTCGAGGACGTACAGCGCGTGGACCGCAGCGCCGTACTCCTCGGCGATTCCGATGGCGTAATCGACCGCCTCGTGGGACGCGTCGCTGCCGTCCACCGGCACGAGGACGAGATCGATGTCGAGATCGGTCATATCACCCCCGACGACCGGCGGACTCAAAAAGCCCGTCGGATGGTCCGTCGTGGACGACCCGTCCAGAGGTCGGGACCGCTCAGTCACCGTCGAACGTCGATAGCGATCGCTGGCCGTCCCCCGACCACTCGGCCTCGGAGACGGTGGTCGCTATCACCTCGTCGACCTCGTCGCGTCCATCGCCGTCGCTGTTGATCGCGCGGGTCGCGCCGACGGTGTCGACGTTGAAGCCGGCGTCGGCGTACGGCTCGTACATCACGCCGCTGTTGCTCAGGATGACGCTCACGCCCCGTTCGTCGAGTTCGCTTGCGACGTCGAGGAGTCGCGCCTGGTCGGACCGATCGAACCCGTCCGCGCTGTACTCGGTGAAGTCCGCGGTCGTGCTCATCGGCTCGTAGGGCGGATCGAAGTAGACGAGATCCCCGGGATCCGCAGCTTCGAGGACGTACTCGAAGTCGCGACCGTGGACGTCGACCGCGGCGAGCGCGTCGCTCGCCCGACGGATCCGGTCGCGTTTGACCCAATCGGGGTCGGCGTACCGACCGATGGGGACGTTGAACCCGCCGTCGGCGTTCTCACGGTAGAGCCCGTTGTAGCAGGTCCGATTCAAGTACACGAGCAGGGCGGCCTCCTCTATCGGGTCGAACTCGCCGGTGTACGGTCGGTCGTTGAACCGGGCGCGCTGCTGGTAGTAGTAGTTGTCCACGTCGCGTCCGCGCTGCGTGGTATCGGCGTACGGGAGCGTCGGATCCGGGTCGGACTCCGGGTCGTCGAACGACTCCAGCCGCTCGATGAGGGCGTCCGGATCGTCACGAACCGTCTCGTACAGGGAGACGAGCCGCGGGTTCGCGTCGTTGATCGTGCCGGCGTCGGGTTCCAGATCGAAGAAGAGCGCGCCGCCGCCGACGAACGGTTCGTGGTAGCGGTCGTACGACGCCGGAAACCGTGCGTATAGCGGATCGAGCAGCTGTCGTTTGCCGCCGGCCCACTTGAGGATCGGCTCGGCCATGCGATGTCGAGGGTCGTCCGTCCCCGCGTATAAACGTCCCGGGAACCCGGACCGAAGTGCCGGTCCGGTTTCGCTACCGGTTCCGTCGTGCGCCGACCACGACCCCGAGAGAGACCAGCGAGAACGCGACCAGCGCTAGGTTTGGGATCGAGAGCAGTCCGAACAGTTCGTATTGAACGGTGGTACAGCCGCCATCGAGCGAGCAGGTCGCTGCCGGCGTCCGCTGGATGTACGAGTGGTATGCGGCAACGATCGCTCCGCCGACGGAGAGCGGAAGGACTGTCCGCCAGACGCCGATCCGGTCCTCGTAGGCGGCGACGGCCAGCACGACGACGAGCGGATACATGCCGATCCGCTGGATCCAACAGAGATCGCAGGGATACAGTCCCATCACTTCGCTGAAATAGAGGCTTCCGCCGGTCGCGACGGCCGCAACGGCCGTACAGGCGACCAGAATCGTACGAGTAGCGGACGCGGACATGTCGGTCAGGTACGTATCACGTGATACGAGCGATCACGTATCAGTCGATCGATCCGTGAAACCGCCGTCGTCACACGGGGGCCGGATCCATACATAGGTTGATGTTTCTGGGGCTCGTTATCGTATCTCATGACACGAACGATCAGGCTGAACCGGATCGATACCGTCCTCACGACGCTGGAATATCCGACCGATCCGTCGACGGTCGCGACCGAGTGTGACGACGTGACCGTCCGGCTCGCCGACGGCGAGGTGAATCTCGGCGAAACCATGGCCGGGTCGACCGCGGCCCGGTTCGCGTCCGCCGAGGAGCTACACACGGAACTGATGAGTCTGTTACCGCGACGCGCCGTCGGCGAGCCGTTCCAGTCCGACGGGGACGCCTGATCGACGAACCGATTTATCACGGTTGATACGTCGCGCGGAACAATAAAGGTCGGACTCCCCTTACGTTCGCGTGATGGAGGAGTCCGTGGTGGCCGACTTCGTCGGTCGACTGTACACGCCGGACCTTGACGACGACGAACCCGTCCGGGGACGTGTTCTGTTGAGCCAGCGCCGGCTCGTCCTGGCGACGGGCGACTCGCGGACGACGGTCCCGCTATCGAGCGTGTTCGACGTCGTCGTCGGCACGGTTCCCGGCGACCTCCGCTCGTTTTTTAACGACAGCGTGACCCTCGCGTACGACCGCGACGGCACCCGCGACACCGCCCTCATCGAGGGGGAACCCGACGACATGGACCGGTTCGTTCGGGTCCTGTTCAAGGCGCTGTTGCGCGACGTGACCGTGACGGTTCGGCACCCGGCGAAGGTCGGCGGTCGCGTCACGGACGCGACGGACCACAAGGCGAAACTCTCGTTGTCTCCCGGTCGGATCGACTTCGTCGGATGTCCCGATCCCTTTTCAGTCGATCTCTCGACGGTCATCGACTACGAGCACACGGAACGGACGATCGGGGGGTCTAAACACCCGGCGCTGGTCTTCCGACACGTACCGGACGTACAGACGCTCACCTCGATCGCGACGGTTCCGGACGCGCGGACGCTCAACGTCCTCGGTCGCTACATCAAACTCGAGTACGCGGAGGTGCGCGAGGAGGTCGAGGCGCTCGATCCCACGGAAGACGAACTGGAGGTACTCGTGTCGATCTACTCGGCCGGCGGCGAGGCGAACGTCGCCGACGTGGTTACCGGCGACGCGACCCGGACGTCGATGATCCTCGACTCCCTGCGTGAGGAGGGGCTCGTCGCCGACGCCGAGACCGGAACGACCCTGACCCGTAAGGGACGGATCGTCGTCACCCGGTATCTCGAATCGGTGAACGCCTGACCGGCATCGCTCGACCCGCGCTCGCGCCGGTTCGCCTCGAAACCGATATCGGCGGTCCCGGAACGCGTTTCGCCAGCCCGAAACGATATGTCGGTGAGGGTCGTGTCGATCGGTATGGGATCGCTCAAAACGCATCTCGCGAACGGTATCATCTCGCTCGTCATCAGCCTCGCCCTCACCGTGGCCGCCTCGGCAGACGGGCGAGACTCGTGGGACCGCTCGGAGCTGTTGGTCGCCGTCGGCATCTCATCGTTCCTCTCCGGCTTCTTCACGAGCTACTACGCCAAGTAGTTCGTCCTTCCGCCCCGGGGGAAGTTTCATGCTCGTGGAGCCGTAGGTACGTTCCATGCGAGGGGACGACTCCCGCGGCGCTCGGTCGGCTCTGGAGGCCGCGGTCGAACGGCGGGGAATCGACGGTCCGGGCGTCGGCGGAGCGGACCCCGACGCCGGGCCGCGTGTTTCACGAGTGCCGGCGGACCACGTCAACGACACCTTCGAGGTGAGCGGGCTGGAGACGAAACGCGACGAGTCGCTACTGGAAGCCGTACTCGCGGATCACGACGGCGTCAGCGCCGCCTCGGCGACGCAGCGGAACGGAACCGTCGGGGTCCACCACGAGGCCGCGGTGTCACGCGACGACCTCCGGAGCGTGCTGGAGTCGTGCGGGCTCGTCGTCGCTCCCGGCAACGAGGCGTTCGAGAGCCGCCGCGCGTCACAGTTCGCCTCCGCCCGCGTCGCCGTCGCGGTCCTCTTCGGGCTGATGGTCGCAACGCCGTACATCGGCGTACTCTACCCGACCCGCGTCGAGTGGCTGTTCTACGATCCCGTCACGGTCGCGTACCTCCAGTCGATCCTGGAGTCGGCGGTGGCGACTCACTTCTTCGTCAATCTGGCCGCGCTATCGGGTATCGCGTTCCTCGTCGCGTGCGGCCCGATCATCCGTCGGGCGCTGGACGCGGCCGTCGAGGGACGAGCCACGAGCGAACTCGGCTTCGTCACCGCGGTGGTCGCGGTGTTCGGTTACAGCACGCTTGCCGCGTTCACCGAGTTCGGCGGGGCCGTCCACTACGACCTCGTTGCATACGCAGTCGCCGGCGTCACGCTCTGGACCCACTTCGCGGGCGACGACGCTCCGTTCGCGGAGGCGACCGGAGAGCCGGTCGATCCGGATGCCGCCTCAACCGGCGACGACGCCGACGCGGACGACCGCGTCGCGCTGACCGACGGTGGCCGCTGAAGGCGTCGCCGTTCCCGGTCACCCCTTGATATTACACACGGGGACGGTTCGGGCGACCTTGTCGCCGATACCCAGCTCGTCGCTGACGCGGATCACCTCGTCGATGTCCTTGTACACCCCGGGTGCCTCCTCGGCTATCGTCGCACCCGACTGGGATCTCACGTAGATCGCTTGGGTGGATTCCAAGTCGTCCCGGACGTCGCCGCCCCGGAACTCCCGTTTCGCCTGCGTCCGGCTCATCAGCCGGCCGGCACCGTGTGCGGTCGAGCCGAAGGAGACGCCCATCGACTCGTCGCCGCCGCGAAGCACGTACGAGCCGGCCCCCATGCTCCCGGGGATGATCACCGGCTGACCGACCGATCGGTACGCTTCGGGAACGTCCTCGTGTCCGGCGGGGAACGCGCGCGTCGCGCCCTTTCGATGGACGTACAGCTCGCGCTCCGCGCGGTCGACGGCCGCGTCGCCGACGGCCGGGAGTCCGTCCGGCCCGACGCCGACCTCGTGGGTCTCCTTTTTGGCGATGTTGTGGGCGATGTCGTAGAGCAGCTCCATGCCGAGGTCGTCGATCGGGTCGGCGTCGAACACCTCGCCAAACGTCTCGCGGGTCCGGTGGGTGATGAGCTGGCGGTTCACCCACGCGAAGTTGATACACGCGGCCATCGCGCCGTAGTACTCCTCGGCGAGTTCGGAGCCGGCGGGTGCGGCCGCGAGCTCCTTATCGGGAAGCTCGGCGAGGAGGTCGTCGTGTTCCTGCTCGATCCGTCGGAGGTAATCGTTACAGGTCTGATGGCCGAGCCCGCGGCTCCCACAGTGGATCAGGACGACGATGCCGTCCTCCTCCAGTCCGTACGACTCGGCGACCGACTCGCGGAACACGTCGGTGACGCGCTGTACCTCCAGAAAGTGGTTTCCGGAGCCGAGCGACCCCATCTGGTTGCGGCCGCGATCCATCGCCTTCTGGGAGACGAACTCCGGACGCGCGTCCGAGCGACGACCCTCGTCCTCACACCGAGCGAGGTCGCTTTCGATCCCGTATCCCGCCTCGACGGCCCACTCGACGCCGCGTTCCAGCGCGCCCTCGATGGCGTCGGCGTCGCCGCCGATCACCCCACCGCCGCCGAGTCCCGAGGGGATCGCCTCGAACAACGCGTCGACGAGCTCCTCCTCGCGACCCCTGATGTCTTCATATTTCAGGTTGGTGTTCACCATCCGAACGCCGCAGTTTATGTCGTATCCGACCGCTCCGGGGGAGATACAGCCGGTTCGAGCGTCGATCGCGCCGACGCCGCCGACGGGGAAGCCGTACCCCTGGTGGCCGTCGGGCATACAGAGGGCGGGCTCGACCATCCCCGGCAGGTGGGTCGCGTTCTTCAGCTGTTGGAGCGTGTCGTCCTCGCCGATCTCCTCTAAGAGGGACTCGCTGGCGAGCACCCGCGCCGGAACGTTCATGTCGCCCTCGCGCGGGATCTCCCAGACGTGGTCTCGCACCTTCTCCAGCCGGACCCCGTCGAACTCGCGTGTGGTCATGCCCGGGGGTTCGACGCGGGAGGGGAAGGGCGTTGCGTCAGGTCGGTGCGCCGACTCCGCAGGTGAGTACGACGGGCGTCCGGCCGGATCGGTCCCCACTCACACGTCGAGGACGACGTAGGCGTACCAGCCGCAGTCGCGTCGTTCGAGCGCCATCTGTGAGTAGGTCACGGCCTTGATCTCGCGAGCGACGACGTCGGAAAGGGGAACGCCACGAGCCGTCGCCTCGACCGTCCATTCCGGATCGGCGGCGTCGACGCCATCCGGAGAGACGACCCGACAGTCGTGGTCGGCGGGGAGAACCGCCCGCACGTCGCGCTCGTAAATCAGTTGGTCCACGTAGTCGAACAGCAGGGCCTCGCGGCTCTCGGCGGTTATCGTTACCGCGAACCGGTCGCCGCCCTCGTCGGGGACGGACTCACTGCTCGCAGCCGTGAAACCGTCCGCGACGGCAGCGAACGTCGCTGAGAGCGAGGATCCGGTCGCCTCGACGGCGACGTCCGCGGTGTGCTCCCGGAGTTCGTACGTCACGTCTCGTCGATGCGAGCGCGGCGGATTTCCGTGTTGTCATCGACGACGACCGATCGGGTCGAGAGACGCTATCCTCCATACGCTTATAACCGTCTGACGATACTGGTGAGCCAATGAGCGAGACCGACGACCCGATCCGCGTGCTCCACGTGGACGACGATCCGAGTCTCGCCGAGATCGTCGCGACGTATCTCGAACGCGAGGACGACCGAATCGACGTCCACGTCGAGGCGGACGCAGAGGACGGGTTGGAGGCGGTGGATCGAGAGGCGTTCGACTGTGTCGTCTCCGATCACGAGATGCCGGGACGGACCGGGATCGAGTTCCTTCGAGCGGTCCGCGAGGCGTATCCCGACCTCCCGTTTCTCCTCTTCACCGGCAGGGGGTCCGAGTCGGTGGCCGGCGAGGCCATCTCCGCCGGCGTGACCGACTACCTCCAGAAGGGCACGGGAACCGAACAGTACGAACTGCTCGCCAATCGCGTGCTGAACGCGGTGGAGAGCACCCGCGCGCGCCGAATGCTGACGGAACGGACCCAGCGGCTGGAGACGCTCATCAGCACGCTCCCGGGACTGATCTATCGGTGCCGCAACGAGGAGGGCTGGCCGATGGAGACGGTCGAGGGGGAAGTCGAGGAGCTGACGGGCTATTCCGCGGGAGCGTTGGAGCGAAACGAGGTAACGTGGGGAGACGACCTCGTTTACTCGGCGGACCGCGGGCCGATCCGGGAGGCGATCGAGGACGCGTTGGCCGACGCCGACAGCTTCGAGATCACCTACCGGATCGTGAGCGCCGACGGGACCACGAAGTGGGTATGGGAACGCGGACGTAGCGTGGCCGGCGAGAGCGGCGAGACGGGCGAGGCGGACGAAGCCGAGGGCTCCGGTGATCCGGTCGCGATCGAGGGATTTATTACAGAAATTACGGGTCGGAAGGAGAGGGCGGAGCGGTTGGAGCGAACGACCGCCCGTCTCGAGGCGCTGTTCGAGAACTCCCCTGACATGATCAACGTCCACGACGCGGAGGGCCGGATCCTCGAGGTGAACCCCCGTTTATGTACGGAGACCGGATATGACGCGGACGTGCTGACCGATATGCGCGTCTGGGAGATCGACGAGACGATCGACCCCGACGAGGCGCGAGCGATCTGGGACGGGATGGACGTCGGGGATCGGCTGGAGATTGACGGCCGATATCGGCGTCGAGACGGCTCGACGTTTCCGGTCAGGGTCCACGCCCGTCGTCTCGATATCGACGGGGGCGATCGGTTCCTCGTCAGCAGCAGAGACGTCTCAGAGCGTCGGGAACGGGACGACAAACTGACACAGCTCAGAGAGCGGACGCGAGAACTCAACTACACGCGGACGGTCGCGGAGACGGCACGCTCGGCGAACGACGCCGCCGACGAGATCATCGGGGCGCCGTTGAGCGGCGTCCACTTGGTGAACGACGACGGAACTCGGCTGGAACCGATCGCCGTCGTCGACGCCGTCCCGGAAACGTTCGACGAACTGCCGTCCTACGACGAGTCCGCGCCGCCGGGAACGCGGGCGAACCTCGCGTGGAACGTGTTCCGGAACGGCGAACCGATCCACATCGACGACGTACAGGCCTCCGATCTCCTCAGCGAGGCAACGCCCGCAAGCAGCGTGGTACTCCATCCGATCGGCGAACACGGCCTCTTCATCATCTCCTCGCCCGAGGCGAACGCGTTCACGGACACCGATGTCCTCCTCGTTGAGATCCTCGCGAACTACCTCGAGGCCGCGATCGACCGCGTAACTCGCGAGGAGACGCTTCGAACGCGTCAGGATCGGCTCGAACGCCTTCACGACGCGACGCGTGAACTCGTCCGTGCCGAGTCGCGACGCGAGGTCGCAGAGCGGGTCGTCGACGCGGGCGAGTCCGTGCTCGGGTTCGCCGTCACCGTCGTCCGACTTCGGGATCCGGAGACCGGCGAACTCGTCCCGCCGTCCGTGTCAGCGGCGGATGATAACCCGGCGGACCACGGGACGGACGCGCTCGCACGGGCCGCGTTCGAGACGGGCGAGATCCGGGTGTACGACGACCTCGACTCGATCGAGATGGACGAAACGAACGCCCAGAACACCGGACTCAGGAGCCTCATGGTCCTTCCGGTCGGGAGTCACGGGGTGATATCCTTCGGCGAACCGACTCCGGGCGCGTTCGACGCGACCGACGAACTGCTCGGGCGTCTCCTCGCCACCGCGACGGAGACCGCGCTGGACGAGCGCGAGCGCCAGCGGGAGCTACGACGCAGCCGTGACGAGCTGAAACGACGGAACGACCGGCTCGCGGAGTTCACGGACGTGGTCAGCCACGACCTCCGGAACCCGCTCACCGTGGCCCAGGGACAGCTAACGCTCGCTCGCGAGGAGTGTGAAAGCGACCGTCTCGACGCCGTGGCAGAGGCACACGACCGGATGGACGCGCTCATCGAGGACCTCCTGACGCTGTCTCGCGAGGGTGACGACATCGGAACGCTGGAACCCGTCGACCTGGCGAGCGTCGTCGAGGCGTGTTGGGGAACCGTCGCGGGGACGGACGAGGCGACCCTCGTCGTCGACCTCGATCGAACGGTTCGAGCCGACAGAAGCCGGCTCCGGCAGCTCTTCGAGAACCTCCTGGGCAACGCCGTCGAGCACGCCGGACCGGACGTGACCGTCACGGTCGGCGACCTGCCGGACGGGTTCTACGTCGCGGACGACGGTTCCGGGATCCCGGAGGCCGATCGCGAGGACGTGTTCGATGCCGGCTACACGACCGCAACCGACGGAACCGGGTTCGGGCTGAGCATCGCGAAACGGGTCGCCGAGGCTCACGGATGGGCGATCCGCGCGGGTGGTGGAGCCGACGCGGACGGGGCTCGGTTCGAGGTGATCGGGGTCGGGTTCGACGGATCGGACCCCTCCCACGACTGAGCCCGTGAGCGTCCTCGGCCTCCGTGAGCGCCCTCGGTCCTCCGTGGGCGTCCTCGGCCTCCGTGAGCGCCCTCGGTCCTCCGTGGGCGTCCTCGGCCTCCGTGAGCGCCCTCGGTCCTCCGTGAGCGTTCCCGGTGGCGGTGGAGTTATACTGTCATGGCGTGTTACTGCCGTGTAGTGAGCGTCAACGTAGAGAAGTGGACGGATCCGCCGGGCGAATCCGACCACGTCGGTGCGGCGTGGGAGCTTAAAGAGCGGATCCGCTCCGCGGAGGGCGTTCTCCGTCAGCGACGCGGGTTCTTCGTCGACGCCTACCGACGCTCCACGACGCATCTCCTCGTCGAGGACGAGACCCTCGTCGCGTTCGCCTCCGTCCGTCGCGACGGGTACGTCCTCTTTCTCGCGGTCGATCCCGACCACCGCGGACGCGGCCACGCGGAACGACTGATCGCCGACGTCGCCGAGGACCACCGATCCGTCTCCTGTCACGCCCGGACGACCAACGAGCAGGCGCTCGGCTTCTATGAACACCTCGGCTTCGAGATCGAACGCCGGATCGACGACTACTACGAGGACGGCGGCGACGCCTATTACCTCACTCTGGGACGCGAGAGCCTCCGGAAGCGCCTCTCCGATTTCGTCGGCCGATAGGCCCCGCGACCCCGCGGATCCGCGCGTTCGATCCCCTCGAAAGCCGTGGAACCGACAGTCATTAGCACCAGCCGTGAGGAGACGCGAACATGAGCGATCCAACCGTTGCCGACCTCGTCGACCGCGTTCGAGACGGGGACGTACGGCTCCACGAGCTCGACGCACACGTCGACGCCGAGACGGCGGCGACCGTCCGCCGTCGTGCGGTCGCCGAGCAATCGGGAAGCGACGTGGACGCGTTCGGTGAGTACGCGTTCGACGCCGCCGACGCCGACCCGAACATCGACAACATGATCGGGGCCGTCCAGATACCGATCGGGGTTGCGGGGCCCGTGAGCGTCGACGGCGGCGCGTTCGCCGGCGACAGGTACCTCCCGATGGCGACCACCGAGGGTGCGCTCGTCGCGTCCGTCAACCGCGGCTGTTCGGTCATCGATGCCGCGGGAGGGTCGACCGCCCGCGTCACCAAGAGCGGGATGACGCGCGCGCCCGTCTTCCGGGTCGACGACGTCGCCGAGGCCGAGGCGCTCGCCTCGTGGGTCCGGGACAACGTCCCGACGCTCCGGGAGGCCGCCGAGTCGACGACGAGCCACGGCGAACTGCTCGCGGTCACGCCCTACGCCGTCGGCAACAACGTCTACCTGCGGTTCCGATACGACACGAAGGACGCGATGGGGATGAACATGGTCACCATCGCCACCCGCGAGGCCTGTGACGTCGTCGAGGCGGAAACCGACGCGTCGCTCGTCGCGCTCTCGGGAAACCTCTGTTCGGACAAGAAACCCGCCGCCGTCAACGCGGTGGAAGGGCGCGGTCGCTCGGTCGCCGCGGACGTGGAGATCCCCCGGGAGGTCGTCGAGGACCGACTCCACACGACGCCCGAGGCCATCGCGGAGATCAACACCCGGAAGAACCACGTCGGCTCCGCGAAGGCAGGGTCGCTCGGGTTCAACGCCCACGTCGCCAACACGGTCGCCGCGATGTTCCTCGCGACCGGGCAGGACGAGGCACAGGTGGTCGAGGGGGCGAACGCGATCACGACCGCGGAGGTCACTCCCGACGGCGATCTGTACGTCTCCGTCTCCCTCGCCAGTCTCGAGGTCGGCACCGTCGGCGGCGGAACGAAGCTCCCGACGCAGGCCGCCGCACTCGACGTGCTCGGCGTTCGCGGCGGCGGCGACCCCGCGGGCAGCAACGCTGACGCCCTCGCAGAGGCCATCGCGGTCGGCGCGCTCGCGGGCGAGCTCTCGCTGCTCGCCGCGCTCGGCTCCCGAAACCTCGCGTCGGCACACGAGGAGCTGGGCAGGTAATCGTCACCCGGGTAGGGAACGAGAGCCGAACCGTTCGCGGAGCTCCGGACGAGTCGACCCGTTCAGTCGGACCAGACCGCACAGTCGGTTCGGAGGACGTCACGACCCGCGTCGGTGATCCGGTACACCGACTCCCCCGTCACCCGTTCGACGAGTCCCGCGGACGCCAATTGCTCTAATCGCTCGTCCACGTGGTCGGCGTACAGGCCCGTGTTACCGGCAATGAACGCCGGATAGTCGGTTCCCACGTCGGCGAGGTAGGAGAGCATCCGCTCGTCGGAACGGGTAAGCGTCCCCAAGTCGGCATCGGTGGAAGCGGAAACGGCGTCGGACGCGGGCATCTCATATATGGTATGGCGTGTCAATATAAAACGTTTTCCGGCGATTCCTGCTCGTTGGGAGCAGGTGGGGGGCCGAGATCGTCGGGGGGACGTTCTGTATGGCGTCGGATTCGAAACCCGAGTCGCCGACGCTGGACGGGCGGGATACTCCGCGGAACGGCTCTGCGTAACTATTTAAAAGTACTATTTTGTGGTCGTGCTGGATAGAGAAGATCGGTCCAGCAGACTGACTCTGTTCATTCCACCCAGTCTGCGCTGAATCAGCCGTGAGAACCAGCCTGCTTACTGAGCGAGATCTGGCTGTATCAGTATTGTCAATGAATCTGCGTCGCGGCCAACTGGTTCAACTCGGAATCCATGAGCGTCAACGATGTACCGAATATCACTCGGCACAAGGTCGATGTCCCCAGCATCGTATATCTGAGGAAGAAATCGACGCCAACCAGAGGGTTTCTCACGGCAGTCTTCTTGATTAAGTGGAACTACTCCACTAGCCTCCGTATCGTAACCCTCGTCCCGAGTAATCGTACTATATCCGCGTTCGTGGAGCGAATTAAGTAGATCTCGGAAGCCATCGGCCATCGTCTCACCTAAGCATCACTAAAAGAATAAGTGCTTCCATGGCCGGTATCCGCGTTACCCCTGTAGTGACCGATTCGCGCTCTGTATCGACCACTCGCTCTCTGACAGAGTCGAAGGGTTTCAACAAGGTCTACAGAAACTAATAAACGAGTCCGTCGAGAGCGTCGTAGTGTTCCGTGGAGACCGTTCTGACGCTCGGCGTCGCGCTGTTCGTCGTGACTCACCTCGATACGGTGGTCGTTATCAGCGCGTTCTGTGCCGACAACGACTACCGGGCTCGGGAGGTGCTCGTCGGCCATTATCTGGGGTTCGCTATCGGCCTCTCGGCGGCAGTTCTCGGGGCGATCTTGGCCAGCGAACTCCTCTGCGAGTGGACGTTTCTCCTCGGTATCGTGCCGCTCTGTGTTGGTTTATGGGGCCTCGTTCGCCGTCCGCCCGAGGCCAGCGTTGAGTCGTCCCGGGTCGTTCCGAACTCGGCCGGGCGTATCGGTGTCGTTGCGATCACGGGAATCGGTCTCAGCGGCGAAAACATCGCCGTGTACGTGCCGTTCTTCGCTGACCTCTCAACGACGGAGTTGACGGTGGTCGTCGGGCTGTATCTGGTCGGTGCCGGTCTCGTGTTTCTCGCCGCACGCCTGCTCGTCTCCCGCGTCGCTGTCGACGGGATCCCGGACCGAGTCGATCGATGGCTCGTGCCGTCCGTCCTCGTGCTCGTCGGCGGATACGTGGTCGTGACCGGGTTCGCCGTGACGTGAACACGTGACGGCATCACGACATCGAGAACGAGATCGGGAGCAAGAACGGAGTCGGGAGCGAGAACGGAGTCGGGAGCAAGAACGGCATCGATGCTGAGACGAGAACGGGAGCGACCGGGGTCAGTTAATCGTCCGCACCGACCGAGTCGCCGTCGGCGGTGCCGGCTCCGCTTCGGCCGGGGAGCATCGGGGTCCCGTCCGCGCGCGGGCCGAGCTGCGGTCCGTGCGGACCGTCGTCGGGGTCGATCCGGCGACGGGTCCGGTAGTCGGTCGAGCGCTCAACCGGAACCCGGCCGATCGCCGTGATCATCTCGACGTAGTCGTCGAACGAGCGGTACTCGCCGTACTCGCCGCCGGCGCGTTTGGTGATCTCCTCCGAGAGGATCGTTCCCATGAAGTCGTCGGCACCGCAGTTCAGCAGCTTGAGCCCGTGGGCGTCGCCGGACTTGACCCACGACGCCTGGACGTGATCGACGTTGTCCAAGAAGAGCCGGGCGACCGCGACGACGAGCTCGTCCTCGTCGCGGGAGGGGCCGGAGTCGACGACGCCCTGACGGAACAGCGGGGTGTTCTGATGAATAAAGGAGAGAGGGACGAACTCCGTGATCCCGCCGGTCCGGTCTTGGAGATCGCGGATGGCTTTCAGGTGTTTCGCGCGGTGTTCGACCGTCTCGACGTGGCCGTACATCATCGTCGAGGTGACGTCGAGTCCGGCGTTCATCGCTCCCTCCATCGCCGCGACCCAATCGTCGGTGCGGATCTTCCCGGGACAGATCACGTCGCGCACCTCGTCGACGAGGATCTCCGCGGCGGTACCGGGCGCGGAGTCGAGACCGGCGTCGGCAAGCTCGCGATAGATCGTCTCGTAGTCCCAGTCGGTGCCACGGGCGGCGTGATACGCCTCCTCGGGCGTCATGGAGTGGAGATGGATCCCGCCGACGGACATCGCTGCCAACTGCTCGACGTAGGTACCGGGATCGGTCGCGTACACGTCCGGCGGCTTGTAGTTCACCTCGCTCGCCGGGTCGTCGTGGGCGGCGAGGATCTCGTGGTGCTCCTCGTTCAACGCGAGCGCGGGGTGGAGCCCGGAAACCGAACACACCTCGTAGACGCCCATGTCGAGGGCGTTCTCGACGACCGTGCGGGACTCCGCGGGCGTCTTGGTGAACCCCGCGTGGTCGACATCGCTGTCGGCCTCGAACGCGTGTGCGGAGTCTTTGAAGTTGCAGAACAGACAGCCCGTGTTACAGGCGGTGGTGACGTTGTTGTTGAGGTTGGCGACAAACGTGACCTCGTCGCCAACTGTCTCCTGCCGGCGGCGGTCCGCGAGTTCGAGCACCGCCTCCTTGCGGACCGGGTCGATCCCCGCGGTGTCGGTGCCGGTCGCGAGCAACTCGGTCGCGTCGTCGACGGTCAACCGGAGCCCGTCCCGTGCCTTCGCGAGGGCGTTCTCGAACGACTGTCCGGTCTCCGGGGGGGCGAAACCGAAGTCGTCGGGGTCGATATCGGGCTCCGTCGTCATCCCCTCATCGTCGCCGACCCACGAGTATAAACGGGACGGTCACGGCACCGCTCCGCTCACTCGGCGGTCAGGTCGTGGTCATCGTCGGCGTGTGCGCGCACCCAGAGCTCACCGATCCGCGAGAGGGAGGTTCGGTAGGACTTCCCGTGTGCCTCCTGCTCGATGTATCCCTTGCCGCCGGGGCCGAGCCGGTCGACATTATAAATGACCTTCGAGCGGAACGAGTCGGTGTACTCCTCGTTGAGGTCCGCCGCGAGCGTCTCCGCGAGCTCCGAGACGGACTCGAACTCCCCGTGTTCGCCGAGCGTGAACAGAACGAGCTCCTCGAACGGCTTGACGTTCTGGAACGAGGCCACCGGCAGCTCGATGACGTGGCTGTCGCCGATCCGTTTTGCGCCGATGGTCGTCCCTCGCTCGTCGAACTCCGAGAGCAGGTCGCTGGTCGTGGCCAACTGGTCCCTGATACGGTCGTCGTCCACGTCGTCACCCTCCTGGAGGTCACGTAGGAGGTCGCGGTTCGCGCGGAGCTCCTCGGCGAGTTCGGTCTCCAGATACTTTTCCGGGGCGGTGTAGTAGGTGTGTATCCGGTCGCGGTCCGCCTGTCGCTCGACCATGATCGAGTGGGCGGCGGTCGCGAACGCGAAGGAGACGGGCCGGGGCATCGAACAGACGTTCACCCACACCTCCCGCGTCTCGCCGTCGGGACCCTCCCGGTCGAGCTCCTCGTTGATGAGGTCGAACGCGCGCTCGAAGGCGGCGTCGTAGTCGTACACGTCCGGGAGCCGCTCGCGGACCGTCTCCGCGCCAAGCAGGTTTTGAAAGTCCTGTTCGAGCTTCCGGGCGATGTTGCGGGAGTACTCGACGTTCGCCTCGCTACCGACCGTTCCCTCCAGTAGGATCACCCGGTCGACGTCGAACTGGTCCCGGATGAGCGGGGCGATCATCCGGTCGTAATCGAACCCGACCGGAACGATGTGCGTCTGCATATGCGGTACGTAACGGTGCTACTTATAAAAAGCACCAGATGCCATACCACTCGATCACACGTGCGTGTTGATTGGTTTCGGGAGTAGATCGAGTATACTGAGAGGTGATATATATAAGTGGGAGAGCGGTGTTGCTGGGGGCGGTTTATACGTGATTGAAGATGTGATGAACTACTCAAACGCTCCAGCCACTCGCTTATAAGCGGTTGACTGCGAATCGACGTTGAAGACCTCCAAAGCCCCAGCCGGACGTAGTCCGGCGACTGCCCCTTTGAGTCCCACCCGGCCCCGCAACCGCCACCGCGCCTCAGGCCTCCCCAGCCTCGTCAGGGGCGGTCGCCGGAACCGCTCGGCGACCGCCCCTGACTCCAGCGAGAATCGAAGATTCTCTGGCAGCCGGCGCGGAG
>NZ_JAGGKQ010000001.1 GCF_017873815.1 Halorubrum alkaliphilum | reverse complement strand
TGGCAAGTCAGACAGTAGCAATCAAGTTACTTGTTTCCGGCCATGTCGGCTTCCTCCCCGGCCTACTCGCTTCGCGCTTCCGACCGGTCGGAAGCTCTTGCTCGTTGAGGCCGGGGGCTCCGCCTCGAAAGATGCTGATCTCCAGACCACCGACGAGGCTGGAGAACAGGTACGCCTCGGTCGTCGAGAAGCCGTGTTCGTGCGTCAACAGAGGTAACAGGTCCGCGTTTGCGCGCTCGACTGCCGCCTCCATCGTCTCCGCGCTCGCGATCGTCTTGATCGCGTCACCCGTGTCGACGAGCGGCCGGTCGATCGAGACCGCGGGCTCCTCGACGACGCGGAGCGTGACGTCGATGTCCGTCCCGATCTCCGCGCCGGTTCCACACATCTCGCCGTCCGCCATGACGGCCTTCGAGTCCCCCATCGCGAGCATCGCCCCGTCCTGAAAGACCGGGAAGTAGGCGGTCGTCCCCGTCGTCATGTCCGTCGTGTCGAGGTTACCACCGTGGTCGTCCGGCGTCAACGTCGTGATCGGCTCCGTCGCCGTCGCGACGCCGATAGTTCCGATCACGGGATCGATCGGCAGGTCGATCCCCTCGAAAGAGACGGTTCCCGCGACCGAGTCGCCGCCATCCTCTCCGCCCGCATCGCCGCTCCCGCCCGCACCGTCGACCTCGGTGATCCGCGTCGCCGGGTGCTCGATGTCGTCGCGGTCCTTGAGCAGGCCGAAGCCGGGTGCGGTCACGACCCGGCCGCGGTCCTCGTTGACGCGGATGTCCTCGATGTCGACTGCCAGCACGTCACCGGGAGTCGCCCCCTCGACGGCGATCGGTCCCGTGGCCGCGTTCACCTCCTCCGGGATCTCGTCGAGTCGATCGCTTTCGGTCCGGATGGCTCCGTTCAGACTGTCGATCGTCTCGATCGTGAGTGATTCCCCATCAGCGGCCGTGTACACCGATTCCATCTCCGGCGCGAACTCGTAGACGTGACCGTCGCGATACGAGACCGTCTCTCGTGGCATACCGACAGATGGGTGGGGAGTGACTAAAACGTACCCGGCGTCGCCGCTCCACCGGCGGACGGAAGGCGTCCAGCGTGGCTACGCCTCACACTCGGCAAGCCACTCGTTGGCCCACTCGTCGATCTCCGCGAAGACGGGCGCGAGCGACTCGCCCTTATCGGTGAGGCTGTAGTACGTTGCGACGGGGGCGTCCTCCTCCATTCGACGCGCGACGAAGCCGGAGTCCTGGAGATCATCGAGCACGCGCGAGAGGGTTCGCGCGTTGGCGTCGGTCTCGCGCTTGAGCTCGTTGAACCTGTGCTCGCCGTTCTGAAGCTCGTAAAGGACGACGAGCCGCCACCGCGAGCCGATCTGTTCGAGCGAGTCGATCACCGGACACGGCGTCTCGGAGAGCGTTTCGGCCGTCTCGTCCGTGCCCGTCGATCCCTCCGCGTCGGCGAAGTCCTGTGATGACATCGGTGTTACCTACTTACTCTATTGTCCGGGAAGCGATATATAGGTTCCGTTCGTATACGTGATTACACAATGTTAGCAGAAGTTGCTGCGTTACCGTTACAGCTCGATACCCCGTTCGCCGGCGAACTGTTCCTTCTCGGTCGGCTGCTGTTCGGGGGCGTACTCGCCTTCATGGGACTGAACCACTTCATGGATCTCGACACGATGGCCGGCTACGCCGAATTTAAAGGACTTCCCGCACCGCGATTCTCCGTGGTCGCATCCGGCGTTCTCCTCGTGCTCGGCGGGATCGGGATCGTTGTCGGCGCGTACCCCGTGATCGCTGCTGGGGGGCTCGCCGTCTTCCTGCTGGTCTCCGCCGTGACGATGCACGACTTCTGGTCGATCGACGACCCCGAGGACAAACAGTCCGAGATGACCAGCTTCCTCAAGAACCTCTACGGTGCCGGCGCTGCCATCGCGCTGCTCGCCGTGGGCGGCACCGCGTGGCCGTACGGTCTCGGGATCGGCCTGTTTTAAGCCGCCCCGACTAGCCGCACCCGCGCCGATCAGTCGTACTTTTCGAACCCCATGTCGCGGGCCATCTCCCGGAAGGCCTGCCGACTGAGATAGATGTCGTACTTCCCGACTAGTCCCTGCTCGCGGCCGCTAACACGGCAAACCCGGCGCTCCGATCCGTTTTGATCGTCGGTCGCGTCGGTCATCGCCGCTCCGCCGTTCGTCTGAGTTCGTCCGGAACCGTACTGTCGGTGGCGATGTCATCGAGCGCCTCCTCGGCACCACACCGACCCAACCCGTCGATTGCTCGGCGTCGCAGGCCACCGGGAAGCCCTCGGGTGCGGACGAGCACCGCAAGGTCTCTGATCCGGCCGTCCGCCGCGAGCGTGGCGATCGCCTCTTCGCGGCGTCCGTGTTCGACGTTACCCTTGACTGCCCGCTGGAACGGCCCCGTCATCGGCACGCCTCCACGGAACAGTACGATCCCGCCGACGCGGAGATCCACGTCGTCGCCACCGGGTCCGCCGACGCGGTCGAGTAGATCGTACACTGATCCGGCTGGTCGTCTCGCTGTTCGACGACTGTATTACACTGCCAATCCGTCTCGTCGGTCGGCTGCCGCTCCCCGCGAGCGTCTCCCGAGTCGGGTGGCGACTCAGTCCGCAAGACCGATCTCCTCCCCTTCGTCGGCATCAGTCGTCGTGTCGGCCCCCGCGTCGTCTTCGGCTGGCGGCTCGAACGTCGGAAACCGGTCGTCGAACGCTGACCAGTCAGCCGCCATCTCCCGGTCCGTGAGCACACAGTCGTCGAGTCGCTCGCGGAGCGCGTCGTGGTCCATCTCGGTGCCGATCAACACGAGTTGGGTGCCGCGATCACCCCATTCCTCGTCCCAGCTCTCGTCGAGTTCCGGGATCGCCTCGCGTCGCTCTCGACGTTCCTCCGGCGGAAGCGCAGCGACCCACGGCCCAGCCGGAGCAACTCTGACGGACCGTCCTGCGACGTTGAGCATGATCGCTTCGGTCTCGCGGCCGGCCAGCCAGAAGTGTCCCTTCGAGCGGACGACCGACTCCGGAAACTCGTCGAGAAGCGTGGCGAACCGCTCCGGATGGAACGGGCGACGCGCCTCGAAGACAAATGAGGTCACGCCGTGTTCTTCCTCCGCCGACTCGTGGGGGTCCTGTAGCTCCCGCATCCAGCCCCGAGACCGGCTGGCCTCCTCGAAGTCGAACCGACCGGTGTCGACGACGTCGTCGCCTTCGACGCGGCCATGCGTCGTCCGGAGGATCTCCGCGCGAGGCTGGAGGGTTTCGAGGACCGACTCGATCTCAGCCAGCGTCGCTTCGTCGACGAGATCACATTTGTTGAGCAACAACACGTCACAGAACTCGACCTGTTCAACGAGAAGGTCGGCGAGGGGTTTCTCCGTGCCGTCGTCGTCCAACAGTTCGGTGGAGTTCATCGCCGAGTGGAACTGGTGGGCGTCCACGACGGTGACTGCGGTGTCCATGTGACACGCATCGAGCGGCTCGATTCCGGTCTCCTCGTAGAACTCGGTTGGATCGAGATCCGACTGGTCGAATCCGAGTGTCAGCGTCTGTGCGACCGGTAGCGGTTCGGCGACGCCGGTTGACTCCACGATGATCGCGTCGAACTCCCGCTCTCTGGTGAGGTTCCCGATGGCGTCCAAGAGGTCACCACGGAGCTCACAGCAGATACAGCCGTCGTCGAGTTCGATCAGCTCCTCCTCGTCGGCCGAGATGTCGGAGGACTCGGCGACGAGTTCGGCGTCGACGTTCACTTCGCCCATGTCGTTGACGAGGACGGCGAGGTCGCGGTCGCCGCTCTCGGACAACAGGTGATTGAGCGTGGTCGTTTTGCCGGCACCGAGCGTTCCCGATAGCACCGTGACGGGCGTCGTCTCACGTTCCATGTGTTACTAACGATAATCTTCTCGTAAATAGTTCTTGTTATCTTGAACAATAGATTTATTAACTTTTCACTGCTCCGTTCGAACACGACCGTGCCCATTCGCATGAACGAGAACCACCCAAATGGCGGATTCGACTGTGTGATACTCGGAGGCGGTATCCATGGAACACATCTCGCAGGACGACTGATCGAAGACGCCGGAGTTGACCGCCACGCGGTCGCTGTCGTCGATCCAAACGACCGACTGTTGAGTTCCTTCCGCCGGAAAGCGAACGCGATCGGGATGGACGCGCTTCGCTCGACGTACGTCCAGCACGTCGGCACGGAGCCGTTCAGCCTCGAATCGTTCGCGGAAGCCACCGGACGCGAGGACGAGCTCAGGCCGACCGTCGACTATCCCGACCGGCCCTCATTGGACCTGTTTCTGGATCACGCCGACCGGTTCATCGACTCAAACGGACTCGATTCGCTCCACAGGCAGGCCCGGGTCGAGCGCATTGAGAGGGGAACCAACGGTGAGCTCCAGCTCGAAACGTCCACCGGTCGGATGGACACTGCCGCCTGTGTGCTCGCCATCGGTCACGGGGGACGGAACCGCGTTCCCGACTGGGCACGAGGCGTCGACGGCATCGACCACGTCTGGGGCGACTTCGACCCCGAAGCGGACGCCACCCGAACCATCGTCGTCGGTGGGGGGATCACTGCCGTCCAACTCGCGTGTGTCCTGAGCGAGCGGGAGTCGGTGACGATGGTGAGTCGTCACCCACTGGAGTGGGAGGTCTCGGAGGCGGATCCGCCGTGGCTCAACTGGAACCATATCGAACGAGAGCTCCACCAATATCCGCGGGCCTCGAAGGCGCGGCTCGATGCCGTCCGCGATGCCGGACACTCAGCGACGGTGCCGCCGTACTTATACGAGCCGCTCGACGCGCAGATTGGCGACGGGCGGCTTCGGCTGCTCGAAGGTGACATCGAGACTGCGACCACGACCGAAGGCGGTGTCGCACTCCGGCTTCAGGACGGAGAGGTGTTGAAGGGTGACCGTGTCGTCTGTGCGACCGGGTTCGAGCCGGCTTTTCAGCAGCCGTTCACCGACCGGCTGGCTGCGGATCTGGATCTCGCACGCGGGTATCGTGGGCTTCCGATGCTCATCGACGAGACGCTGGCGTGGGAAACGACCGATGGTGCGGCTCTCCCGCTGTACGTCTCCGGTGCGCTGGCGCTCGGCGTGGTCGGCCCGTATGCGCCGAACATCCCCGGGGCCAAGCGCGCCGCTGATCGAATAACGCGTGCTGTCGAAGCCCGCCGAGTGGAGCCGACAAACACTCCAGTTCGTGCCGAGTGACGGAGACCAGCGTGCGAGACGGCAGATTACAGGCAATTCCTTTTAGCATGGACGGTAAGAGCCACGTGTACACAACCCATGACTGAAATGAGCGACCCGCCGCCAACGACCGGACTCCACCACGTCACGAACATCTGTACCGACATGGAGGCGACCGTCTCCTTTTATGAGGAGACGCTCGGCTGGCACACGGTCAAGCGGACGCAGAACTACGACGATCCGGGGACGCCACACTACTACTTCTCGTCGACGCCGAGCGGCGAACCGGGGACAACCGTCACCTACTTCGAGTACCCGAACTCACAGGGTGCGCCCGGTCCCGGCGCGAGCCACCATTTCGCGTTCGGCGTCGCCGACGAGGAGACGCTCCGCGAGTGGCAGACGTATCTCCGCGACCGCGACGTCAACGTCTCCGAAATAAAAGACCGGACGTACTTCAAAAGCATCTACTTCAGCGATCCGGACGGCCTCGTCTTCGAGTTGGCGACGCAGGGTCCCGGGTTCACCCAGGACGAGGCGGAGCCGGGGAGCGAACTCATCGACCCGTTCGAGGCGGGCTACGAGAACTGACCGGTCCGGTCACTCGTCCTCGACGAGCGTTGCGAACCGGTCGAGCGCCCGCCGGCAAACCGGCACGTAGCCGGCGGCGACGATCGGGACCTCGATCGCGACCCGACACCGCTCCGAATCGTCTGCGTACGCCTCGACACGGTGACCTGTGGCCGGGATCCCGGCGACGCGCCAGCGCCACTGCCGCCCTGAAAAGGCGGTGACCTCGAAGGGGATCCACGCGCCGGCGACGCGGACGCGACCGCGGGTTCCCTCCCGGACGAAGCGGTCGTCGCTCTCGACGCTCCCGATCGAGGGGCTCCACTCGCTCCACGTTCGGGTGTCTCGGAGGGCTTCGATCGCGCTCTCCGGTGACGTACGGACCTCACGGGCGACGAGCAACGAACACCCCTCGCGGGTCACGGTCGATCTCCGGGCGTTCCCGGCTCGGCTTCCGTCAACGCGGTGAGTCACGGTCCGTCCGTTCGAGTTCGCCACCTATAAGCAGTGTATTAATACTTCCTTATATGATATTAGGTGTCATTATCTCTTCCCACGAAGCGTTAATATATGGGTCCATAGTAGCGGGTTACAAGATGACTGACTCCGATCGCGATACCATGAAAGACGTCTCGCACACCGCACCGAACGACACCTCAGCGGACGCCGTCTGGGAACGAGGCGGACGACACCCGGACGTCGAGGAAGAGGAGGAAGAGGAGTAACGACGCCGCTTTTTAACGGGCACACGTTTTCTACTCGATCATTTATATACCGGTGAGATGCGGGTATCCCCGAGCGCTCCCTGTTATCCCGATCCGTTTCGACCTCAGTCCGATCCGTACTCAGTCCGACTCGTTCTCGTCGCCGTGATCCTCGGTTTCCAAGTCCTCTTCGGACGGACGGGGGTCGATCATCCGTCGGAGCGAGGTCGTCCCCCGACGGCGGCTCCCGCCCTTCGAGATCCGGACTCCCTCGAAGGTCCCCGGCGATCGGTCGGGTGCGGCGTCGACGTGGTCCATGTGGACGACGACGTACGAGAAGCCGAACATGGCGGCGCTGAGGGCGAGAAACGTCAACCACATCACTATCGTCGTGAGCCCGGCTCCCCCCACGGCGACGCCGGCGATCACGTAGACGAACGCGACGAACACGGAAACGACCGTCACCGTCGCGAGGAGGTCGTTGACAGCGGTGACGCGGGCGTTGTACTCGATCCACTCCGCGTAGCTCCGCAGCAACCGTTCGTTGAGGTCGACGGCGTCATGGTCGACGATGTCGTTGTCGCCGTGATCGGTTCTCTCCTCGCCGATGGACCGAGACGGGGGGGACACGATGGCCTCGATCGCGTCCGCGTCGAGCCCCCCGCGGATGTCGGAGGCGGTGTACGTCACGGCAGCGAGACCCGTCGATGCCAACAACAACAGCCCGCCTACGACCGTGAACGGATTGATAAACGCCGCGATCTCCAGGTCGGTCTGGACGAGTATCGACCCGCCGGTGACGACGAGCCCGATGAGAAGCAGGTTCGCTTTCAGGATCTCGATCGCCTTCGTGTCGATCTCTTGAAGCCGACCCACTTGGTAATCGAAGGTCACTCGGAGCTCCTCGTGAGTGACATCGAACGCCGCGGAACCGGGTCGGTCATCGAGGCTCGATCCGGACGACGACTCGCCGCTCCGCTCCGTTTCGTCTCCGTCCCGACCCCTTCTCATGACTTCGGGATCGATCACCACCGCTGTAAGCCTGTCGACGAGACGGGGAGGACCGACTGCGAGGACCGTTTCGGTGAGATCCCGTTCCGGTGGGATGCCCCCTCGCGGAGTGCCGTTCCTGCGGAGCGTTTTTGCGGATCGCACGCAACCGAGAGTCATGAACACCGAACCCGCACCGTCAGAGCCGTTCCAGTACGATGCGTCGGTCGATCCGGGGGAGAAACGACACGTCCGGTATGAGGTCGGCGAGAGCTACCTCGGCGACCCAATCGAGGTCCCAATCACCGTGATCAACGGGGAGCACGGCGGTCCCACCGTCTTCCTCAGTGCGGGGATCCACGGCGACGAGCTCAACGGGGTCAAGGTAGTACAGGAGGTCGCGGATCGATACGATCCCGAGGGACTCCACGGAACGATCGTCTGTCTCCACGTGTGTAACGTCCCGGCCTACGAAGCACAACAGCGATACACCCCGATCTACGATCAGGACATGAACCGGTCGTTTCCGGGGCGGGCCGGTTCGAACACGACCGAGCGCATGGCGAACGTGATCTACCGGCGGTTCGTCGCTCAGTGTGACCTCGGACTCGATTTTCATACCTCGACACGAAACCGGACGACCATCTACCACGCCCGCGCCGACTTGGAAGCACCGGGCGTCGAGCGACTCGCCCGCGCGTTCGCGACCAACGTTGTTCTCTACGGCACCGGCGACGCCGGGTCGCTCCGGTCGGTCGCGACGGCCGACGGCATCCCGACGGTCACCGTCGAGATGGGTCGTGCCCACCGGTTCCAGCCGGTGCTCATCGAGAAGGCTCTTGAGGGGGTCGAAAGCGTCTTCGCCGAGTACGGACTGCTCCCCGACGAGCCGGTCCACTGGCCCGGGTGGTATAAATCGACCGCGGCGGACACCACGAAGCGGTGGCTCCGGGCCGACGCCGGCGGACTCGTCGAGATGGAGTGGGGGCCGTATCCGCTGGTGTACGAGGGCGACGCGATCTGTACGGTGACGAACCACTTCAAAACCGAGGAGCGCGTCGTCGAGGCCCCCTTCGACGGGCTGATACTCGGGGCGCTCGAGAATCCGGTTGCCGCGCCGGGCCACCCGCTGTGTCACCTTCTCGAACTCGACCGCGAGACGAAAGCGGAGATCACACGCGAGATCGAGCGCGGGGAGTTCGACGGGTACCGCGCACACGGCGACGCGTGGGCCGACGACTGACGAGTGAGTCGGGTGACGAGTGAATCGTGTGACGAGTGAGTCGGGTGACGAGTGAGTCGAGACGGGATCGTACCCCGTTCTCGCCGCTGATAGCCGCGGGGGTGGGTTTAACCGACGCCACGACGGAGCCGCCGACATGATCGAGGTCGCGGGCCTCCGGAAGACGTACGGCGACTTTGCGGCCGTCGTCGACAGCGATTTCAGCGTCGGTGAGGGGGAGGTGTTCGGTATCGTCGGGCCGAACGGCGCGGGCAAGACGACGACCCTGAAGATACTCGCCGGGCTCGTCGAGCCGACCGCGGGCGAGGCACGCGTCGCCGGCTACGACTCGACTGAACCGGCAATGCGACACCATCTGGGGTTCCTCCCCGAGGAGTCCCCGTTATACGAGGAGATGACCGCGACCTCCTATCTCCGCTTCTTTGCCGACCTCTACGATGTCCCGCGACCGGTCGCGAACGAGCGGATCGAGGACGCGCTCGATCGGCTGGAGCTCGATCACCGCGACCGGCGGCTCGGTGACGTCTCGAAGGGAATGAAACGGAAGGTCGCGATCGCGCGATCGCTGGTCAACGACCCCGACGTCCTCGTGTACGACGAGCCGGCCTCCGGGCTCGACCCGGTGACGACGAACTCGGTGTTGGAGTTCACTCGCGAGCTTCGCGCAGCCGGGAAGACCGTCGTGTTCTCCGCGCACAACCTGTATCACGTCGAATCCGTCTGTGATCGGGTGGTCATCATGAACGAGGGACGGATCGTCGCCCGCGGCACCGTCGACGGGATCCGAGAGCGACACGGCGAAACGACGTATCACGTGTACACGGACATCTCGCCCGACCTCGAAGCGATCCGCAACGACCACGACGGATCGCTTCCGGACGCGACCGTCGAGGCGGTCGGCGACCGGTTCCGCACCGCGGTTCCGACGATAGACGCGGTCGAGACAGTGCGGGGGGCCGCGGCCACCGCGGGCGGCGCGGTCGTCGACATCAGAACCCGCGAACCCAGCCTCGAGGACGTCTTCCTCGAACTCGTCGGCCGTCCGATGCCGGGTCGGCGCGCCGGCGACCGCATGGACGAGAGCGACGACGCGACATCGACGGACCGACCGGAGGGGAGGGAGTGAGAACTCGGCTGAAGCGGGTCCTCCGGGTGGCCCGCTGGGAGGCGTCGCGCGCGTCGGGGGGCGTCGACCGTCGGACCGTCCTCGCTGCGGTTGCGCTGCTGGCGATCGCCGGGACCGTCGTCGGTGCGGGCGTCGCGGCCGGCGTGGTCGGACTCGACGTCGACCGCGACGTCTACCGAGTGGGCGTCGATGCCGACTCGTCGTACGCGGACGCGGTCGAGGGGGAGCCCGCCCTGACGCTCGTCCCGGCCGAACGCGCGACGCTCGGCACGAACGCGGACCTCGTCGTTCACGACCGCGGCGCGATGGAAGGCGTCGTTGTCCGCGCGACCGACACGTCGAAGGGCGAAGCCGCCGCAGCCGAGTTCCGCGAGGCAGTCGAGGCCCACAACGAGCGACTGATGTACGCCGAATTGAACCGGACGGCCGCATTCCCGCTCACCGTCACGCTCCAGTACGCGAGCCCGTCCGGGCCGTCCGGCGACGATCCGACCGTTGGCGACGATCCGACCGTTGGCGACGATCCGACCGGGGACCGCGGCACCGGAGAGGGCGATGTCGACGGTGTCGACGAGCCGACGAGCGATGGTAGTATGGACGAGCCGACGAGTGGGGACGGTGTCGACGACCGGGACGAGGGGGCCGGTGACGACGAGGACGCCAGTCTCGGCGGCGACGTGGACGACACGAGTGCGGACGCCGACGGCGAGGAGTCCGGTCTCGCTAGCGATGGCGGCGCGGATGGAGAGGACGAGGACGACGGCGGGTTCGCGGTCCCCTCGATCGGCGGCGAGGCGTTCGGGGCCGGAACGGTCGGCTCTCCCGGATCCATCACGCCGCCGTTCCCGTTCGCCTCGCTCGTGCTGGCCTTCGTCTTCCTCGTCCCGATGAACTTCCTCGTACAGGCGTACGGCTCCTCGGTTCTCTCGGAGCGGACGAAGCGCCGCGGTGAGCCCCTTCTCGTCACGCCGCTCTCGCCGGTTGACATCGTCGCGGGCAAGACCCTCCCGTACGTCGCGGTCGCGGTCGCGGTGACCGCCCTGATCGCGGTCGTCGTCGGGGGCGGTCCTGTGTCCGTGTTGGCGATACTCCCCGTCGCGGCCGCGTTCCTCGCGGCGACGTTCGTGGGAGCGGTGTTCGCGCGGTCGTTCAAGGAACTCACGTTCGTCACGGTCGCGGTGAGCGTGCTCCTCACCTCCTACGCGTTCGTCCCGGCGATATTCACGAACGTCACGCCGGTCGCGCTGATATCGCCGCTCACGCTCGTCGTGTTTGACCTCCAAGGTGAGGCCGTCTCGCTCGGCGAGTTCCTTTTCTCGACCGGCCCGACCGCAATCGCTGCCGTCCTCCTGTTCGGACTCGGCCTCGGCGTCTACCGCGAGGAGGACCTGTTCACTCAGAAACCCGTCTCTCGGAAGTTCCTCGACGCCCTCGCAGTCCGGCTGTACGCGGTCGGCGAGGGGGTCCGTCGACCCCCCGGTCTCGCGGCGCGTCTCCCGGACCGGATCCGGGGACTGGCCGCGGTCGCGTTCCTGACCGCGTGTACGATCCCCTTCGTGTTCGTCGCGGAGTTGCTCGCGGTCGCGGTGTTGTTCGCGCTCCCGGTGACCGTCTCTATCCCCGTGTTGCTCGTGACCATCGCGTTCATCGAGGAGGTCGCAAAGAGCCTCCACCTCTACGCCGGGTTCGAGCGCGAGGTCTTCGCCCGCACCGACCGGGTCGCGCTCGCGGTCGGACTCGCCTCCGGGATCGGCTTCTTCCTCGCCGAGAAGGCCACCGCGGTCGTTCAGGCGGTCGGGCTCACGGAGCTGTACGTCGGACGCGCTGCCTTCGGGTCGGTCGCGGGCGTCGCCGGGCTCTCCCCCCTCGTCCTCGCGGCGCTCTTTTTCGCACCGCTCGTCGTCCACGGGGTCACGACGGCGCTCACGGCGGTCGGCGCGAGTCGGAACCGGACGTACTACGCCGTGGCGCTCGCGTTGGCGACGCTGCTCCACGCGGCATACAACTTCGGGGTGTTAGGGATCCATGGATAGTCGACTGACGGTTGCGAAACGCGAACTCGCCGGGCTGCGCGCGGAGAAAACGATCCTGCTGGCGATCGGTATCCAGCTGTTCATCGCCGCGTTCTCGTCGTTTCTCGTGGTCGGGCTCGTCTCGATGTACGACCCGGGGGCGCTTGACGGCGCGGAAGTGGAGGTCGCCGGCGCGGGCGACGCGGTCGCGGACCTCGAACGCGCCGCAGACGAGGTGACCGGCGCGTCCGTCACTCGCTACGAGAGCGCGAGCGATGCCCGTGCGGCATTCGATCGCAACGCTGCCGACGCGGTCGTGGTCGCCACCCGCGACGATCGGGGCGGGATCACGGCGAGCGTGACCGCTCCCGACGCGACCGTCGAGACGACGGTGATCGTCGTCCAGCTCCGGGACCTGCTGCGGACCTACGAGCGGACCGAACGCGAGTCGCGGAGCAGTTGGCTGAGCGAACAGCCGCTCCCGCTTCCCGACCGGACGGGAACGAGCCCCTACTTCACGTTCACGTACACGATACTGATCCCCGTGTTGGTGTTCCTGCCCGTCTTCATCTCCGGGTCGCTCGTCGTCGACTCGATCACCGAGGAGATAGACGAGGGAACCCTTGAGCTGCTCCGGGTCGCGCCCGTGACGATCGGCGAGATTCTCGACGGGAAAGCGCTCGCGGCAGTCGCGATCGCGCCCGGACAGGCACTGTTGTGGTTGCTGCTGTTGGAGGCGAACGGCACTTCCGTAGCCAACGTGGGAACGATCCTCGCGTTAATGACCGCGCTGACGACGCTCGTGGTCGCGGTCGCCGCCGGGATCGCCGCGGTCGCTCCCGACAGACGGGCGGCGCAGTTCCTCTACTCGATCGCCGTGCTCGTCCTGTTCGGCGGCGCGACGGCGATGGCTGGCGGCCCCACGAACGCGGTCGCGCGCCTCGCGATCGACAGCGCGGATCTCGCGACGACGATCACCGTCGCCGTCTACGCCCTCCTCGCCGCGGTGGCGTATCTGGGCGTCCGACGGTTCGTGACGGAGAATGGGATCAGCGGGTAAGCGCAGACGCGTGAAGCGATCGCCCGACGGCATTTGTATTGGAGTGGATCACTCAGGTTGGCAGCGACGTGATCGCATTTAAAAAGAACGTGAGCGGCCGCGACGCTCATTTATAAATGAACGATGCGGTGGCGTCGCCGGCGCGTAGCGCCGGCTGCCGGAGAATGCTCGCCGGTGCCGGTGACCTCCGCCGGAGTCGATGCCCTCCGCTGGAGCGACGACCGGGGCTTTGGAGGTGTTCACCGTTGATCCACGATCGGTCACTTATCACTGACCGCCTCGCGTTTGACGCCGAACTCCGCACCCTCAACCACTTATAAACAGCCACCAGCAACACCGCTCGCTCACTTATAAAAGACCATCACACCGCATTGGTTTCCACTCCCGCTATCGGTCAGGGGCCCGCATCATCAACGAGTTCTTTATAAACGATCGATGTGCGCCTCGGCGGTATCGGCGTTGTCATCGGGTCCGTACGCCACCAGCTACCCGCCGAACGCGCCCAGACTCGACTGGAGGTCGCGCTCGGGGACGTCCTCGGTCAACTCGTAGCCGACCAGTTCCCGCGCGTCGACCGCGTAGGTGGACCCGTTGCGGTCGAGCACCAGCACCCGCCCCTTCCATCCGCGGACGGTCCCCGCCGCCATCGTCTCCGTGACGGGTCGTTCGGAGAGATCGAGGCCGTACTCCAACTCGAACCGCTCGATCGGGTCGAACCGGTCGAGCAGCGCCTCCCACTCCTCGGCGTCGACCGCTCTTCCGAACCCCGCGAGCTTCGTCGGCACCCGGACGCGATCGACGAGGTCGTCGCCGCGCGCGAGTTCGGCCTCGACCTCGCGGGCGACCCGGCCGTCAGGGAACGTCCGGACGTGTGCCGCACGATCCGCTCCTTGCTCGCTAAGCCGGGTTTCGAGCCGCCACAGGCGGGTGACGCCCACCTTGAACGTGTCGGGCGCGAACGCCGCGAGGTACATCGCGTGCGCCTCGTGGCAGTCCATCTCGTCTTTGAGACACGTCCCGGTACACCGCGCACACACCCAGACAGAGGCGTGTGCGTCACAGTACGGCGTGTCCGGGCGCTCACAGGCGACGTGACCGTCGTCGTGGATCGTCCCGGCACACCGGCGGTCGCCGAGTCCGAACGAGAGCCGCGTCCCCGGACTCGCGTCGAGGTAGTCGACCTCGCCGCCGCTCGCGACGTAGAACCTCCCGGATCGTTCCGCGTCGTCGGCACGGGTGCCACCGTCGTCGCCGTCGCGGGTGCCACCGTCGTCGCCGTCGCGGGTGCTATCGCTGTCGACGGGAGCTTTGCTGTCGACGGTGGCTCCACCAGCGTCGTATCCCACGACCTGCACGCTTGACAGGGACGAGCCGGCGAATAATAAGGTTCGTCGTTCGCCACCAGCGTTTATTTACTCGACGCACGAGCGTCGACGTATGCTTTCAACCACGCTCTCGGCGACGGCCGATAGCGACGCGGACGACGACACGTCCGCGGTTCAGCTCTCGCTTACCGTCAGCAACGAGGGAGTCGATCCCCTGACGCTCCGGTTCCGCACGGGCCAGCGGGCGGATTTTATCGCACACGACGCGGACACCGGCGGTCAGGTTTGGCAGCACGCTGAGGGCCGAATGTTCACGCAGGTGCTCGGAAGCGAGACGCTCGCGCCCGGCGAGTCGGCGACGTACCAGGGAACGTGGTCCGACCCACCGACCGGGTCCTATCGGGTCGTCGGCGAGCTCGCCGCTGAGGAACACGACGCGACCGCACGCACGACGGTCACCGTGGAGTGAGGTCGGACCCGTCTCGCCGACCGCTGGAGCCGGACTGCCGACGCGCTCACCGGTCGCTCAGGATCGGGTCGTCGCTGAGTTCGATCTCGATAGCGTCCCCGCCCCGATAGAGCCCACCGCCGATGAACGCCAGTGCGAAGCCGCTGACCGCCGCGCCGACCGCGGCACCCAACTCGGCCGTCTCAGCCGGGATCCCGCCGATCAGGGTACCGACTCCGTTGAGAAGCGCGATACCGCCGAGCGCGAGTATCCCAACTCCGATCAGTCGGATCGGTTCGAGATCGTATCGTTTCTCGCCGCGACCCCCTCGAACGAGCGCGAGACCGCCGCCGAGGAGGAGCAGGCCCTGTACCGCACGGAGCGGGGCGGACCAGAACCCGGTCCCGAACAGCGCCGTCGTCGCTCCGAACACGACGAGCAGTCCCCCGCCGAGAACCGCGAACCAGCCGCGTTTCATTCCTCCACCCCCGGATCTGCGGACTCCCGCTCCGCGGCGTCTCTCGTGTCCACGTCGCGAACGGCACTCTCGACTCTCGACTGGAGTCGCTCGCGGATCCGATGGCTCGACTCGCCGTCGGTTCGCACCTCGATGAGGTGTGAGCCCTCGGACTCCTGTGCCCGCGTGTATGCCTCCTCGAAGGCTTCGAGGGCGACATCTCTCCCTTCGAGGGCGTCGACCCCCCCTTCGTGTCGGGCATCATCGCTGCCACCCGGCCGGGCGTCGACCCGCGCGTAGTCGAGTCCGTGAAGTTCCGCCATCGGTTCGAATTCGATTCCGTGTGGCGTCTTGAACGCCTCCGTGAACGGGGGCTCGAACGACTCGATCGGCAGCGCGTGAAAGATTCCGCCGCCGTCGTTGTTGATCAGAACTATCGTGGCGTCGACGTCACAGCGGTCGAGCGCCAGGAGCCCGTTCGTGTCGTGATAGAGGGCCAAGTCCCCCACGACGAGGGTAAGGGCGTCGGTCGTCGCCGATCCCGCGCCGAGCGCGCTCGAAACGATCCCGTCGATCCCGGAGACGCCCCGGTTGCCGATGGCGGTGACGTTCGTCGTCGACGGCGGGACGAACCGGTCGAGGTCCCGAACCGGCATGGAGTTCGAGACGAACAGCGTCGACGGGTCTGGGATCGCGTCGGCGACGACCCGGAGGACATCGCCCTCGTGGACGCCGACTGGCTCCGGATCCGTTGCCCCGTGGTTCCCGGGCGAGTCGGTCGTGCGCCCGTGGACCGCCTCGGCGGTCCGGTCCGCGGTCTCCCACTGCTTGCGCCACGCCGAGTCGCCGCCGCTGCCCGGAACGAGCCGCGAGAGCCGCGCACACAGCCGGCTCGGCTCGGCGACGACGAGATCCGTGGCGGCGAACTCGGCCTCGCGCCAGCGACCCGTCGGATCGACGACGTACTGGTCGGCTCCCGTCGCGGCGAGGTACTCCCGGAGCGGTTTCGAGGTCGGTGACGCGCCGAGCCGGAGGACGACTTCGGGATCGAGCCACGCCTCGCCGGCGTCGGCCCGTCCGTCCACTGCGCCCGTCTCTGTCGAGTCGTCGTCGGAGCCGCCCCCGGCGAGGTCGGCCGACAGGTAGGCGTCGTACGCACCGATCACGGGCGCGACGCGGGTGTGGCCGCCGTACCGAACTCCGGAAAGCGGGTCCGCTAGGATCGGGTAGCCCGTAGCGTGTGCGAGCGCGGTCACGCCTTCCGGGTCGAGTCCGGGCGGATCCGCCGGTCCGGCGACGATCAGCCCCCGATCGGCGGAGAGCTCGCCAGCCAGCTCGCGAAGCGCGTCGTCGTCCGGCTCCGGACTCCCGGGAGCGACGTCGACGTACGGGCCGTCACGCCCGTGCGCCGCGGTCGGATCGAGGTCGTCCGGAACGTCTCCGGGAACCGGCGTCGGCTCCAGCGGCTTCGCGAACGGGACGTTGAGATGGACCGGGCCGGCGTCCGCGCCCTCGGCGGTCGCAACCGCGCGAGCGACGGTCGTCCGGACCGACCGAAGGGGTCGCTCGGCGGCGGCCGGCTCGGGGAGGTCTTTATAAAGCTGGACGGCGTCGCCGTACAGCTTCTCCTGATCCGCGGTCTGGTTCGCGCCGGAGTCGCGGAGCTCCGGCGGTCGGTCGGCAGTGAGCGCGAGCAGGGGGACGCGCGCGTTGCTCGCCTCCATCACCGCCGGGTGGTAGTTGGTGGCGGCGGTTCCCGAGGTACAGATCAGCGGTGTCACCTGCCCGGTTCGTCGAGCCCGCCCCAGCGCGAAGTAGGCGGCCGAGCGCTCGTCCAGCACCGAGAAGACGTGGAGGTCGTCGTGGCGCGTGGCGGCCATCGTCAGCGGCGTGGAGCGGCTGCCCGGCGAGACGACGACGGCGTCGACACCCGCGGCGACGAGCTCGTCGATCATCGCCCGCGCCCACAGCGTGTTCCGGTTCGGCGCAGTCATTGCCGGCGGTACGGTCGGGCGGAATAAGTAACCCGGCAACTCGCGACCGCGTTCTACAACGCTTATACGCGCCGGCGGACTTCGATCGGACATGAGCGACGACGACGCCGTCGAGGTCGAGACTCCGGAGTCGGACGACGCGGTGGAGACCACTGACGCGGCGGGTGCCGCCGACGCGGCCGAGGCGACCGAATCCAGCGAAGATGAGAACACGACCGCGGAGCCCTCCGACCTCGCCGACCGCGTGGCAGACTACGACGCGGAGCTCGCCGACGAGGTGGCGGAATTGGAGACGGAGCTCGACGAGCGACGCGAGGAAGTCGACGAACTGACAAGCAAGCTCGCACGAGTCCGAGCCGACTTCAGCAACTACAAGGAACGCGCCAAGCGCAAGCGCGACGAGATCCGCGAGCGCGCCTCCGAGGCTCTCGTCGAGCGGATCGCCCCCGTCAGGAACGACCTCCTCAGAGCCCTCGATCAGGAGGCAGGAAGCGACCTCCGACCGGGCGTGGAGTCGACGCTGGAGAAGTTCGACGAGGTGCTCGCCGACGAGGGCGTCGATCCGATCGATCCCGACCCCGGAAGCGAGGTCGACCCGGCGCGCCACCAAGTGATGCTTCGAGTCGAGAGCGACCAACCCGAGGGAACCGTCCACGAGGTGTACGAACCCGGCTACGAGATGGGTGACCGCGTCATCACCGAGGCACAAGTCACCGTCAGCGCGGGCGACGAGTAGCGGTCCCTTCCCATCACCTTCCGGGTATCCTGCCGTTTCCGTCGTATCGCTCAACGAGCTCGCCGAGAGTCCCGTTCTCGTCCGTGCCGTGCGGGACCGTCAGCGGCGAGACGGACACTTCCCCGTCGACGACTGCCCGCCGGTCGGTTCCCACCTCGTCCGGAACTGCTTCGGGCGTCATGCGACCCCAGATCGGATCGTCGAACCCGATCCGGCGGCTCCCGTCCGGCGCTTCGTCACCCTCCCGGTGATCGGCGGTCATCCCGTACCAGTCGGACGGCGTCGTGGCTCGCATCGGAGCGCCAGCCCCCGTCTCGCCGTCGTCCGCCATCGGCGCGTTCACGTTCAGGTAGTCCGCGGTCTCGAACACGTCCGCGTCGAACGCAGCGTTGACGAGGTACCGTGTCGCGAGCACGGCGTTGTCGAATCGCTCCGGCCGTAGTTCCCGCTGTCGCCAACCGGGGTGATCCCCGGGCACGTACATCGACGCTGCGACCGCGGGAACGTCGAAGAAGGCGGCCTCCACGGCCGCGGAGACCGTCCCTGACCGGCCGAGAACGTACGATCCGAGGTTCGCACCCTTGTTACAGCCGGCGACGACACAGTCAGCGTCGGGGACGAGCTCGTCCAGTCCGGCGACGACGCAGTCGACGGGAGTCCCGTCAACCGCATATCCAAGTTCGTGACTCGCCACGTCGACCTCGTCGGAGAGGGCGCGTCCGATCGAGGAGCGGTCGCCGGTCGGCGCGACCGTTACGACCTCGTACTCCGCCGAGAGGGCGTCGTACATCGCTCGCAACCCCACGGCGTCGATGCCGTCGTCGTTCGTCAACAGGATCCGGTCGACACTCATGTATCGTCCTTGCCGGGTCCGGGCAAAAGTCCGTCGTCGAGACAACTTCGCAGATCCTCGACGCGAACGGAAAGGCACAGGTAGGGTCGGGACGACGGTGGCTGTATGGGATTCGGCGACACGGCAAAACGCATCCAGCAGCTCGCGGACAAGGCGGAACGGACGTACCAGAAGATGAACGAGCTCCTCGAAGAGGTCAAGGAGACACAGGAAACGGTGACGGACACCGCCGACCGCGTCCAAGCGCTCGAAAACGAGATGGCCGAACAGCGGGCCGTCATGGACGCGGTCGCCGAGGAGGTCGGCGTCGATCTCGACAGCGTCAGCACCGAGGCGCACATTACGGAAGCAGAGGGCGAAGCCGACGAGAGCGACGGTGACGAGAGCGACGACGACGCGGACGAAACCGCTCCCGAAGACGACGGATCCGCGTCCGCGGACGACGCCACATCCGAGAGCTGATCGGAGCGCCTACTCCGGGGCGGATGCGTCGCCCGTGGCGTCGCTTTCGACATCGTCGTCGATGTCATTCTCGGCGGCGTCCGCCCGCGAGACGACCTCGGCGGGCACGCCGGCGACGGTCGTCCGCGGCGGGACGTCCTCGACGACGAGTGAGTTGGCGGCGACTCGTGCCTCCTCGCCGACCGTGACGCCCGGAAGGACGATCGCTCCCGCCCCGACCATCGCCCGGTCCTCGATAACGATGTCGCCGAGCCGGTACTCGTCCTGGAGGAACTCGTGGCACAACAGGGTGGCGTCGTACCCGATGATCGCGTCGCTGCCGACAGTGATCCGTTCGGGCCAGAACACGTCGGGCGTCGATTCGAGCCCCCACGAAACCCCCGATCCGACGGTCACGCCGATCCGCGAGAGCAGCCAGTTCTTGAGTCGGAGGCTCGGACTCACGCGCGCCAGCGAGATCGCCACGTAGTTTCGGACGACCGCGAGCGGCGACTTCGCGTCGGGCCACGACCACAGCGAGTTCCGAACCCCGCCGGTGTGGTGTCGCTCCAGTCGATCGCGTCGATCCCGTTTTCGCCCGTCGCCGCCGGTTCCCTCGTCGCTCACGGCGGATAGTTGACGTGGTGGACTATAAGTGCCGCTCACCGTCGTTGACGTGGAACCGATCGGATCTCGGTTGCGGCCCCGTGGTTCAAATCGCAACCCGCGCCCACCACCGTTGCGAGCGACGAGAGCTCACGGTCGGCCGAGGCGGGTGTGCGGTCCACCGCCGTGAGGAGGGAGCGGACCGCCTGTTCGCTGTTCGCGCCACTCATACCGCGAGCCATACCTCGCGCGTCAGGGCGATGTTTCGGTCCCGCTCAGTTACGGATCTTGTCCATGTGTTCGACTCGTCGATCGAGCAGATCCGGCTTCCCGATGTCATGGCGGATCCGAACGCGGTCGCCGGCGGCCGACAGCGCCGCGTCCGCCTGCGCCTCCGCGGCGGCGATGGAGTCGCCGCGGCCGACGACCGCGAACGAGCGCGACGTCGTCGTATATAGTCCGCCCTCGCGCTCGTCGACGCTCGCGTAGTAGAGAAGCGCGTCGCCGACGCTCTCCTCGTCGACGGCGATCCGCGCCCCCGAGTCCGGATCCGTGGGATATCCCTCCGGAACCGCGTACTTACACACCGTCGCCTCGCCGGAGAACGTGAGTTCGGGCAGCGACTCGCCGTTCCGCGCGGCGACCAGCACGTCGAGGAACGGCGTCTCCAGAACCGGCAGCGTGTTCATCGCCTCGGGATCGCCGAACCGGGCGTTGAACTCGACGACCTTCGGCCCGTCCGCCGTGAGCATGAACTGGCCGTAGAGAACCCCCTTGTACTCCGGGAGCGCGTCGACGACCGCGTCGAGCACGTCGAGTGCGGCGTCGTAGTCGCCCGACTCCATGAACGGGAGCGACGGCCCCGTGTCGGAGTATGACCCCATCCCGCCGGTGTTCGGTCCCTCGTCGCCCTCGTAGGCTCGCTTGTGGTCCTGAACGGCGGGCGTCGCCCGGAACTCGCCGCCGGCGACGAACGCCTGGATCGTGAACTCCTCGCCGACCAATCGCTCCTCGAGGACGACCCGATCGTACTCCGAGTTCCGCAGGTACGCCTTCGCCTCCTCGCTCGTGACCTGGTCACCGATCACCTTCACGCCCTTGCCGCCGGTGAGGCCCACGGGTTTCACCGCGAGGTCGCCGTCGTACTCGTCGATGTACGCGCAGGCGGCCGCCATGTCGTCGAACACCTCGAAATCGGGACAGCCGGGAACGTCGGCCTCGCGCATGAACCGGCGCTGGTACGCCTTGTCCGTCTCCAGCCGTGCCTCGTCGGAGCGCGGGCCGAAGGCGTACACGCCCGCATCGTCGAGCGCGTCGGCGACGCCGGCCTCCAGCGCTGATTCGGGCCCGATGACCGCCAGGTCCGCGCCGATATCGGTTGCGAACGCGACGATCCCGTCGGCGTCCGTCTCGTCGACCGTCTCGAACCCGTCGGCGAGTCGTCGGATCCCGGGGTTTCGGTTGCTCGCGCAGGCGTACAGGACACAGTCGTCGGCGATCGCGCGGGCGATGGCATGTTCGCGTCCGCCGCCGCCGACGAGGAGTACGGTCTCCGTCATGAGCGACGGATTCCCGCATACCAGTGTAAACCTTACCCTCTCACCCGGGCAATTGATCCAGCTCTATGGATCATATTTAAACACCCCGGTCGCTCGGCCCGCGGCCGCTTCCGGAGTCTCGTTGCGTCGTCGCATCGGCCGATATCGCCGTCCCGTGTAGCGGGGTTTTTCCGGCCCGCAGGCGAACGGAGGCCATGTCACAGCCGACGGAACGGAACCGGCTCGACGACGAGCCGAGTCCGTACCTACAACAACACGCCGACAACCCGGTCAATTGGCAGCCGTGGGGCGAGGAGGCGTTCGAGTTGGCGCGCGAACACGACGTGCCCGTGTTCGTCTCCATCGGCTACTCGTCGTGTCACTGGTGTCATGTGATGGCAGAGGAGAGTTTCGCCGACGAGGAGACGGCGACACTGCTCAACGAGTCGTTCGTCCCGGTGAAAGTCGACCGCGAGGAGCGTCCCGACGTCGACAGCACCTTCATGACAGTCTCACAACTGGTCACCGGCGGCGGGGGGTGGCCCCTCTCGGCGTGGTGTACCCCGGACGGAAAACCGTTCTACGTGGGGACGTACTTCCCGCCGGAGTCGCGCGGAAACCGACCCTCCTTCCCGGGGCTCTGTCGACGGATCGCCGATTCGTGGAGAGATCCGGAACAGCGCGCGGAGATGGAGAACCGCGCCGAACAGTGGGCGACGAGCGCGCGCGACGAGTTGGAGTCGACTCCGGGGCCCTCATCGGAGTCCCCGGAGCCGGGGCTCCTCGACGAGGCGGCCGCGGCCGCGATGCGGAGCACGGACGGAGAACACGGCGGGTTCGGGACGAGCGGCCCGAAGTTCCCGATGCCGGGACGAGTCGATCTGCTGTTGCGAGCGGCCGCTCGAAGCGGCCGCGGAGACCTCCTCGATGCGGCGACGCGTACGCTGGACGGAATGGCGTCCGGTGGAATGTACGACCAGATCGGTGGCGGATTCCACCGATACGCGGTCGATCGCTCATGGACGATCCCGCACTTCGAGAAGATGCTGTACGACAACGCCGAGCTTCCGATGGTCTACCTCGACGGGTTTCGGCTCACCGGTGATCCGCGCTACGCTCGAACCGCGTCCGAGTCGCTGACGTTCCTCGAACGGGAGCTCCGCCACCCAGAGGGGGGGTTCTTCAGCACCCTCGACGCGCGGAGCCGACAGCCCAGCGGGCGCGGCGGCGACGACCCCGACGAACGCGTCGAGGGCGCGTTCTACGCGTGGACGCCCGAGGAGGTGGACGCCGTCCTCGACGAGCCCGCGGCGTCGATGGCGCGAGCGCGGTACGGGATCCGGTCCGGCGGAAACTTCGAACGCGGGACGACGATACCGACGCTCGCCGCCGACGTCGCCTCGATCGCGGAGGAACACGGGTTCTCGATCGAGGACATCGAGGAGAGGCTGGCAGAGGCGCGGGTCGCCCTGTTCGACGCTCGTGAGGACCGCTCTCGACCGCCCCGCGACGAGAAGGTACTGGCAGCGTGGAACGGCCGGGCGATATCCGCGTTCGCGGCCGCCGGACCGGTTCTCGGCGAGACGTACGCCGACCTCGCCGTCGACGCGCTCGAGTTCTGTCGGGAGCGGCTGTACGATCCGGAAACGGGACGGCTGGACAGGCGGTGGATCGACGGCGACGTCGCCGGCCCGGGCTACCTCGACGACTACGCGTTCCTCGCGCGCGGCGCGTTCGACGTGTACGCCGCCACGGGCGACGTCGAGGCGTTGGCGTTCGCCCTAGAGTTGGCCGACGGATTGGTTTCGGAGTTCTACGATGCGGACGCCGGAACGATCTACTTCACTCGGGAGCCCGGAGCGGAATCGGCCGACGCCAACGGAACCCTGTTCGCGCGTCCACAGGAGTTTGCCGACCGATCGACCCCGTCCAGCCTCGGTGTTGCGGCCGACACGCTCGCGATCCTCGACGGGTTCCGGATCGACGACCGGTTCCAGTCGGTCGCGGAGTCGGTGGTGCGGACCCATAGTGACCGCATCCGATCGGGTCCGCTCGAACACGTGTCGCTGGTGCGAGCCGCCGAGCGGCTCGAGTCGGGGAGCGTCGAAATCACCATCGCGGCGGAGGCCGTTCCGGACGAGTGGGCCTCGACGCTCGCGGAACGGTATCTCCCCGGTTCGGTGATCGCCCTTCGCCCCCCGACCGCGGCGGGACTCGACGAGTGGCTCGATCGATTGGATCTCCCCGAGGCCCCACCGATCTGGAAGGGGCGGGACGCCGAGGACGACGCGCCGACCGTCTACGTCTGTGAGGGGTTCACCTGCTCGCCGCCGCGGACGGATATCGACGCCGCGCTCTCGTGGCTCGACGGCCGGAACTGAGGGGTACGCCGCTTATATATCGGGCGCGAGTACGGTAGAGTATGTACGACTTCGTCGTCGTCGGTGCCGGACCTCCGGGGTCACGGTTCGCGCGCCGGGCCGCCGAGGCGGGATACGACGTGGTCGCCTTCGAGAAGGGCGAGATCGGGACGCCGCTCGCGTGTTCCGGACACGTCTCCACGGACATTTGGGAGTACGTTCCGGCGGACGCGAGAGCGAACCTACGTCAGAACGAGGTGTTCGGCGCACGATTCCACGTCGGCGGGCCGGGCTCTCGTCCCCACCATTTTTACAAAACCGACCCGGTCTCGAACGTCATCGACCGAGTCGAACTCGATCGAACGCTGGCGAGGTGTGCTCGCGATGCGGGTGCCGAGGTACGGGAGGGCCACACGGTCACGGGGATCGACGAGCGCGAGGACTGCGTCGCCGTCGAGGTCAGGGGTGCCGGCGGCGGGACCGAAATCGTCGAGGCTCGGATGGTTGCGGGCTGTGACGGCCCGACCTCGCGTGTCCGACGGGAGGTCGGCATCGATGAACCGAGAGAGCTCCTTCACGGAGTGCTCGCGTTCGATCCGGATCCGGACGACGGGAACTACGTCGACGTTCATCTCACCGCCCCACGGTTCTTCGCGTGGCGGATCCCACGGGGGGCTGCCGGCGTCGAGTACGGGCTTGCGGCACCGCCCGGTGGCGACGTGAAGGCGCGTTTCAACCGATTAACCGGTGGGTACGAGGCCGCAACCGAACGGTTCTGCTCGGGAGCGATCCCGATCGGACCGCCGGAGGAGGTGACGACGGACCGGGTGTTCCTGATCGGCGACGCCGCGGCCCAGACGAAGCCGTTCACCGGGGGTGGGATACTCTACGGGATGCGGGCCGCGGACGTCGCGGCCGCGACGATCGATCCGGCGGATCCCGGAACGCTCGCCGACTACGAGGCCGGGTGGCGCGGCGAGTTGGCGAGAGAGATCCGGCTCGGGAAGGCCGTCCGGGCGTGTTACTCGCTCCCGGAACCGATCCAGCGGGTCGGGCTCCGTGCGTTATCCGGCGAGATTGGAGTCCACATGGATGAGCCGTCGTCGTTCTTCTCGCGTGAACACCTCGGAACGCTGTTCTCGTGATCGACCCTCGCTTAGTCTCTCACTCGTCGATCACGGTCGCAAACGAGACGTTCTCCCGAACGCTCGTGATCTCCACGGTCACCTCGTCGCCGAGTTCCGCGTCCGGAACGATGACGACGTAACCCCGCTCGATCTTCGCTATTCCGTCACCCTTGTCGCCGAGCGTCTCGATGGTGACGTCCCGAATCTCGCCTTCCGAGACCGGCGGACCCGAACTGGGGGTTGCGGCCACGGATCCACGGCCGCCCTCGCCGGGTCGCCGTTCGCTTGCGGGACCGGACCCGGCGGCTCCGGAGTCGGCGTCCGCCTCGGCTCCGTCGCGATCGATCACGGCGACACGATAGGTCTCTCCCGGTATCACCGTACCGTGTTCGACCTCGCGTTTCGGGATGGACACCACGTATCCGCCGTCGCCGTCGGGCTCCAGTTCAGCAGTGAACAGACACGTCAACGAATCAGTTACCTCGACCATGCCGGCCATTCGAGATACCCCAATGAAAAACTCCCTATCCACGCCTCTACAGTCGCTTCGACACGTATGGTCCGTCCTGATGGTAGTCGAGCTTGTTCCGGTAGTACTCGCGTGCGCCGATCCCGGAGATGATCGCCAACTTGCGGTAGCCGGCATCGCGGGCCAGCTCCTCCGCCCGTTCGAGCAGTCTCGTCCCGTACCCCTGATGTTGCCAGTCGCCGTCGCCGCCGATCGCGACCTCGGTCCCGTACACGTGGAGTTCGCGGATCAGTGCCGCATCCTCTAACTCGCGACGGATCGCGTCGCCTTCGGTCCCGGGTGCGCCGGGCTGATCGGGCGCGAACGACGGGAATCGAAGCCGACAGAACCCGACGAGCAGATCGCGGACGGGATCCTCGAAGGAAATGAAGTGTTCCGTCCCGCCGCCGGCATCGTAGGTGGTGACATCGAGTTCGACGTCGTCGGGCTCCGGGTCGGCGTCGTTGTGTCCGACCTCTCGCGCGCGGATGTCGCGCTGGACGATTCCCTTCTCCTCGGCGCGCTGGCTGGCAAGCTGTCGGAGGTTCGACTTCCAGACGCCCCCCTCGATGAAGTCCGCGGGGATGTCTCGCTGGACGCGCTGGAGCCGGGTGTACTTTGGAATGAGGTCCATCACCTCGGCGACGACGTCGGCCGCCTCCTCGTTGGTGAGCGGATCGAACTCGTCGCGTCGCCAGCGGTCGTACACGCGCGTCCCGCCGACGACGAGCGTCGGGTAGATCTTCAGGTAGTCGGGCCGCCAGTCGGGATTCTCGAACAGCTGCCGGAAGTCTTCGATACACATCTCCCGCGTCATCCCCGGCTGGCCGGGCATCATGTGAAAGCCGACCTTGAACGCGGCGTCGCGCAGCCGGCGGTTGGCGTTCCGGGAGGCCTCGTTGCCGTGTCCCCGGTGCATCTCACGGTTGATCCGCTCGTAGGTGGTCTGGACGCCGACCTCGACTTTCGTGGCTCCCAAGTCCAACATCCGGTCGATCTGCTCGGGGTCACACCAGTCCGGTTTCGTCTCGAACGTCGTCCCGATGTTGCGGATCGCGTTCGTCTCGTTTTCGGCGATCACGTCCTCCAGATACTCGAACTCGGTCTCCTCGGGGTTGGGCGCAAACGACTCGCCCTCGGCGGGTTCGGGCTCCGTATCGAGATCATAGTCGTTCATTGCTTGGAGGGCGCGCTTGACGAACCACTCCTGATAGTCGTGTGACCGGGCGGTCATCGTTCCCCCCATCAGAATCAGCTCTACCTTGTCGACCGGGTGGCCGATCTTGCGGAGCTGTTCGAGCCGGAGCGTCACCTGCCCGTACGGGTCGTAGTCGTTCTGTTTCCCGCGGGCCGCGGCGGGCTCGTGGCCCGTGTACGACTGCGCCGAGGAGAACTCCGAGGCCGGCCCTCCCGGACAGTAGAGACACTTCCCGTGCGGACACAGCTTCGGCGAGGTCATGATCGCGACCGGCGAGACGCCGGAGGCAGTTCTGACGGGCTTCCGTTGGACGACCTCGATCACGTCGTCGCGGTGCTCCGCCGGCGCGTGATCGAGTATCTCGGTGTTCTTCGGCACTTTCGGCGAGGAGAACTCGGAACAGGCGTCGAGCTTGGCGGATTCGAGGTCGTCGCGGTCGATCTCGCCCGCGAGGATCCGGTCGACGAGGTGCTCACAGGTGCGCACAAACGCGTCGGACTCGGCGTCGGCGTCCGCGGACTCCGCGTCGCTCGGCGCGTCGGTACTCATTACACGCCTTTCGACGGGTTCCGGTGTTAAGCGTGTCGGGCGGAGGTCGCGGCCGGCTAGGTAGCGCAGGTGCTGCTCTCCTCAGCGGTCGAGGAACGGGGGCTCGACGACCTCGGCGCGCTTCTCGTCGCCCCGCACGACCACGTTCACCTCGGTTCCCGGCTCCGCGTACTCCTCGTGGAGATAGCCCAGCCCGATCGGCTCGTCCAGGGTCGGGCTCATCGTCCCCGAAGTGAGATGGCCGACCCGTGTCAGGTCGCCGTCGGTCACGGCGTACCCGTTCCGCGGGACGCCGCGTTCGAGGAGTTTGATCCCGGTGAACGTCTCGGCCGGACCGCCCGCCTCACGTTCGGCCTCCAGCGCGTCCCGCCCGACGAACTCGGTGTCGAGCTTCACGACGAAGCCGATACCCGCCTCGTAGGGGGTTCGCGGCTCGGCCTCCGGATCGAAGTCCTGCCCGGACAGGAGGAATCCCATTTCCATGCGGAGCGTGTCGCGAGCGCCGAGTCCACAGGGCTGTGCGTCGGCCGCCCCGTCGACGAACGCGGACCAGACCGCCTCGGCGTCGCCCGCGGGACACATGACCTCGAAGCCGTCCTCGCCGGTGTAGCCCGTGCGAGCAACCCAGCTTGCGACCCCGTCAAGCGTTGCGACCGTCGCCTCGAACCGGGAGAGATCGACGACGCCCTCGGC
This sequence comes from Halorubrum alkaliphilum, assembly GCF_017873815.1. Classification (GTDB taxonomy): domain Archaea; phylum Halobacteriota; class Halobacteria; order Halobacteriales; family Haloferacaceae; genus Halorubrum; species Halorubrum alkaliphilum. The sequence goes on along the minus strand of NZ_JAGGKQ010000001.1, from coordinate 229,288 downwards.
GTCGTTCCCCGCAGCACCGGGCATCGATTCGGCCGCGTCCGGCCCCTGAACGGCGATCATCGCCCAGTCGTCGGTCGTGTTCTCGACGGTGGCGTCCAGTGCCCATTCGTCGCGGTGCTCGACGAACCGGTCGAGCGTTTCGACGTCGTGGCCCGCGTTCGGGACGAAGAGGTACGCGGGGTCGCCCGTTGACGCGTCGAGGTCCTCGTCGAGGTCCGGCAGCGTCCGAGCCGCCGATCCGGCTCCGATCCCGTCCGGGAGCCGGTAGACGACGGTGTCGTCGAGCATGACGCCGTCCCCGTTCGTGATAGCCGCGTACTGGGATTCGCCGGGATCAAGCGCGGCCACGTCGTTGGTCGTGAGTCGGTTCAACAGGGCCGTCGCGTCCGGGCCGGACACCTCTATCTCTCCCATATGGGAGACGTCGAACGCCCCGACCGACTCGCGAACGGCGGCGTGTTCCTCCCGAATGGAATCGAACTCGACGGGCATCTCCCAGCCCCCGAAGTCGGTGAACGTCGCGCCGCGAGCCTCGTGAACGCCGTGGAGTGGCGGGGTCCGATCGGTCATGTCGGTACGTCCCCCGGGCGGACCTAAGGTCTTGCTATCGGGTCGGTTCGAAGGTCCATCTCATACGGTCGATGCCGCAACCGGGAGTCGCCGATAGTCTCAAGTCCGACGCACCCGCCGAGTGATCCGTGAACGGCTCCCGGAGCGGATACGTCGGTTCCCTCCTCGCCGTCCTCCTGCTCGTAGCGTTCGCCATCGGTACCGCGGGAGCGTGGCCACCGCTCGTCGCCGTCGAGAGCGACAGCATGGCCCCCGGCGTCGAGCGCGGGGATCTGGTCGTGGTGACCGCGACGGACCGGTCCCCGTGGGGAGAAGGCGTGGTCGGAAGCGACGAGGACGAGCCCCCGGAACGGCTCGGTGGATCCGGCGATGTCGTCGTGTTCACGTCGCCGAACGTTCCGGATCGACCGATCCTTCACCGGGCCGCGTTCGCGGTAACGGCCGGCGAGGACTGGACCGAACGCGCTGATCCGGACCGGGTCGACGACGACTGTGTCGAACTCCGTTCGTGTCCCGCCCCCCACGACGGCTACGTGACGTACGGCGACGCGAACGACGGCTACGACCAGAGTACGGGGATCTCACCGGTAGTTCGTGAGGAGTGGGTCCACGCCAAAGCGCTCGGGTCGATCCCCACCCTCGGCTACGTCCGACTCGGCATCGACGCGGCGATCGCTCGGTTCGGGCTCGTCCCCGCGACGGTCGGGATCGTTACGATCGTTGCCGGAGCCAGCGGGGTCGTGTCGGTGATCCTCGGGCGGGTCCGGGACGGTCGACGGATCGACCGGAACGGGTGACGACGCTGGCGACGGCGACCGCCTCTGCGGTAGCTCCCGGATCCGATCAGGTCCCGTCAGTTCGCCTCGGAGTCGGCGCTATCGCCACCACGCCCCGTCGTCGTCCCCGTCTCGCGTTCCGTACCGGTCTCCGTCCGCGTTCCGTTTCCCCCGCGACTCCCGTTTCCCTCCTCCAGTCCTCCGGTTCCCCCCGCTTCGTTTTCCTCGTGGCTCCCCGAGTTCCCCCCGCTCTCCTCGTCGTCGAGCGTCACCGAGTCGGTGGCGGCGTTGCGGAGCGCGTCCGACCGCCCGAACGCCCCCGGGGCGATGGCGAGCGTCCGAATTCCGTACCCGTTGGCCGTCTCCAGTACGGGTTTGAAGTCCGTGTCACGGGAAGCGACCGCGAGCGTCGACATCCGCCCTTCGGCGGCGAACCGGGCGGCGTCGACCGCGAGTTTCACGTCGACGTCGCCGCTGGTCACGATCACCTCGAAGCCGCGGGCCTCCGCGGCCTGTATCAGGCCGGGCGTGGCGTGCTCGTCGAGGTACAGCCGCGTCGTCACGAGCTGTCCCTCGGCTTCTGCCGCTTCTCGGACGTCGTCGAGGTCGACGTCGAACTCCTCGCGCAACACGTTCGGGCCGTCGACGAACAGCGCGACGCCGACCGCGTCTTCGTCGTCCCGACTACTGGTGTCCATACGATCCGAACGAGGACCGTATAAAAAATACGTACTGATCCGGTTCCCGCCGGAGAAGGCCGGCCCGCCGAAAACGGGTCCGAACACGCGCCGATCCTCATCCCCGGTGTCTCTCGCGATACCCGTCACAGTGGCAGCGAGGAGCGGTGGACGGGATGCGCTCTACGCCACCTTATATTCCTATTACCCCCTCCCGGACGATCGGTGTCACTATACGAAGTATTGAAATAGGATGTCCAAGAATTAGCGGTTAAGATGACGAAGTCAAACGCGTTCACCGTCATTTCCGAACAGAACGATCACGATCACGCCACTGTACGTGCACATCCACGTAATGAGACGTACCACATCGTCGACTACGCCGACGAGACGGCTCGGGAGCAGGTTGCGGAGCTGCCGGCCGGCTCGGTCGTCGAGCTAGAGCTGTCGCGTGCGGGTCGCCGGAGCAACGTCTGGTGTGCCGAATCCATCCGCACGGCCGAGACTGACGGCGGCGTCGACATCGAGGGGGAGCCAAACGCGTAATGAGCTGATCGCGGAGATCGAACCCGATCTCCCCCGACTCGTCCCGATCCCTCATGTGGTTTCTCGTCCCGGTCCCCCCTTGTCAGTCCCCTCCGCTTGAGTTGGCTTCGTTGGAGTCCTCAGCAACTGTTGAGTTTCCCCTAATCGCTCAGTACAGACGCAGTAGTGAGTGATGCCGGGAGTAGGTCTCTCAGATCGATGGCAACGAGAGCGTATTTAAAAGAACTGTGAGCAGCTGCGACGACCATATATAAATGGACAACGCGGTGGCGCGCCCCGGTTCGCGCCCTCAAAAGGGCGCGAACCGCGAGGGACCGAAGGTCCCTCTGGCAGCCGGCGCGTAGCGCCGGCGACGACGGCGCGAGGTCGTCGGGCGTCGCCCGACTGCCAGAGAATCTTCGATTCTCGCTGGAGTCGCTGGCGGCAGCAGCCGCCAGCGACAGGGCGAGAGCGGAGCTCTCGCTAGCAACCGGCGGCAAAGCCGCCGGTGACGAGGTTGGGGAGGCGTGAGGTGCGGGTGCTGTGTGGGGTGGGACTCAAAGGGGCAGTCGCCGGACTACGTCCGGCTGCCCGAGGCACGGAGCCTCGCTGCCGTGCGGGCGGCGTAGGCGTTCGCACGGCTGGGGCTTTGGAGGTCTTAACCGTCGATCAGTAGTCAATCGCTTATAAACAGGTGGCTAGAGCTTTTCAGTAGTTCTTCATATCCTCGTCTATTTATAAACAGCTGCCAGCAGCACCACTAGTCCACTTATAAACAACAACTCCAACGTATCGCTCATGTGTAGATGATTGTTGATGGTCTGCCTTCTTGCGGTTTGACGGATTTGTCTTCGGTTCAAGAATCATCTCATAAACCGATCTTCGTGGGGTTTAGCACTCACTTCGAGTTCGACTGAGCTGTATCAACAATCTCCTACAGAAGAGCGCCAACGTATTGTGAGACCTACTCCCGAAATTGATCACTACGCACTCGTCACCGAACGGGTGTTTCAGGCGAGAACACGTCTGAAGTACAGGGTTCAATAGTTCCGTTGGGCTCGAAGTGCCCCGTCCAACCGATTCTCGTCGTCGTTTCTACTCGCCCGTGAGGGCCGTCATTCGTCGCGCGTGAGCCGCGGGTTGGTCACTGCGCCGATTGATGCCGACGAGAAGTCCCGGTAGTACTTCGCGAGCACGCCGCCGTCGTACGGGGGTTCCGGCCGTTCCCACTCGTCGGCTCGCTCGTCGAACTCGTCGTCCGAGAGGTCGACCGAGAGGTCGCGGTTCGGGATGTCGACGGTAACGTGGTCGCCGTCCTCGATGAGCCCGATCGGACCGCCGTCGGCGGCCTCGGGGGCGACGTGGCCGATCATCGGGCCGCGGGTACCGCCGGAGAAGCGACCGTCGGTGAGCAGCGCAACGTCCTCCTCGTGGCCCGCGCCGACGACCGCGGCCGTCACGCCGAGCATCTCGCGCATCCCTGGGCCGCCGGTCGGCCCTTCGTTGCGGATGACGATGACATCGCCGGACTCGATCGCGCCGGACTGGACGTACTCCATGGCGTCCTCCTCGTTCTCGAATACGCGGGCGGGCCCCTCGTGATAGAAGGCGTCGTCGCCGGTCACTTTCAGGACTGCGCCCTCCGGCGCGAGGTTCCCTTTCAGGATCTTGATCGCGCCCTCCGCCTCCTTCGGGTCGTCGACGGAGTAGAGGAAGTCGGACTCGATCTCGTCGTCGTCGGGGAGCTCGCCGCTCGCCTCCAGCTCGGCGATCTCCTCGGCGATCGTTCGCCCGGTGACGGTCATCGCGTCGCCGTGGAACAGGTCGGCTTCCAGCAGCCGTCGGATCACGACCGGGACGCCGCCGACCTCGTGGAGGTCGTTCATCACGCGGGCACCGCCGGGCTGGAGGTTCGCTATCTTCGGGGTCCGCCGGGAGATCTCGTCGAAATCGTCGATCGTTAGGTCGACGTCGGCCTCCGCGGCGAGCGCGAGCAGGTGAAGCACCGCGTTTGTCGAGCCGCCCATGGCGGTCTGGAGCGCGATGGCGTTCTCGAAGGACTTCCGTGAGAGGACGTCCGAGGGTCGGCGGTCGTTCTCGATACAGTCGAGGACGAGTTCGCCGGCCTCCGCGGCCACCTCGTAGCGCTCCTCGTCCTCCGCGGGCGGGGAGGCCGAGCCGAGCGGCGCGAGCCCGAGCGCCTCCGAGATGGACGCCATCGTGTTCGCGGTGAACATTCCGCCACACGAGCCCGCGCCGGGGCAAGCGTGTCGCTCCAACTCGTCGAGCTCCTCGCCGCTCATGTCGCCTTCCGCGTACGCGCCGACGCCCTCGAACACTTGGACGATGGTGACGTCGCGACCGTCGTGTTGGCCGGGCATGATCGAGCCGCCGTAGCAGAACACGCTCGGGAGATCCGTCCGGATTGCCGCCATCATCATCCCGGGAAGGTTCTTGTCACAGCCCGCGATCGTCACGAGGGCGTCCATGCGCTCGCCGAAGGAGACGAGTTCGACGCTGTCGGCGATCACTTCTCGGGAGATGAGGCTGGCTTTCATCCCCTCCGTTCCCATCGAGATGGCGTCGGAGATGGTGACGGTGCCGAACTCGATCGGCATCCCGCCGGCGTCGTCGATGCCGTCGATGGCCGCATCGGCGACGTCGTCGAGGTGGACGTTACACGGCGTGATGTCGGCTGCGGGGTTCGGCACGCCGACGATGGGCGAAGAGAGATCCTCGTCGTCGAATCCCATCGCGCGGAACATCGATCGGTGGGGGGCTTTATCAGCGCCCTCGGTCACGTCTCTACTTCGAAGATTCTCGTCCTTTTTGCCCGCGAAGCGGTCGGCGTCGTCGCGACCGCGGTCGTCCGCGTCCGCGGCGTCGTCCGGCTGCGGTTCCTGCTGGCTCATACCGACCGGTGGTGCCGGGCACTCTTAAATCGCCCCAACGGCACAAGGGTTTCCGAGACGGCGCTACTCGGCGAACGCCCGCAGGATCCCCTGCCCGTCCGTACTCGTTGCCACGTCCGGAAGGGTTGCTCGCTCAGGGTGTGGCATCAACACGGCGACCGTTTCGCGCTCGCCGAGGACGCCGGCGACGTTGCCGGTCGAGCCGTTGGGATTAGCCGCGTCGGTGACCTCTCCTTCGGCGTCACAGTAGCGGAAGAGGACGCGGTCGTCGGCAACGAGGTTGTCGTAGGCGTCGTCGTTGATCTCGAAGCGACCCTCGCCGTGGGCGATGGGAACCTCGATCACGTCGCCCGCGTTGTAGGCGGCGGTCCACGGGGTGTCCGCGCGCTCGACACGGAGATGGACCGGCTCACACTGGAACCGCGCGGAGGCGTTCGTCGTGAACGCGCCGGGAGTGAGTCCCGACTCCGAGCCGATCTGCGCGCCGTTACAGACGCCGAGCACGGGGACCCCGTCCTCGGCTGCGGCGCGGACCTCGTTCATGACGGGTGCGCGAGCGGCCATCGCTCCCGCGCGGAGGTAGTCGCCATAAGAGAATCCGCCCGGGAGGACGATCCCGTCGGTCTCGGCGGGCAGCCCGTCCTCGTGCCAGACGCGCTCGGCGTCGATCCCAAGGTGGCGCAGGGCGCGGACCGCGTCGCGGTCGCAGTTGGAGCCGCCGAACTGGACCACCGAGACCGTCATCGTTCCGTCACCGCGACATCGTAATCGTGGATCGTCGGGTTCGCGAGCAGCCGCTCGGCCATCTCGTCGGCTCGCTCGGCCGCCGCGTCGGCGTCAGGCGCCTCAAGATCGATCTCGAAGCGGTCGGCCGACCGCAACGCCGACAGCTCGAACCCGAGGCGTTCGAGCGCCTGCTTCGTCGTCTCGGCCTCCGGGTCGAGCACGCCCCGCTTCAGCCGAACCGTCACGGTCGCGGTGAATTCGCTCATTGTCCGGTAGTGCGGAGTCGTGTGTAAAAACCGTTTTGGAACGCGGTTTATACACACATACGTGAATATGTAGTGGTCGATCGACCGGGTGGCAGGCTCCGCCCGGAACGAAAGGGAAAAACCCCGTCGTGTTCTTCAGTGTTCATATGCCATCGTTCGAACCGGCGGAGGTGATCGGCGCATGACCCGCGAACTGACCGAGATCACGGTCGTCGGAGGAGACGACACGGGAATCATCGCGCGCGTCACCTCGCTGCTGTTCGAGCGCGGGATCAACATCGAGGACCTCGATCAGGCGGTCCGAGACGGCGTCTTCCGGATGACGACCCGGGTCGACGCCGCGGAGATGGACACGTCCAAGGGTGAACTTCGACGGGCGCTCGCCGAACTCGGTCGTGAACTCGACGTCGACATCCAAGTTCGGTTCCCGAGTGATCGCGACGCGAGGCGGGTCGCGCTGCTCGTGACGAAGGAGACGCACGTCCCCGAGGCGATGCTCGAAGCGGAGGCGAACGGCGAGTTGGCCGAGTCCGGCGAGGCGGAGATACCGGTCGTGATCGGCAACCGCGGCGATCTCAGGTCGCTCGCGGAGCGCTACGACAAACCCTTCTACGACGTCGGCGACGGGAACGGCAGCACCGACGAGAAACGACTGCTCGACCTGCTCGCGGAGTACGACATCGACCTGATCGCACTGGCCCGCTACATGCGGATCCTCTCGCCGGAGGTCGTCTTCCGCTACGAGGGGCGGATCATCAACGTCCACCCCTCCCTGCTTCCGGCGTTCCCCGGTGCGGAGGCGTACCGACAAGCGAAGGATGCGGGGGTCTGGATCGCCGGCGTTACGTCCCACTACGTGACGACCGATCTCGATCAGGGGCCCGTCATCGCACAGCGGGCCTTCGACGTGCCCGACGGCGCGGACGTCGCCGAGATCAAGCGCCGCGGACAGCCCCTCGAAGCCGAGGTTCTGTTGGAGGCCGTCCGGCTCCACCTCGCCGACGCCATCGCGGTCCACCGCGGGACCGTCCACGTCCGCGAGGGAACCGATCTCGACCCCGAACTCGGGTTGTCTGCGGCAGCGAGCGAGGCGAACCCGGACGAACCCGTCGACGGCGAGCCACTGAGTCGGTCGGGGGCGGCGACGACGGGATCGAAGTAACGCTCGCGACGAGCCTCTCACGACGATCTCCGCTCGACTCCCGAGCGGAACACCAGCGACCGAGACGTTTTTATCCGGATTCAGACCTACTATCACCCGATGAGCGGACCGAACGGCGAGGCCGGATCTCAACCAGGGGAGCGGTCCTTCAGCGTCCTCACCGACCGTGTGCTCGGCGTCGCCACAGACACGCGGGCGATCGTCCGTAGCGACGAGCGAGTACTGGTACTCTTTCTGCTCCTCCTCTCGATCGTCGCGCTCAGCGTCTTCCTCCACTACACCGTCTTGGTTCTCGGCGGGCTGCCCGAGGTTCCGCCTGGTCTCGCCGTCGTCTCCTCATGACCCGTTTCCGTCAGTGACGTCGGTGGGGTCGATATCCACGGGTTCGGCGTCGATATCTACGGGTTCGGCGTCGACGGCATCGGTTCCCGCCCGGTAGCCGCCCTCGTCCTCGCCGATCTCCGCCATCACGCGGGCGTGGAACTCCCGGAGAACCGCCGACTCGTCGTCCGCGAGGACCACGTCCGAGTCGACGAGGGTCGCGAGCCCGAACGACAGCGGCGTCGGCGAGTCGACCGTGTGGTGGACGATATCGGCGTCGTCGCATGCGATCTCGTCGAGCACCTCACGGATCCCGGCGACGTCGAGTCGGTCCTCCAGCAGCTCCCGATACGTCTCCTCAATCACGGCGAACTCGTCGAGGTCGTCAGCGAAGGAGAGCAGCATCTCGGCGGACACCTGCTGTTCGGCGGCCGACTTCTCGTACCCCTTGTAGCGTTTCAGGATCATCAGCGACCGGGCGGCGTCGATCCGGAAGTACCGCTTCAGGAGGTCGGTGCCCGCGATCGCCGATCGGAGGTCCTCCCGGACCGTGTCCGGGTCCAACTCGCGGAGCACGCGGGCGATGTCGACCTTCCGGTTGAGCGGGAAAGACAGACTGAACCCGTTGTCGGCGACCGCGACCGCGACGTTCGCGTTCGTCCGGTTTGCGCACTCAGCGGCGACGAGCCGCGAGAGCCCGTCGTTGAACCGGCGGCCGTACACCGTGTGAACGTAGTATCGACGCTTGTACTCCCCGCGATCCAGCTCCTCCTCGACGACGATCCGGGAGGGAGTCGAGACGCTCCGTGTACCCGCGTACTCGACCTGCTCGTCGTACATCCGCGCCAGCGCGCGGACCGAGTTCCCGCCGAGGGGGAGATCGCGAAGCCACGCGCGGACCGCCGGCGGCCCGCCCTCGTCGAGTTCGTCGAGCAGCCGCTCACGGAAGGCGAGCACCTCGCGGCCCAAGTCGTAGGAGAGCGGAAGTCGTTCGGCGTACCACGAGGGGACGGTGGCGCGCTCCGTCGTTCGGTCGACGTACACCTTCGAGCCGCGCCGGTAGCGGAACGCGAACCGCTCGCCGCCGAGCGTGAACACGTCCCCGGGATCGAGCGTGTCGAGGTAGGTCTCGCTCAGCGTCCCGACCCACTCGTCGTCGCGGGTGAACACGTCACAGCTGAACGAGTCGGGGATCGTCCCGACGTTCGTCATGTAGATGACCCGGGCGAGCCGGCCGCGTTTCCCGACGAGCGTCTCGCCGACCGGGAACTCCTCGTGGTGGTGTTCCCCCTCCGGCGGGTCGTTGGCGTCGCGCCACACCTTCGCGTAGACGTTCTTCTCCTCCAACCCGTCGTAGTCGGCGGTGAGATACCGCATGAGGGTCTCGTATCGCTCGTCGTCGTACCTGCGGTAGGGCCACGCGCGTCGCAGGACCTCACGGACCTCACGGTCCGGTCGGATCCGGTTTATCGCCATCCCGTAGACGTGCTGGGCGGCGACGTCGTGAGCGTTCTCGGGAACGAACACGCGGTCGACGAACCCCTCCTCGGCGCGGGCGAGCATCGTCGCACACTCGACGAGTTCGTCGCGGTCGAGCGCGAACACGCGGCCCTCGACCGTCTCGCCGGGACTGTGGCCCGCCCGCCCCACACGCTGGAGCAGCGCCGCGACCGACTTCGGCGAGCCGACCTGGACGACCAGATCCAGATGTGGCATGTCGATACCGAGTTCGAGACTCGTCGAGGTCGTCACCACGTCGAGCTCGCCGGACTTCAGTCCCTCCTCGATCCGGGTGCGCTGCGTCTCCCCGAGGCTCCCGTGGTGACAGCCCGAGTTCGACTCGTCGTAGTCGAACCGCTCGCGGAGCCCCTGAAGAACCCGTTCCGCGCCCGATCGCGAGTTCGTGAACACGAGCGTGTTCGTATGGCTCTCGATCAGCTCGTGGAGTTCGTCGTGGAACCGGTCGGTGACGACCGAGTCCGGGGTGTGGACCAGATCCGCTGCGGGGGTTCGAAGCTCCAGATCGAACTCCCGAACGAACCGGGTGTCCACGAGCTCGCACTCGCGGGGTGCGAGCCCGTCCTCGTCGCCGACCGCCCCAGAAACCCGATCCCGCCCGACGAGGAACTCCGCGATCCCCTCCAGCGGCTCGACTGTCGCCGAACAGCCGACCCGCGTCGGAGTGTCGTGCGCGAGTTCGGTCAGCCGCTCCAGCGAGACCGAGAGGTGGGTTCCACGTTTGTTCGCCGCCAGCGAGTGGATCTCGTCGACGATCACGTACTCGACGGTCCGGAGTTTCTCCTTGAATTTGGGCGAGTTGAGCAGGATCGCGAGCGTCTCCGGCGTCGTGTTGAGGACGTGTGGCGTCTCCTCCAGCATCGCCGCCCGGTCCGCCTTGCTCGTGTCGCCGTGGCGGATCGCCTGTCTGACGCCGGGCTCGTACTCGGTGCCCGCCCCGATCTCCGCCGCGATCCCCGAGAGCGGCGCTTCGAGGTTGCGCTTGATGTCGTTCGCGAGCGATTTGAGCGGCGAGACGTACAGACAGTACACCGAGTTCTCTAGGTCGCCGGTGCGGTCCCGATCGAAGAGGTCGTCGAGGACCGCGGTGAACGCGGCGAGCGTCTTGCCGCTGCCCGTCGGCGACGCCACGAGGGCGTTCCGTCCGTCGTCGATGTGCGGGATAGCCTCCCGCTGTGGCGGCGTGAACAGCCCGCCGTTTTCCGCGACGTAGCCGCCGAACTCCTCGACCCACCACCGCCGGACCGGCGGGGAGAGACGGGCGAGCACGTCCGCGTCGTCGATCGGGACCGTCTCAGGGTCGAAGGACCAGTCGCGGTCCGTCGCCGCCTCCCGGAGCAGCCGTCTGGCGGTCGCTTCCGGGTCACTGTCGGCGACATCCGTGGCTCGATCCGTCTGGTTCGTCACTACGAGATCGGAGGACGCGCGGAGGGAAATCGGTTGTGCCGCCGGGCGTACGGCGGGATCGTGGCCTCCGACGCGGAGGCCGATCCACCCGCGCTACCGAACCTATTTGCCGCCCCCCGACCCAGACACGTGTATGTCAGTCAGCAGTCGATCGCGGGCCGCCGCTCCGCGGGCCCTCCCCTCCATCGGTCTGCTTCTCGTCGCGCTCGCGATCGTTGCGCTCGCCCTGCTCGTGTTCTCCGGCGGGGCGGCCGCCCTCGGCGACCCCATCGACGAGCGGGCGGCCGACCCGCTCGCGAACGAGACCGGAACAACCGATATCGTCGTCCGGCTGGATCCTATCGGAGAGCCGGACGCCGAGGGCGACGCGGTCGTCGACGAGCTCCGGGACCACGCCGCCGACCAGCGAACTGCCTTCGAGGCGTTCGCCGAGGAGACGGACGGCATGACGATACAACGCGAGTTCTGGTTGGCGAACGCTCTCCTCGTGAGCGTCGACGCCGACGAGACGGAGGCGGCCGACCTGCTCTCGGTCGCGAACGTCACCGGGATCCACGACAACGTCGTGGTGGGGACACACGGTGACCTCGCTCCCGACGACGCACACGAACCGGTCGAGACCGGGGACACGCGCGAGCAGGTCGACATCGACCACACGCGCGAGCAGGTCGACTCACAGCCGTCCGGCAGCCACACTGCGGGGCTGGACCTGATCGACGTTCCGGACGCATGGGACCGCTTCGACACCCGTGGATCGGGGGCGACCGTCGCCGTGATCGACACGGGCGTGGATCCGACTCATCAGGACATCGAGTTAGCCGCGTGGGCGGATTTCGACGAGAACGGGACGCTCGTGAGCGACGACGTCGCGGACGCGACCGACCCGGACGGCCACGGCACACACGTCGCCGGAACCGTCGCAGGCGGGGACGCCTCCGGCACATACGTCGGCGTCGCGCCCGACGCGACGATCCATGGAATCGACGCCTTCGGCGAGGACGGCTCCGCGACGTTCGCGGGCGTGCTCGCGGCGATGGAGCACGCGACGGCCGACGAGGACGTGGACGTTCTCCAGATGAGTCTCGGCGCGAGCGGAACGTTCCGCGGGTTCATCGCGCCGGTCCGCAACGCTCGCGCTTCCGGCGCGATAGTCGTCGCCGCGGCCGGAAACGAGGGGGAGAACACCTCCTCGTCGCCCGCGAACGTCCACGACGCGCTCGCGGTCGGCGCGGTTCGGGCCGACGAGAACCGGACGGTCGCCGAGTTCTCCAGCGGCGAGCCGATCAACTCGACCGCGGCCTTCGGCGAGTTCCCCGAGGACTGGCCCGACCACTACGTCGTGCCCGACGTGACCGCTCCCGGCGTCAACGTCGTCAGCGCGGAGTCGGGGACGACCGACGGGTACGTCCGCCGACAGGGGACGAGCATGGCAGCCCCCCACGTCAGCGGGCTTGCTGCGCTCGCGGTCGCCGCGACCGACGGTCGGATCGACCCCGACGGGCTTCAAACGACCCTCGTCGACACCGCCGTCCACCCGGACGGTCCGAACGCCGGACCGGACCACCGACACGGACACGGCGTCGTCGACGCGCCGGCCGCCGTCGCGGCCGCCGTCGATGCCGCCCCACCGCCGGAGTCGCAGCCGGCCGAGAACGGTGACGACGAACCCGGTACCGGCGCGGACGGCGGTCAGGACGTCGACGACGACACGCCCGGGTTCGGGATCGCTCCGGCGATCGTCGCCGTGATCGCCGTACTCGCCGGGGTGCTGTCGGCCCGGCGGGTCCGTGGCGGGCGAAGGGTGTGAGGCGACCGCGGCGGTCGCCTTCTCCAGTTACCCCGAGAAATCGGAGAGGGAGCCGCTGCGATCGGCATCCTCGGTACCGTCCGCGTCGTCCCCGATGGCGTCAATATCGCCGTCGGAACCGGTCACGCACTCGTCATTGCCGCCGACATCGTCCGGTTCCGTCCACGGATCGTCCGGGTCGACCGGCTCGACTGCGCGGTCGAGCTCGGCCGGCGTGTAGGCCACCTCGTCGTCGAGTTCCATGGCGATTCGTTGCCACCGGGCGCTGGATTCGTCCTCGCCCTCCGGCCCGACTCGCGCGCCGCGGGTCTTGAAAAAGCGCGTGTCGCGGCCGAGTCGCGCGCCTTCGCCCGTGTGGCCGTCGAGGGCGACGTCGAACTCGCCGCCCGGTTCGAGGTCGTCCACCGGAAAGTCGTGGTCGGGCTCCTCGCCGCGCTCGCGGGCGGCGGCACGCTCCTCGGCGACCGCGGAAAAGTAGGCGTCGGCGTTGGACGACTCGCGGGTCGAGCGGGCGCGGGCCGCCGCCAGCGCGCCGTGGACCGCGCAGAGTCGACCGCGCCACTCGTCGGGTTCCCAGCGCTCGGTGGCGAGTTCCTCGTAGCGCTCGATCGTCAGCGCGACCTCGCTACCGGCGCGCAGGTCCTCAACGACGTAGAGGTTCAGCCGGTCCCAGAGGTTCCAAGCGTAACCCGAGCGCGCGAGTTCCCATGCGGCCCACGCGGCGACCTCCTCGTCGGAGCGCCGCACCGCCTTTTGAAGGAGGCTCGACACGGCGTACCGACTGTAGCCGCCGTCAGTCTCGTTCTCGCCCGTTTGCTCGCCGAAGTCGTTCTCGCCGGTCGCCGCCGGCGTGGTGTCGGTTTCGAGGCTGCCATCGCTGCCGAACGTGGCCTGTCTGTCCGGCCCGTCGTCTCCCATACGCCCGCTCCCGGCGCGATCGACTTAAATACCCCGCGGCGACGCCGAACCACGGTACGGCGACCCGAACCGCCTGCGAAAGGGAACGTTTAAGTTCGATCCAGCGGCTAGAACTCGGTAACCGCCCTTAGCTCAGCCTGGTAGAGCAGTCGACTGTAGATCGACTTGTCCCCCGTTCAATTCGGGGAGGGCGGACTTTTGCTGTGAACGAAGTGAGCAGTCAAAAGATCAATCGACCCGAATTGAGCAGACGAGTCACAGCCCGGACCGGCGAGCGAAGCGATCCGCACGCCCGGACTGTCTCGGCGAGTTCAATTCGGGGAGGGCGGACTGGGTTTCAAGCCGATATATAGCACGACGGAGGTGGGTGATAAGCACCGGCCGCGGATGCGGTTCTCAGCTTTGGACTGACGGGACACCGCTCACGCGGTGCTCTCGACGTTCTCAGTTAACTCAACGAAGAGGTGGTCGATGGCTCGAATGGTCCATGTCCGAACCCAACTGCCTCAGCGATCCTACAGGCGGCTCAAAACGAGTGCCTCTGGCCAACTCCCGAAGCACTCGCCTTGCTCATCTGTAGACACGTCGAGTGCTGACCTCGCCGTCCGGATCGAGCAGGGTTACCGTGTCGCCCTCGTCGTTGAGCGCGGCCCGCTCCCGACCGAGGTAGTAGTCGGCATCCGTATCGGTTCCGGAGCCGACGTGTATCGTCACCGTCGCGTCCGGGGCCAGCGTCGTGTCGGGGAGATCGTCACGCTGGCCGCCACTGAGATCGAGCACGTATCCCGAGAGGTCGACGGTTTCGCGGGTCGCGTTTCGCAGGGTCACTGACTCGTTAAGTGGGTCGCCGTCGCCGCCCGGTCCGGGGTTGATGGCGTCGATGACGAGCCCGTCCGGAGCACCCTCCTCGCCGAACGCGATCAGGTCGGCGAGCGTGTACCCCTCGGTGTCGGTCAACTGTGGCAGACTCGGCTCCCACCCGTCTGGCGCGGCGTTCGGGTAGGCGGCCTCGTCGGCCTCGATGAGTCCGATCAGTGTCTCCGCGACGATGCGCGTTCCGACCGCGCCGAGCCGCTCGCCATCGTTCTGGTAGCGCGCCTCGTCGAGAACGTAGTACCAGAGCGGGGCGTGTCCGTCCGCACCGCGACCGTGTTTCCGTAACGCCTCCATGATCGGGGCGTCGTCGCCGAACCCCTCGTTACGGATGGGATCGATCCCCATTCGCTTGGCGACGTCTTGACCCGACGGGAGTCCGAGCGCTCGTGCGCGCTGGAAGTTCCGCATGGCGAGGGAGTCCTCCCCGTCCATCGGGAGTTGGAACAGCGTCGGCGCAAGAAACGGCATGATCTTCCGCGCGGACTGGTAGTCACCGTCACCGGTGTCGAGCAGGCGGGTCCAGTCGACGACGAGATGGCTGGGGACCGGACTGCCGCCGCGGAGATGCGGTTCCTCGCCGGACTCCGATGGGAACATCCGGACGTTCCCGGACTGCTCGTTGATGTCGAACTCGTGACGAATGAGCGAGTGACCGAACCGGAACCCGGCGCCCGCGAACTCGACGGGAATCGCTACGTCTTTGTCCGGAGGGAGGAAGAATCGGCGGCCGTTCTCCTCGATGTCTTCGAGGACGTACGCGTCACAAACTCGTTCGAGGAAGTCGTGTCGAACGACCCACTGATAATGCCACCGGACCAGCCGATGTGCCGCGTCAGCGACCGACTCGTTCTCGCGTCTCAACTCGCCACCCGCCTCCGTCGTCAGGTAATCGACGACCCGATTGTTGAAGTTAGCGAACGCGAGGTGGATCTGCGCGATGAGCACGTTCTCGTCGTTCCGCGGGTCGCCGATGAGCGCCACTCCCTGCTCGTTTCGCTGGAGGTCGGTTCCGGGAAGTCCGGAGAGTCCGCCCTCGTCGGTGTCGGGCGCGGTCGCCGAGCCGGTGACCAGGCGCGCGTCGTGTGGGTCTTCCCGGTCAAACAGGAACGGCGTCACTCCCGGACCGGTCCGGTACAACGCGTCGAGATCGAGCGCGGGGGTTCTGAAGTTCCGTAACGCCGAGGGATCGTTCCGCCGGTCGACGTCGGACGTCGGGTCGAAGGTGATGTCGTGATCGATGAACTGCCCGAAGATCCCGTAGGCTGCGGGGGTGTCGGCGTCACCGACCGGGTCGTCGGCGGCTTCCATCATCGGCCCGTCGAGCTCGCCGTCCTCGGTCTCGCTCGCGTCGCCGAGGGTTCGAAAGAACTCGTCGGTTCGGTCGTACACGTCGAGTTCGGGAAACTGATTACAGAACCGATGGCTCCGCACCCGACCCATCCGCGTCGTCGCCGCGTGGTTCATCCCGCGGTGTTCGACGCTCCCGTGAATGGGCGTGTTCGTCGACGCCACCGTCAACTCCACGGTGGTCGTCTCTCCGTCCTCGTCGAGCGTTCGGTCGCTGATCGGGTCCGCTCCACCCCCGCGCGTCGGATCACGAACGGTGAACGAGAGGTCGGACGGATCGAGCGTCGATCCGCCGTCGGCCACGAGTGGGAACTCACCGCTTCCATCGGTTATCCAGTGGCCGATGGGGTCCGATTCTCCGCCGATCCGCCCCACGACGACACGTCCGCTCAGAGGGGATCCGGACCCATCGACGACGCGACCCAACACATTCTTAACTGATGACATGCGGCAATAATCTCAGGAAGATAATTTATGTGTTTCTAAATGAATTATAACTGGATTTATTGGTTGACGTTGGGAGTTCCGCCGTCCCGCGGGAGTCGTGGTGTCGTCGCTCCCGGCTGACGCTCGCTTATCGGGGCTGAGTTCGGCTCGTGTCGCGTGGCACCGCGAAAGTAGCGATCTCCGCGCTCGAGTTCGGCGTCCGCCTCGTCAAACGATGAGGGATTCGGCTATCTCGTCTTGTGAGTTCGATCTCGCTCCGCTCAATCGAACAACGTCTCGCCGTCGACCATATGTGCCTCGACGGTGTCCATATCGAGGGTCACGCCGAGACCCGGCTTCTCCGGCACCTCGATGGAGCCGTCCTCGATGACGTCCTCCTCGACGAGGTCCGACCACCAGTCGAGCTCATACGAGTGGTACTCGATCGCCAGCGAGTTCGGAATGGACGCGCCGACGTGTGCGGCAGCCATCGTCGCGACCGGCGAGGCGACGTTGTGCATCGCAACCGGGACGTAGTACTGGTTCGCGACGTCCGCGATCTTCCGTGTCTCGCGCATCCCCCCGACTTTCGGCAGGTCGGGCGCGACGATGTCGACCGCCTGGTTCTCGATGAGGCGGCGAAGCTCCGTAACGCGGTAGCGGTTCTCGCCGACTGCGATCGGCGTGGTCGTGGACTTCGTCACTTCCTCCTGAACCTCGAGGTTCTCCGGGGGAACGGGGTCTTCGAGCCACCACACGTCGTACTCCTCGATCGCGTCCGCGAGTCGCTTCGCGGAGCCGCCGGAGAACGTCCAGTGACAGTCGAACGCAACGTCGGCTTTGTCCTTCACCCGCTCCGTCACTTTCTCGACAATCTCCGCCTTGTGGCGGATCTCGCCGGGACGAAGGTGTCGGTTCGCGCGGTCCTTTTCGAGCCCCGACGGGACGTCGAGGTCGAACTTTAACGCATCGTAGCCGAGCTCGTCGACGACGCGCTCGGCCTCGTCGGCACACGCCTCGGGGTCGGCCTCCTCCTCGGTGTGACAGTCACAGTAGACGCGCATCTTGTCGCGGTACTTTCCGCCGAGCAGCTGGTAGGCGGGGACATCAAGGATCTTCCCCGCGAGGTCGTGGAGCGCGACCTCGATGCCGGAGATGGCGGTGACGGTCACGCCCTCGACCGAGCCCTCCCCGGACATCTTCTGGATGAGGTGTTCGTACAGCCGGTCGATGTCGAGCGGGTTCTCGCCGACGACGAACGGCTTCATCCGCTCGATCAGCTCCGGGACGCCCGCGCCCCAGTACGCCTCACCGGTCCCGACGACGCCTGCGTCCGTGTATACCCGCACGAGCGTCCACGGGAAGTTGCCGTCGACCATGGTCGTCTGAACGTCCGTGATCTCGACATCACGCCCGCCGCCCCGCGTCCCGGTTACCCCCATCGTCTCCGAGGAGAGCTCCCGCATCGTGTACTCCGCGTTCGGGTCGTGAAGCGAGTCGTAGTTTCGGCTCATATGCGAGTATTTATTCGGATTAGGGTAAGCTTTTATGTTCTACTCAGCGGATCCCTCCACTCCGGTATACTGCGCTCAGAGTGACGTCTCACGGCGGTGAATCTTCGAGTCGATCGTTCGGGGTTTCGCTCGCGACCCGCTGACTGAGGAACCGGTCCGGCGTGCCGTCACAACGACACGCCTTTTTCCCGTCCGCCTGTGTGACCCGTATGGACCAGAAGCGGGAGCTGTCGAGCATCGACCTCGGCGCGCTCGTCACCGAGTTGCATCGGTACGAGGGCGCGAAGGTCGACAAGGCGTACCTCTACGACGACGACCTGCTCCGGCTGAAGCTCCGCGACTTCGATCGCGGCCGCGTCGAGCTGCTGATCGAGGTGGGTGACCTCAAGCGCGCCCACGTCGCGGACGCCGAACACGTCGCGGACGCCCCCGGTCGTCCGCCGAACTTCGCGAAGATGCTGCGGAACCGGATGTCCGGCGCGGACTTCGCGGGGGTCGAACAGTACGAGTTCGATCGGATCCTCACGTTCGAGTTCGAGCGTGACGACGAGAACACGACGCTCGTCGCCGAGCTGTTCGGGCAGGGGAACGTCGCCGTGCTCGACGAAACCGGCGAGGTCGTCGGGTCGCTGTCGACGGTGCGGCTCAAGTCCAGGACGGTCGCGCCCGGCGCGCAGTACGAGTACCCGGCCTCGCGGCTCAACCCCCTCGACGTAAGCCTCGGGGGGTTCGAACGCCACATGCGCGAGTCCGACAGCGACGTGGTGCGGACCCTCGCCACGCAGCTCAACCTCGGCGGACTCTACGCCGAGGAGGTGTGTACCCGCGCGGGCGTCGAGAAGGAGACGCCGGTCGAGGAGGCGACCGACGACGAGCTCCGGGCGCTCCACGAGGCGCTCGAACGCATGGGCAACCGACTGCGCTCGGGCGACATCGATCCGCGGGTGTACGAGGAGGAACTCGATGTGGAATCCGAGGCGGACCGCGATCCCCGCGTCATCGATGTCACTCCGTTCCCGCTCTCCGAACACGAGGGGCTCCCGAGCGTCGGCTTCGACTCGTTTAACGCCGCCGTCGACGAGTACTTCCACCGGCTCGACCGTGACGGCGAGGGTGAGGGCGACGCGCCGGCGGACGCGAGCCCCTCCCGTCCCGACTTCGAGGAGGAGATCGCCAAACAAGAGCGGATCATCGAACAACAGGAGGGGGCGATCGAGGGGTTCGAGGAGCAGGCGAACGCGGAGCGAGAGCGTGCTGAGCTGGTGTACGCGCAGTACGACCTCGTCGACGAGGTGCTCTCGACGGTTCGGGAGGCTCGCGAGAACGAGGTCCCGTGGGACGAGATCGCCGAGACGCTCGCTGCCGGCGCGGAGCGCGGGATCGCGGCCGCGGAGGCGGTGGTCGACGTCGACGGCGGAAACGGTACCGTCACCGTCGAACTCGGCGAGGACAACACGCGGGTCGAGCTCGAAGCCGACGACGGCGTTGAGGTCAACGCCGACCGGCTCTACCGGGAAGCCAAACGTATCGAGGGCAAGAAGGAGGGCGCGATGGAGGCGATCGAGTCGACCCGCAGGGAGTTGGAGGCCGTCAAGAAGCGGAAGGCGGAATGGGAAGCGGTCGACGAGGAGGACGAGAGCGGCACGGGCTCCGACGACGAGGAGGAGTACGAGACGGACTGGCTCTCCCGGTCGTCGATCCCGATCCGGAGCCCGGACGACTGGTACGAGCGGTTCCGGTGGTTCCACACCTCGGACGGCTACCTCGTCATCGGCGGGCGAAACGCCGACCAGAACGAGGAGCTCGTCAAGAAATACATGGGGAACCACGATCGGTTCTTCCACACCCAGGCCCACGGCGGACCCGTCACCCTGTTGAAAGCGGCCGGCCCATCCGAGTCGGCCGACCCCGTCGACTGGGACGAGGAGACGCTCCGCGAGGCCGCCCAGTTCGCGGTGTCGTACTCCTCGGACTGGAAGGACGGCCGCGGCGCGGGCGACGCGTACATGGTCGAGCCGGACCAAGTGTCGAAGACGCCCGAGAGCGGCGAGTACATCGAAAAGGGAAGTTTCGTGATCCGCGGTGACCGGACCTACTTCGAGGACGTTCCCTGCCGCGTCGCGGTCGGCGTCCAGTGTGAGCCGGTGACACGCGCGATCGGCGGGCCGCCCGGAGCGATCGCCGATCGCGCGGCCACGTCCGTGACCCTCGAACCGGGGATGTACGCCCAGAACGACGCGGCGATGATGGTGTACCGTGATCTCAAGGAGCGGTTCGCCGATACCTCGTTCGTTCGGAAGGTCGCCAGCGCGGACCAGCTACAGGAGTTCCTCCCCGCGGGCGGCTCCGATATCGTGGAGTGACCGGGACTCCCTTTGAGAGTCGGCCCCGGAACGCGACGTTTTCAAGCCCGCGAGACGGAGGGGACGTATGAGCTTCGAGTCGTTGCCGGACGGCTGGCGGGTGTGGAACGAGGAGCCGAGCGGTCGCGTCATCCTCACGTTTCGGCCCGATCAGTTCGACGGCGACGACCTCCCAGCAGCGTGTCTCCCGACGATCTATCTGACCAATGGCTCTCGACGGTCGCGCCCGGGGGCGGGCCAGTACGCGACCGACCAGTGGCACGTCGTTCTCTTCTTGGAGCCCGAGATAGAGGCCGTCGCCGAGACGTACGAGGGGCGGGAGTCGGCAGTCGATGCAGCCCGTGACGTCGCCGCCCGATTTGCCGACGGCGACGTGGACTATCGGGAGGCGTATCAGGTGCCCCGAGAGGCGTACTTCGAGCGACTGGACGAACTGGTCGGACAGTGAAACCCGGGGGTACGATCCGTGTTCGTGGATAGATATAGGTCATATCATGGAGAGAAAACCATGAACACGAGGGTTTTTATTCGAGCCACGCGGACCGTCGTCCATGCAAACCGGTGGGGACCACTCCGGCGACGAGCCACGTGAGAAGTGCGGCATCGTCGGCGTTTCTCTCGCGGACAGGGCGGCCGCGCGACCGCTGTACTACGCGCTGTACGCGCTCCAACACCGTGGACAGGAGTCCGCGGGGATCGTCACACACGACGGGTTCCAGCAACACAGCCACGTCGAGCGCGGGCTCGTCGGCGACGCCTTCGAAGCGGAGGACCTCGAATCGCTCGCGGGCGCGACCGGCATCGGCCACGTCCGATACCCGACCGCCGGCAGCCTCGATAAGAGCTGTGCCCAGCCGTTCTCCGTTTCGTTCAAGTCCGGCTCGCTCGGCCTCTCGCACAACGGGAACCTCGTGAACGCCGACGAGGTTCGCGACGAGCTCGCGGCCGCCGGCCACGCGTTCACCTCCGACGGCGACACGGAAGTGATCGCCCACGACCTCGCCCGGAACCTCTTACAGGAGGACCTCGTCCGGGCGGTCAAACACACGATGAAGCGGATCCACGGCTCCTACTCGCTGACGATCACCCACGACGACACGGTGCTCGGCGTCCGCGATCCGATGGGGAACCGACCACTCTGTCTCGGGGAACTGGAGGACGGCTACGTGCTCGCCAGCGAGTCCGCCGCCATCGACACCCTCGACGGGGAGCTGATCCGGGACGTCCGTCCCGGCGAGCTCGTCGTGCTCGAACCCGACGGATCGGGATACGACACGTATCAGCTCGTCGAAAACGACGCCACGGCCCACTGTTTCTTCGAACACGTCTACTTCGCCCGTCCCGACTCCGTCATCGACGGTTCGCTCGTCTACGAGGTCCGCCGTGAGCTCGGTCGACAGCTCTGGACGGAGTCCGGCGTCGAGACGGACGTCGTGATGCCCGTGCCCGACTCGGGACGCGCGTTCGCCTCCGGCTACGCCGACGCCGCCGCCGAGGTCGACGCCGAGGGGAACCCCCGCGAGGACGACGACGTGGGCATCGAGTTCGCGGAGGGGCTAATGAAGAACCGGTACGTCGGCCGGACGTTCATCATGCCGACGCAGGACGAGCGCGAGCGGGCGGTCCGATTGAAACTCAACCCGATCAAGTCGACCGTCGAGGGCAAGACGGTCACCATCATCGACGACTCCATCGTCCGCGGAACGACCTCGACGCAGCTCGTCGAGCTGGTTCGAGAAGCCGGTGCCGAGGAGGTTCACCTCCGGATCGGCGCGCCACCGATCGTCGCCCCCTGTTACTTCGGCATCGACATGGCGACCCGCGAGGAGCTCATCGCCGCGAACGGGAGCGTCGAGGAGATCCGCGAGACGATCGAAGCCGACTCGCTGGCGTACCTCTCCATCGACGCGGTCGCGGAAGCCCTCGAATCGAGCCGCGCCGACCTGTGTCTCGGCTGTGTGACCGGCGAGTACCCCTTCGACGTGGAGGGCGAGGAGACGGATCGGGTCGTCGACAGCCCGTCTCCCGGCGCGCCGGCGGCCGACGACTAAGCTGGCGGACGCGTTGCCGTCGGTCCGAACGGTATCGAGAGGTTAAATACGCGGTCGGATCGACGTGCGGGTATGAACACGAACGCCCAGGACGCGTCGATGAGTCGTCGTGGCCTCCTCCGGACCGGGGCCGCGGGCGTTGCGGCGACGGCCGGAGTCGCCGCCGCCAGCGGAACCGTTGCGGCCGCCTACGACGGATGGCTCGACGACGTGGACAACTACGACGGAACGCACGACTACCGCGGCCAGGACGAGGTCCGGATCGAAGTCGGTGCCGGAGAGAACGGCCTCCTGTTCGGTCCGGCCGCGGTCCTGATCGATCAGGGGACGACCGTCGTCTGGGAGTGGACCGGCGAGGGCGGCGAGCACAACGTCGTCGACGAGGGGGGTGCCTTCGAGTCCGAGCAGACCGCGGAGGCGGGCCACACGTTCGAGCACACCTTCGACGACGCCGAGGAGGGGGACGTGTTCGAGTACGTCTGTGAGCCCCACGTCGGAGTCGGCATGCTCGGCGCGATCGCCGTCGGCGATGTCGACGACGACCTCGTCGAGCCCGGAGACGACACGAACGGCGACCCCTACGGCGGATGGTTCGACGACGTGGACAACTACGACGGGACCCACGACCGGCGCGGGCAGGATGAGGTTCGGATCGAGGTCGGCGCAGGCGAGAACGGACTCCTGTTCGATCCCGCTGCCGTGCTGATCGACGAGGGCACGACGATCGTCTGGGAGTGGACCGGCGAGGGTGGCGAGCACAACGTCGTCGACGAGGGGGGTGCCTTCGAGTCCGAGCAGACCGCGGAGGCGGGCCACACGTTCGAGCACACCTTCGACGGCGCCGAGGAGGGGGACGTGTTCGAGTACGTCTGTGAGCCCCACGTCGGAGTCGGCATGCTCGGAGCAGTCGCGGTCGGTGACATCGATGACGAGATCATCGGCGGCGAGGACGCCGAGGCTAGTGAGGACGGCGCGTCCGCCCGCGAACTCACTGCGCAGGACCTCGGCGCGCTCGCGCTCGGTCTCGGGTTTGCCGGTGCGCTGCTCGTGCCGCTGTTCTACGCCGCACACCGGAAGGCCGGCCGGAACGAGTGAACCGCCTCGGGGTCAAGCCCCGAGGCACTCGGCCTGCTCCGCCTGTAGATCGGTCGGATCCGTCGGCTCAATAGACGTGGTGAAGCAGGAGGTAGACGCCGATTCCCATCGCAAAGGAGATCAGCCACAGCACCGCACCCACCATGCCGACTTGCGCGTGTCGGGTGTGATACAGCTCCGCATACGGGCGGGTCGCGGCCAGCAGCAGGGCATGAAAGACGAACGGGATACAGACGACTGCGAGGAGGACGTGGATCGCGAGGAACGGCAGGTAGACGAACGTGTAGACGGTCTCCGGTCCGGGGAAATCCATGGTTCCGACGAGTATCAGTCGATAGAGATAGCCGACGAGAAACGCCGTAAACAGCGCGAACGACGCAAGCATGAACGCTCGGTGTCGGTGGACGTTGCCACGCGAGATCGCGCGCCAGCCGAGGAGGATCGTGACGATCGCGCTCGCGGAGATGACCGCGTTGAGGTGTGGGATCGCGTCGAGAACGGCGTCGCTCGCGCGGGGTAGAACGCTGCTCGGAATTACGCCACCGACCGCACCGAAGACGAGCGCGAGCGAGACGACGGAGAGAACGCCCGTCAACAGCGGGACGTTCTCGCGAGGCCAGTCTGCCATGTCCGTACCGACGTGCGGATCCCCCAAACGACTGCCGGTTTCGGCGGGTCGTGGACGCCGTGGGGCGCGCGGTGACAACGCCGGACACGGCGGTGTCGAATGGAAGGGCTTTTAATCGGGGACAGGGTACGACGAGATGCGATAGAACACCGCGAGCGTGGGTAGCCAAGCCAGGCCAACGGCGCAGCGTTGAGGGCGCTGTCCTGTAGAGGTCCGCCGGTTCAAATCCGGTCCCACGCATCGCAGGCGGCACACCCGCCACACCGATGCACGGTGTTGTCTCTACGACAGCACCCACGCACAATTCCTTTCGAACGCTGACCTTCCAGCGGCCGGTTCGTTGCCCGCGGCACGTGTCCGGGCGGGCAGCCGCTCCACGTGACAAGAACTAACTCCGGTCGGACCCCTCTCCGAGTCATGCCGAAGTTCTCCGATAGAGTGGAGCGGGTGTCGATAAGCGGGATCCGTGAGGTGTTCGAGGCGGCCGGCGAGGACGCGATCAATCTGGGCATCGGCCAGCCCGACTTCCCGACGCCGGAACACGCACGTGCGGCCGCGGTCGACGCCATCGAGGACGGCTTGGCTGACGCCTACACCGAAAACAAGGGGATCGCGTCCCTGCGGGAGGCGATCGCCGAAAAACACCGAACCGATCAGGGGATCGACCTCGATCCGGCGAACGTCATCGCCACCGCGGGCGGGAGCGAGGCGCTCCACATCGCGTTGGAAGCACACGTGAGCGCCGGCGAGGAGGTTATCGTTCCGGATCCCGGGTTCGTCTCCTACGACGCCCTGACGAAGCTCGCGGGCGGCGAGCCGGTGCCCGTACCGCTTCGCGACGACCTCACGTTGGACCCCACCGCGATCGAGGCGGCGATAACCGATGACACGGCCGCGTTCGTCGTCAACTCTCCGGGTAACCCGACCGGCGCGGTCTCCGCCGAGTCTGATGTCCGCGAGTTCGCTCGGATCGCGGACGAACACGACGTGCTCTGCGTCTCCGACGAGGTGTACGAGTACACGGTATTCGAGGGGAACCATCACTCCCCGATCGAGTACGCCGAGAGCGAGAACGTCGTCGTCGTCAACTCCGCGTCCAAGCTGTTCTCGATGACGGGCTGGCGGCTCGGCTGGGTGTACGGCTCCGCCGAACGCGTCGACCGGATGCTCCGGGTACACCAATACGCGCAGGCCTGTGCGTCCGCCCCGGCGCAGTACGCTGCCGAGGCGGCGCTCCGAGGAGATCGCGGCGTCGTCGAGGCGATGACAGACTCCTTCGAGCGCCGACGCGACATTCTTCTCGACGGACTCGCCGACGCCGGGATCGACTGCCCGACGCCGAAAGGAGCGTTCTACGCGATGCCGCGAGTCCCCGAGGGGTTCGTCGACGAGTGTCTCGACCGCGGCGTGATCGTCGTCCCCGGCGAGGCGTTCGGCGAGCACGGACGCGGATCCGCCCGGATCTCCTATGCGACCGACGAGGACGACTTGCGGGAGGCGATCTCGATCATGGCAAACGCGTACGACGCGGTACAGTGAGTGCCCTGATAGGACAATATTCGCCGGGAGATAACTGTGAAACATTATCTGGTCGCAGGAGGTTTCCGTAAGTTATACTGCTACCGGTGGAGTACGGCGACCTAATGGATCGGAACATTCAGGTCAGTCGCCTCGACCGCCAAGCGGTCGAGGATCAGGAGGTTGAGATCGTCGAGCGAAAGGGTATCGGACACCCGGATTCCATCAGCGACGGTCTTGCGGAGTCGGTGTCACGGGCGCTCTCGCAGCTCTACCTCGATCGGGTCGGAAAGGTGCTCCACTACAACACCGACGAGACGCAGTTGGTTGCGGGACGCGCGGCTCCGGCGTTCGGCGGCGGCGAGGTCGTTGAGCCCATCTACATCCTCATCGTCGGTCGCGCCACGAAGGAGTACGAGGACGAGCAGCTCCCCGTCGACTCGACCGCACTGGCGGCGGCTCGCGAGTACCTGGCGGAGGCGGTTCCCGAACTGGAGTATGGCACCGATGTCGTCGTCGACGTCAAACTCGGCGAGGGCTCCGGCGACCTCCAAGATGTCTTCGGCGAGGAGACACAGGAGGTCCCGATGGCCAACGACACCTCCTTCGGCGTCGGCCACGCCCCGCTCACGGAGACGGAAACGATCGTTCACGAGGCCGAACGCGAGCTCAACACGACCTACTACGAGGACCATCCCGAACTCGGCCCCGACGTGAAGGTGATGGGGAAACGCGAGGGCGACCGGATCGACATTACCGTTGCCGCCGCGATGGTCGATCGCTACGTCGACGACCTCGACGAGTACGACGACGCCGTGACCGACGTCCGCGAGTTCGTGACCGAACTCGCCGAGCGCCACACGGACCGGGAGGTCAACGTTGACGTCAACACCGCCGACGACTACGAGGAGGGTTCGATCTACCTCACCGTGACGGGCACCTCCGCCGAGCAGGGTGACGACGGCTCCGTCGGCCGCGGCAACCGGGCAAACGGGCTGATAACGCCCAATCGCCCCATGTCGATGGAGGCGACCTCCGGAAAGAACCCCGTCAACCACATCGGGAAGATCTACAACCTGCTGTCGACGCACATCGCCGAGACCGTCACTGAGGAAGTCGACGGTATCCGGGACCTCCAGATCCGCCTGCTCTCGCAGATCGGCCGCCCGATCGACGAACCCCACGTCGCCGACGCGCAGATCGTCACCGACGACGGGGTCGAACTCGCGGACATCGAGGACGAGGTCGTCGCCATCGTCGATGCCGAACTCGACGACGTGACTGGCGTTACCCGCCGCGTCATCGACGGCGACGTCTCGACGTTTTAACTGGTGGCGCGGCGACCGGTCCGCCCCCGGTCCGCCCGGGTCGGAGTCGAGCCGACCGGACCACAACCGATTTGAGAGCTGGCCGCGACCGTTCGACCGTGACGCGGGTGTGTCTCCTCGGCGATCCGGACGTCAGCCTCTCGTACGAGCTCCTGTCTCGGGAGACCGCACGTGATGCGCTAGCAACGTACGACATCGAGGAGCCGTTCGAGAACAGCGTCGCCGTCGACACCGTGAGCCTCGGCGCGGCCGTCTCATTATTAAACGACCTCAACTGGTATCTCGTGCGCTTCGTCGACGAGACGTTGGTGTTGGAGCCCTCGGTTTCCCGCGAGGAGTGGCTCTCCCGCGACCTCGCACGGGCGGTCCGTGACGGCGCGGTCCCGCCGGAGGAGACCGATCAGCGTTTAAAAGTGTTCGGCCTCGTCGACGGCGAGCCCGTCGAGCCGATGTTCGTCCGACGGATACAGGGGCGGACGCCTGAGTACGATCTGCGGGACGTCGACGAGACGCTCGTCGTCCGCGTGAGCGAGGCCGAGTTCTCGGGCTAGGAGCGGGAGCGGCTACACACAGCCCGGGACACCGGTTTACAAGTCGGTGCGCACGGACATCGACCGAATGGTACGTGTCACGGTCTGGAACGAGTTCCGCCACGAACGCGAGAGCGACGTCGTCGCCGAGGTGTACCCCGACGGGATCCACGCCGTCGTTGCGGACGCCGTCGCGGAGGCGGGCCACGACATCCGGACGGCGACCCTCGACGAGGGCCCTGACCACGGGCTCACGGAGTCAGTTCTCGACGACACCGACGTCCTGTTGTGGTGGGGCCACGCCGCCCACGACGAGGTACGCGACGAGGTCGTCGAGCGCGTCCACGACCGCGTTCTCGACGGAACGGGGTTCATCGCGCTCCACTCGGCGCACTACTCGAAGATATTTAAACGGCTCATGGGGACCAGCTGTTCGCTCAAGTGGCGCGAGGCCGCCGAGAGGGAGCGGCTGTGGGTCGTCGAGCCGGGGCACCCGATCGCTGACGGGCTCGGTGAGTACGTCGAGCTCCCGGAGACCGAGATGTACGGCGAACGGTTCGATGTTCCCGCACCCGACACGCTCGTGTTCAGCTCCTGGTTCGAGGGCGGAGAGATCTTCCGCTCGGGCTGTTGTTACCGCCGCGGGAGCGGCAACGTGTTCTACTTCCGTCCCGGCCACGAGACGTACCCGATCTACCACGACGAAGCCGTCCAGCAGGTCCTCAGAAACGCGGTCGAATGGGCAGCCCCCGGTGACGGACCCGATCCGGCGTTCGGAAACGCCGACCCGATCGAGGAGATCGACACGGACGACGACCGCACGGTTCACTAGGGGAGTTGTTTATAAACGAACGACTCCGTTAGAGTAGTATCTTCGGACGTATTCCCGCCTGAAACGGTCAGTAGCTGATGACCGTTCGTTGATCGATATCGGGAGTGGGTCTCGCAATACGTTGGAGTGAGTGTTTATAAGTGGACGAGTGAGGTTGCTGGCGGCGGTTTATAAGTAGGTAGTGCTGTGGTGACCGCTTCCACATCTCCAGCTGCTCGTTTATAAACGGTTGGCGACGAATCGACGGTGGAGCCCTCTAAAGCCCCAGCCTGCTCCGGTCGAGGGGCTCGCTGCGCGCTCAAAAGGGCTCACTATGCTCGCCGTTTTGAGTGCTTGCGTCGTCATCAGAACGCGCCGCGTTCTGATCGGCTCACGAGAGCGGCGCTCTCGTGAACGCCCGTCGTCCCGGAGCAGGCTGCCCCTTTGAGTCCCACCCCGTACCGCAACCGCACCTCACGCCTCCCCAGCCTCGCCGGAACGGCACTTAAAGCGCCGTTCCGGGCTCCAGCGAGAATCGAAGATTCTCTGGCAGCCGGCGCGGAGCGCCGGCGACCTCACACCGTCGGTGAGCGCCGCGCCGCGGCGTTCACCGGGGCGCGCCACCGCATTGTCCATTTATATATGGTCGTCGCAGCTGTTCACAGTCCATTTAAATACGATCACGTCGCTGCCGATGTGAGCGATCTACTCTCGGTATCACTCACTACCGTATCTGTACTGAGCGATCGGGGTGACAAATGTTACCTGTTGGAGGTCTCGGAAAAGCCACATAGCACCTTCACGCGACGGGCCGTCGGCTGGTGAGTGTAGAACGACCGCCGCTACGGTGAGGACGTTGAAAGGCCGCCGCCCCGCGCGGAGCGCGAAACGACGGGTGTGTCACACACCGGCGGCCGGTCACGTTGGACTCGACGACGTCAGTATATAAACCCTCGTTCACGCCGCTCACTCCGGCCGATGGACCTCGCCCTCGCGCGTGTCGGCGTCTTTCCGACGGAGCGCGGCCGCGGCGTTGCTGGCGTCGTAGCCGAAGAACACGTCCTTGGCGTACGTCTCCGCGACCTCGGCCGCGTTGATCAGCTCCTCGATGTCGACGTCCACGGCGTACAGCTCGATCGAGAAGGGGGTCTCCGGGGGCGCGCCGTGAAGGTCGTAGTCGCCACCGAGCCGGGAGCGGAAGCCGCGGGCGATCGATTCGAGCCAGTAGGTCGTCGCGTAGTGGAGGTCATAGACGGGGATGACGAACTCGTCGACGTGAGCAGTCAGCGCGTCGAGATCGAGGCCCGCCCGCTTACGGAGGTGGTCCGGATACGGGTCGGGATACAGCGTGAGCAGCGTCCGGCCGGGGATCCGGTCGGCCGCGTCCGCGACGAACTCGGTGATCACCGAAGCGCGCCAGTCCGACCAGTCGTCGTGGTCGCTCTCGGCAAACAGCCGCTCACAGCGGTCGCAGCGACAGAACCCCTCCCGCGGGAAGCCAACGTCGTCGAGGCGGACGTCGCCACTCTCGGCGGCACAGTCCTCGATGATCTCCATGAGTCCCTCGCGGTACTCGGGATGGGTCGGGCAGACGTACGCCCAGTCGAAGTAGTCGCGGTCGCGGGTTGCCGGCTCGCCGCGCTCGTCAACCGGCACCAGATCGGGATTCTCGCTCGCGGCCGCGTTGTCGCCGAAACACGACACCATGTTGATGGCGTTCGACAGCGGCGCGGCCGCTCGACCG
This sequence comes from Halorubrum alkaliphilum, assembly GCF_017873815.1. Taxonomy (GTDB): domain Archaea; phylum Halobacteriota; class Halobacteria; order Halobacteriales; family Haloferacaceae; genus Halorubrum; species Halorubrum alkaliphilum. The sequence continues at coordinate 199,472 of NZ_JAGGKQ010000001.1, read as the reverse complement.
GTGACGTCCTTCACCTCGTAGAAGCCCAGATCGAACGGCTCCATGTCTACCTCGTCGGCGTTCCGCGTGACGACCCCGTACATGGCAGTCGCTACGCGGTTGACGGGTAAAAACGGCGGGCTCTCGCCCGCTTTTCACGTCCGGTGCGTTACTCGACTTCGACCGGCTCCTTATCGCCGGCGAAGAGGAAGTACGCGAGGACGACGAGCGACAACACGAGGAGGAGTTTGACTTTCTTGCTCATGACGTGTCACGTATCCGTTCGATCGGGCACCGCTAAAAACTATCGGCGCGGCGCGGGCGGAACCATCGAGTCAGAGGGGGTCGTTCCGATCGACCACGCGTACGTGGAAGGCGATGTCACACGTCGATGTGAGCCGCAATGTCGGACCGAAGCACGGCCGAACAGTAATCACATCGGACGCCGCTATCGATCACGTCGAACCGGGTCTCGACCGGCTCGTCGGCGTTCGTGATACAGTTCCTGTTCGGGCACGAGAGCACGCCGACGACGGTTTCCGGCCGGGTCACGCGGTTCTTCTCGACGACCTCGAACTCGCGGATAATGTTGATCGTCGCCTCGGGCGCGATGAGCGAGAGCACGTCGACCTCGGACTGGGAGAGCTCGCGGTCCTCGACCTTGACAACGTCCTTGCGGCCGAGTCGATCCGAGGGGACGTTCATCCCGATCGAGACGCCGAGCCCCTCGGAGCCGTCGATGCCGAGGATCGCGAGGACGTTGAGCGCTTGGCCCCCCTCGACGTGGTCGATGACGGTGCCGTTGCGGATCTTCGAGACGCGAAGCTCGTGTTCACTCATGGTCAGCCCCCATCGTGGTCGCCTCGTCACCCGGCTCGTCGCCACCCAACAGCGTGTCCAACAGCGCCATCCGGACCGGGATCCCGTTGTGTGCTTGTTCGAAGTAGCGGGCGTGGTCGGTGTCGTCGACGTCCGGCGCAATCTCGTCCACGCGTGGCAGCGGGTGCATCACGGTCAGGTCGTCGTCGGCAGCCGCGAGCGTCTCGGCGTCGATCCGGTATTCGCCGGCGACGCGGTGGTACTCGTTCTCGTCGGGGAACCGCTCCTTCTGGATCCGGGTGACGTAGAGGACGTCGAGTTCGTCGAGGACGGTTTCCAACTCCTCGTGTTCGCGCACCTGCGCGCCGGTCTCGTGGAGATCGAACCGAACCGACCGCGGAAGCCGAAGCGACTCCGGGCTGATAAAGTGCTGGCGAACGTCGAAGTTAGTGAGCGCGGCCGCAAGCGAGTGGACCGTCCGACCGTACTTCAGGTCGCCCATTATCCCGACCGTGAGGTCGTCGAGGCCGTGGTTCTCTCGGATCGTGTGGAGATCGAGGAGGGTCTGGGAGGGATGTTGGCCTGCGCCGTCACCGGCGTTGATGACGGGGACGTCGACGAACTCCGCGGCCAACGTCGCTGCCCCCTCACTCGGGTGGCGAAGCACGAGGGCGTCCGCGTACCCCTCGATGACGCGGACGGTGTCCGCGAGCGATTCCCCTTTCGACACCGACGAGGAGTCGACGTCGCCCATGTCGATGGTGTCGATCCCCAGCCGCTTCGCGGCGGCGTCGAAGCTCATTCGGGTGCGCGTGCTCGGCTCGAAGAAACACAGCGCGAGCACCGTCCCCGCGTGGCGGTTTGCGTACGCCGCGGGGTCGGCAGCGACCTCGCGCGCCCGGTCGAGCACCGCCTCGATGTCATCCCGCGAGAGCTGTGTCGCGGTGATGAGGTGGTCCTGACGCATCGTCGGAGAAGGGGACCGGCAGTATCTTGAATCCCTCGGCTCGGGGATACGCGACCCTGATCATGGGCGTGGATCGGCCCGACACACCGGGTTTCGATATCCGTAGTGGCCCGCAGTCCACGCGGCGTCGGCGCGGGATCGGGGGATATGTGGCGTCGGCGCGGGTATATAAGTCGACGGCGTACCAACGATCGAGTATGTCCGAGAACGATCCGGCTGACCTGCTCCCGAACGATCGCGTGAAGCAGGCGGCAATCGACGGCGACGTGACGCAGCTACATCGCGGGAACCAGTACGGAGAGGAGGGCGACTCCTTCGAGATCGACGGGGTACGCTTCGAGTTGACCGAGGTGAGCGACCGAACCCTCGGCGACATGACGGACGCGGACGCGAACCGGGAGGGATCGCCGTCGCTGGAAGCGTACAAGGAGCGAATGGTTCGCGCACACGGCGGGCAGTTCGAGTGGGACGACGACGCCGACGTGGTGCGTCATCGGTTCGAGCGGATGAACTGAGTTTCGGACGACGATTTCGACCCACTGCTTCGGCTTAGTGGTTCCCCAGCAGTTCAGTCTCTCGGTCGGTCCTGAACCGTCGTCCGGCGACGTTTGCGGAGGTCAGTTGAACTCGGTGACGACCTCGATTCCCTCGACTCCGTAGGTGTCCATTGCCGCGAGCCGATCCGATACCTCCGAGAGGGCCAGTTCGCGGCTCACGAGCGCGCCCGGATCGAGCCCGGTCGTCTCGATGAGATCGAAGAGGGCGTCGTAGTTCGTGGGCGGCATCCCGCGTGAGCCGACGAACGAGACCTCCCACCGCGTCATCCGGTCCGTCGGCAGCGAGACCTCGCCGCGTTCGGCCTCCGTCGTCAGCCCGACCTGGACGTGCGTGCCCCGTGGTCGAACCGAGCACACCGAGTTCCGGCAGGTCTCGGCGATGCCGAGCGCGTCGACCGAGACATCGACCCCGCCGTCCGTGAGTTCTCGGATCCGGTCGGGGACGGACGCGTCGTTCTCGCCACCGGTAGCGCTGTGGGCCTCCATCGACTGCGGATTGATGCGCTCGTCGACACCGAGCGAGGCGGCCCAGTCGAGCGCGTCGTCGTCGACGTCGACCGCGACCACGCGCGCCCCGAGCGCGCTACCGAGTTGGACCGCGGAGAGGCCGACGCCGCCGCAGCCGTGGACGGCGAGATCCGCGCCGGCGGTCAGTCCGGCACGCTCCGCGAGCGCGTGATACGCGGTCATGTACCGACAGCCGAGCGCCGCCGCGTCGCGCGCGGAGAGCCAAGAGGGCCGCTCGACGAGGTTATAGTCGGCGTTCGGAACGGCGACCCGCTCCGCGAACGCGCCGGGGGCGTCGGACTCGAACCCGAGCGCCCGGCCGTCCGAACAGACGTTTCCGTGCCCCTGCTGACAGTACCGACAGGTCCCGTCGCCGAGCGAGAAGGGGACGACGACGCGGTCGCCGGAGGCGAAGCGTTCGACGCCATCGCCGACGGCGACGACCTCCCCCGCGGGCTCGTGGCCGAGGATCTGCCCCCGTGAGACGCGGTCGTCCGCCCACTCGCCGTGGCCCTTCCACGCGTGCCAGTCGCTGCGGCAGACCCCGCAGGCCTCGACGCGAACGACGACACCGTCCCGGTCCGGCTCGGGGTCGGGCACCTCACGGAGCGCTAGCGGTTCGCCGTACTCCCGAAGCACTGCGGCGTTCATGCCATCCGGTTCGAGCGGTTGACTCAAAGAACTGTGTTCTCCGGAACGCACCGCGCTTGTGTTATTGAACGGTATATTCAGAATTCAAACTGCGCTGACCGCTTTGCTCTTCGCGAAGTTGGTCGTCACAAAAGCGGGCCGGGCGCGATTTGAACACACGGTCGGACGTGCTCACTGCGTTGCGCGCGACCTCCCTGCGTTCAAACCGTGCCTGCCGGTTCGTTCGACGGTTCGCTGCTCGCGACTTCGTCGCTCGCCATCGTGGCGTTCACTCCGTTCACGCCACGCATCGCTCACCGTCTTACTGTACGGGCCGGGCGCGATTTGAACACGCGACCGACGGATTAAGAGTCCGTCGCTCTCCCTAACTGAGCTACCGGCCCTCACTAATTCGTACCGCGGTCAGCATAAAAGGCCTTTTCATTCGACGGCGCAGCAGCGACCGAACCGACGATCGGTCGAAAAAACGATCAAAAACCGATGATCGACGCGCTCATCTCCCAGTGGGAAACCTTTATCAACTCCCATGGTGTACTACGTGTCGTATGTCAGACAACCAAATCAGTGAACGGATCGACCGCCGAACGCTCCTGCGTGGAGCGGCAGCGGCCGGTGTGGTCGGTATTGCTGGCTGTGCGGACAACGGCGACGGCGCAACCGACGACAACGGCGCGACCGACGACGACGGCGCGGCCGACGACGACGGCGACGACACCGGCGGCCAGACGGACGTCATCCGCTGGCACGCGGGTGGCACCGGCGGGACGTACTTCCCGCTCTCCGGTGAGATCGAGGGTATCGTCGAGGATACGACCGACTACAACGTCGAGGTTTCTTCGACGGGCGCATCCGTCGAGAACGTCGGCAGCCTCGGCAACGGCGACGCCGACTTCGCACTGATCCAGAACGACGTCGCGTTCTTCGCCGCTAACGGGACGGGCCTCGAAGCGTTTGAAGGCGCACCGATAGAGAACCTCCGCGGCGTCGCGACGCTGTATCCGGAGACGATCCACGTCATCGTCAACCCGGACTCGGACATCGACTCCATCGCCGACATGGAAGGGATGGCGATCAACACCGGCGACCTCGGGAGCGGGACCCAAGTGAACGCGCTTCAGATCCTCGAATCCGTCGCCGGGCTCACCCCCGACGACTTCGACGAGCAGAACACCGACTTCACGCAGGCGGCGGACCAGATCCGTGACGGCGACGTTGACGCGGCGTTCGTCGTGGGCGGCTGGCCCGTCGGTGCGGTCGAGGAGCTGGCGACGACCTCCGATATCGAGATTCTGAACATGTCCGCCGACGAGCGCGAGGCCGCACGCGAAGACGCCTCGTGGTTCGCGGACGACACCATCCCGGGCGGTACCTACGAGGGCGTCGACGATGACGTCGACACCGTCTCCGTCCAAGCGATGATCGCCACCCGCGAGGAGTACAGCGCTGACATCGTCGAAGACATCAGCGAGACGATCTTCGAGAACACCGATCAGCTGTCGATCAAGACCGACTTCATCAACCGCGACTCCGCACAGGACGGGATGTCCATCGAACTCCACGAGGGCGCGGCTCGCTACTTCGAGTAGCGTGGCCCTCCGGTCGCGGCTCTCCGGCAGCGCTGACGGATCGCGGTCTGTCAGGGTCGTCCTCACTGCCGTGACCGCAGTCTTGGTGAGCGCTGCCGTCGCGGTCGCCGCGTCCTCGGGAGCGCTCACCGCAAGTATCGAGCCCGAACCGGCGATCGTCGTCACCGACGATCGCGGCGAGGAGATCGTCGTGTCGCCGGTCGGTGAAGAGACCGAAATCGTTCTCGAATACACCCACAGCGTCGAGAAGACGCTCGTACGGGACGTGTACGTCGCCGTCGACGGACAACTCGTGTCGGTCCGCATGGAGTTCAGCTCGTTCGGGGCGGGTCTCCCGTCTCAAGCGACGGTGACCCAACGAGACGGACGATACGTATATGAACCCCCACGGGTTGAGTACGAGGCACTGCGTGTCAAGACGGGTGTGATCGCGGATCACGACCTCATCGTCGGCGGAAACCGATACGATATCGCCGCGCTGGCTGACGGCGGAGCAGTGGAAATAACGGTGCAACAACGTCGGAGGATATTCACGTGACGACGAGTACACCAACCGAGTCGAGATCGAACCCGGAGGCCAACACGGATGTCGACGAGGTCTTCGAGGAGATAGACAAACGGCGAACGGTCCGCGGGATCGCGGCCGTCGTGGTCGCGGTCGTCGGGATCACGTTTTCCGCGTTCCAACTGTGGATCGCCGCACGGGGCTTCGTCTTCGAGTTTACCGTTCCCCTGTACGACACGATCCGGCTCGGGGCGCTCGCCCAGCTCCAGATCCGTGCGATACACGTCAACTTCGCGCTGATCCTCGCGTTTCTCCTGTTCCCCGGTTCGACCGGGAACGGACCGATAACGGGTCGGCTGGCCGCGACCCCGTCGCTGGTCCGTAGTAAAGCCGGAGACGGAGCCGTCTCCCGAGGCGTAACCCGCGTCCACGACGCCGTCCGGTGGGTGTTCGTCGACGCGGAGTCGAAGCGGATTACGCCGTCGGACCTCGCGTTGATCGCGCTGTCGTTCCTCCCAACAGCCTACTACGTGACGCGGTACGACGAGGTAACCAACATCGTTCGCGTCCGGGGGCTCGGAGGGGCTGGAACGGTTGGAGAGGTGTACCCGTGGCTCGGTTTCGCCGAGTTCGGGTTCCTCGCCGAATACCCGATCGCCTATCTCATGGGTGTGCTCGCGATCCTCCTCGTCTTGGAGGCGACCCGTCGCTCTCTCGGGCTTCTCCTCACGCTGCTCGTCTCGGTGTTCCTCTTGTACGCGAAGTACGGGTACCTGATCCCGCGAGACGCGACCGGTCTCGGGACGTTCGCCACGTCTCAGCTCCGGTGGGACCAGATCGTCCAAAACCTCTGGTACACCGTGGAGGGGATTTTGGGGGTTCCTGTCGGAGTCTCCGTCCGGTTCATCTACATCTTCATCCTCTTCGGCGCTTTCCTCGAGATGTCGGGGGCGGGCAAGTGGTTCATTGACCTCGCGTACTCGATCACCGGGACTCGACAGGGCGGTCCGGCGAAAGCCAGCGTCGTCTCCTCCGGGTTCATGGGGATGCTCTCCGGATCGTCGGTCGCGAACACAGTTACGACCGGTGCGTTGACGATTCCGCTCATGAAGCGGTCCGGCTACTCGCCGGAGTTCTCCGGCGCCGTCGAGTCGTCTGTCTCGTCGGGCGGACAGATCCTTCCACCGGTGATGGGGGCGGCAGCCTTCCTCATCGTCGAGTACACGGCGACCCCGTTCCGCGAGGTCGTCATCGCGGCGACGCTCCCGGCGCTCGCGTTCTTCTTCGGCATGTGGGTGATGGTCCACTTCGAGGCAGCGAAGGAGGGGATCGGCGGACTCACCCGCAGCGAACTGCTCGATGTCGGCCCACACATGCGGCGTGGTTGGTTCTATCTGGTCCCGCTCGGACTCCTCTTGTACTACCTCGTGATCGCCCGACTCTCGGTTGGACGTGCCGGGTGGCTCACCATCGCTGCGACCGTCGCACTGATCGCGCTCGTTGCCGCCTACAACGAGCGGACCGGCCCGACACTCGTCGGCGGGGTCGCGGGTGGGTTCATCCTCTTCGCGGTGTCACTGTACTACGCGGGGGTCACACCTATCGAGATCCTCTTTGCGGGGATGCCTACGGACCCGGCGTCGATCTCCGCCGTCGAGGCGCTCCGGGAGGCCGCCGGCTCGCTCCCAACGATCGCGACCGCTATCGCCGTCCTCTTTCTCGTCTTCGACCCTCGTGGTGACGCCCCGCTTCTCGACCTCGACGATAGCGTTGAGGAGTCGGCAGCCGCGTTCGACGAGCAGACGGGGGGCACCGTCGCTGACTCACGTGCCGGCCGATTTGCCGCCTTCGTCCTCAAATCAATGGACAACGGTGCGCGGACGGCGACGATCGTCGTCATCGCGGTCGCGGCCGCCGGCATCATCCCTGGCGTCATCGGGATCACGGGACTGGGCGGGAGCCTCCGGGCGCTCATTCTCGACGTGAGTGGCGGGTCGCTCGTCCTCCTGTTGATCCTCGCCGGGATCGCCTCCGTCGTCGTCGGAATGGGGATGCCAACGACGGTGATGTACATCATCATTGTCGTGCTACTCGGCCCCGTGCTCCCCGAATTCGGGATCGCTATCCTCGCGGTACATCTGTTCGTGCTCTACTTGGGGCTGATGGCCGACGTGACGCCACCGGTGATGGTGGCGGCGTATGCCGCAGCGGGGGTAGCGAAGTCCGATCCGTTTGAGACGGGGAAGAAGGCGTTCCTTCTCTCGTTGAACAAGATCCTCGTTCCCTTCGCGTTCGTGTTCGCCCCCGGGATCCTCCTGTTGCGGTCCGGCGAGAACGGGGCGTCAATACTGACGACCGCCGATGTCGCCGACCTCGGTTTCTTCCTTCCCGAAGTCGTCACGCCGGTGGTTGCGACGTTCGCGGGTGTGTACGCGCTCGGTGTCGCCATTATCGGTTACTACCACACCCACGTCTCTCGCGCGTCGCGAGTGTCGCTGTCGGCTGCTGCGGTGCTGCTTTCAGTCCCCGCGATGGTGTTGTTGCCTCTGGGAACTGCGATCGGCCTCGTCGGCGTCGATGTCACGCTGTACACCCTGACAAACGATCTACTGGTACGTGGGCTCGGTGCTGCCCTCCTCGTCGGTGGATTGGTTCGGAACCGCCGGCGGGCCGCGGCGGAACCGGACGGTGGGTCGGGTGACGATAGCACGGACGCAGCCGACGAATCGATGCGTTCGTCGTCGGCTTGAGAACTCGACTTGAGGTCCGCAGGGACCGACCCGCCCAGTCGGCCCGAATGGGAGTGCCCGCGGGAAGAGCACACTCGTTAAGTGTCGTCCCACGGAAATCAGACGTAATGAGTGGCACATCCGGTTCGGCACGAACGCGGTACGCGATCCTCGGCTGCGGGAGCGTCGGGCACGCGGTCGCGGAGTCGCTGTCGGACCGCGGTAAGGACGTGCTCATCCTCGATCGGGACGACAGCCGCGTCGAAGCGCTCCGCGATCAGGATCTCAACGCCCGCGTCCAAGACATCGCGGACCCCGATGTCGTCGAGGCGGTCGCCGACCGGGACATCGTGTTGATCCTCGCATCGGATGTCGAGGCGAACAAGGCGGCCGTCTCCGCCATCCGCGAGGTCGACGGCGACCAGTACGTGGTCGTTCGCGCCTCGGACCCCGTCAGCGAGGACGAACTGCGCGAGCGCGGCGCGGACGTCGTGATCAATCCCTCGACGGTGATCGCCGACAGCGCGCTCCAGTCGCTCGAAACCGGCGAGCTGGAGTACATGGCCCGACAGCTCGCGGAGATCATCGAGGAGGGCGGCGGGCGGATGGCGATCCTCACCCACGACAACCCCGAGCCGGACTCGATCGCCTCCGCGACAGCGCTCCAAGCGATCGCGGACGCGTTCGGGGTCGAAGCGGACATCCTCTACTCGGGCGACGTGGGGCATCAGGAGAACCGCGCGTTCGTCAACCTCCTCGGGATCGATCTGCTCGCGCGGGCGGACGCGCCGCCGCTGTCGGAGTACGAGACGGTCGCCGCCGTCGACCTCGCGAAGTCCGCCGAGGACGACGTGGACCCCGAGACGGGGATCGACGTCTACATCGACCATCTGGAGTCGGACGCGCCGCCGGACGCCCGGTTCGTCGACGTGCGGACCAACGTCTCCTCGACGTCGACGATCCTGACGAAGTACCTCCAGGAGTTCGACCAGTCGCCGACCGAGGCGGTCGCAACGGCCCTCTTATACGGTATCCGTGCTGAGACGCTGGATTTCAAACGCGACACCACGCCCGCCGATCTGACGGCGGCCGCGTACCTCCATCCGTTCGCGAACCACGACACCCTCGAACAGGTGGAGTCGCCGTCGATGAGCCCGGAGACGCTCGACGTGCTCGCGGAGGCGATCCAGAACCGGCAGGTCCAGGGAAGCCACCTGTTCTCGACGGCCGGGTTCATCCGCGACCGGGAGGCGCTTGCGCAGGCGGCCCAACACCTCCTCAATCTCGAGGGGATCACGACGACGGCCGTCCTCGGCATCGCTGACGACCACATCTATCTCGCGACGCGCTCGAAGGACATCCGACTCAACATCGGCAACGTCCTTCAGGAGGCGTTCGCGGAGATGGGCGACGCCGCGGGACACTCCACGCAGGGCTCCGTCGAGATACCGCTCGGCATCTTCACCGGTATCGAGGCGAACGAGGGGAACCGGGATACGCTCTTACACCTCACCGAGGAGGCCGTCCGGCGAAAGCTGTTCGACGCGCTCGGCGTCGAGGGCGGAACCGAGGGCGGGAACGGTTCGTCGTAGCGCCGACGCGCCGCGATCACACGACGGCCGTGTCTTTTTATCATCCCTTGGCGACGGTACGAGCATGAGCGACCCCTTCGTCGTCGTCGGTGCGGACGCTGCCGGGCTGAGCGCAGCCAGTAAGTTTCGGCGGGAAGCACCCGACCGCGATGTTGTCGTCTTCGAGAAAGGTCGGTGGATCTCGTTTGCGTACTGCGGAATGCCGTACTTCATCGAGGGACGCGTCGAGCGCATGTCGGATCTCCTCTCGTTGTCGCCGAGCGAGGTTTCCGAACGTGGTATCGACTTACGACGCGGTCACGAGGTCGTCGCCGTCGACCCGGACCGTGAGGAGGTTGCGGTCGAGACGACCGACGGAGACACTTTCACACAGCCGTACTCGACCCTCCTCGTCGCTACCGGCGGGCGTGCGACCACCGGCCCGTTCGATGTCCTCGGGGTCGACGGGGCGTTCACACTCCACGACATGGACGCCGCCGCGGCCATCGACGCCTACATCGCGGAGCCGGACGAGTACGACCCGGACAGGGCGGACGTGTCGGCGGTCGATCGCGAGCGCGTCGATCACAACGCGGCCCGGCGGGCTCCCGAGACGGCCGCCATCGTCGGCGGGGGATACGTCGGCGTCGAGATGGCCGAGGCGCTCCGCGGGCGCGGGCTCGACGTCCATCTCTTCCAGCGCTCGGGTCACCTCCTCCCGCCGTTCGGGGAGACGGTTGGCGACCGCGTCGAGGCCGAACTCGAAGCAACGGGTGTCACGGTCCACACGGGGACACCGGTCGATGAGCTCGTCGCGGCAGACGACCGGATCGAGGCGGTCGCGTTCGGCGAGGAGCGGCTCCCGGTGGATCTCGCGGTCGTCGGCGTCGGGATCCGACCGAACGTCGAACTCCTCGACGGAACGGGCGTCGAAACCGGCCCGGCCGACGCGATCCTGACGGACGAGCACGGTCGGACGAGCCTCCCCGACGTGTACGCCGCGGGCGACTGTGCGACCGCGATCCACGCGGTCACCGGCGAGGCGGCGTGGAGTCCCCTCGGTCTCACGGCGAACCGCGCCGGACGCGCGATCGGCGCGACCGTCGCCGGGACCCCGACCCCGGTCGGCGAGATAGTCGGAACCGCGGTCGTCAACGCGTTCGACATGGAGTGTGGCCGGGTCGGCCTGCTCGACGAGGAGGCGGCGATCGAGGCGGGATTCGACCCAGTACGGGAGACCGTGACCGCGGGCTCCCGCTCGGGCTACTACCCGGGAGCAGCGGAGACGGACGTGACGCTCGTCGCCGACCGCGACTCCGGTCGCCTGATCGGCGGGAGCATCGTCGGTGCGGACCGGGCGGCAGTCCGGATAAACACTCTCGCGACCGCGCTGGAGTCCGGCATGACGGCCGCGGAGTTCGAGCGACTCGATCTGGCGTACGCGCCGCCGTTCAGCCCCGTGTGGGACCCGCTGCTCGTCGCCGCGAAGGTGTTGAACGGGGCGCTCGACGAGTGGAGCTCATAATCGCCTCGTCACCGTCTCAGTCGTCGTCTCCGGCGGACGTCTGCGCGTCTCTGTCCCCCGATCGCGCGTCGTCGACGTCGTTGTCGGTCGGTCCCGCGAGCGCGCCGAGGCTACGGCCGGCGACGTAGCCGGCTCCACCGACCGCGACCGCGGCGGCGACCGCGACGGCGAGGGGCTCCGCCACGGACGACGCGACGCCCACGACGGTTTCGGCGTTGGGTGCGAACACCACGCCGCCGCCGGCCGCGAGCGAGACCGTCGGCCCGACCGTCTCGAAGAGGACGGCGGCGAGCGGGCCGTACGCGAGAAGCACCGACGGGAGAACCCCGCCGCCAACGCGAGCGAACCCGATGACGCCGAGCGCGGTCACGATCGTACAGGTGGCCGCGACCCAGCGCGCATCGGGGCCGCCGATGACGGTTGCCCCGCGAAACGCGGCGAGCGTCACGCCGAATCCGACCGCGGTCCAAACGGCGGCCCGCTCGAACCCTTGATCGCCGACGAGCGCCCGCGTGAGGTCCGTCATTCCGGTCGGGTCGCCCCTCGTCCCTCACGCTCGGGCGTTCTATTGCCGTGTTCGTCGATCTCACCGGCGACAATCCGAGTCGAGGAGATGCGTTCGCCGTCCTCCGCGGGCACGTGGTCGACGACGACGACGTCGAGCGGGTCGTGGCCGCGTCGCTCGCGGATCTCGTTGATCCGATCGCCGCCGTCCTTCGTCTCCGGGGAGACGATCAACGCGTTGAACTGTGGCTCGACGGCGATCCCGGTCGGTTCCTCCAGTTTTCTGACGGTGTACTCCCGGTCGTGTGCCGCCGCGATGGGGGCGAGTTCGGCCTCCAGATCACGCTTCCGGTCGGTGAACGACCGGACGTATCGTTCGACGTGGCGGGTCTCCGGGGCGAGCTCGTCGGATGTCAGTCCGACGGTCACGTCCCCCAACTCGAAGGCCCGTTCGAACAGCGCACGATGGCCGTCGTGAACGGGATCGAACGTGCCGCCAAGCGCGACGTCCATGACCGTTCGTTACGTGGCTGGGACTTAAATCATCACGAACCGCGCCGCGTCACTCGTCGTCCCGCCGCTCTCGTTCGTCGCGTTCGTCCTCGTCGTCGCTCCGGCCCTCGTCGCCGTGATCGTCCTCGTTGCCGGCGACGGAGATCTGGACGGGCTCGTCGTCGCCCTCGGTCGACTCGCCGCCGAGCCGCCGGTCGAGGTTGAACACCGTGTTCAGCTCCGCCTGTACGTCGCCGACGACGCCGCGAACCAGTTTGCTCGGCGCGATCGCCTCGTACTCGTAGGGGTTATTGCCCGCGCCGTCGGCCTCGCGTTTTCCACGGGAGACCGTCTCCTCGTCGTGAAGCTCCGCCAGCGCCTCCCGAACCGTGCTCGGATAGAGGCCGGTCCCGTCGGCGACCTCGTCGCTGGTGCTCTCGGGATGCTCACGGAGGTAGACGTATATCCGGGCGCGCGTCTCGGTGTCGAGCAGCCACGCCAGCAGGTCGACGACGTTGTCGTCGAACCCCTTGACCGCCTTGTCAGCCCCCTCGCCGAGCCGCTCCCGCGTCTTCCGAAGCTCCTCTTTGGTTCGCTCGGTGGGAGTGTCCTCCCCACCAGCATCTTCCGGCGTGTCGTCCGTAGTCATGCTCGTGAGTCGGCACCCCGCGGGGAAAAGCGTTTCTCGTCGTCTCGGTTCCGACGGAAAGCGAACCGAGCCGCGACGCTGCCGAACTCAGGGGTTCAAAACGAGATCCCGGCGAAGCGCGTCAAACCCGTCCTTGGCGTGGACCCGTCGTTGTCGGGCACTGCCGCTTTCCGCGTCGTATACGTCGCGGATCCCGTCGATCCCCAACCGGTCACAGACGCGGTCGACGATCTCGCCGAGATCCACCGTTTCCTCGCCGTTCCGATCGATGAAGGTGGCATCGTGCCCGTGTCGTGCCGCGCTCCACTTGTTCTCGTCGAGCAGTTCGCGTCTGTGAAGCGATCGCGACTCGCCGTCCTCGTACCGCTCGGCGAGGTCGACGACCAGCGCGTGGACGTACTCCACCAACGCGAGGGTGTACTCCGGGTTCCGCTGGGCGTCGGGCGCACGCACCTCGACGGTTCCGTGACCCGTGTGGGGCCGGACGTCGAACCAGATCTCGCCGCGGTCGTCGATCGACCCGTGGTCGACCATCCGGCGTTCGAACCGATCGAAGGCGGCGAAGTCGTCGAAGGCGGACGGGATCCCGGTGTTCGGGAGGTTCTCGAAGACGACGGCGCGGGCGGAGGCCAATCCCGTGTCGTGCCCGTTCCAGAACGGGGAGTTCACCGATAGCGCCAGCAACACGGGGCAGTGCCACCGGAGCCGGTTAGCGATCCACACGGCCTTATCCGCGTCGTCGACGCCGACGTGGACGTGGAGCCCGGCCGTCGTGTTCCGGTGTTGCGGGTACTGGATCCGCTCCAGTTGGGAGCGATAACGCGGCTTCTCCGCGTGGTCCAGCTCCCGCCATCGCGCGGCCGGGTGTAACCCGGCCGCAGCGATCCGATAGCCGCTCTCGCTGGCGTGTTCGACGAGCGCCTCACGAACCGCCCGGAGTTCGGTCGACGCCCTGTCCGGATCCTCGATCAGGGGCGTCTGCGTCTCGATCGTACACTTGAACAGTTCGTGGTCGAACCCGTCGGGGACGGCTTCCGGGGGAAGCCGCTCGTACACGAGATCGTCCGTCCCCGACGTGGGACGGCCGTCGGCGTCCACGATGAAGAACTCCTCCTCGATCCCGAGGGTCCCCATCCGGGTGAACGCCTCCCGCGATCCGAGTTCCATTACCCGTCGTTCACCCCGAGCGTTCTTATATGAATTGAAACGGGAAACCGACTCGACTCCGAGGGATAGCTGCCGCTCGACGGAGTTGCGGCGCGGTCGAAGCCGGCGCTCCGAGGGGTGAAGCGATCGAAAAGGGACCGTCACGTCGATTCGAAAACGAGACGGGTCGAGGGTGTTCGGTACGTCGAAACGCAACCGCTCGCGTTCCCGGCGTTAGCCGAGGAGGTAGCGAGCGATCGGGAACCGCTCGACGAGGGGTTCACCGCCCACTTCGATGTTCTCGATGTAGCCGTCGAGGCCGAGGATGCGACCCGCACCGAACGCCGCGACCGTGAGGAACACGAACGCGTAGATGAGCGTCGAGTCGAACAGGGCGAGGAACTCGCCCTCCCAGCCGCCGAGGTAGAACATCATCATCTGCATGGCACCGCCGAGGGCAGCCAGCCGGACGAACGCGCCGGCGATGAGCGCCACACCGATGAGCACCTGCGTCACCGGGACGATCACGTTGACCATCTCAACGAACCAAGCCGTCTGTCCCATCGCGGCGTAGATTCCGCTCACGGGACTCGCAGCGTCGACACCGTGGACCAGGTACCCGCTCGCGTCGAACGCCTCGCCGCCCGGAACGGCGGCGAACTTGCCGAGGCCCGCGAACAGGATCATCCCGCCGATGAGCCCCCGCAGCATGACGATGAACAGCGCCGACAGCGAGTGCGCCTTCCCTAGCAGCGTTACTCCACCGAACTCCCCGCCGAACTCGTTGCGTGATTTCGTGGACATAGTGTCTCTCTCCACTTACGGATACGCCTGCTACCCCTATAAAAACGGAAGCGGGTTCTAACGTCCGTGGAAGGATGGCGTCGGATCCCCCGATCGTTGGGGGTTTTATATACTCCCTAGCAGAATTATATGGATGATAAATGGTTATAAAGCGGCATAAAAACAAATACACAATAATATTCCCGAATATATGATCGAATGATTCCGAGCCTCCGTCGACGGACGGGCTCCGTTGGCAGTCACCACTCCTCGCCGCTCGCCAGATCGACATCGGCGTCAGGCTTCGTAGATGGACAGAGATCGGCCAGCACGCAGTCGGTACAGTCCGGGTTGATCGCGGTACACGTCGCGCGCCCGTGATCTATCATCAGATGTGTGAACTGCTGCCAGTCCTCCTCGGGGACGATATCGAGCAGATCCTCCTCTATCCGCTTCGGGCTCTCCTCCTCCGTGATCGCCAGCCGCCGTGTGAGCCGCTGGACGTGGGTGTCGACGACGATCCCCTCGACGATGTCGTGGCCGTGCTGGAGCACGACGTTGGCGGTTTTGCGGCCGACGCCCGCCAGATCAGTTAGGTCCGACATCGTGTCGGGGACCTCGCCGTCGTGTTTCTCGGCGATATCGGCACACGCGGACCGGATATACGAGGCCTTGTTGTTGTAGTAGGTGATCGAGTCGATGGCCTCTGCCATCTCCTCTTGGGGGGCGTTCGCGTACTCTTCGGGCGTCTCGTACGTCTCGAACAGATCGGCACACACCTTGTTCACCCGTTCGTCGGTACACTGTGCCGAGAGGATCACGGCGATCAGCAGTTCCAGTCGGTTCGAGTAGTTCAGCGAGATAGTGGAGTCCGGATACTCCTCATAAAGCCTCTCGAGGACCTCATCGACCTGCGCCTCCCGCGGTTCCAGCGGCGTGCCCATACGCGATCCATCGACTCCGATATATAAAACGATCCGAAATCGGCGACCGATACGTTGAGGATGTCCCCGGCGCACTCTCGGACGTGTCCCGCTCTCGCGACCGCTCACGCCGCCACCCCGCGTATCTCCGTCGCCCGCGCGAGTTCTACACGCTGTGGATCGCGGCGACGACCACCTATGGGGTCGGCGACATCGTCTCCACGATCGCGTTTCTCCGGTACGTCCCCGAGATCGAGGAGGGGAATCCGGTGGTCGTCGCCGCGCTCGACGCGTTCGGACTGGCCGGCCTCGTCGGCCTCAAGATCGCGGTGTACCTCGTCATGCTGTGGATCAGCGTTCACGGCGCGCGTGAGGGCGACGGACTGCTCTACTACTTTCCGCCGGTGTTGTTGACCCTCGTCGGGCTCTTCTTGACCACGAACAACGTCTGGCTGATGTGGACCGCGACTTAATCGGTCCGGGCGACGTGGACGACGGTTCAGTCCGGCCGAGCGTCAACGGGAGCCGCGCCGTCGACGACGTTCGCGATCCGGTCTACCGCCGCGTCGACATCGTCGCCGTCGACGTCGAGGTGGGTCGTGAACCGCGTCGTGTAATCGTCGAACTCGACACAGCCGACGCCGGCCTCCTTACACTCGCTCACCAGCTCCGAGGCGGGGATCCCCGCGTCGGCCGTGTGTGCCACGACGATGTTCGTATCGGGTTCGGGTGCGTCGACGCCGGAGAGGTCGTCAAGCGCGTTCGCGAGCCGGGCCGCATTCGCGTGATCCTCGGCGAGTCGGTCGACGTTCTCCAGCGCTAACAGTCCGGGCGCGGCGATCATCCCGGCCTGCCGCATACCGCCGCCGAACAGCTTGCGGACGCGCCGCGCGGCCTCGATGAACGTCTCGTCGCCCGCGAGGATCGAGCCGACGGGCGCGCCCAACCCCTTCGAGAGACAGAACGTGACGCTGTCGACCGGCTCGACGACATCGCTCGCGTCGACCCCGAGCGCGACCGCCGCGTTGAACACGCGCGCGCCGTCGAGGTGGACCGGCACGTCCCCGTCTGCGGCGGCAGCGGCGGCGGCCTCGATCCGGTCGACCGGAACCGCGACGCCCCCGCGATAGTTGTGCGTGTTCTCCAGCGCGAGCAGCCCCGTTCCGGGGCGGTGGAGGTCCTCCGTAACAAGCCCCTCGGTGACCGCTTCCGGCGTGGGGACACACCGGTCGGCGGCGTCGATGGTCCGAGTCTGAACGCCGGAGAGCGTTGCCGCACCCGCGAGCTCCCAGCGGTAGATATGCGATTCACGCTCCAAGAGGAGCTCTTGGCCCGGCTCGGTGTGAACGTGGACGGCGATTTGGTTGGCCATCGTCCCAGAGGGAACGTAGAGGGCGGCCTCCGTGCCGACGGCCTCCGCGGCGGCCGCCTCCAACTCGGTGACGGTCGGGTCGTCGCGGTACACGTCGTCACCGACGTCGGCGTCGCGGGCGGCGTCGCGCATCGCGTCCAACGGCGTCGTGACGGTGTCCGAGCGCAAGTCGATGAAGTCGTCGTCGGTGTCAATGGTGTCGTCGGCGTCTGGCATTCGTTGCCGGGAGTTCGGCGGCCCGCCGGAAATAGGTCGCGTTCGATATCGGAGACGAACCGAGTGTGGCCCGATTGTGGGCCGAACGCGACCCGGCGGCGGGTTCCGCGTCCGGTTCCTTCTTGTCGCACGCGCCCGATCCGTGCGCTATGGGGACTGAAGCCACAGCCGACGACGGAGCGGCGTCCGATGCGCCGGACGCATACGACGCCCTCCTCGACCGTGTCCGCCGCTGGAACACCCTCGGGAGCGCCGCGGGCGTCCTCGGATGGGATCAGCAGGTGATGATGCCGGAAGGCGGCACACCGGCCCGGTCGAAACAGCTCTCGACCATCTCGTCGATCCGTCACGACATGATCACCGACGAGGAGACCGGTGATCTCCTCGACGAACTCAACGACGCCGACCTCACCGACGAGCAGGCCGCAGTGGTCCGGGAAGTGCGCCGCGACTACGAGCGCGCCGATGCCGTCCCCGTCGAACTCGTCGAGGAGATATCCGAAGCCGGCTCGGAGGCGTTACAGGCGTGGGAGGAGGCGAAAGCCGAGGACGACTTCGAATCGTTCGCGCCGCATTTGGAGAAACACGTCGAACTCAAACGCGAGTACGCCGAGCACATCGACCCCGACCGTGACCCCTACGAGGTCCTGTTCGAGGAGTTCGAGCCGTGTCTCTCGATGGAGCGCGCGGAGTCGATCCTGGAAGAACTCCGCGAGACGCTCGTCCCGATGATCGACGCGATCCGCGAGTCGGACCGCGAGCTCGCCGTCGACACCTTCGAGGGCCACTTCCCCGAGGACGACCAGGAGGCGCTCGCCCACGACGCGCTCGAACTCCTCGATTACGACTTCGACCGCGGCCGGCTCGACGTCTCCTCACACCCCTTTACGTCCGGGAACCAGTTCGACTGCCGGGTGACGACCCGGTTCGACGAGTCCGACCCGCTCGGCGCGGTCGGCTCGACGGTTCACGAGTACGGGCACGCCCAGTACAACCTCGGACTCCCGCAGGAGCACTGGGCGACCCCGCTCGGCGAGTCGCGTGACCTCTCCGTCCACGAGTCGCAGTCGCGACTCTGGGAGAACCACGTCGGCCGGAGTCGTGCGTTCTGGGAGGAGTTCCTCCCGGTTTTTCAAGAGCACTTCCCCGACACCACGGATGCGACCGTCGAGGACGCCTACGAGGCGTTCAACCAGGTGTACGAGGATAACCTGATCCGCGTCGAGGCCGACGAACTCACCTACCACCTCCACATCATCGTCCGGTTCGAGATCGAACGCGACCTGATCCGCGGCGACCTCGCGGTCGAGGACGTGCCCGAGACGTGGAACGACAAGTACGAGGAGTACCTCGGCATCCGCCCGGAAAGCGACGGTGAGGGCTGCCTTCAGGACATCCACTGGAGCCACGGTAACTTCGGCTACTTCCCAACCTACTCGCTCGGCTCGGTGATGGCCGCCCAGCTGTACGCGACCGCCGAGGCGGAGATCGACGACCTCGAAGCGTCGATCGCCGAGGGCGACTTCGATGACCTCCACGACTGGCTCGGCGAAAACGTCCATCGACACGGCTCCCGCTACGAGACGAACGAACTCGTGACGCGTGCGACCGGCGAGGAGTTCTCGGCGGACGCGTTCCTCGCGTACGTCGAGGAGAAGTACGGCGAGCTGTACGACCTGTAGTCGGCGCACTCCCGAACCCGTTTTCGACCGCTTAAATGCCGTGAGCGACCCGCTCGCCCACGTCGAGTCCGTTCGCGAGCGCGGCGTGGAGACGGCCCTCCCCGACGACCCAGTCGCCGAGCACGTAGAAGTCCTCGTCAGCGGCCGAGTCGACCGGGCCACGTTTCACGCCGCCTTCCGGGATCGCGTACCGCCAGCCCTGGTGGTCCGTCCAGTTCGGGTCCGCAAGCCGTTCATCGCCGACGATCTCGGCCGCGTGACTCGCCAGTTCCGCGACGTTGTCTGCGGGGTCGTCGTCGTAGTGGGCCGTCGACCACTCCCCGCCCGCCTGAACGACGAGCAGGGACTCCCCGCCGGGAACGTGACCCGCCTTACACTCCTCGCGGGAGATCCAGCCGACCGCGTGCTCCTTGTCGGTGTTCACGAGCCCGTAGTAGGGCCGGTCGATCTCGAACGGGTAGTGTAACACCGCGGTCCAGACGCTCCGGTAGGGAACGTCGGCGGCGGCCGCCCGAAGTTCCTCACGGACCGGCGACTTCCACTCGGCGTCCGCGAGCAACTCGGCCGTCTGTGGCGCGGGCGGGTTACAGAGGAGAACGTCGAAGGGCCCCCACACCTCCCCGTCGGTGTCGATCAGGGTCCAGCCCTCGTTCGTCTTTCCGTTAGCCTCTCGTCGGACCTCCTCCCCACCCTCCCGGCGGATCGTCTCGACGCGAGTACGACGATGGACCGCCGCGTCGGTGCCGCCGAACAGCCGCTTCGCGATCTGGGTCAACCCCGTCCGGTAGCTCCACTTGTGATCGTCCGCGTCGCGTCCGGGTTCGACCTCGCCGTCCGCCTCGAAGGTGTGGATCGGCTCGGTCGCGTCGACCATTCCCTCGTCGCTCAGCGTCTCCGTGACTAGTTCGACGACGCGGTCGTCGTCGGATTTGAGGTAGTTCGCGCCGTAGTCGTACACCAGGTCGCGGTCGTCGTTACGCCGGGTTGCGGCCCGGCCGCAGAGCCCGCCCGACTTCTCGAGGACGGTTATCTCCGCGTCCGGGACGGCCGTGTCGAGGACGTACGTCGCCGCGGCCGCACCCGCGCCCGCGCCGACGATGCCGATGGTGGTCATCGTTGGCCGTACCTTCGAGCGGCAGCGGCTAACAGTTGTCGGGACCGGAAGCGAGGGGTCACACGAGGCCCTCGGCCGTCACCGACTCACTTCTCGATGATGCTCTCCTCGACGGCCTCACCGAAGTGTCTCGCGACGTCCTCGTAGTAGATCAGCGCCTCGTCACCGGCGTCGAGGTCAGTGACCGCGGTCCGACCGCTTGCGGTCGCGATCTTCACCGTCTCGGCGTTCTGGATCAGCGTCTCGACGCGGTCGATGCCGTCGTCCGTCTCGACCTCCGCCTCGATGCGGAACATGGGCCGCTTCTCTATTTTCACCCGTCCGACGATCGCCTCGCGGGTGTGGCCGGCGGTGTCGACGAGCTGTACCTCGTCGCCGCTCGACAGCTCCGCGAGGTAGTTCGTGCCGCCCTCGGGGTTGCGAACGTACGCGTGGACCGCACCCGCATTCACGCGGAACGGACGCGACTCGACGTACGGCGACTCGGCAGTCTCCGCGTGGACGAAGAAGAGCCCGCGGGACATCGAGCCGACCAGCATTCCCTCGTCGCCGTCCATCAGCGACCCGGTGTCGATACAGACGCGGTCGGCCATTCCCGTTCGCTCGACGGCAGTGATCTCGGCGTATCGCAGATCGAGCGTCTCGCGATCGGCCGCGTCGCGGGCCTCGACCGCGCCGCGGATCTCGTCGGGTGAGTCCGTGTCGAGGAGGACGCCGTCGGCACCGATCTCCAGCGTCTCGAAGGCAGTTTGCGCCTCCGCGGCAGTGGTCGCGCCCGCGACGAGGTGGGTCTCCTCGCCGACCCGCGCGATGAGGTTCTCCAGCGGGATGATAGACCAGTCCTCGCCGACGATGACGGTGAAGTCCGCGGTCGCCGCGGCCTCCTCCGCGAACGCCTCGTACTCGGTCCCGAGCACGCGGACGTAGGCTCCTTGTGCGCGGTCATCGCGCCGGCGGAGCGTCGTGAGGTCCGCGGAGCCGGCGAAGTCCTCCGGGAGGTCGATCGTGCCGTCACCCTCGCCGTCCTTCCCGACGAAGTAGGCGTCGGCCTCGGCGCTCCCGTCATCGCCGTCGACGACGTCCGCGTCGGCGAGAAACGCCGCGACGTTGACGTCGCCGAGCTCCCTGACGCGTCCGACGTCTCCCTCGTCGACGAGCACCCAGTCGACGCCAGCCTCGATCCCGGCCGTGATCCGGCGTTTTCGTGTCTCCCAGTCCCCGACCGTGGCGTCGGCTTTGACCCAGACCGTACGTGTCATACTGATCGACTCGCGCGGGGCGGGCTTGAAAACTGCGGAACGAACGGGGGAGATGGTTGCGGCTACGCCTCGACGAAGCCGCCGGCGCGGAGCGCCTCGTCGACGCCGGCGTCGTCGTGAACGACCGCGGACACCGCACTCGCGATCCCCTCCGGGTCGTCGTGTTGGAAGATCGACCGCCCCATCGAGACGCCGGCCGCGCCGCCGTCCATCGCGCCCCGCACCATCTCGACCGTCTCGCGGTCGGTCCCCTTCGATCCGCCGGCGATGACGACCGGGAGGCGGGTTGACTCCGTGACGCGCTCGAAGGAGTCGCCGTCGCCGGAGTAGCCCGTCTTTACGACATCTGCTCCCAGCTCTTCGGCCAGCCGGACGGCGTGTCCGAGCGACTCGGGGTCCGTGCTATCGACGCCGGGGCCGCGGGCGTACGCCATCGCGAGCACGGGGAGACCGAGCCGGCTTGCGTCGTCCGTCAACCCCGCTAAGTCCTCGATCTGTTTCGGCTCGTACGTCGAGCCGACGTTGATGTGGAGCGAGACGGCGTCTGCGCCGGCGCGGACGGCCTCCGTCGCGGTCGCGGTCATCCGCTTGTCGTTCTCGTCGGGGCCGATCGTCGTCGAGGCGTTGACGTGGACGATGTAGCCCGCGCCGTTCTTATTGTCGTGGACTCGGTCGGCGATCCCCTTCTGTGTGAGGACGGCGTCCGCCCCGCCGCGCGTGACCCCGTCGATGGTCGATTCGATGTCGACGAGTCCCTTGACGGCACCCATCGTGATCCCGTGGTCCATCGGGACGATCAGGTATCGGTCGTTCGTCGAGATCCGGTCGAGTCGTGCTGAGAGTCCTGCTGTCATGTGGAATGGCTCGTTGTGTGAAGGTGTGTCAATCCGAGGTAAATCGGTTTCGTTCGGGGACGTATTGGTTCGAAGCGTCGAGAGGGGCGGTCGCGTTCACCGGCGCTCACGACTCCGGCGTGCCGATCCGGCTCTCGTACCCGCGCTCGGCACCCGCTTTCAGCTCCCGCGAGAGCGCCGTCAGTCGGTCGGCGACCTCCTCGACGGGGTCGTCGTTCTCGGCACCCTCGGCGACGATGTCGACGAGCGCGGAGCCGACGATGATCCCGTCGGCCCCGCCGGCGACGATCCGCTCCGCGTGCTCGCCCGACGAGATCCCGAATCCGACGGCCTTCGGAACGTCGTACTCGCGAAGCCGATCGAGACTTTCCGCGGTGCGGTCCGACACCTCCGTCTTCGCGCCGGTGGTGCCGAGCCGTGCTTGGACGTAGACGTACCCCGAAACCCGGCTCATGATCCGTTCGAGCCGGTCGCCGCGGGTCGTCGGCGCGACGATGAAGACGAGATCCAGCCCGAACTCGTCACAGGCAGTCCGGAGTGGGTCGGCCTCCTCGGCCGGGAGATCAGGGACGACGAACCCCTCCAGACCGGCCTCGGCGGCCCGCTCGACGAAGGCACGGGGACCGTCGTGGCTTGCGGCGTGGCCGCTCGCGTCCGAGGCGCTTCGCGCCTCGCCAGCCCCGTACTGATAGATCAGGTTGTAGTACGTCATACAGACGAGCGGGGCGTCAACGTCGAGCTCCTCGACGAACTCGAAGAACCGGTCGGGGGTCATCCCCCCGTCGAGCGCGCGGACGATCGCTCCCTGAATCGTTGACCCCTCGGCGATGGGCTCCGAGAAGGGGAGCCCGAGTTCGATGATATCGGCTCCGCCGCGGTCGAGCGCCTCGACGTACGCCAGAGACGACTCGTAGTCGGGGTCCCCGACTGCGAGGTACGGGACGTACGCCGGGCCGTCGGCGAACGCGGCCGCGATGGCCTCGCTGTTGCCGGTCTGGTCATCTGTCCGTTCCTCGGCCGACTCGGCGGCCGCCGGTGTCTCGCCCGCCATCTACATCCCCCCCGTGAACATCGACATATCGGGCGCACCCGGAACGTCGCGTTTGTCGGTCTCCTCGATGGCGGCGTCGAGGTCCTTGTCGCCCCGCCCGGAGACGTTCACGATCACTCGTTCGCCGAGGTCCTCGGTGTGTTCCTCCAGATAGCCGAAGGCGTGAGCGGTCTCCAGCGCGGGGATGATCCCCTCCGTCGAGGAGAGCCGATGGAACCCCTCCAAGGCCGCGTCGTCGTCGACGGCGACGGGGGTCACCCGCCCCTCGTCGACGAGGTACGCCAATTCGGGTCCGACCCCGGCGTAGTCGAGTCCGGAGGAGATCGAGTGGCTCTCCATGATCTGTCCGTCCGAGTCCTGAAGCAGCTTCGTGCGCGCGCCGTGAAGCACCCCCTCCTCGCCCGTGTATAGGGAGGCGGAGTTGGGGGCGACCCCGGTCTCCTCGTCGACCTCCAGCGTCGATCCGCCCGCCTCGACGGCGTGGAGGGCGACCGACTCGTCGTCGACGAACGCCGCGAACGTCCCCATCGTGTTCGAGCCGCCGCCCGCGCAGGCGACCACGTCAGTCGGAAGCTCCCCGACCCGATCGAGCGACTGCTTCCGGGCCTCCTCGGAGATAACCGCCTGGAAGTCCCGGACCATCACCGGGAACGGGTGCGGGCCCACGATCGACCCGATGACGTAGTGGGTGTCCTCCACCGTCGCCGCCCAGTCGCGCATCGTCTCCGAGATGGCCTCCTTGAGCGTGCCGCGGCCCGCGGTGACGGGTTTCACGTCGGAGCCGTTGAGTTTCATCCGGAAGACGTTCGGTCGCTGACGGTTGATGTCGCGCTCGCCCATGTAGATCGTACAGGGCATGTCGAGGTGCGCGGCCGCCATCGCGGTCGCGGTACCGTGTTGCCCGGCGCCCGTCTCCGCGATGATCCGCTCTTTCCCCATGTACTTCGCCAGAAGGACCTGCCCGAGGGCGTTGTTCAACTTGTGTGCGCCGCCGTGAAGCAGGTCCTCGCGTTTGAGGTAGATCTCACGGTCGTAGCGCTCCGAGAGTCGGTCGGCCCGCTGAAGCGGGGTCGGACGACCGCCGAAGTCGGCGAGTCGCTCACGGAACTCGTCCATGAACCCGTTCTCGTTGCCGAGGACGTAGCGCTCGTAGGCGTCGGTCAGCTCCTCGATGGCCGGCATCAGCGCTTCCGGGACGTACTGGCCGCCGTAGCGGCCGAATTTTCCGTCTTCGCGGCCGCGCTCGCGGCCCGGTCTCGTCGTCTCGCTCGCGTCGGTCGTCGTGGATTCCGTCTCGCTCATTGTGGTGTGGTGTGCTCGCCGGTAAGTGTCCGCGTGTTCGCCTCCACGTCTCCGTCCATGATGGCACTCCCGATCAACAGCGCGTCCGCGCCCGCCGCACGCATCCGGCGGACGTCCGCGGGCGATCCGATCCCGCTCTCGGCTATCAGCGTGACATCGTCGGGCACCTCGGGTGCGACCGACTCGAAGGTCGCGAGGTCGACTTCGAGCTCCGCCAGATCGCGGTTGTTCACGCCGATGATCGTCGCGCCCGCGTCGAGTGCGGCGGCGAGCTCCTCCCGGTCGTGGACCTCAACGAGGACTTGGAAGCCGCGGTCGCGCGCGGCCGCGAGCAGCTCCGGGAGGTCGTCGCCGACGAACCGCGCGATCAGCAGGACGACGTCGCTCTCGACCGCGTCGAGCTGTGACTCGTCGACGACGAAGTCCTTTCGGAGGACCGGTACGTCGACCGCCGCACGGACCCGTTCGAGGGTCTCGACACTTCCGCCGAAGTGTGCCGGCTCCGTGAGCACCGAGAGCGCCGCCGCCCCGCCCGCGACCATCGACTCCGCGAGCGCGACCGGGTCGTCCTCGCGGGTTCCCTCGGTCGTCGGACTGGTCGGCTTTACCTCCGCGATCACCGGGACGCGCCCGTCCGCCTCGGCCGCCTCGAAGGCGGCGGGCAGGTCGCGCGCGCCCTCGACTGAGACGGTTCCCGACCGACCCTCGGCCGCGCGGTCGCGTGCGGCGGACAGGATCGACCGGACCGCCGGGGCCAACTCCGCTGTGTCCTCCATTACTGTACACTAATGGACTCATCTGTACATAAGAGTTGCGGGAGTGGGACGGGAGGCCCCGTCTGGGGCGGGGTGAGTGTGGTGGTGTGGATCCGTCGGACGGGATCGGTTTATAACTGGTACACGACCCGATTCCGGACGTTTATAAACAAACCGCGAACCCTACGCGAGCGCCGGGCATCAGCGGTCGCCGTCCGCGAACGCGTCCGCGACGGGACCGAGCGTCGGATCGAAACCGGTCGCAAACACCGGTCGAGACGCTTCCCACCGCTTAAGCGTCGCCGTATCCGACCATGGGGCATGAACGATACCGGTACCTCCGGCGTCTTCGCGCGCGAGTACGACGACCTCGACGCCGTCGTCGAGGTGGGTTTCGCCGGCGGTCGTGTCATCGCCGTGTCGTTCCCCGGAGCGGTCGCGGACGACGCCGACACCGAACACGCATTGCTCGACCGGATCGGCGACTATCTCCGTGGCGATCGCGAGACGTTCGGCGACATCGACACCGCGCTCACGGTCCCGACCGACCGGCGTGCGGTGCTCGACGCGCTCGACGACGTGCCCTACGGCGAGTCGGTCTCAGTGAGTCGGCTGACGCGGCTGGCCGGACTCGACGACAACGAGCCGGAGGACCTCGAACTCGTGACGAGCGCGCTCCGGGCGAACCCGATCCCGATCCTGATCGCGGACCACCGCGTGGAAGGCGGGCCGTACGCGACACCGGGAGACGTTCGGGCGACGCTTCGGCGCCTTGAGGATATATAAAGAGACGGCTCCACTGAAATCATGGTTCAGTGACGATCCCGGGTTCGTCGCTGGCGATGACGACGATCCGGTCGGTTACGTCCTCCATCGTGTTAGCGAGTTCGTCAAGGAGAATGGCGAACTCGCGGTACAACAGCGCGTCGGCGGTCCGCCCGTCGTCGAAGGCCGTCTCGATCACCTCGTCGCGGATCGCGTCACAGCGGCTCTCGCCGTTCTGAACCGTTTCGATCCCCTCCACCAAGGTCACGGTAGCGTTCGGGACGGTGAGTCCGTGGACGAACCGCTCCACGACCCCCTGAAGCGCCGACGCCATTTCGACGGTTTCAGCAGCCATCTCGGCTAATCCATCGAAGGGAGCGGTACCGTGTTCGGGGCGAGTCATCGCGAGCTCTTGGGTGATCCGCTCGGTGTGGTTGGCGATCACGTCCAGATCGTTGTACAGCTCGATGAGCGACGCGGCGTTGAAGTTGATCCGGGTGTTGAGCAGTCCCATCTCCTCGGGCCCGGAGTCAGTGATCGATCCGGTTATCTCGCGGTTCAGCTCGTCACACTCGCTCTCGATGGCCCCGATCCGCTCCACGGTCTCGCGGTACTCCGCGTCGGCCTCGTATCGATCGAAGGCCTCCGGAAGGTGCTCGATACAGTCGTTCAGTCGATCGAGATACGTCTCCGTCCGTGACTCCAGTCGATCCCCGAAGTCGGCATCGTCGGTCATGGGTCGTCTCGATCTCTCGTTCGGTCGACGCCGGTTAAGTCGTGTCGGCCGAGTCCGCGTCGACAACCGTGGGGATCGCGCTCGGTCGACGCGGGAGAGTCCGATCTCCACGGCCGGATCGCCACCCGTTTAATCGCCGAGGTCGAAACCGAACGTATGAGCGAGGCTATCGACAGCGACCTCTACGAGCGGACGAAAGCGCTCCTAGAGCCCGGGGACATCGAACTCGTCGGCTGTGTCGTCCACACGACGCTGAGCGGCCAGGAGGACCTCGAACTCCACGAGTTGACCGTCGAACTTAACGACATCATCGCCGAGCACGCCGCGAAAGGCGAGACGTACATCGAGGCGGGCAACGACGACACCGACTTCTCCTCGAACCAGTTCCAGGGACTCACCCTCGACGATGAGTCGTTCGTCTGGGAGTGTCAACAGCTGCTCCGTGACGGCACCTTCGATATCGTGGTCTACTACGAGGCCGGCGTGGATCAGGACGCCCTCGCCGCGGACATCGAGGCCCTCGACGGCGTCGACGACGTGACGCAGGTGCCGTGATCGCGCACGAGCGCCGCCTCATATCTCCGTGAGCAACACCGTTCTCATCCCGGGCGGGCGGGACGTGCGAGCGACGCTGGACATCGCCGAGAGCGACGGAACTCGGTCCGACGCCGTCGTCGTCGCCTGTCCCCCGCATCCGCAACACCGTGGGCATCGCGGCGACGAGCGACTGACCGCCGTCAGCGACGCGCTCGCGGACCGCGGAATCGACTGCCTTCGGTTCGACTACGGCGAGTGGGACGAGGGGTACGGCGAGTGTACCGACGCGGACGAGGCGGTCGGCTGGGCGCGCGAGCGGTACGACCGGGTGGGCCTGTTCGGGTTCTCGTTCGGCGGGACCGTCGCGCTCGTCACGGCCGCGTCGTGGCCCGATCTCGCCGGCGTCTGCGCGCTCGCGCCCACGGCGCGACTGAACGCCGACATCGACGCGATCGCCGCGCTCGACGACCTCGTCGACCACGGGGTCCCCGTCCGAGTTGTGTACGCGACCCGTGACTCGACCGCCGACTGGGAACCGGTCGTCGAGCGCGGCGAGACGCTGGGGATCGGGACAGTCGCGTTCGAGGCCGACCACTTCTTCATCGGCCGGACGGGGAACGTCGCCGAGGCGGTCGCCGAGGCGATGGCGCCGTGGCTTTCGGACTGACACTCGACTCTCGAACCACTCCCGACGCCCGGGACGCGATCAGTTGTACCCGCGCCAGCGTCGACCGCACTCCTTGCATTTAAAAAAGCGCGTCGGCGGCTCGTCGGCGGAGCCGGTCTGTTTGATCGTGTACCACGCTTCTTCGTGGCCGCACTCGTCACAGACGACGTCGGTGGCGGTGGGTTTCCCCTCGAAGTTCGCGCCTTCTTCCGTCTCGATCAGCTCGTCGCCGGTCTGCTCGACGGTCGACTCGAACCGCTCGGCGAGCCCTTCATCGCGGGCCGTGGTCGCCCCGCAGTCGTCGTTCTGGCACAGCATCTCGCCGTCGGTCGAGACCATCATCGAGCCGCAGTCGTCACAGAACTGCATATGGCCATCAGTCCGTACCCGAGCGGTTTAGGTTCGGTGACCGAGTCGTCACCGGCTTCGGTCGAAGCTCGGCCCGTCCTCGCTCACCATCGGACAGCCTCGAAGGCGGAGCTCGTCGAAGCCGATGACCTCGACGATGTCCGTTCCCTCCAGCGTACAGGCGGTCTCGGGCGGTTCAGCGAAATGTGGACAGCGCTGGCAGTAGGTGCGTTTGTCGACGACATCGTCGCTTCGCGTGTCCGGTCCCGACTCGTCCCCGGAAACGGGCGGGAGGTCCGTGTCGTCGTCGAGCGCGTCCCACACGTCGTCCATGTCGACCTCGTCGACCGCCATCCGCTCGAAGGGGTCCCCGTCCGACCCCGGGGGTGCGTCCGGGTCGGGTGAGGCGTCGAGCTCGGCAAACGGGTCGGTCCCGTCGTCCGCGCCGTCCGGCTCCGTCCTCGCGCCGAGAGCGCGGTCCGGGGATCCGTCGTGGGAGACGTCTCCTCCCCCTTGACTGACGGCCGACTCCTCGTGGTCCCCGCCGCTTTCGTGGTCGACGTTCCGATCGTCATCCAACTGGCCGTCATCCAACTCGGCGAAGGGGTCGACCTCGTCGTCGGTCCCGATTCGTTCGAAGGGATCTCCGTCGACGTCGTCATCCGTATCCGGAGCAACTGCGGCCGACGGGTCCTCCGAGCCGAGAAGCTCCTCCCGGTCGTCGTTGTCGGGGTCGCCGCCCTCGATCCCATCGCGTTCGGGGTCGCCGTCTTCCGGGCCGGTCATCGCGCGTCCCCGACGCCGGTGTCGGAGGAGTCGTCGCTCCCGGCGTCACGAGTGCTGACATCCGGTCCGGCCGGATCCTCCCGGTCATCGGCTCTTCCGTCCGTCGGTTCTCCGCTCGCGGAACCTCTAGTGGCCTCTCCGCTCGCGGCCCTCTCGTCCGGGGCTCCGCCGGTCGCCTCTCCGCCGTCCTCCGTCGCCGCGACGGCTCCTTCGAGGGCGGGCGTGTTGTCGACGCGAAGCCAGGTGGTCCCGATGAACCGTCGACCCGGATCGATCGCGTCGATCCGACCCTCACAGTAGGGACACTCCGGCTTCG
The DNA here is from genome assembly GCF_017873815.1 of Halorubrum alkaliphilum. GTDB lineage: Archaea > Halobacteriota > Halobacteria > Halobacteriales > Haloferacaceae > Halorubrum > Halorubrum alkaliphilum. The sequence goes on along the minus strand of NZ_JAGGKQ010000001.1, from coordinate 169,819 downwards.
ACAGCAGCGACAGTCGAACGCCGTTTCCACAGCCGTCACACTCCGCCGTTCGGATCCCGTGACGATTGGCTTCTGCGAGGAGGTCGTCGAGACGGTCGCGTTCGGACTGCTCCCGTTCCAGCGCCCGCAGTCGTCGCTGCGTGCGGACGACTGCGCTGGCGACCCGCGAGAGCTTGTCCATGGCGTCGTCGTTCGCGTCGGCCAGCGACTCGACGCGCGCCGCCAGATCCTCGACCCGATCCTCGGCGTCCGCGGCCGACTCCGCAGCCGCGGCGACGTCGCCCGCAACTGACTCGGTTCGGTCGGCGAGCGCGTCGAGATCCGTCTCCAGTCGAGCGGTGACCTCGTCCATCTCGTCGACATCGGCCGCAACGGCGTCGATCCGGTCGGTCGTCTCGGGGTGCGTGTGATCCTCCTCGGCTTTCCCTTCGACATCGCGATACACCCGGACGAGCCGCTCGCGAAGGTCCTCGACGTCCTCATCGACCCGTTCCGTGAGTTCCTCCACGCGCGACTCCAGGGCCGCGATGTCGGTCGGATCGTCGACGTCGCTCTCGCTGCTGACGTCACTGACGTCGCCGACGGCGTCCGACGGGCCGGGATCACTCATCACGGGTCCTCCGCATCGAGATACCGTTGATGTGGGAGACTTAAGTAACCTGTCGCACGATTCTCCGAGTCGATACTCGGAGGCGATCGCTTAACGGATCTTTCGTACGTCGCTGATGTCGAACCCGCCGTCGTGGACCTCCGTCTCGAACCGAACGATGTTCTCCGCCTCGAGCCGCGAGAGCACCCCGCGGAACTCCCGGACGAACATGGTACGCGCACGCTTCGACCCCCCGCTCTCCCACGCGAACTGGAGGGTGCCGCCGGCGGCGTCCATCAGCGTCCCGAACTCCTGATCGGTCAGCGAGTCCTCGTTGACCAACACCAGAATGAGCCCCTGCCAGCGGGCGGCCGCCTTTTTTAACCCCTTCATCACCATCGCGATGTCGCTCCACTCCATGTCGTCGGAAACGACGCTCACGAGGTCGGTCACGGAGTCGATACAGACGAGGTTCCCCGTCGCGTTCTCGGTGAGGTAGTCGCCGAAGGCGGTGAGTACGTCGTCATACCGGCCGCGATCTCCCAACTCCGTGATCGAGGAGGTTTCGCCCTCGTACCACTCCCGCGGGATCGGACTGAGCTGGAAGAACTCCGGCGAGAGATCTCGAAACTCGATCCCTTCGACTGCGGCGTCGACCACCTCGTCGGCCATCGTGTACCCCATCTCACGGGTGAGCGCGTCCTCGCCCGCGGTGAACGATAGGTAATGGACCTCCGGCGGAACGGATGCGTTGCCCGGTACGTCGCCGTAGTACAGGTCGAACAGCTCCTCGTCGGTTCGTGCGAGCGCGTTCATCGCCGCGCTCGTGTAGAGGAACTCACGCGCGCCGGCTCCCGATTCGCCAGCGAGCAACACCACGCTTCCCGGCGGTGCGCCCCCGTCGAGAATCGAATCCAAGCGGGCGACGCCAAACGGCAGACTCGACATGTCTCGACACGGGTCGTCGTCCCGCTTAGTGTTGTCCCTCATCCCCGTCGGCGGAACGGGAGGTTGCGTCGCCGACCCTCCGGGCCCCATCGCCGACGACCCGGGCCCCTTCGTTGGTTGCGCGGACGACTGAAACTGTTCCGCCGATATCGGCCCGATCGAGGGCTCGATCGCCCGCCTCGGCCGCCGCCGTGGCGCGGTCGGCGTCCGTGACGCCGTACACGGTCGGTCCCCACGAGGACTGGCCCGCGCCGAACACCGCGGGCGACGACGACAGCGACGCCACCACGTCGCCGACCGGAGGTCGGTACACCCCGCCCTGCTCGTCGGCGTACCACGCGCCGTTGAGTCGCCCGACCGCCGCGATCGCCGCGCCGAACGCCTCCGCGCGTCCCGTTGCGATCGCGGGGAGCACGCGCCGGGTGACGATGCCGGCGATCCGGTCTGCCAGCCCGGGATCCGCCCGCTCGACCGCGGCGCGCATCGAGGCGCCCTCGTCGGCCCCGTCTCGCCCCGGTTCGGCGTCCGGCTGAACGAGCAGGAACCGCCAGTCCTCCGGGACCGGATGACGCGCGGAGACCGGCGGAACGGTCCAGTCGCCGTCCGCGGGGCGGTCGGTGGTGAACCGCGCGGTCGGGTGGCCCGCGTCGAGGACGAACCCACCCGACTCGAACGCCGCGACGCCGATCCCGGACCGCCCGCCGCGACCGAGGGCGGGAGCGTGCTCGCGGACCCGCGGCTCCCGATCGTGTGCTCGTGCGACCGCCGCGAGCGTCGTCGCCGCCAACTGCGTGCCGCTTCCCAGTCCGGCGTGTCGCGGGAGCAACGACTCCACCGTGATCGACGCGCCCGGAACGTCAAGACGGTTCGTGGCCGCGAGCGCGTACCCACGGACGTCCTCGCGGATCGCGTCCGCCGTCCCGGTTCCGGGGGCGTTCGGGTTCCCGATCTCGCCGTCGGCGACCCCGTCGTCCGTGAGAGCAACGGTGACCGTCTCCGCGGGGGTCGCCGAGACGGCCACCCGCGGCTCCGCGAGCGCCAGTCCGAGCGCTCCGTACAGCCGCTCGTGTGAGAGACTCAGGTTACAGAAGCCGAAGTGAAGGCGGGCCCCGGCGCTCGCGCGTGCCATGCTCGGACGAGGGTTCGGTTCGGACGTATAAAAGCGACCGAGACGGGGGCGAAAACCGCCTTCGTCTCACTCCTCCCAGTCCGGGTTCGGCCGCGGCGGCGCGAACACGTCGAACCCCTCAACCGGGACGTCCCCCTCGTTGACCGCGGCGTGGGGCTCGCCGCCGGGGATCGCGAAGGTGTCGCCCGCGTGGACGGCTCGCTCCTCGCCGTCGACGACGAACGTGAGCGTTCCGCTCGTGACGGTTCCGACCTGCTCGTGGGGGTGGTCGTGTTCGGGTACCTCCGCGCCGGGTTCGATATAAAAGCGCTGAATGCTGGCCTTCTCGCCGGTCGGACCCCGCGTCAGGTAAACTCCGGGGACCGCCTCGGTCGACTCCGTCGACTCGTCCGATACGATGTCCATGTCCGTCCCGGCGACGCGTGGATACTTAAAAACGTTGGGAGGGCGCGGTGCCTCATACCCGGGTCGTCCGGGGTCCTCGCTCGGCGTTCGGCAGGGGGTTCACTGACGAGCCTGCGACTTCAGTCGTGGGTAACTGACTGCTCGGGGGCGTACATCACGTAGTCGCCGCCCGGCACGCTTACGGCGACTTCGCCGGTATCGTCGACCTCGATCGGCTCCCCTTCGCCCGCGTAGTCGACGAGGGCAGTTCCCGGCTCCCAGCCCGCCTCGACGGTGTACGTGTGGAGGTCGTCACCGACGTTGATTCCGGCGAGCAGGTTCCCCTCGCGCTCGTAGAGGTAGACTTCCCTGCCGACGTGACGATGGACCAACTCGCCGCGCGCCAGCGCGTTCTTGACGCGGATCAGGTCCCGAACGCGGTCGTCCTCGAGGTCCTCGCCGACGGCGGTGTGGAACAGGTGTGGCGTGCCGGGATACGAGAGGATCAGCGCGGTCGCAAGCCGCATCGGCTCGCCCTCCGGTGAACCGGGCCCGACACCCGGTCCGGCCGCGTCGTGGTTCTGTACGAAGGTGACGGCGGCGTCGGGGTTCTTGTGGACCACTCCGTTTCCCTCCGCGACGAGCGAGAGATCGGTCTGCTCGAACGCGTCCACCACGTCGGCGTACAGCGGAAAGTCGAACACGTCCATCCCGGTGTCGACGTACTCCAGCAGCCTGTCGGTGTGGCTCTCCTCCCACACCTCGCCGACGCGCCAGAGGCCGAGATCCGCACAGAGTGGGATGATCTCCTCCTCGAAGTACCACGGCCAGACGTGTGCGGCGGCGTCGAACCGAACGCCGTCGACCCCCATGTCGGTAATAGCGGTCAGGTAGTCGGCGTGTGCCGCCTGTACCTCCGGATGACGAACGTCGAGGTTCGGAAGGGCCAACAGCGACTCGTCGTACTGGTCGTTCTCTATCTCGCCGCGGTAGTCGTCAGCGGGGACGTGTGTGAAGTGTTCTTCCGTCTCGAACTGCGGCCAGTCGAGCCGCGTCGTCGCGGTCGGGTCGTCCGCGTCGCCCCACAGGTCCGCCGGTGCGGGGTCGGGGTTCGCCATGTGGTTGAGCACGGTGTCGACGATCACCTCGATGCCGCGGTCGTGAGCCGTCTCGACGAGCGACCGGAGTTCCCTTTCGGTGCCGAGCGCGCCGTCGAACTCGCGGAGGTCGACGGGCTGGTAGCCAAGTGGGGGATGTGGTTCGAGGTGGCCGAACTCCGGGTGTTCCGGCTCGTAGAACCCCTCCTGATCCGCCGTTGCGAGGTGTTGGAACTCGAGTTTTCCGCGAGCCGGCTGCGGAAGCCACACCGCGTCGACCGCGGCGTCCGCCAGCAGGTCGAGGTCCGCTTCCACCTCCCTCCAAGGCGTGTGAAAGTACTGGTAGATGACCCCCTCGCCGTCGCTCTCGCGAGTGACGCTCGCGGCAGGCTCCGGGAGGTCGCCGGCATCCCCCGACGGTTCCTCCCCGCCGAGACACCCCGCGACGCCGAGTCCGACTCCTGTGGTCGCGGTTGCTGCTGCCCCGTGAAGGAACCGTCGACGCTTCACGCCGGCGGCGTCCGTCCCCGGGTCCGACGATTTAACCGCGGCGTCCGCCCCCGCGTTCGCCGCTTCCGATGGTGCCGCGGATCCGTCGCTCTCGTCGGTACCGTCGGCGTCTAACGACATGTGCTGTACTATTTCATCATTGTTTTGGATATATAAACGCTCGGCCGATGCGGGGAGTAGGATGAACGAACTCGAGTAGGGTCGGTACGGTGAACGAGTGCGAGCGGAGTCGGGCGGTCGCGAACGATGGTCTCGCTACGGGAACGGATGGTACTCCCGGTCGAGCGTCGGCTCGAATCCCATCGATCGCGGGACGTCGCGGGCGCGGTCGCCGAAGAACGGGTCGCCGGTGAAGAGTGGCTGTGCCTCAGGAACGAGCACCCGAACCGCCTCGAAGCCGAGCGCGGCCACGTCCCGGGTCGTCGTCCGCGAGACGAGGGGATCGAGCCCGACCGACCGAGCCCGCTCGACGACCGCGTCGAGCGCCGCGTTCCCCGACGGCTCCGGCTCGCCAAGCCCCTCCGCCGGAACCGTCGCGTCCGGATCGAAGAACTCGCGAGTGACATCCGGGAACGACGCGTGACGTCCGATGGCGGCGCTCTCGTCGTCGGCCGCCGCCTCTCCCATCGACCTGAGCTCCGTCCAGTTCTGGAGCGCCTCCGCGAGCGCGCTCCGCGCGGCGGCGACGGGATCGAGGTCCGCGCCCGACCCGGCCGCGAACCGGGGCCACTCCCCGTCACGATGGACGCCGACCGCGACGACCGGGACGTCGATGTCGGTCGTGACTAACAACGGGGAGACCGTCAGCGACTCCGCTCGCGCGCGCTTCGTGAGCCGGTCGAACGTCGGGTCGTCCACGTCGATCCCCAGCGGCTCCGTCGTCGAGTACCACGTCGTCATCGTCGCGTCGCGCTCGATCACCTCGTAGAGCCCGGACAGCGCAGCCTCCGGCCCGGAGTTTCCGAGGCCGAGCCCCGTGGTGATCGCGGGACGGTATCGGTTCTCCGGCGGCGGAAACGCCACGAACTCCGCGGGGAGGCTCACGAGACCACCGCCGTCGTCCCCGCTCGATACCAACCGCTCGCCGGTCGTCCATGGCAGGGTGTCGTCGGCGTCGTAGGTGGCGGCGCTTTCCGGGCGAACGAACGCGCCGGGAGCCACCGGGTTCGGGACGTCGTCCGCGGTCCCGGTTATAAAAGAGGCCGACCGGTAGACGCCAGCAGCGTAGCGTTCGAGTCCTTCGCCGAGCGCCTTCATGAACGCGGCGTCCCAGCCGTCGTCGGCACCGCCGGCGAACTCCGCGGCCCGAGCGTCGGAGAAGTCGGTCGTGTCCGCGAGCCGCGAGACGTAGTAGGGGAGCGGGAACGACTCGCGCTCGCCGACCTCGGAGAGGAGGCCGATCCGGGAATCGACCGCGCGCTCCGCACGGTCGAGCGCGTCGTCAATCGAGCGTTCCTCCCCCGCTCTCGGGAGCGCGTCTCCCGGCTCCGGGCCACAGCCACAACCCGGCACCGGAACCAGCGATCGCTCCGGTCCCGGAACTTCGAGAACCGTGTCCGCGACCGGGTCGCCGGCGAGCAGTCGGATCGTTCGACGACCGGCGACCGCCCCCGCGTAGCGAACCGCCGAGCGCGTCCCGCGCGGAGCCTCCGCCGGTTCGGTATCGCCGGCAGCGACCCGGACCCGCAGGCAGTCGTAACACGCGTCGTCGAGGACGCTTACCGCAGCGTCAACGCCCTCGATCGGCACTCCCCCGAGCCCGCCGACCTCGATGGCAACCCACCGATCCAGCCGATCGTTTGCCGTCTCGAACGCCTCGGACCCGGTCGTTCCGACGACGACGCCGAGGTCGAACCCGTCCAACAGTGCCGGCTCCACCGGCATCACGTTCACGTCAACGTCGCCGAGCGCGGTCTCGACGGCGGCGACCGCGGGCCCGTCTCCGACCAGTCCGATATCCATGACGATGTAGACGGGAAGAGGGCAAAAAAAGCCCGCGGGGGCGGGCACGAGAGACCGTTCGACTCCCCCGATCGGATCCGCTATGAGACCCGATCCGCTATTCGATCAGGTCGACGGCGATCTCCGCGAACTCGGCGGCGTCGACACCGACGAGCCGGTCGTCGCCGATTTTAAGCCGGAGTCGGGGGCGGCCGACATCGATGGGGACCTTTTCGGTGTCGATGATCCCGAGGTCCTCGAGCCGCGTCTTGGTGCGCGAGAAGGTCGCCTTCGAGGCGATCCCGATGTCCTCTCCCCACTTCGAGATGTCGTACAACAGCACGTCGTTGCGGGCGGCGACGAGCAACGAGACGGTGACCTCGTCGAGTCCGTTCGCTCCGCCACGGGCGGCTTCTAGCGACTCGAGGATCGCGTCGAAGTCGTCGCGTGCTGCCTCCCCGATGTCGGACGCCAATGTCTCTCGAACCCGACTGATCGCCGGGGTTCGGAGCGTGTACTCCTCGGCGTCCTCGAACGCCTCTCGGTGCGTCTCGTACACTTCCGAGACGAAGGCATCGTCCGTCGTGGAGAGGGCGGCAACCCGATTCGCGGCGCTCACGATCGCCACCGCACGGGACGGCGACACGAACAACGCGTTGTCGACGTCGTCCGGGAGGATCCTGAGCGACAGCGAGCCGTCAGAGACGAGATCCGCCGCCTTCGAGGCGACGAGGAAGTCGTCCATGACGGTCTTCAAGACGCGCTCGGCGCCGAGCATTGATATCCGCGGAAGGTTCTCTCGTCGGATGCCGGCCTCGACGAGCGCGACGATGGTCTCCGCGGACGGGTCGACCACGAGTAGTTCCTCGTCCGTCCCCGCGAACGCCTCGTCCAGGACGTTTTCTACGTCCGCCTCAAGTAAATTCGATACCATATATCTCTCAGTATAAAAGGTGGTTCTGTATTTAATATTAACGGGTTTGGGAAGCGAACAACCGGGGTATAGCGGTTCTATCCCGTGAAAATAGTCGATCAGCGATAGTACACAGGATTGTCGAGACGGCCGTCGACGGACAGGCTTAATGTACCGTCCCGCCCCACAACGAACATGGACAACGAGAGCCTCCGGGCGGTCGACCCGGCGGTCGCGGACGCCCTGGCTGGAGAGCGCACGAGACAGGAGGAGACGCTGGCGATGATCGCGAGCGAGAACCACGTCAGCGAGGCAGTGATGGAGGCACAGGGAAGCGTCCTCACCAACAAGTACGCCGAGGGGTACCCTGGGGCACGCTACTACGCCGGCTGTGAGCACGCTGACGAGGTCGAGGAACTCGCCATCGAGCGCGCGAAGGAACTGTGGGGGGCCGAACACGTCAACGTCCAGCCACACTCGGGGACGCAGGCGAACCAGGCCGTGTACTACTCGATCCTCGATCCCGGCGACAAGATCTTGTCGCTGGAGTTGAACCACGGCGGCCACCTCTCGCACGGTCACCCGGCGAACTTCACCGGACAGATCTACGAGGTCGAACAGTACGAGGTCGATCCCGAAACCGGATACATCGACTACGACGGTCTTCACGAGACGGCCGAGGAGTTCGACCCCGACGTGATCGTCTCCGGCTACTCCGCGTACCCACGGACGGTCGACTGGGAGGCGATCCAGGCGGCCGCCGACGCGGTCGACGCCTACCATCTCGCGGACATCGCCCACATCACCGGCCTCGTCGCCGCCGGCGTCCACCCCTCGCCGGTCGGCGTCGCCGACTTCGTCACCGGTTCGACCCACAAGACGATCCGCGCCGGTCGCGGCGGGATCGTGATGTGTGACGAGGAGTTCGCCGACGACATCGACAAGGCGGTGTTCCCCGGCGGGCAGGGCGGTCCGCTGATGCACAACGTCGCGGGCAAGGCGGTCGGGTTCAAGGAGGCGTTAGAGCCCGAGTTCGAGGAGTACGCGCAGGCGGTCGTCGACAACGCCGAGGTCCTCGCCGAGACGCTACAGGGTCACGGGCTCTCGCTCGTCTCCGGCGGCACCGACAACCACCTGATCCTCGCGGACCTCCGCGACTCGCATCCCGACCTCTCGGGCGGCGACGCGGAGGACGCGCTCGCGGCCGCGAACGTCGTCCTCAACGGCAACACGGTGCCCGGCGAGACTCGATCGCCGTTCAACCCCTCGGGGATCCGCGCGGGCACTGCCGGCCTCACGACTCGCGGGTTCGACGAGGACGCCATCGAGGAAGTCGGCGACCTCATCTATCGCGTCGTCGACGACGTCGACAGCGAGGACGTCATCTACGAGGTCGGCGAGCGCGTCGTCGAACTCTGTGCGGAGTACCCGCTGTACGAGTGATCTGGAACGGGGCGTCGGGGAGTCACCGGTGATCGCTCCCCCGGAGCGGATCCGTACGTAAAAGTGGGGGCGGGTCCGACGGGGTCGTATGGACGACACGTCGTTTCTGGCCGAACGTCTGGACCGCGCGGCGGCCCCGCTCGCGGTCGGTGACGTTCTCGTGTTGCTGGCGCTGTTGACCGTCGGAACGGTCAACCACACAGGGGTCGACTTCCTGCTCGACGACCCCGTATACCTCCTCGGCGTGTGGGCTCCGTTCCTGATCGGGTGGGCCCTGTTCGCTCCGCTGGTCGGCGCGTACTCCGCGGGTGCGGTCGAGACGGCCAAATCGTCGGTGCCGCTCGCGATTCGGTCGTGGGTCCCCGCGGCCGTCGTCGGGTTCGTTCTCCGCGAGTTCGCGTTCCGCGGCAACGCGGCTCCGACGTTCATGGCGATAACGTTCGTACTCGGTGCGCTCGCGCTCGGCGGCTGGCGCGCGATCTACTTCCGGGTTCGGTAGGCGAACATCGCTCCCGTCTTCGTCGCCGCTTCCGTCGGCCTCGCCGTCTTCGTCGCCACCGCACTCGTTGGCTTCGTCCCACCCGTCTCCTTTTCACGTAGCTCCCCGGCATCGGGCCGGATCGTGTTACCACGCCGTGGTTCCGTAGGGAATTCGCTCGAAACCGATCCGACTTACTCCACGACGTGTCCCCGATCTCATCACGCCATAAGTTATGAGTTGGATTCAGGTACTCAATCAGATCGTAACGAGACCCCAACAAGAAACGATTAAGTGGATTCGTGACATAAGTACACATGAATTATGACTGGGTACTACGACTACGTCCTCGGGCTCATCCCGGCTGCCCTGTTCGGAGTCACCGTCCTCCTGAACCTGGTCGGACTGCCGTTCACGCTAGCGCTTCCCGTGGGCGCGAGCATCGCGCTGGGGATCATGGCCCACGCGATGTTCGTCCGGAATCCGCTCCCGGGAGCCGACGGGTCGACCCCGTCCATGGACTCCGGCTCGCACGGCAGCCGCACGGCGTCCGGGGGCTCCGATTAAGCTCCGGACCACCGAGGTAGCCGCGAACCGCTTCGGCACGAACCCTTTTATAATGCGCTGTTTCCTGTACCGTTTAGACGCTCCAGTTCCTCCCGTCGGGTATGACGGACGCGTTGTTCCTCACGAGCGGTGATGTCGACGACCTCGCCGAGCCGGCCGACTACGTCGCCGCCGTCCGCGACGGCTACCGGCAGGTCGGGGAGGGTGCGCCGGCGGAACCGCGGACGAAGCTTACGAATCACGACCCGCCGGGGATGCTCACGACGTACGCGGCGGTGCTCCCGGAGACCGGCGCGATGGGCGGGTACACCTACTCCGCCGGCTTCGGCGCGGAGGACGCTTGGTTCATGACGCCGCTGTTCGACGCGGAGTCGGGCGCACCGCTCGCGCTGCTCGACGGCGCGTCAATGAACCCGTTCAAAACCGGCGCGGCCGGCGCGGTCGGTGTCGACGCGCTCGCTCGCGAGGACGCGACCGAAATCGCGGTGATCGGCAGCGGTGCGCAGGCGCGCGGTCAACTGGCGACGACCGCGACCGTCCGCGACTTCGAGGTGGTGCGGGTGTTCTCGCCGACCGCCGAGAACCGCGAGGCGTTCGCCGCGGCGTTCCGCGACCGGATCGACGCCGAGGTCTCGGCCGTCGAGAGCGCGAGCGCGGCGCTGTCGGGCGCGGATGTCGCCATCACCGCAACGACGGCGAGCGATCCGGTGATCGACGACGACGTCGAACCGGGAACTCACGTCACGGCGATGGGGCAGTACCATCCTGAAAAGAACGAACTCCCTCCGGAACTGGTCGCGCGGGCCACGTACATCCCCGACCTCCGGGCGCGCGCGACGCAGGACGCCGGGTCGTTCCTCGCCGCGGTCGAGGCTGGACTGGTCGACGCGGGAGAGGGAGTTGCCGCTGAACTCGGGGAGGTCGTCGCCGGCGACCATCCGGGTCGAACGAGCGACGACGAGGTGACGGTGTTCGATTCGGGTGGAACCGGGATCGAGACGACCGCCGCCGCATACATGCTATATAAACGTGCGAGCGAAGCTGGTCGGGGGGAACCGATCGAGTTCGCGCCCGCGAGCGAGGCGCTGACGGGTCGGTGAGCTGCTGAGTGACGAGTCGGTGAACTGTCAAGCGTATCGATCTATCCAACCGGCCGCCGTTCCGATCGTTCGGTTATAATACCCCTAGCGGGGACGAACACACCTACTTATAAGATTTCAGCAAGTCTCGCGGGTCCTCCGCAAAACGTCTCACTCGCGTCCAACACGCTCGGATCCGGCTTCCGTGGGCACGTCGAACGTCCCGGCAGAGAGATATCGCTCGCCGCTGTCCCAGAAGACGGTGACGACGAGCGGTTCGTTGCCGACATGCTCGCCCGACTCACGGAGGTCGGCCGCGACCCGCTTCGCCGCGAGGTTCGACCCGGCCGAGGACTGGCCGACAAGGATACCCTCCTCGCGGGCGAGCCGCCGACACTCGGCCTCCGATTCGTCGAGTTCGACCGTGTGGACCGCGTCGAGCAGGTCGACGTCCAAGTTGTCGGCGACGAAGCCCGGGCCCATTCCCTGAAACGCGTCCGATCCCGGTTCCTCACCGGAGAGGACAGCGTTGTCCGCCGGCTCGACCGCGTGGATCCGCACGTCCGGGAACGCCTCGCGGAGCCGCCGACCGATCCCCGTGATGGTGCCGCCCGTCCCGACGCCCGCGACGAGTGCGTCGACGGTCCGCTCCTCGACCTGGTCGATGATCTCCGGGCCGGTTGTCTCGTAGTGGGCCCGCGGATTCGCGGGGTTCTCGAACTGGTGGAGCTGGACCATCCCCTCGTCGCGTTCGAGCTCGTCCGCACGAGCCCGGGCGTCGGAGATGTCTCCCTCGACGAGTTCGACGGTCGCACCGTAGGCGCGCATGATCCGCCGTCGCTCCCGTGATTTCCCCTCGGGCATCACGAGAGTGACGTCGTACCCCTTCGTCGCGCCGACCATCGCTAGACCAATCCCGGTGTTGCCCGAGGTCGGTTCGACGACGCCGTCTCCCGGTTCGAGTTCGCCGTCGCGCTCGGCGGCCTCGATCATGTAGCGGGCCGGTCGGTCCTTTGCTGACCCCCCCGGATTCCGTGACTCGACCTTGGCAGCGACCGTCGTCCCGGGCGGGGAGTCGACCCGCACCAACGGCGAGCCGAGTCCCTCCAGGATGTCCTCGTCCATTATTCGTCCGAAGGGTACGCCCACTCAAATGCCCGACGGACTGCGGCAAGCACCGCGACCGTCGGCCGTCGCGTCCGCTGTCGATCCCGGAGAGCGGTCAGCGTCGCCGCCGCCGCGGCGTTAATACCGGCTGCCCACCTATCGTGACGCATGACGCTCGAAACGCTCGCGCCCGACCCTTCGTTTGACCCCGAGACCCTCGATCCTACAGTTCTCGACGCGCTCGACGGGGAGTACCGGTTCAAAGTGTGGGGTGGGGACTGGTGTATCGACTGTAAACGACAGCTGCCCGCCTTCGGAGCCGCGCTCGCGGCCGCGGGCGTCCCCGATGACCGGGTCGAAGCGTTCCCCGTGACCAAGGGGCCGTCCGGCAAGGAGGGTCCCGGAGTCGAAGCGTACGACATCGATCTCATCCCCACCGTGGTCGTGGAGACGGACGACGGCGAGGAGGTTGCCCGTTTCGTCGAGGAAGCCGAGACCTCCATCGCGGAGTCGCTCGCGGCCGAACTCTCGGGCGCCGAGACGGTACAGTAGCGCCCCGTTCCGTCGACGCTCGTCACGGCTCCACGACGGCACCGCGGCTCCACGACGGCATCGGTTCCAAACGACCAAACCGAACCGGGCCGTATGCTGCGTATGGAAACGACGCGTCACTTCACCGCGACCACGTACGTCGTTCACGACGGCGCGACCGCGCTCCACGAACACGGACGACTCGGAATACACCTCCCGCCGGGCGGCCACATCGACCGCGACGAGCTTCCCCATGAGGCGGCCCTGCGCGAGGTGCGCGAGGAAACCGGACTCGAAGCCGAGCTCGTCGCCGACCGCGCCGACGTCGAAACGCCGAACGGTCGTCCCCTTCCGGAGCCGGCCCATCAGATGCTTCACGACATCAACGTCCATCCCGATGGATCGGTCGGCCACCAACACATCGATCACCTCTATTACGCCCGCGTCCCGTCACGGGAGATCGATCCGAACGGGGACGACGAGGCGGCCGCGGACGACTGGGACTGGTACGCTCCGAGCGACCTCCGTGACTCCGGATTCGACGACGACGTCGTCGCGTTGGGCCATGAAGCGATCGAGGTCGTGGAGAACGCGAACTGACGGAACGGGAGGGAGGTCGTGGGGCAGGTCCACGGCGCGGACGCTGAGGGGCGGTCGCGAGCCGGCGTCAGACGCCCGTCTCACGCTCCGGAAAGTATTTGGGTCGCTGATGGCGAAATACGCTAAGTAATGGACGCACAGCGAAGAGAGGACATCACCGGATGGGACGCCCGGGAGTTCTCCGGCGGGTTCGACGGGCTCCGCGAGCACGTGGGCGGCGGTTTTTCCGGCGCGGCAACGGACGGGACCGGATGGCTGTTCCTGCTCGACGGTCGTGTCATCGGCGTCGTTGACGCCGAACTCGACGCGTTCTCGGACGCCTCCGGAACCGTGTACGAGGCCCCCCATCAGGCCCTCCCGGTACTGTTCGCCATGCAAGAGCAGGGCGGAGAACAGCGCGCACAGTACTACACGAATGACACCTCGCTGGCGGAGGCCGATCGGAAGCTCTCACAGGGTGGGTTCACCGGATACGTCGAGCTCACGGAGAACGTGCTCTCGGGGGACTATTACGTCGCGTACACCGCGGGCGAGTCGATGGCAGCTGCGTACGTCGGGAACTCCAGACGGCTCGAAACGGGCGAGAAAGCGTTCGATCTCGCCGACGACGAGGTCGGAATATACACCGTTTACGAGGTAGACCTCGACGTTCGAACGCTTCCCGAGGGGGCCGGAGCGGGCGAACCGGATGGGTCGGACGAACCGACCGAGTCGAGCAGATCGAGCGATCCGGGAGTACCCGCCGAATCGGACGGACCAAACGAGTCGAACGAACCAGCAAAGTCGAACGGACCGGCCGAGCCCAGCGTGGCGAGTGAGGCGGAAAAGAGCGATCCGTCCGAGGACGGAGCTTCGGCCGCAACGAGGACGGACGACGCCACCGAGACCACACCGCACGCGAGTCGTGCCGAAGACCACGAGCCCGATCCGGCAACGGCCGTATCCGGTAATAGGGCGTCCGACTCCTCGAATGGGACCCCGCCGAGGGCGAGCGAAGGCGGCACCCGAAGGGAGTCTCCCGAGACGCCGAAACAGAGCGTCTCGGAGACGCATGATCCGGATTCAGGCGCGGCCGAGTCGAGTCCGTCCGAGTCGAGTCCGGCCGAATCGAATCCAGCCGAGCCAAGCACCCGGATGGACGACTCGAACGCTGAGCCGCCCGATGCTGACGCGGGGTCCGCGGACGCGTCCGCTGAGTCGGATCAGCGGACTGCGTCGGGTTCGAGAACTGCCGGCGACGTGCCGGACGACGAGGACGTCTTCTCCGAGGAGGCGCAGTGGCGAGAGACCAAATCCATTCCGGCGCTCGATCCGTCGGAGACGAACGTTCGGGGAGCAAAAGACGGCCAATCGGACCGTAACGGGGTTGAGGACCGCTCTCGCGGACGATCGGCCACGGGCCGCGGCCGGTCGGGTGGCGAATCGAAACGGAAGGCGGATCACGACGCGGCCGACCGCTCCCGGTCGGGTCCTTCGGGATCGAACGCCTCCGCGACCGCGGAGGAGTCGCCGGATCCGCGTCCGGCCCCATCGAACCCGGGCCAAGCCGCCGTCTCCCGATCCGAGGGGGAGGCTGCGAACGGGGTTCGCGAGCGGATCGAGCAGTTGGAAGCGGAGCTGGCGGAAGCGAAGTCCGAGCGGGAGTCGATCGCGACCGAACGCGACACGCTCCGCGAGGAGCGGGACTCGCTGACCCGCGAACGCGACGAGCTCGAATCAGAACGCGATCGCCTCGAATCGGAGGTCGAGGAGCTCCGTGCGGAGATCCAGCGTCTCAGAACGAACCTCACCGAGGCGGAGTCGAAACTCCCGGACAGCGATCACAGCCTCCCGGTCGCGGAAGCCCGTGAGGGAACCAACCTGTTCATCCGGTACGAGTCGAAGGGCGGCGC
The DNA here is from genome assembly GCF_017873815.1 of Halorubrum alkaliphilum. GTDB lineage: Archaea > Halobacteriota > Halobacteria > Halobacteriales > Haloferacaceae > Halorubrum > Halorubrum alkaliphilum. The sequence continues at coordinate 154,611 of NZ_JAGGKQ010000001.1, read as the reverse complement.
GACGCTGGAGGACGCACACGACGGAAACGTGGGACGTGACGAGCTGCGGGAGAACCTGCGTATCGAACATCATACCAGCTTCGAGACCGACGGCCTTACCGTCGATGGGAGGCCGTTCGAGGAGTTCCTCGGGGACACCATGGAGTACGGGTTCACTCGATGGCTCGTCGAGGACCTCCCGTTCGAGGTCGGCGAGACCGGAAACGGAAGCGCGCTTCGTGACCTCTACGACGCGCTTCCGGAGATCGACCGCGCCGAGATCGGCGGATCGGTATCGATCGTCGCCGCGGAGAGCGGAAACGAGGACCGCGAGCAGCAGGCCTTCGATCTGGTCCTCCGGGACCGGATGGGAAACCCGTTGTTCGTCGCCGATCTCAACGACTCGCGGGCACCTACCAAGGGTGCGAGTCTCGAATCGCTCGTCGCCAACGGCGGACGGATAGCGGAGTCGAACGACGGGTTCGCCGGAGCCTTCGCGGTGACGGCGAGCTTCTTCGATCCGGACGCGTTGGAGGTTGCGAGCGATGCCGTCGGAGGGGGACTGTTCGGCCGGTCGAAACGGAAGAGCTTCGTGAAGCTGTCGCGAAAGCGCGGATATCACCTGTGTCTCGTCGAGTCCCGAGAGGGTGGCTTCCACCTGACGGTTCCGGATCTGTAACTACCCTCGAGTCCGTAACTACCGGCTCCGCCCGTCGTGACATCCGACGAGCCGTTCACCGTCGACCATCGATCGTCCCAATACGGGTTCGGCCGGAACTCGCGAAAACGCGTCCAGTACGAACAGTTAGTTCTCGACTTCGGCGGCGTCGTCGATCCGCATCGATCCGAGCTTCTCGACCGTCTCGTCGAGCTTGTCGTCGAGTTCGTCGACGAACTCGTGGGTGCGCTCGGTCGTGATGGCACCTTGACTTGACGGCTCAATGAGGTTCTCCTCCTCGAGCACGCGAAGCGAGTACCTGACCTTGTGATGGGGGTAGCCGGTCTCGTTGGACATCTTCACGATCCCGATCGGTTCGCTATCGATCACCATTCGGAGCACCTGTAAGTGCCGTTCCAACATGTCTACCTCTTTCTCAAGTCTATCTATCATGCCATATGTTAACTCGTCATGCCCCCTTTTAAAAGTTGCTGTCGAACTCCGGGGGATCGCTGCACGTCCCAGATTTGTCGTGTTAGTAGTTAACAGTTCGGATCTGTGTATCCGGGGGACCGTGTTCCTGAGCCGTACTGACATCGGGCGTGACCGTTCGGATCCACGCACCGTCCGACTCGACCGTCTCGGCCAGCACGAACGCAGGGGTTTCGTCGAGCCGACGCCCCAACTGATCCACGTTCGTGTATCGACATCGTTGACGGACCGTAATCGGTTTTACCCCCCGGTCGGAAGGGGGTAGCGGTATGACAGTCACCATCGTCGGCTCCCAACTGGGAGACGAGGGCAAGGGCGCGCTCGTCGACCGGTGGGGAGGGGACGCGGACGTCGTAGTCCGTTATCAGGGCGGCGACAACGCCGGCCACACCGTCGTCGAAGGCGGCGAGGAGTATAAACTATCCTTGGTCCCGAGCGGGGCCGTCCGGGGAACGATCGGCGTGTTGGGCAACGGCTGCGTCGTTAATCCGCGAACCCTGTTCGAGGAGATCGACGAACTTCGCGACCGTGGGCTCGACCCGGACGTCCGCGTCGCGCGCCGGGCCCACGTCATCCTCCCGTATCACCGCGTGCTCGACGGGATCGAGGAGGCGGGGAAAGCCGAGGACGACTCGGGAGTCGAGGTCGGAACAACCGGTCGCGGAATCGGGCCCACCTACGAGGACAAAGCCGGGCGTCGGGGGATCCGGATCGGTGACCTCCTCGATCCGGACGTCCTTCGGGACCGAATCGAGTACGTCGTCGATCACCAGCGTTCGGTCGCCGAGGAGGTGTACGGCCTCGACGTGGACGACTCGGAACACGCGGCCGCCTTCGACGTCGACGCGCTTCACGAGGAGTTCACGGCCATCGGCGAACGGCTCGCCGAGGACGGGATGACCGTCAACTGTAGCGACTTCCTGTATCACCGTCGCGAGGCCGGGGATCGGATTCTCTTCGAGGGCGCACAGGGAACCTCGATCGACATCGACCACGGGAACTACCCGTTCGTCACGTCCTCAAACCCGACGGCGGGCGGGGCCGCGGTCGGGTCCGGGATGGGCGTCACTACCGTCGGCGCGGGGGAGGTCGTCGGCATCGTGAAAGCGTATCTCTCGCGGGTCGGATCGGGGCCGCTTCCGACCGAGCTCGACGGCGACGACGACGAAGAGGCGCTCGCGGACGAGATCCGCGAGAAGGGTGGCGAGTTCGGGACGGTCACCGGTCGACCGCGTCGGATCGGCTGGCTCGATCTGCCGATGCTCCGACACGCCTCGCGCGTCTCGGGGTTCACCGGCGTCGCGATCAACCACGTCGACGTGCTCGCCGACCTTCCCGAACTGCGGGTGTGTGTCGGTTATGAACTCGACGGCGAGCGGATCGACACGGTCCCGACGACGACCGAGCGCTGGGAACGATGTGAACCCGTCTACCGCGAGTTCGAGACGTGGTCCGCGGTCGACTGGGCCGCGGTCGCCGAGGAGGGATACGAGGCGCTTCCGGAAGCGACCCGCGAGTACCTCGAGTTCGTCGCCGACGAGATGGACGCGGCGGTGTACGCGGTCGGCGTTGGCCCCGACCGCGAGGAGACCGTCGAAGTCGCGAACCCGTTCGATCGATAAACTAACGCGGCGTTGTTCGTTGTTCCACGAAGGTTATTCCCGAGGGGTCCACAGTGGTCGTATGGATCTACTCGACGAGAGTATCGTTCCGGAGCACGCCCGGGACGCCAAACACGAGGCACGCGAGTTCGCCGCCGAACACATCGAACCGAACGCGGAGGCGTACTACGACTCGGGCGAGTACCCGTGGGAGGTACTCGAAGCGGGGATGGACGCCGGACTCGTCGCACAGGACATCGACGAGGAGTACGGCGGAAGGGGGTTCGACCTCGCGGAGGTACTCGCCATCGCCGAGGAGTTCTACCGCGCGGACGCGGGCATCGCACTGACGCTTCAGCTCGCGAGCTTCGGCTGTGAGATGGTCGAGCAGTACGGCACCGACGAACAGAAGGAGGAGTACCTCCGGCCGATCGCCGAGAACGACCAGATATCCGGACTCGCGGTCTCCGAGCCCGAAACCGGCTCCGATCTGGCGGGAATGACGACGAAAGCCGAAGCGGTCGACGGCGGCTACGAACTCACGGGCGAGAAGTACTGGGTCGGCAACGCGGTCGAGGCCGACTGGCTCACCGTGTACGCCAAGACCGGCGACGGCGAGGACCGCTACTCCAACTACACGCTCTTCATCGTCGAGACCGATTCCGACGGGTACGAGGCCGAACACATCCCCGAGAAGATGGGGATGCGCGCCTCCAAGCAGGGTCACATCGTCTTCGACGACTGCTTCGTCCCTGAGGAGAACGTCGTCGGCAGCGAGGGCGGCGGCTTCTACGTGCTTGCCGACTTCTTCAACCACGGCCGCGTCGTCGTCGGCGGGCACGGGCTCGGACTCGCCGCGGCCGCGATCGAGGAGGCGGAGGAGTTCGTCCACGGCCGCAACGCGTTCGGCCGCACGGTCAACGAGTTCCAGGCGGTCCAACACACGCTCTCGGACATGCGGATCGGCTTCGAGTCCGCGCGCGCGCTCAACTGGCGCGCCTGCGAGAAGGTCGCGGACAGCGACGACGCCGGCTATTGGGCCGCACTCGCGAAGACGAAATCGACTGAGGTCGCCACCGACTGTGCTGAAAAGGGCATGAAGCTCCACGGCGGACGCTCCATCCTCACCGACCGCCGGATCGCCCGCGTCTACCGTGACGTCCGCATCCCCGTGATCTATGAGGGCGCGAACGACATCCAGCGGAATCTCATCTACCGACAGTCCCGGTAGGCGGATTCGAGAGGCACGTTCCGGGACCGTCACGACCCGCTTGAACGGTCGACGGTCGCTCGCGCGAACTGCCACCCTTTTAGTCGTGGGCCGCCGGAGTGGTGCGTAATGAGTACGGACGCGACCCACGAGTACGACCACGAGGAGCTGGGCCTCGTCGCCGGACTGGAGATCCACCAGCAGCTCGACACGGAGACGAAGCTGTTCTGTGAGTCCCCCACGATCGAGCGCGACCCGGAGAAGGCACGGCGGGAGATCACGCGTCGGCTCCACCCGACCAAAAGCGAGCTTGGGGAGCTCGACCAAGCCGCCCTCGAGGAGAGTCAGGTCGACCGTGAGTTCACCTATCTCGGCTACGACACCACCTGTCTCGTCGAGGAGGACGATGAACCCCCTCGCCGAGTCGACGGCGAGGCGCTGTCGGTCGCGCTACAGATAGCCGACCTCCTCGACGTCTCCGTCGTCGATCAGGCACACGTGATGCGGAAGCTCGTGATCGACGGGTCGAACACCTCCGGGTTCCAGCGGTCGATCCTCCTCGGGCAGGCGGGCGAGATCGAGACGGACCACGGGACGATCTCCGTCGAGGACCTGATGCTCGAAGAGGAGTCCGCGAAACGCGTTCAGGAGACCGATGACGGCGTCGTCTACTCGCTCGACCGGCTCGGCGTCCCGCTCGTCGAGATAGGCACGGGGCCGGACATCCGCAGCCCCGAGGAGGCGAAGGCGGCCGCCGAGCGGATCGGAATGCTGTTGCGGTCGACCGGAGCCGTGAAACGCGGGCTCGGGACGATCCGCCAGGACGTTAACGTCTCCATCGCCGAGGGGGCACGCGTCGAGGTGAAGGGCGTTCAGGACCTCCAAGGGATCGAGGAGATTGTCCGCGGCGAGGTCGGCCGTCAGGCGGAGCTGTTGGCGATCCGGGATACCCTCCGCGAGCGCGATGCCGAGGTCGGCGAGACGCAGGATGTGACCAACGTCTTCGCCGACACCGACTCCGGGGTGATCCGTGGGGCGCTCGATTCTGGCGGAAAAGTCACCGCAGTTCCCCTCTACGGGTTCGACGGCGTGGTCGGCCGGGAGCTCCAGCCCGACCGGCGGCTCGGGACCGAGCTCTCGGACTACGCGAAACGGCACGGCGCGGGCGGGATCTTCCACACCGACGAGCTGCCAGCCTACGGCGTGACCGAGACCGAGGTCGCCGCCCTCCGCGAAGCGGTCGGCGCAGGTGAGGGGGACGCGGTCGCTATCGTGGCTGCGGATCCCGAGACCGCCGAACTCGCGATCGACGCGGCCGCAGACCGCGCCGCCGTCGCGATCGAGGGCGTGCCCGAGGAGACGCGCGGCGCGAACGACGACGGCACCACGCGATACCTCCGGCCGCTGCCGGGGGCCGCACGGATGTACCCCGAGACGGACGTACCGCCGGTCGAACCCGACCCGTCCGATGTCGACCGGCCGGAGCTCCTCGATGAGAAGACCGACCGGTACGTCGAGTCGTTCGGGCTCGACCGGGGACTGGCCGAACAGGTCGCGTTCGGGCGGCGCTTCCCCCTGTTCGAGACGGCCGTCGATCGCGGCGTCGACCCGACGTTCGCGGCATCGACGCTGGAGTCGACGACGACGGAGATACGCCGCGACGGTGCTCCCGTCGAGAGCCTCACCGATGACCACTTTCTCGACCTGTTCGATCTCGTCGAGTCGGGCGACCTCGCGAAGGAGGGCGTCCCCGAAGTGTTGACGACGCTCGCTGAGAACCCCGGTCTCTCCGCCGCCGAAGCGGTCGAGGAGGCTGGCCTGTCGGGCGTGAGCGAGGACGAAGTCCGTGAGGCAGTCGTTGCGGTTGTCGAGCGCAACGCCGACCAGATTGCCGAGGAGGGAATGGGTGCGTTCTCGGGACTGATGGGCGAGGCGATGGGTGCGTTACGCGGGAAGGCGGACGGCGAGGTCGTCTCCGAGGTCCTCCGCGAGGAGATCGGCAAGCGGTCGTAGCCGATCACCGCTCCGGGCGGAGTCAGTCGGTTAGCTCCTCTATCAGCGTTTCCAAGTCGTACGTCGCGGGCGCACGGGGCTCGTCCCGAAGGGTTGCGATGGTGAACGTGGAGTTCGTCCGTTCGACTTCCGGGATCGACTCGAAGTCACTGATGAGCCGTTCGACCGTGTCCGACGAGGAGAGCCGGGCGATGACGACGAAGTCGGTCTCGCCCATCGTGAAGTACGCCTCCGTGACGCCCTCGACGGTCAGCAGTTCGTCCGCGAACTCCTCGTAGGGACCGTCGTAGTCGGCTAACACCTCGACGATGATCGTCACGCCGAGCCCGAGCGTTTCGTGGTCGAAGTCGTATACGTCGTTCTCTATCACGCCGGCATCCCGGAGGTTGTTCAGGCGATAGTGGATCGTCGACACGGGGATCCCAGTCTCGTCATGGAGCCGTTCCGGACTCCCGGTACCGAGATCGGCGATCGCCTTCAGCAGTCGTACGTCGCGTTCGTCCATACCTGCGATTCACGTGACGGATGGGTATATATTTTGACGGACATACTGACGAATATCTCCAACTATGCCCTGATAGATTGCCGAGAGATCGGATGTAATTCAACGATATAAATTTTCACGCAAGATCGCTGAGATAGTAGAACTCATGTTTAAATATAGCCGCACATTTCGGTTCGGTATCGAATGTACCCACGAAACCTGCTTTCGTCTTCGACCGGGCTCGCCGCCGCGTTCGTTCTGCTTGCGACGCTGTGGGGTACCTCGTTCGTCGCCATCGAAGCCGGGCTCGCGTACGTTCCGCCGCTGTTGTTCGCCGGCATTCGCTACGCCATTGCCGGCGTCGTCGTGCTGGCGTACGCAGCGGTCGTCTCGGACAGGTGGCTCCCCAGTGGTCGCGATGAGTGGCTCGGTATCGCGGTCGCCGGCGCGTTCGTCATCGCGGCGTACCACGGGCTGTTGTACGTCGGAGAGCTGTATATTTCCGGTGCGGTCGCCGCCGTCATCGTCAGCCTCTCCCCGGTGTTGACCGCCGTGTTCGCCGCCGTGACCCTCTCCGAGGCGCGACTCGGTTCGGTCGAGATCGCCGGGTTCGCGCTCGGACTGCTCGGCGTCGTCATCATCGCCGATCCGGCCGGAGTCAGTACCTTCACAAGCAACGCCGACGGGACACTCTCGCCGGAGCTGATCGGAATCGGGCTCGTGTTCCTCTCCGCGATCGCGTTCTCGATCGGTGCCGTCCTCCTGCGTCCGCTCCGGACGGACCTTCCGATCGCCGCGTTACAGGGGTGGGCGATGGTCCTTGGTGCGGGACTGCTGTTCGGTGGTGCAGCCGTCCTCTCGGAGTCGCCCGCCGCGATCGTCTGGAACCGGACCGCGATCCTCTCGCTGGCGTACCTCACCGTGTTCTCGGGAGTGATCGCCTTCCTCGTTTATTTCGCCCTGCTCGATGCGGTGGGACCCACCCAACTCCACCTCGTCGGCTACGCAGAGCCGATCGTCGCCGCCGTCGGGAGTTGGGTCCTGCTTGGTCACGTGATCGAGGCGGAGGCGATCCTCGGATTCCTCGCGATACTCGCGGGGTTCGCGGCGCTCGAACGTCGAGAGATCGCCGCGTACGTCTCGGCACGAACCGGAGTCATACGATGAGAGCGTGGCGGTGGTCTCTCTGGTGATCGGCGTGTCACTCCGGTACGTCGCTCGTGACGCCCGCGCGGAGGTCGCGTCCGAAGTAGTGGCCGACGAGCGCGAGGAGGACCCCCAGTCCGCCGCCGACCGCGAGCAGCGGGAGCCCCCACTCGGAGAGATAGTCGAGCCCGATCGGGAGGAAACCGACCCCGAGAACGCTGGTCACGGCGGTTCCGGCACCCGCGGCCGCACCGGCTATCCCCGCCTCGACGTATTTCCGCGCGGAGAACACGAGGCCGACGAGGAACGCTCCGAGGAGCACGCCGAGCGCCGGGCCGATCGTTCCCCCGATCAGCGGGATGGCACCGCCGAGGACGACGCCGAGGCCGATAACGAGGACGACGAGGGCGAACGATTTCAGGGAGAACCAGCGACCGTCTACGCCGATGCGTCCGGAACCCCCGCCGGTTCCGGTCGCGGTCTCGTCTTCCTTGGAGGACCTGGTCGTCGGCTCCGGTCCCGACGTCGAGTTCTCGCCGCCGCTCGCGAGGTCGTCGTCGAGGAGGTCGTCGAGGTCATCGAGCGGATCGCCGTCGTCGGCGTCCCGCTCCTTGGAGGGTTGCATACCCGAGGATCCGCCCGTGAGGACTTGGGTCTTGTGCCGACGAAACCTCGCCGGAGCCGACGGACTTCGATCGGACGGATCTGCGGGTACGGATCCGGACCGCTTCGATGGCCGTTTCACCGGAAACTCGGTGTCTCATGGGTCATAACTCCTGTCGTCGACCACCTTCGTCGCCATCGTCATCGCGCGCGCCCTCGTCACCCCCGTCGCGCTCCCGTCCGCCCCACACGTGCTTATCGACGAGTTCCACCGTCATCGGCCCCTCGACGACGACCTGACACGAGAGGCGGGGGTACCCGAACCGCTCGGCCAGTCGGTCGTGCCAGTGGTCCGCCGCCGGCCCGTCGTGGATCCGGACGCCACAGGTCGCACAGAGGCCTCGACCGCCGCAGTTGAGCCGTTTCGTCGCGGGGGCGTACGGCGAGCGGTTGGCGTCGAGGAGCGCGTTCCGGAGGGATCGACCTCGGACGATACGGAGCGTGTGGCTCTCGTCGCCGTCGATGACGACGACGTCAACGCGGTCGGCCGTCCCGTCCGGGTCGTCGTCCGTCGTCGAGCCATCGTCCGTCGTCGAGCCATCGTCCGCCGTCGGGTCGTCGTCCGCCGTCGGGCCGTCGTCCGCCGTCGGGCCGTCGTCCGCCGTCGAGCTATCGTCCGTCGTCGGGCCGGTAGTGGACGGTGGATCCTCCGCGTGTCGCATGCGTCCCCTTATGAGAGGACCCACATAGCTGTGGCTCCACAAGGGATACGGCGGAAGCCGGAACGACTTTCGGCTCCCGCCGTATCCTTCGTGACATGGACACGCGACGCGCCCTGCTCGAAGCGCTGGGGTCGGGCCCCGTGTCGGGACCGGCGCTCGCGGACGACCTCGGTGTCTCCCGGGCGGCGGTCTGGAAGGCGGTCGAGTCGCTCCGCGAGGAGGGATTCGCCGTCGAGTCGACGTCCGACGGGTACGTCGCACCCGAGGACCCAGCGTACTGTGCGGCCGGGATCGAGTTCGGCCTCGACGCGCCGTACGCCGTGGAGTATCACGACGCCGTGGGTTCGACGAACGACCGCGCGAGGACGCTCGCCGAGGAGGGTCGCTCCGACGTCGTCGTCGTCGCCGACGAGCAGACGGGAAGTCGCGGTCGACTGGACCGCGAGTGGGTCGCCCCGAGCGGCGGCGTCTGGGTGTCGGTCCTGATCCGCCCGGATGTCGCCCCCGCACGGGCTCCGGTTTTTACCCTCGCTGCCGCGGTGGCCATGACCGACGCCTGTCGCGAGGCGGGCGTCGATGCGGGGATCAAGTGGCCCAACGACGTGCTCGTCCGCGACGCTGGAGATGCCGGGACTGATGGGAGCGTCAGTGGTCGAGGCGGCCGCAAGCTCGCCGGGATCCTCACCGAGATGGAGGGTGAAGCTGACCGCGTCTCGTGGCTGGTCCTCGGGATCGGAATCAACGCGAACATCGACGCGGACGCGCTACCCGTTGGAGCCACGTCGCTGCGGGTCGAACGCGCCGGTCCGGGTAATACTACTGAGGGCACCGCGACCGCCGACATCGATCGCCGCCGGTTCGTCGCGCGACTGCTCGAACGGTTCGCCGAGTTGGCTGCCGACCCGGACGCCATCCTTCCCGCGTGGCGCGAGCACGCGATCACGCTCGGGCGGCGGGTCCGCGTCGAGACCTCCTCCGGCGAGGTGATCGGAACCGCCGTGGACATCGAACCGCCCGGCGCGCTCGCCGTCGAAACGGACGACGGACGAGTCCGGGTACACGCCGGCGACTGTGAACACCTCCGGGACGCGGACTCGCCCGGCGCCGACTCGGACTGAGACGCGCTTAGGCATTCGCTCGCCGGATGAGTCTCGTTACAGTGCTCGACGACCGTCACGGAACATCCCGTTCGATCTGTCGCGGGATCGGCTGGGCCGCGCCGAGTGGCGGTCCTAGTCCCGACGATGCCCGAGCGGCTTCTTTCGATCGACCTCGACCTCGATGTGGATCGAGTCGGCGAAGTCGCGGCCGACCACGTCGCGAGCGATGTCGTCGGAGCCGTGGATCTCCATCGATCGTTTATAAATAGAGTAGCTCCACGGCGAGAACTCGTCGCCGGCACGGAGCCGCTTATACTGGGGAACGCGGACGGTATCGGCCGGTGAGGCGTGCGGCCCCTTACACTCTGCGCCCTTGCGTTCGAGGTCGGCCTTGAGCTCCTCGACCGTCTCGGCGAGCACGTCGCGGTCGCCCGAGGCGAAGGAAAGTTTCGTGACGAAGGTCATGGCTGGGGGTCGTGCGTGGATGATGGCCCGAGGCCTAAAAACGCATCTACCGACGGGTGCGTCCGGTGACCCGGCGGTCGTGGGAGGGCCAACGCTCGGGCCGGACGGCCGATGCGAGGCCACAGATCGGGCGAGAGGGCCGGAGACGGGCGAGGAACCGCGGAGTCCGACACCCTCTTTAGGGGTGGTTGCTTACCCGAGGGTAATGACGGTCGAAGCGATAAGCGCTGGAGCCATCCTCTTCCGCGATACCCGCGGCGAACGGGAGTACTTGCTCCTGAAGAGCCGGCCGGGGGACTGGGAGTTCCCCAAAGGCGGGATCGAGGGGGACGAGGAGCTCCAGCAGACGGCGATCAGAGAGGTATCGGAGGAGGCCGGGATCGAGGATTTCCGGCTGATCGACGGCTTCCGACGGGAGTACGACTACGTGTTCGAGGCCGGCGGAAACACGATACATAAGACGGTCCACCTGTTCATCGCGCGCTCGTTCGAGGCCAGCGCCGAGCTCTCGAAGGAACACCGCGATCTCCAGTGGCGCGACTACGACCAGGCCATCAACACGATCACGCAGGACGGCCCCCGTGACATCTTAGAGGAGGCCCACGAGTACCTCGACGAGCTACAGGAGGAGGCCGACGGCGACTACGTCTGAGCGGCGGTATCGCGGTCACCACCCGCCGCCATCGACGCCGACCCGACCACTACCGTGATCCTCGATGCCGAGTTCGGGTACGAGCTGCTTGTCTGTCGGTACGCCGAGTTAGCGTGGCACCCGGACGGCGAGCCGCGGCCCGCGATCGTCTCCAGACAGCTCGGAACGCGGGATCGACGCTGGGACACCGTCGTGATCGAGGTCGACCCCGGCGGGTTCGCGGCCCGTCGACGCTTCGGCGACCGGACGATCGACTCCGATCTCCTCCACGTCGTGCGACACGCGCCCGCCGACTGGGCGTGGTACCGCGACGCGCTTCCGGATCCGGGCTACCCGTGGCGATACGTCCGGCAGGCGGCCCATCGCGCGGCCGGCCGCGACCTGATCGAGACGCGACGACGGGGAAACCGCATCGAGATCCGCCGGATCCGACCGTATCCCGACTGGGTGAGGCGAATCGTCGCGATAGAGAACAAACCCGACCTCGACCGGTCGGCTGCGGACGCGCTCGCCGACCAACTCGCCCACGACGTCGACATCGCCCTCGCCGACGAGGTGTGGTTGGCGACGGAGTCGACCGGTGGGAGGGTCGAGCCCGCGCTCCTCCGGTCGCTGCCGGTCGAGGCCGGAATATTGACGACGCGGTTCGGTGAGACGGAGCGCGAATTCGCCGCCTGTAACGAGCGTGCGACCGTCGACGGCGACACTACGACCGTCGACGCCGACGCCGCGACCGTCGACTGGTTCCCGAGCGACCTCGCGCCGAACGGGCCAAGCGGTCGTGATCCGGAGACGGTCACACGCCGGCTGGAGATAGCCGAGCGGGCGTACGGCAAGGGCTGGCGGTCGTATCACGACACGATGCGTCCGGACTGCCGGTATTTCGAACTCCAGCGGGCGGGGCGCGGCCTGGTTCCGTACTGTAGCGCAAAGGATCGGTGTCCCACCAACAGGGAGTGTGCCGGCTCGTGTTCCTCCTTCGCGCCCGAGCCGCCAGCGTGGCGAACGAAGGGGTGGCCGATCGAGGGCGGTCCCGGAAAGGGAATACGGGCGCTCCTGAACCGTCGTCGCGAGCGCGTCCGCGACCGGTTCGAAACCGAGAACGACTGATACTGACGCCGCCGCGGAGCTCACCCGAGCGCGGCGGCGAGCTTCTCGACCGGATGGGGCGGCTCCTCGCTTGCTCCTTCGCGCTCCTTCAGCTGGCTGCTACACGACGCGCCGGGCGCGACGACGACGTCGCCGTCGCTGTCGGCGACTTGGTCGAAGAGTATCGAGCCGATCGATCGGCTCATCGAGTAGTGTTCGGCCTCGTAGCCGAACGAGCCGGCCATCCCGCAGCAGGTGGAGTCGAGGGGGTCGACGCCGTAGCCGGCACGTCGGAGGACGCCGACCGCGTGGTGGTCCTTCTTTGTCGCCTTCTGGTGACAGTGGCCGTGATAGGTCAACGTCTCGCCGGGTGCGTCGAACCCGAGCGACTCGTCCAGCCGGAAGGCGTCGACGTATTCCATGACGCCGTACGTGTTCTCCGCGAGCACCTCGACGTCCGCGTCCGGCACGTCGCTGGCGTCGCCGCCGAGCAGATCGTGGTAGTCCGACTGGAGCATGACGGCGTCGGAGGGCTCGACGACGACGACGTCCCAGCCCGTCGCGGCGTCGGGCGCGAGCGTCTCGACGGTCTCTCGGGCGGTCGCGCGCGATCGGTCCAACAGGCCCTTCGAGTGGGGTGGCCGACCGCTCCCGGTCACGTCCGGGATCCGAACGTGACAGTTCGCGGCCTCCAGCACCCGTACTGCCGCCTTCCCGGCACCCGGATTGGTGTAGGTTGTGTACACGTCCGGAAACAACATCACGTCGCGGTCGGCCGCGGCACGCGAGACCGCCGGCCCGCCGCGGGCGTCGAACCAGTCGATCAGGTTCTCGGAGCGGAACGTCGGGAGGTCGCGATCGCTCGCGATGCCGAGCGTTCTCTCTAAGAGGGCCCCCATGCCCGGAACCTTGCTTGGAACGTTCGAGAGGGGTGCGAGCTTGGATCCGAGCGGGGCGAGCCGTTCGAACTCCCCGAGCAGCCGCGTGCGGAGGTCGACGCCGTGTTCCTCGTGGTGGGCGTGTTCCACTTCTGCTTTCAGCTTCGCCATGTCGACGCCGCTGGGACAGTCCTTCGCACAGCCCTTACAGCCGACACAGAGGTCCATCACCTCGGAGACGAACTCGTCATTCGTCGGGTCGTCCGGGAGTTCGCCGGATATCGCGCCCCGCAGGGCGTTCGCCCGCCCCCTCGTCGACTGGATCTCCTCCTCCGAGGCGCGATACGTCGGACACATCACGCCGCCTGTCGTTTCCTGCGGCCCGCGACAGCCGCCACAGCCGTGACAGAGCTCGATCATTCCCTGCATTCCGTTCTCGTTCGCCCACTCCATCGCGGGGTCGAAACCGGCGTCGACCTCGTACTCGGAGTCGAACCGTAGGTTCTCGGTCATGTCGACATCGCCGCAGACGCTACCGGGATTGAGCAGCCAGTCCGGGTCGAAGGCGGTCTTGAGATCGCGAAACGCCGACCAGAGGTCGTCGCCGTAGAGCTTCCGGTTCCACTGGGTGCGGGCACGTCCGTCGCCGTGCTCTCCCGACACCGACCCGCCGAGACGGACGACAGCGTCCGTCACCCGGTCAGCGATCTCCGCCATCGTCTCGACACCCTCGACGTCTTTCGTGTTGATCAGCGGTCGGATGTGGAGCACACCCGGGCCGGCGTGTGCGTAAAAGGAAGCGAACGTGTCGTGATCGTCCAAGATCTCTTGGAACTCCCGGGTGTATTCGGGGAGGTGTTCGGGCGGGATCGCACAGTCCTCGATGAAGGCGATGTGTTTCTCGTCCGTGGTCCGTGACAGCAGGATCGGAAGGCCTGACTTCCGCATCTTCCAGAACTGCTCGCGTCGGTCCGGATCGTGCGCCTCCATGGCGTCGACTGCGCGGCGCGGTTGGTCGGTCGTCGTCGCGGCCTCGGGGTCCGGGTCCGCCGCGGTCAACGCGCCGCCAGTCGCTTCGACGACCCGATCGGCAACGAGGTCAGCCACCTTCTGTCGCCCGGCCGCGTCGCTCTCGGCGTAGAACTCGACGAGGAGGACGGAGTCGGTCCCCTCGGGCAGCGTCGCGACCACGTCGGCGAACTCCGTCGTGTCGGCGGCCAGCCCGAGGAGGACATCGTCCATCACCTCGACGGCCGCGGGGTCGTGTTCGAGTATCGGCGCGACGTCCTCCATCGCGTCGAGCAGGTCGTCGTAGGTGAGGAGGGCTACGGCCTTCGTTTCGGGGATCTCCACGAGCGAGAGCGTCGCTTCTGTGACCGTCGCGAGCGTCCCCTCGCTGCCCGCGAGCAGGCGCGCGAGGTTGACGATGCCTTCTTCGCCGTACTCCCCGCGATGGTCCGCGAGCAGGCGGTCGAGGTTGTACCCGGAGACGTTGCGTTTCATCTCCGGGAACCGATCGTCGATGGCCTCCGCCTCCTCGTCGAGGATCCGGACTACGTCGGCATGGATCCGCGGCAGCAACTCGTCGCTCTCGGGGTCGGCAGACTCCCGGAGGTCCTCGACGGCGACCTCGCCGAACGTCGTCACCGTCCCGTCCGCGAGGACGACCTCGGCTTCCTCGATGTAGTGGTCGGTTTTCCCGTACTTCAGCGAGTGTGCGCCGGTCGTATTGTTTCCGATCGCCCCGCCGACCGCCGACTTGTCTCGCCACGCCGGGTCGGGTGCGAACTTCAGTCCCGCGTCGGCGACCGCCGCGTTGAGGTCGCCGATGTACGCGCCGGCCTCCGCGCGGGCCGTCTTCCCCTCGGTGTCCGTCTCGATGACCGCGTCCATCTCCCGAGTGAGGTCGAGAACGACCGCCTCGTTGACGGTCTGACCCGCGAGTGAGGTGCCGCCGCCGCGGGGCAACACCGGGATCCCCTCCTCGAAGCAGTACTCGTGGACCGCGGCGACGTCCGCGGTTGACTCCGGGAAGACGACGCCGATTGGGGTCACCTCGTAGGCCGAGGCGTCCGTCGCGTACAGCCGTTTGGAGTAGTCGTCGAACCGTACCTCGCCCGCGACCCGCTGTTCGAGCGCGTCGACGATGTCGGGGCGCTCCGTCCCCCCGCCGGTGTAATCGAAGTCGCTCCCCTCGCGTGGATCGGGAATCGACTCCGAGGAGTGTGTCGCCATGTCACAACCTCATGGTCGAACCGGTAAAAGCACGTGGGGACGTCCTCGCGAGTCGGGGACGCGACTCCCGTCGTCGGTTCCCGGCCGGACCGATCGGGCGTACAGCGGGCCGACACAAGAACCAAATACTCGCCGTCGAAGGGTCCGATATGTCACTCTCCGACACCACGACGTTTACCCGGAGACTCGACGACCTCGGCGTACGCGTCGCTACGGGGCCAGCGGATGCGTGTGCGGAGTTAGTCGCAGCGGCTGCGGGGGAGCCGGCCGTCGGCGCCCCGCTTGACGTGCCGGAGGCGTCGCTGCCGGACCACGTCGAGACCGATCCGACGACCGCCGACCTCCGCGCGGCTCACACCGGCGTCACCGGAGCGTCGCTCGGGATCGCCGAGTACGGAAGCGTCGCGATCGAGTCCGATCGAACCGGCACCGAACCCGTGAGCCTGTTCGTCGACCGCCACGTCGTCGTGCTCCGTGAGGACGACCTCGTCCCCGATATGCCCGACGCGTTTGCGTGGCTCGGCCCGCGAGCACGGGACGAGTCGGTCGATGTCGTGTTCGCCACCGGTCCGAGCGCCACGGCGGACATGGGGGGACTGGTCCACGGCGCACACGGGCCGAAGGAGGTTCACGTGGTGTTGCTTGAGACCGAATCCTCCCGACACGTGGAGGATACCGATGAGTAGCGACGTCGACCGCGCGGCACGACTCCGCGAACTGATGACGACCGAGGGCGACGCGGTCGCGGAGAACACCCGCGGCTTCAATGCAGGCCGATACGAGTCGACCGGCCGCCTCGACGACTACGAGGCGCTGAAAGCGGAGGCCCGATCGATAAAGGAGGACGCCATCGAGCGGCTTCCGGAGCTGGTCGACCGGCTGACGGAGCAGGTGGAGGCGAACGGGGGGACCGTTTACCTCGCGGACGACGCGGCGGACGCCAACCGGTACGTTCGAGAGGTCGTCGACGAGCGGGACGCCGACCGCGTGGCCAAATCGAAGTCGATGACGAGCGAGGAGCTGGAGGTGAACGAGGCGCTCGCGAGCGACGGCGTTGACGTCGTCGAGACGGATCTCGGCGAGTGGGTGCTTCAGCTGGCGGAGGAGGCCCCCTCCCACATCGTCGCCCCCGCCATCCACAAGTCCCGGGAGGCGATCGCGGAACTGTTCGCCGAGCGGTTCGACCCCGATGACCCGCCGGAGACCGCGGAGGAACTGACGATGTTCGCCCGCGAGCGACTCGGCGAGCTGATCGAGGACGCCGACGTGGGGATGACGGGCGCGAACTTCATCGCGGCCGATTCGGGCACCATGCTCCTCGTCACCAGCGAGGGCAACGCCCGGAAGACGGTGACCGCGACGGACACCCACGTCGCGGTCGCGGGCGTCGAGAAGGTCGTTCCCACGGTCGAGGAGTTCTCGCCGTTCGTCGAGCTGATCGGTCGGTCCGGGACGGGACAGGACGTGACTTCTTACATCTCGACGCTGACACCGCCGGTCGATTCGCCGGTGCCGAAGTTCGACAGCGACGGGAATTCCCTCGCCGACGGCTCGGGCGACGATCGCGAGTTCCACCTCGTGCTCGTCGACAACGGCCGGATGGCGATGCGCGAGGACGACGAGCTCAAAGAGACGCTGTACTGTATCCGGTGTTCGGCCTGCGCGAACTCCTGTGGCAACTTCCAGAGCGTCGGCGGTCACGCGTTCGGCGGTGAGACGTACTCCGGCGGCATCGCCACCGGCTGGGAGGCGGGCGTCGAGGGGCTCGACGTCGCCGCCGAGTTCAACGACCTGTGTACCGGCTGCTCGCGATGCGTCCCGGCCTGCCCCGTCGGGATCGACATCCCGTGGATAAACACGGTCGTCCGCGACCGGATCAACCGCGGCGAGGCCGAGTCGAGCCAACTCGACTGGGCCTTCGAGGAGTTGGTGCCCGACGAGGAGCCGGGCGGCCTCGACCTCGGAACGCGGCTCGTCGGCAACTACGCGACCCTCGCGGAGTGGGGGAGTCGGACCGCGCCGATCGCGAACCGGCTCGCGAACGCCGGACCGGTTCGGGCGGTCCTCGAACGTGTTGCGGGGATCGACCGCCGCCGGGAGCTCCCCGCGTTCGCGGACGAGTCGTTCGTCGACTGGTTCGACGCCCGCGGCGGGCCGGCGGTGTCGGCGGCGGCCGCGACCCGAGAGGCTGTCGTCTACCCCGACACGGCGACGAACTACGTCGATGTCGACCGGGGGAAGGCGACGGTCCGGGCGCTGGAGTCGCTCGGGGTCCACGTGCGGGTGCCCGACCTTCCGGGAAGCGGCCGACCGCCGCTCTCTCAAGGGATGGTCTCGACGGCCGAAAGCGCTGCCGAGAACGTTTCTTCGGCCCTCTCGTCGCATCTCGACGCTGGGCGCGATGTCGTCGTCATCGAGCCAAGCGACCTCGCGATGTTCCGCCGAGAGTACGGGAGGCTCCTCGATCCTGACGCACACGAACGGCTCGCCGAGGCCAGCTACGACGTCATGGAGTACCTCTTCGGGCTCCTCGAGAACGGCGGGGATCCGGACGCGCTCCGGTTGCCCGGGACGGCCGATGGGCCCGGCTCGTCCGAGACGGCCGACACCCGATCCGGAGTCGCGTATCACCCGCACTGTCAGGCCCGGACGATCGGGGTCGGAGAGCACGCGACCGCCGTGTTGGAGCGGGTCGGGTACGACGTCCGCGTCTCGGACACCGAATGCTGCGGGATGGCCGGGTCGTTCGGCTACAAGGCCGACTACTACGAACTCAGCATGGACGTGGGCGAGCCCCTCCGGGAGGAGTTCGGCGAGAGCGACCGCGTCGTCGTCGCGTCCGGAACCTCGTGTGGCGAACAGCTCGACGCACTCTGCGGCGGGCCGACCCGCCACCCGGTCGAACTGGTCGCGCCACCGAAATGAACCCGCCCCCGTGACGTAGCCGATATCGGCCCGGAGTCGGGAGTCGCTCCCGTCCACGGTCCGGAGGTGTCAGACGTGCGTCGTTCGACAACGAACGCTTATTAGGCGCGCTCGAGAGGGTATGAGGTATGAACGCTGCCCCGGAGGAGATCACGTCGCTGGTCGGTCGAGAGGTGTACTCGAACAACGGGATGTTCGTGGGTGAGATCGAGGATGTCCGGCTGGACCTCGACGCCCGCGCAGTGACCGGGCTCGCGCTCGCGGAACTCAACCACGAGCTGTTCGCGGGCCGCGCGAGCGGTAACACCGGCGTCATCGTGCCGTACCGCTGGGTACGCGCGGTCGGTGATGTCGTGCTCGTCAACGACGTCATCGAACGACTCGATACCGGAACCGAGGAGCCGGAACGCGAGTCCGAACCCGAAAAGCAAGCGACGTGAACGGGGCGGACGAGCGGGATACGGTCGGCTCAGAAGGGTAGCGCGTCCCGAAGGTCGTCGAGAAACCCGCCGCTGTTCCGTCTCGCCTCGTCGAACACCGGATACAGCGCGTCTAGCAGCTCCGTCTCGTTCTCGAACTCCGACTGTGGAAGTCGATCGACCGCCTCCGCCAGCTGGATCGTTCGACCCTTCGCGTCGTACGGGACGGCCGGATCCCCGAGTGCCTCGACTATCTCCTCGCCCGTCGCCGGAAACGACACGTCCGCCTCCTCGATACGGGCGTCGAGCGCAGCGATGCCGAACTCGATCGCCTCCGGTTCGGAGGATCCGCCGCCGCCGGGTGGCCGTGCTGCCATTGCGCCCCCTTACCGTCTCGGCGCTCTTTAACCTCCGGTTCGCGACCCGATCGGAGAACGTCAGCCTTCGGCTCCGGGGTCGACTCACTCCGGAACGGACTCCTCGGGCGGGACCGCGTCGAGGACAACGAGTTCTATCCCGTCCCCGGCGCGGTCGAACGCGGCGACGTGGTCGTCGTCGTATGGAGGGACGGCGACGATGACGATCGCGGCGAGGTCGTCCGTCTTCGAGAGACCGAGACGCCCGTCCGGATGCGAGAGGAACCGCGCCCGGCCTCGTCCGGCCGGCGTTCCGAGGTCGACGCCGAACACCGCGTTCACCGACCCGCCGACGTCGGCCAGCGTGAAGTGTGTCAGCACCGGCGTCTCCGGGTCAAGGCCGAGTTCCTCGTCGAACTCGCGGGCACGCGTCGCCGAGAGCTGAAGACTCGCTGCCGCCGGGTCGCGGTCGGCGGCGTGTTCGAGCAACACCGTCAGCAGGTCGCGAGTGACGTGGATCACGGACGGCTCTACGGTCCCGACGCGTAAAAGCCCCGTCGCGGGGTGTAATCCCGTGGAACGTGAGTGAGGGGACGATCGGCGGACTGCCAGTGTTCGCAGTGAGACGCCATTCCCTCAGGTCCGGGTCCCGGAGCGTTACGGACGGATCGCCTAGAGATCGTAAAGCTCGGTTCGAATGCGCTTCATGCGTCGGCGTGCTTCCGCGGAATCGGTGATATGGACGACCGCTTGGCGTTCATCGTCGAGGTAGCTGATCGGGTCCCCGTCCGCGATCATCCGGGCAATCGTCCTGTGTAAGTCCTCTTCGGAGTCCTGTCGAAAATGATTTCGACAGAGATGGGAGATCGAAACGTTCGTCGGGTCTGTGTGGCCGAGGCGACAGAGTACATCAAGTAGATCAGCTCGCAAGCCGAGGTACCTCTCATCGTCTCGGCTCGCCCCTGCGTTCATATATCTGTCCCACTTAAGCCAGACTCTTTACTATTCTGCTCGGGTCGATGTGATCTCATACGTCGTTGCTCAAATGGAACTGACAGTTGCGCAGATGGAACAAAATATATGTATACGGCACATATCGGTAACCGATATGGTGACTCATAAAGACGGTCACGGCCGGTACGCGGACCTATCTCCGTTTGTCCGTCTGTTGGGTACACGAGGCCGGGTACAGATATTGGACACGCTCATCAGCAAACACTACGACGCGCTTACTGCTGGCGAGATTGCGGAGTACACCGGCATCTCAGAGAGTACGTTCACTCGGAATAAAGACGAGCTCCTCGATCTCGAAATGGTGGAGGAGATCGACGGTGAAAGCGGAGCGACACGCTACACGATCAATGAAGATAACGAGGTCGTCAAGACGCTGGTTCGGTTTCACATCGACCTCTCGGAGCATGCGGAACGTATCTTGGATACGACCTCTTCCGATCGAAGGGATCTCGTAGCGACCCTCGCACAGCAGTCACTAAAACGAACTGCGGACAGCAGTGCGGACGAGCGTGACGACGCACGTGATCTCTCTCCGGAAGTCGTTTCCCGCGTTCGTTCCTCATCATGATAACACGCGATCTCGAAGGCGAACGGAGGCCGCAATACACGGTACTGATCTTCATAGATCAGGAAACCAGCGAGGAGATCGCTCGACTACCCGAAGAGGGAACGCTATCGGTCCCCGATGTGGGTGAATCAGTACACCTCTCAACGATGGAGTTGGTCGACGAGGGAGACGGCGAAATGGCGCGGGAGAAGGAGACACAGGAGTACACCGTCGAATCGCGATCACACGACTATTCGTTGTTGGAGTACGGCGGCGACGAGGCTGAAGAGATTCCCAGTGGGGACCAACTCTACGTCTTCATCTCGTTCGAAGTGTCCGAAGTCGAGTTCGATACGGACTCCGAAGCGGAAGCGCTAACGGGATGACGATCGCGAGGAGACCGTCATATCACGTTTGTTCGCGCCCGGATCCTCCCCCTCGCTGGGGTAGGTTTAGCTGGCATCGATAGGACGACGAAGGCTATGGTTGACGCGTCCGACAACACCCTGATTCTCACACGTCATGCTGTTTCCTTCCGATCTGGAGACGCTTAGAGCCCGAGCGCGGATCGGAGCGTCTTCGCGTAGAGTCCCGGTGCGTTGCTGCGGGACGCGTCGAGCGCGTGCTCGATCGCTTCCGGCGCGTGGTCGAGGACGCCGACACCGTGACCGACGAGGACGCGGTCGGGATCGAGCCCGGTAAGCGATTTCCGGGGTGGCGTCAGTCGAAGCATCGGGTGGACGCCGAGTCGCTCGTCGTCACCACGGAAGTACGACGACGAGCCGAGCGACTCGGGGACGACGAGCGTCTCGCCGTCGAACAGTCCCACCTCCTGCCACGGGGGAAGCGAGGAGTTCCGGATGCGGATCGTCTCGAACCCGGAGTCGGCCAGCCGACCGCTGAACCGGCGCACCGGCGCGTCGATCTCGTCGGCGACGCCAGTCATCCACTCGGGAACGTACACCGGAACGTCGTGACGGGTCGCGATCGCCGCGGTGTCGCGTTTGTGCCGGTCGAGACCGACGACGACGCCGGCGACGCTCCCGAACTCCGCGAGGAGGTCGTCGAGTCCCGGCGCGTCGAGAGGATCGATCACCCACACGTCGTCCGTCTCGGTCTCGTCGTTCGGGACCGCGAGCGCGTGGCTCGCCCGCTCCATCGTCTCTTCGGGGTACGCGATCCAGCCGACGCCGCGATCGAAACGATCGATCTCATGAAGCGCCGCCTCGCCGCTCTCCTTCATTCCCATGAGTGGCTTTCGGGCGGCAGCCATTTCAACCCGTCTTCCGGTCGTCTCACTCCTCGGGCCACTTGATCGAGCAGCCTCGGGAGGGGCGGTCCGGCACGTCGACCCGCTCGCCTGCGAGCACGGAGTCGACGGCGTCGCGAACGTAGCACTCCGTGGGTTCGTCGTCGGGGTTCATCGCATCGTCCAGTCGGCCGTGGTACCGGAGCCGCCAGTCGCCGTTCTCGCGACCGAACAGGAACGGGTCGGGCGTACAGACCGCTCCGTAGGCGGCCGCGACCTCGGCGGTCTCGTCGCGGAGGTACGCGTCGTAGGCGATCGTGCCGTCCGCGACGTGCTCGCGCATCGCTTCGAGGGAGTCCTCGGGGTACTCCTCCGCGTCGTTGGGGTTGATCCCGACGACGGATAGATCGTCGTACTCCGCGGCGAGCTCGTTCAGCAGGTCGAACTTGGCTTTTGCGTACGGGCAGTGGTTACACGTGAACACGACGAGCAGCGCGTCCGTATCGAAGGAGTCGAGCGTCCGCGTCTCGCCGTCGACGCCCGGCAGTTCGAAGGCGGGGGCCGCGTCGCCACGTTCGAGCTCGGAGTCGGATTCTTTCAGGACCATGTATGCCGGTTGCGTCGCCGGGTGCAAAGTCTTTCCGTCCGGGTGGACGGAGTCGCCGGCGATACGGACGACGTGCCCGTCACGCGGACGCGGAGAGCCCGACGGCGACCCGAACGAGAAGGACGAGTGCGAGCCACCCAGCACCCGCGATCGTGAGGATCCCACCGATCACCGAGGCGTCGTGGAGAAGCGTCGGAACGACCGAGAGCGATTCGGGATCCGTACCGAACGGGGTCCGATCGAACCACGTCGACAGCTCGGCAACGACTCGCTGCCCGTACGCGCCGAGATGAACGCCGACGCTCGCGAGGAATCCGACCGTGACGACGACCGCCAGAAGCCGGATCCATCGCGTCGCCCGTCGCGCCGTGTGTGTCTCGTTCGGCGACATGTGGCCGCTGGCCGCCCGATCCGGTTTAAATTCGAGCCGACGGTCGTCCGGCTCGGCGGCGATCCGTCCGGTCCGGTGGCGACTCGGACGGTCCAGTTTGAATTTATAAGTGCCGTACTCGTAGTACGGCTATGTCCACGAGAACGCCGAGCTATCGGACGCTACGGCTGTTGTGTGGAAACGCGGTCGGGATGGTCGCCTTCCTCTCGGCGTACGTCGTCGCGAGGGATCCGATCGTCGCGCTCGCGGCGGGTCTCGTCGTCGGGGGGATCGGATACACCGCGTCGGTCGTCGTCGTCGAGTACGCCGCCGGAGAGGGGAAGGATTAATTCGCCGGACGGACGTGTCTACCTAAATGAGTGACGTGAACGACAACGGGGACGGCACACGAGTGTCGCCGGATCCGTCCATGCCGGTTCGCGTGCTCCACGTGGACGACGAACCCGACTTCGCCGACCTGGCGGCGTCCTTCCTCGAACGGTCCGACGACCGCTTCGAGGTGATTCCGGTGACCAGCGTGTCGGAGGCGTTCACGACGATCGGTTCGAAACGTATCGACTGTATCGTCAGCGACTATGACATGCCGGAAACGAACGGGATCGAGTTCCTAGAGACCGTCCGCGATCGCTACGGGGAGGTCCCGTTCGTCCTGTTCACGGGGCGGGGCTCCGAGGAGGTCGCGAGCGAAGCCATCTCCGCGGGCGTGAGCGACTATCTTCGAAAAGAGAGCGGAACCGACCAGTTCTCGGTGCTCGCGAACCGGATCGAATCCGTCGTCTCGCGAGCACGAGCCGAGAAGCAGCTCGAAGCCCATCTCGGGCAGATGACGGACGCGTTCTACGCGCTCGACGCCCAGTGGCGGTTCACCTACGCGAACGCCCGAGCCGAGGAGATGCTTGACCGGGACCAGGAGGCGATCCTCGGCGAAGTCGTCTGGGACGCGTTCCCCGAAACCGTCGGGACGAGGCTCGAAACCGCCTATCGTGAGGCGATGGATATCGGAGAGCCACGGGAGTTCGAGTTTCGGTACGATCCGCTGGACACCGACTTCGAGGTCCACGCGTACCCCTCCGACACCGGACTCTCCGTCTACTTCAGAGATGTCACCGACCGAAAACAGCGAGAACGGGAGCTCGAGGAGGTCTCAGAGCGCCTCTCGCTCGCCATCGAGGGAGCGGACGTCGGGGTATGGGACTGGGACCTGCCGGCCGACACGGTGACGTTCGACGAGGGGTGGGCCGCGATGCTCGGCTACGATCTCGACGAGATCGACGACGACCTCTCCGCGTGGGAGGAGCGCGTCCATCCCGACGACGTCGACGACGTCTGGAGCGTCTTGGAGTCCCATCTCGAGGGCGAGACGGAGTTTTATGAGTGTGACCATCGGATGCGAACGAAGTCGGGCGAGTGGAAGTGGATCCGGGACCGCGGTCGCGTCGTCCAGCGCGGCCCGGACGGCGAGCCGCTGCGGGCGGTGGGAATCCACATCGACGTGACCGAACGGAAGGAGCGCCAACGCGACCTCGAACGCTATCGTCGCATGGTGGAGGCGATGCCGGAGTCGGTCTGCCTGTACGACGAGGACGGACGCTTCGCCTTCGTAAACGACTATCTCGCGGAGGCGTACGGCGTCGAACGGGAGGCGCTGCTCGGCACGGAGAGTCGGTTGGTAGACCAGATCCGGGAGTCGAGCGAGGGGGACCCGTTCGCCGAACTCGTCGCGGGCGAGCGAGACGTCCTCGCGGACACGACCGAGATCGATCTTCCGGACGAAACCGTGGTCATCGACTACCGGTTGAGCCCGATCTGGGTCGGCGGCTCCTTCGACGCCGTGCTCGGTATCTCCCGGGACGTGACGGAGGCGCACCGCCGCGAGGAGGCGCTCGAACGCACCTCCGCACGGCTGGAGGCGCTGTTCGAGCGATCCCCGGACATGATGGACATCCACGACGTGAGCGGTAAGATCGTCGAGGTGAACCAGTCGCTGTGTCGCGAACTCGGCTACGACGAGGACGAGCTGGTGGGGATGTCCGTCCAAGAAATAGATACGGGGATGGATCCATCGGACGCCCCCGGACGGTGGAAGGGACTCGGCGTCGACGAGACGGCTCGCGTGGAGACGACGTATCGACGGGCGGACGGCTCGGAGTTCCCGGTCGAGGTTCACGTCCGTCGCATCGATGTCAACGGGGAGGACCGGTTCCTCGCGAGCAGCCGGGACATCACTGATCGACGGGCGTATCAGCGCCGGATCGAGCGGGAGAACGAGCGGCTCGACGAGTTCGCGAGCATCGTCTCACACGACCTTCGGAACCCGCTCAACGTCATTTCCGGGTTCATGCGGCTCGCGCGGGAGACCGAGGACCTCTCGTATCTCGATCGGTGTGAGCGCGCGGCCGACGACATGGAACGGCTGATAGACGACGTTCTCACCCTCGCGAGACAGGGCCGGGCGGTCGGCGAGCTGGAGCCGGTCCCTCTGATCGAACTCGCGCGGCGGTGTCGCGGCAACGTCGACGCGGAGGCGTTCGAGCTCGTCGTCGAAACGGACTCCGTGATCGAAGCCGATCCCGGACGACTCCGACAGCTGTTCGGAAACCTGTATCAGAACGCGGTCGACCACGGTGAGTCGCCGGTGACGGTGACCGTCGGCGATACCGAGGAAGGGTTTTACGTCGCGGACGACGGTCCCGGGATCCCGGCGGAGCGACGCGATCGCGTCTTCGAGAGCGGATACACGACCTCGGACTCCGGGACGGGATTCGGTCTGGCGATCGTGGACGGGATCGCCGACGCACACGGCTGGGAGGTGTCGGTACACGAAAGCGAGACGGGTGGCGTCCGGTTCGAGTTCGACGGCGTCAAACGGGAGTAGTCGTCGAAGACAGGGGACTCCGCGAGCCCCGTCGAACGCCGCCACACTCGGAGCGTTCGGATCCGGAGACGACATCGTATTTAAATACTATGCGACAGATAACCGCACACGGGCGGCGGGATCAGAACCCTTAACAGTTTACCGAGGTTTGTTCACGATAGCGGGATGGGATAGCCAGGAGATTCCGCCGGGCTCATAACCCGGAGATCGGTAGTTCAAATCTACCTCCCGCTACTTCTCTTCGACCTCTGTCGACGAACATGTGGCGTAGACGTCGATGGCCGCCAACTCTCGCGGATCGTCGATCCGACCCGGAAGCGATTTCCGTCGCCCTATCGTTCGGTCGCGTATGGAATACGAATCGAGTCTCGACCGCGCGATGGACGCGGTTCCGGATTTCGGCGGGTCCGACGAACGACTGAGCGTTCCCGATCCCGAACACCAGAAGGATGGCGCGTTCACCCGGCTGACGAACCTCTCGGCCATCGCGGACGCGCTCTCCCGCGACCCCGAGCACGTCCACTCGAAGGTCCAACAGGAGCTCGGAACGGCCGGCCAATATGAGGACGGTCGCGCACGATACAGCGGAAACTTCCGTGAACGCGACTTCCAGGCCGCGATCGACTCGTACATCGAGTCGTACGTCACCTGCTCGGAGTGCGGGCTCCCGGACACACGCTTGGAGACGGAGAACCGGACGCCGATGCTCCGCTGTGAGGCGTGTGGCGCGTTCCGTCCGGTCGCGAAACAGACGACCTCGAACACCCAGCGGCAGGAGGAGGCCATCGAGTCCGGCAAGACGTATGAGCTGGAGATCGTCGGCACCGGCCGGAAGGGCGACGGCGTCGCTGAGCGCGGCGAGTACACGGTGTTCGTCCCCGGCGCACAGGAGGGCGACACCGTCCGCGCGTACATCAAGAACGTCTCCGGAAACCTCGCGTTCGCTCGCCGCGAGAACTGACGGCCACAGCGTTCACGACGTGTTTCGTCGTTCGCTAACCCTCCGCTACCCGACCGTTTATCCGACCGTTCGCCGGATCGGTCGTATGGCGACACGTCTCCCCGACACCGAGTTCGGCGACCGTCTGGCGGCGGTTCGCGACCGGCTCTCGGACACCGATGCCGACGCAGCCGTCTGGTTCGGCGCGACCTCGATCGAGTATCTCTCCGGCTTCCATCACATCCAGACGGAGCGTCCCGTCGTCCTCGTGGTTACCCAAGAGCGGATCGAGATAACCGTTCCGCGGCTTGAGGTCGAGCGCGTCGAACCGAACCCGCGTATCGACCGCGTTCACCACTACTCCGACTATCCCGGCGGAAAGCCGATCGAGGTCGCCGTCGGGATGCTGCGGGGACTCGGCGTCGGGTCGGTCGTCGCTGACTCCGACGGAGCGCCCGGGGTGATGGGGTACGAGGGACCGGCCCTTTCGGAGTTCCTCGATGTCGAGACGCAGTCGTGGGTCGACCGCATGCGCTGGGAGAAATCCGACGCCGAGGTCGACCTCATCCGCGAGTCCGCGAAATGGGCCAACCTCGGGCACCGACATCTCGCCGACTTTTCCGAGCC
The DNA here is from genome assembly GCF_017873815.1 of Halorubrum alkaliphilum. Taxonomy (GTDB): domain Archaea; phylum Halobacteriota; class Halobacteria; order Halobacteriales; family Haloferacaceae; genus Halorubrum; species Halorubrum alkaliphilum. Next base: position 127,334 of record NZ_JAGGKQ010000001.1, on the reverse strand, counting down.
GGGCGCGCATCCCGCGACGGTGTCACAGCGCGCGTCAATGGAGGCGTCCCGCGCAATGCTCGATACGCTGGGTGACACCTACAGCGTCCGGGTGCGAGGTGACGGGCCGGTCCACGCGGGCTACATCTCAGGCAGGGAGACGGCGCTCCCGCACGGTCACACTCCGAACGAGCGGCTCTCGGAGGGCGATGTCCTGATTACCGGCGCGAGCGCGAACGTCGACGGCTACCGGTCCGAGTTGGAACGAACCATGTTCGTCGGCGACTACACCGACGAGCAGGCACACTACTTCGATCTGATGTACGAAGCTCAGGAGATCGCTGTCGACGCGCTCGGTCCGGGCGTACCCCTCGCTCACGTCGACGAGGCCGTCAATGATTACTTCGAAGAGCAGGGAATCACGGAGCTCGCACGACACCACGTCGGTCACAACATCGGGCTCGGCGGCCACGAGCCGCCGTACATCGATGAGGGGTGGGGCGAAGTCGCCGACGGCGACGACGCCGTAATGGCTCCCGGACAGGTGTACACCATCGAGCCCGGGATCTACACCGACGAGTACGGCTACCGTCACTCCGACACGATCGCCATCACCGAGTCGGGGATCGAGTGGCTCACTCACTTCCCACGGGACATCGAGTCGAACGTCATCTAAACGCGGTCGCGACGGGGACGATGAAAAAAGGACGAATGAAGCCGACGAATCGGCCGCTCAGTCCACCCGTTCGACGACGATCGGATGTGCGGTCTCTCCGGCGTGTCGGTCCGCGTAGTCGTTTGCGGCGTCGACCGTATCGAACACACGTTCGGCCGTACACCGACGACAGACGACGTGATATCGCTCGCTTTGCCCTGTGGTTTCCATGGACGTCCGATCGATGCCGGACGCCATAGTTACGCGCCGGCTACCGAGCAGGTACGACCGGCCTGTCGGCATGACCGACACCAGACTCAACGGTCGGTATCGAACCGATCGAGTGCGACGGATAGCATGTCCGTGCTCACGGGCTGGAACTCCTCGCGCTCATGTTCGGGGAGATACTCCCGAACGCCGTTCCACGAGTCACGAGCGTAGCGTGCGTCGAGGAGGACCCGCACACCCCGCTCGTCGGGACCACGGATCACTCTGCCGATCGCTTGGCGGGCCTTCCGAACCGCGGGGACGGTGAGAGCCGTCTCGAACCCGGAGTCGAACCGTCGGTCGTACGCGGTGATCACCGCTCGGGTCCGGGGACGGGCGGTGTTGATGATCGGGACGCCACAGACGACCGCGGCGGCCAGCCGGTCCCCGCGGTAGTCGACCCCCTCCGTGAGGGTTCCGCGGAGGCTCGTCACGAGCACCTTCCCGTCGCCGGCGAAGAACGCGTCCTTCAGCGACTCCGTCTCGCGGTCCCCGGAGGACTCGTCGAGGAGCACGGGTTTGTCGAGGCGGTCGTCGAGCGCCTCAGCCAGCCACGCCGCTTCCGCGTAGCTCGGCGCGCCGACCAGGACGTTCCCCTCACGACGGGCGACGGTCGCCGTTGCGTCGAGATATGCCAAGCGCGTTTCGTTCCGTTCTCCGGGCGCGCCGCGGTTGTCGTGGGTGAACTTCGGCGCGTCGACTGCGAGGCTCGCGCGGTTCTGGGAGGGAAACCCCAGTCCGTAGGTTCGCTCGACGACGGGTCGTCCCCGCTCGGCGAGGTGGTCGAGCCCGGTCACCTCCCGGAACACATCCATCGGTTCGAGGGTCGCGCTCATCACCACGCCGCCGCCGAACGCTCCGAGCCGCTCGCCGATCGGCTCGCTCGGGAGGCAGTTGTACAGCGCCAGACTCCCGTTGTACGCCCGCCGCCAGGAGTCCGGCGGGGCCGTCTCGTCGTGGGTCCGTTCGAGATCGATCGCACGGAAGAAGTCCTCGTGGCCCTCGCGATACCACGCGTTGAGCGTTCTGCCGACTCCCGGGGCTGCCCGTTGCTTGTCCTCGTCCGCGAGCGTGTCGAGGACACGCTTGACGATCGCGCCGACCGCGGGTGCCCGCGACCAGACTCGGTCGTCGTATCCCTCCTTGGCCGCCCACGTCGTGATCCCGTCCTCGCCGGGCTCCTCCGGATCTCGAAGCGGGATCTCGTCGTCGTCGAGTTCGCGCATCGACGCACGCCAGTCGGGGTATTCGCGGTCGAGATGCGTGGTCACGCGCCGGTCAAGCTCCTCGCGGAGGTCCGAGTAGAACTCCCGGATACGCTCCAGCTCCTCGAGGTCCACGTCGCTGTCCGCTAGCTCTCCGCGGACGAGATCCGCGTCGTCCGACTCCGCGCCCTCCGTCTCGAAGGAGAGCGGCTGGACGACGCGAGTGATCTCCGAGACGGCGTCCCTGAGGCTGGCGTCGGCGACCGCGTCGCTGACGAGATCCCGGACCCGTGGTTCGAGCATGTGCGCCTCGTCGCAGACGACGAACGTCGAGTCATCGAGCAGCGCGCCGGTGAACGTCCCCGTCGTGACCGGGTCGAAGGCGTGATAGTAGTTCCCGACCACGACCTCGACCTCGGGGACGAGCGCACCCATGATCGAGTGTGGACAGGAGCCGTGGCTCGCCGAGAGTCGAACGAGCTCGTCGGAATCGACGTGACCCAACTCGGTGATGTCGAACGGGACCGCCTCCGCGGGGTCGCCGCCGTCCTCCGGAACGTCGTCGAGAAAGCCCGCGTAGAAGGGGCAGAACTCGGTCCCCTCGAACTCCTCGGTGTCCGGACGGTACGGGGTGGGCTCGCCGTCGACAGAGAGGTAGTCGGCCGCGGGCGCGTCGACCGGCGACGACGCGCCGTCGTCGGCCGCCCTGGTCCCGCCCCCGGAAGCAGACGATCCCGAGTCCAGCAGCCCGACCTGCTGGCTCCGTGCCTCGCTCACGAGGTTCGACGTCGTGGTCGCGCCGCCGTCGCCGACGAGGTTCCGGGTCCGCTCGCGGAGCCCCTCACACCGCTCGTACACGTTCTCGCGGTCGATCCCGCCGCGGTTCTCCCGAGCGTACGGGCAGACGTCCGCCTTCCCGACGAGGGTGAGCCCGGAGACCGGATCGTAATCGTCCGGCAGATTCGCGTTTATCGTCTCCAGGTCCGTCTCGAACTGGCGCAGTTGCTGTTTGACGCTAGTGAGCACGAACACGCGCTCGAAGTCCGAGTCGGGATCCCGGACGCGGTCGATCCCGGCAGTTAGCGCCAGCATCGTTTTGCCGGTTCCACACGCGCCTTCAAGCGCGAGGAACCCGCCGTCGCGCGCGGCCTCGATGGCGGCGTCGATGCCGTCGGCCTGTTCGGGGTACGGCTCCTCGTGGCCGAACACGTCGGCCCACGGTGGGTCGGCTGTCACTACGCCGGGGTTGTTCCCCGTCGAGTTTAACGTGTCGGGATCCGACGGCGGAGCGAGCAGGCCTTCCGAGGTTGGAATCGGGGCTGTTCGGGCGTATCAGCCGGAACAGACGTCGAAGAGATCGTCCAGCGAATCTATCTCCCACGTCGGCCAGACGTTGAGTTCCCAGTCGCGGCGATGGGGGCGACGGATGAACGCGGAGTCGACGCCCGCGTTCTCGGCGGCCTTGATGTCGGACTCGTTGTCGCCGACGAACAGCGCCGACCCGGCATCGAGGTCGCCGAGGGCCTGTTCGAGGTAATGCGGGTTCGGCTTTCGTAGCTGAAGGCTATGGATCGTCGGCTCACGACCGTAGGCCGCGCCGAACTCCTCGAACCCCTCGAAGTGATCGATCAGGAAGTCGACCGTCGCCTGCTGGTTAGAGGAGACGATCCCCATCTTCACGTCGAGGTCCTGAAGCGTGTCCAAGTCGTCGTACGGTGTTTTCCGACCCGCACGCGCCTCCTGCTGTTGGGCCTTCGAGACCACGTCGTCACGGGTCCGCCAGAACGATCCCGGATCGAGATCGTACGTCTGACAGACGGTACCGACGCTGCCGGGGGTCGCACCGATGGTCATGCGCTCTACGTCGTCCGGATCGGGCTCCTCGACGCCGCACTCCTCGAACGCGTCCCGGGTCGCATCCCGGAGCACGTCGAAGCGCGTGCGGCCTACGAGGACACCGTCGTTGTCGAACACGACGGTATCGTACGTCATACAGTCCGGAGTCGCTCAGTACTTAAAAGCGTTTCACCAAAGCCGTCCTAGTGTCACCGGATCGTTTATATATGTCCGCCTCGCGTCCCGCGGTATGCGCGTCAGCGTCATCGGCGGGAGCTCAGTCGGACCGGAGACGGCGGCAGTCGAGTACGTCGAGAAGGCGTTCGATTCAGTTTAAAAAGGCGGTCGACAGTCAGTCAGCGGTCCGTCGTCTCGACCGGCGTTACCAGGTGTCGTGGAACGTGTCGAACTCGATGGAGTCGAGCGGCTTCTCGCCGATCGCGGCCTCGTACTCGCCGGGAGTCAACATCGGCTTGTGGAACCGCGGGCCGTCGTCGGTCGTGATCCGCGGACAGCCGGTGTTGACGAACGCGTCCATGTCGAAGTTGCGGAGGCGGTCCGGCGTCACCTCGTCCATCGTGATCAGGTAGGCGTTCTCGTTGTTCTCGACTATCTCCTGAGCGGTCTCCCAGCGACCCTGTCCGATCTTGGTACAGAAGATGACTCCCCATTTTTCTGCGCCCATCGCCTTGTGAACCGAGGCGTAGCGCTGCTTGAGGAACTGGTCATGTTCGGCGACCGAGACCGCGTTGTTGACGGGGTCCGCGATGACGACGCGTTTTTCCGGGTGTTCCATCGCCAGTCCGACCGGATGGAACTTCCCGCCGCCGACGTACAGCACCTGATCGGCCGGGATATCGGCTGAGGCGTAGTTACAGCCGAGCACCTGTCCCTCCTTGGTGAGCCGGTCGTCGCCGCGGCGTGTGTGGACCTCGTAGCCGCGCTCCTCCAGCCAGTCGGTCATCTCCCCGAAGCGGTTCATGTGCTGGGCCGTCGTGACGAGCCCCACGTCGGCGTCCTCCTCCGGAGGCGCGAGCTCCTCCGCCAACGCGTCTTCCATGATCGGGAACGGGTCGACGTTCGAGAACAGCGGCACGTAGACGATGCTGTCGGACTCCTTCATCGGCGTGTGCCCGAAGTGGACGAACACGTCGGTCCGTCGCATCAGGTACGTGTCGAGATCGCACGCGCCGTAACACGGCTGACCCGACAGCATGAACGTGACCTCGTCGGGCGCGGCCGCCCGGAGGTCGTCCGCGACTTTCGGGCCGCGGCGTTTGAGCCCCTCGGGGAACTGGAGTCCGACCTTCGTCGCGTCCCGCTCCTCGATGGCCTCGACGATCCGGTCGAGTTCGTAGTCCCACTCTCGATCGTGTTTCAGGGCCATCCCCGTTTTTGTGAGATCGCCCTCCGTTGACTGACCACTCATATGAAACCGAATTACGGCCCGGAACGGTTAAACCGCGCGTTCCCGGGAGCGGGTACGTACGTGGGAACCGTCCGCATGGAGTCCGCCGTCGTCGCTGCTCGTCGAGAACCGGTTGGATCGAGAGGGGGAGTGAGTCCATCGGGATGATGTCGCGGTCGTTCATGAGGTATCGAGTGGTGTGTGTCCAAGCAAACGATCGCGGAGCGTGGTACTGGATTCGGACCGCTCGCGGTGATCAGGCTTCGGGGCGCACTACCGTCCTCGATCAGCACCGAGGCCGGGGATCGCGACGCGTGCTTCGACCGCTTCCATGAGCTTCGACGCCGTGAGCACCAACGCGAGATACGCGAGACCAGTCACCGCGAAGATGAGCGTGTAGCGAAACGTCGACGCCGCGATCTGGTCGGCTCGGTAGTACAGCTCCGGGACCGTAATGAACGCCGCCAGCGACGAGTACTTGATAAGATAGATGAACTCGTTCGTCCACGAGGGGATCGCGTAGCGCAGTCCCTGCGGCAGTACCACGTAGTATATCGTCTCCACCCTTGAGAGCCCGATCGCGCGACCGGCCGTGATCTGTCCCTCCTCGACGCTCTCCAATGCGCCCCGAATGTACTCCGCCTGATAGGCCGCCCCGTTGAGCGTGAATCCGAGTATCGCGACCCAGACGACGTTTCGGGGGAACACGCCGGAGAGCGCTCCGGGAACGTACGCGCCGAGGTTCAACCCGAAGTGGAGCACGAACAACTGTGCCAGAAGCGGCGTCCCGCGGAGTAGCTCGGTGTACCCGAGCGAGAGGTACGCGGAGTAGCGGCCGTACACTCGTGTGACTGCCAGTGGTACGGCGATGAAAAAGCCGATAAACAGACTCACCGTCGTAATAACGATCGTGAGCCACGCCCCGCGGGCGATCTCCGGCGAGATGCCGACGGCGAAGCCGATCGGCTCCGCATACGCAGCGAGGCCGGGAAGCGTGGCCAGCGCCGTCTCGACCGTCGCCGGCCGAACGAACGGCTCGCCGACCGGCACGACGACGCCGCCGAGCCACCGGTTCAGCCAGCTCGCGACGAGCCAGCCCCAGAACAGCGCCCCGGCAGTGACGAGGAGAACCCGACCGACGGAGAGGTCGGACTCGGCCGCACGTCGACGGATCGCCGCGGGTTGGGTCGCGCCCGCCATCAGTCGTGGCTCGCGATCCGGTCGAGGAAGCGGTCGGTCCGCTCCTTTTCGGGGTTCTCGAACAGCTGTTCGGGCGGCCCACGCTCGACGACCCGTCCCGCGTCGAGGAAGACGATCTCGTCGGCGACCGCGCGGGCGAAGCTCATCTCGTGGGTGACGACGAGCATCGTCATCCCGGCTTCGACGAGGTCGTGCATCACCTCCAACACCTCCCCGATCAGCTCGGGATCGAGCGCGCTCGTCGGCTCGTCGAACAGCATGAGCTTCGGCTCCATCGCGAGCGCCCGCGCGGTGCCGACCCGCTGTTGTTGGCCGCCGGAGAGCTCCGCCGGGTACGAGTCGAGCTGGTTACCGAGTCCGACGCGTTCGAGCTGGTCGGTCGCCCGGTCTCGCGCCTCAGCCTTCGATAGTCCGAGCACACGCTGTGGACCGAGCGCGACGTTGCCGACCGCGGAGAGGTGTGCGAACAGGTTGAATCCCTGAAACACCATTCCGACCTCACGCCGGAGATCGTCGACATCGGTGCTCGGAGCGAGCACGTCCTCGCCGTCGAGCCGGATCGATCCCTCCTGTGCCTCGGCGAGCCGGTTGACACACCGGAGCATCGTCGACTTCCCGGATCCGGACGGTCCGATGAGCACGGTGACGTCCCCACGATCCATCTCGAACGACACGTCGTGAAGCACCTGCTCGTCGCCGTACCACTTCGAGACGTCGGTCACCTCGAGGAACGACTCGTCAGTCACGCGGCCTCACCCTCGGGGATGGCGTAGCGGTCGCCGAGATAGTCGAGCGCGCGGTTCGTGGTGAACGTGAGGACGAAGTAGATGGCACTGATGACGAGGATGACTTCCAACACTGCGGTGGTTTGTTCGGCGAACAGGTCGTACCCGCGGGTCAGAAGCTCCGCGAGCCCGATCGCGAACACGATGCTCGTGTCCTTCAACACGATGGTGAACTCGTTTTGAAATCCCGGGATCGACCGCCGGAGCGCCTGCGGTACGACGACGTGTCTGACCGCCTCGAACTGTGACAGCCCGATCGCCCGTCCGGCCTCCAGCTGCCCGTCGTCGACGCTCGCCAGCGAGGCCCGGAATATCTGTGACTGGTAGGCCGCACTACGGAACCCAAGTCCGAGAATTCCGGCCATGACTGCCGAGGAAAGCGTATAGACGCCGAGGTTTACTTGTGGTACCCCGATGACGAAGTAGACGACGACGAGGATGACGACGATCGGCGTGCCACGGAGCACGACGCCGGCCGCCGAGACGAGTCGCTTGAGGATCCCGTCGCCGTACACTTCGATCGCGCCCGCCGGGAAGCCGACGACGAACCCGAGGAGGATCGATGCGACGGTGAGCCCGATCGTGACCAGCGTACCGCCGAGCAGGTAGTCCATGTTCCGGAACACGAACGCCCAGTCGTCGACGGCATCCCCTTGGAACGGGACGGTGGCACTGCCGACCACGCTCGTGCCGGCTTCGATCCCGCTGATCGAACCGGCGGTAACGCTATCGGCCGCGACGACTGCGACGAGCGCCAGCGCCGCACCCACGGACATCCTACTCCTGCCCGAACCAGCGGTCGGTTATCTCCGCATAGGTGCCGTCGTCGCGGACGGCCGCGATCCCGTCGTTGAGCGCGCTCTGGAACTCCGATTCGCCCTGCCGGAGGCCGAACCCGAACTCCTCGCCGGTCTCCTCGATGAACGCGATCTCGACGTTCCGCTGGGCCGCGAACGTCTCCGCGACCGGGAGGTCGATGACGACGGCGTCGATGTTGGCGTTCTCGAGGTCTTCGACCGCGAACACGTAGTTGCCGTACGAGGAGTAGTCGTCCTCGTCGATAATCCCGGGATCGATCAGGTTCTGACTCACCTGGTCCGCGCCGGTGGTTCCGGACTGTGCTCCCACCGGGCGGCCCTCGAAGTCGGCCCACTCGGTCGGCTGGAAGTCGCCGCCCTCGCGAACGAGGACCGCTTGGTCCGACTCCCAGTACGGATCCGAGAAGGCGATCGTCTCCTGCCGGTCCTCGGTGATAGTCATCGCGGCGGCGATGACGTCGATCTCCTCGTTCGCGGTGAGCGCAGGGATGAGCCCGTCGAACTCGAAGGTTTCCCATTCGCCGAGCTCGTAGTCAGTCTCGCCGACGACGGCTTCGAGCAGATCGATGTCGAAGCCGATCAACTCGCCGTCCTCGCGCATCTCGAACGGCGGAAAGCCGGGTGCCGTCCCGGGCGTGATAACGTCGCTCTCGTCGCCGAGACAGCCGGCGACGCCGGTCAGCCCGACCGCGCTTGATGCGCCGGTCAATTTCAAGTACGTCCGCCGGGTGATGTCCGTTTCCGTGCGGTATGACATACCCGTGCGAGACGCGGGAACGATTTTAACCTTTCCTCCCGGCATCGAGAGCCGATCGATCGTGTACCCGCCCGCTCGTACCGGTCACGGCCGTCAAGCGAGTCAGCGGAAACCGGCCCGTGAGACCACGGATGGATCGAGGTTGGATCGGCGTTCGTCACCCCCGAGGTGATCACCTCGGAGCGTCACGCTTAATCCCGGCGGCCCGAACTCGGACGCATGCCCACCGGCCCGTCCGTCCAGCTCGCCGACGGGTCGATACCCCTCGCCGAGCGCTCGGATCCGCTACTCGTCGATCCCGACCCACCGCTTCTGGCCGCCGTGATCGGGACCTACCGTGACGCGTACCCCGATATCGTCGATCCGGATCTCGACGCTCTCAGGGACGCCGCCGCCGAAGAGACGGGGCCTCTGACGGACACACCGGATCTGCCGACGCTCACGGTGCTCGCTGCCGAAGGCGTGGTCGACGCCGTTACGGACGGGTTCCACGCGAGTAGCCGCCTCGCAGCGCTGACCGAACCGGGCACGGTCGATCTCCTGACGCTCGCGGAGCCACAGCCGAACGTCGTCCTCGCCGGGGAAGCGACGGGCTGCGTGCTCGTCGAGGACGACGGAGACGACGTGGATGAGACCCCGATCGACGAAACGCGGTCGCGACACCGCGTCGGCGACGACCCGAGCCTCCGGGACCGGTACGTCGGCGTCGTCGACGACGCCCCCGCGAATCGGCTCCGGACGCCGAGTCGACACCGGATATATGACGCGTTCGTCGAGCGTTGTGGGCCGATGGTGGCCGACGACGTGATCCGTATCCTCGATGCCGCCCCCGACCTCTCGGGCGACGACGTCGTCGGTCCACGGATCCGCGCGTACGTCGTCGGCGCTCGTCACGGCGTCCTCGATCACGATCTCCGGCGGGGCTGTGAGGACGCCGGACTCGGGAGCCCCTCCACGTTCACGCGGGTGAAGCGACAACTGATCGACGCCGGACTCGTGGACACCGAACGCGTTCCGCAGCCGGTCGGCCGCCCCCGAGAGCGGATCGTCGCGAAGCCGGCGCTGGCGCAGCCACCGCTCTCGACGGTTGCGGAACCGATACGCGCCGCAGTTAAAAACAGGTAGCCGATATCTGTAGCGGCGTACTGGCGTTCACTCGTCTCGTGTCTTGATATCCGCCGAAAGCCCCTGTGCCATCTGGATGTCCTTCGAGTTGTTCAGGGTCCACGCGGTGCGGTCGGTTACCGCCTCGATCGCCTCACGAGCCGAGGGATAGCCGTTGCCCGACTTCTTCACGCCACCGAACGGGAGCTGAACCTCCGCGCCGATACACGGGAGGTTCCCGTACGCGAGCCCGAGTTCGGCACGATCACGGTAGTAGTTGATCTGCCGGTAGTCTTCGGAGATGATCGCGCCGGCCAGCCCGTACTCGGTGTCGTTCTGGATCTCGACGGCGCGCTCGATGTCACCGTCGTATTCGAGCAGCGCGACGTGCGGGCCGAACACCTCCTCGTGGATACATCGGAGGTCGGCGTCGGGGTCAGCCTCGTAGACGAACGGGCCGATCCAGTGGCCGTCCTCGTGGCCGTCAGGGATCTCGTCGGGATCGAGTTCGGTCCGGTCGACGAGCACGTTCACGCCCTCGTCGCGGGCAAGCTGGTTGTACTCGGCGACCTTCTCGTGGTGTTCCTGCTCGACGAGCGGTCCCATGAACGTGTCCTCCTGAAGCGGGTCGCCGACCGCGACGTCCGCGGCGATCTCGACGAACCGCTCCGTGAACTCGTCGTAGACATCGGTGTGGACGATCAGTCGCTCGGCGGAGACGCAGCGCTGGCCGGTCGTTTTAAACGAGGACATCACGGCCGAGTGGACCGCGACGTCGAGGTCCGCCTTCTCCGTAACGACGATCGCGTTCTTGCCGCCCATCTCACAGGCGGCGCGCTTGCCGGGGACGCCGCCGAGTTTGTCTTGGATGTGGTGGCCGACCTCGGCGGACCCCGTAAAGAGGACCGTCGGGACATCGTCGTTCTCGACGATGGCGTTTCCGGCGTCGCCGAAGCCCTGAACCATGTTGAACACGCCGTCCGGAAGGCCGGCGTCCGCGAACATTTCCGCGACGACCTGCGCGCACCACGGCGTCTGCTCCGCGGGTTTGAACACGACGGTGTTGCCCTCGACCAGCGCGATGGCCATGTGCCAGTACGGGATGGCGACCGGGAAGTTCCACGGCGTGATACAGCCGGTGACGCCGCGCGGCTTCCGGCGCATGTACGCGTCCTTAGCCGGGATCTCCGAGGGGACGATGTCGCCTTTCGGATGGCGGGCGTCACCCGCCGCCCACTCGACCATATGGGCGGCCTCGACTACGTCAGCTTTGCCCTCGCTTATCTCCTTGCCGCACTCCTTGGAAACGATCTCACCGAGCTCCTCGGTCCGGTCGCGTAGCTCGTGGTAGACCTCCCAGAGGTACTCGGCACGCTGGATCCGGGAGAGCTCTCGCCACTCCTCGAACGCCGCGTCCGCGGCGTCGACCGCGCGGTCGACGTCGGCGGGAGTCCCTCGCTCGAACTCCCCGAGCGAGTCCCCGGTCGCGGGGTTCTCGCTCTCGAACGTCTCGTCGCCGTCGCCGGAGACCCACTCGCCGTCGATGTAGTGTCGATAGACGTCTGCCATGGTCTATACGTGCCGACCCTACGGTCAAATATCCCACCCGACCATGGTCGGCAAAGTCTTTGTGACGGGGTGCCATAGAACTGGTCGTAATGGCTACGTCCGACGCGACTGGAATCGGCGAGTGGGAAGGGACCCGTCTCACGCTTGACCTGTGGCATCCGAACTGCTGGGCCATCGAGGCGACGGAACGAACTGGGGGTGGGGTGCTCGCACATGCGATATACAACACGCCGAAGGCACGGGGAAACACCCCGAACTCGGTGAACGGGCTGTTCACCGCGTTCGCGGACACGAACGAGGAGGTCGAGGCGCTGCTCGACGCGATACGCGAGTCGGATCGCGCGGGCGATCTCCACGAGCTACAGGAGCGGTTCGGACGCGCACGCGACGCGCCCGGCAACGTCGTCCGGGAGTTCTTTCTGGAGTACGATCCCGCGGACATGGTGTGTCCGACGCTGTTGGAACACGGCTTCGTCCACAGTGCCCCGGTTCGGATCGAGGACGGCCGCGAGGAGTGGCAGGTGTGTTTCGTCGGGGAGCGGACGGAGATCCGCGAGTCACTCGACGGGGTAATGGCCGACTCCGGGGCCGAGGTGAGCGTCGAGTCGATGTCGTCGACGGGATACGCCGGACGGACCGCGCGTGAAGCGCGGCTCGATACTCTCACGACGGCCCAGCGGGAGGTGTACGAGCACGCACGAAAGGAAGGGTACTACGAATGGCCCCGCGAAACGTCGACGCGCGAACTCGCCGCCGACCTCGACGTGTCGAAGACGACGCTGCTCGAACACCTCCGGAAGGCGGAGTCGAAGCTGCTGGATCCGTAGTCGTTGCGACACCGCTGGATCAGTCGTCGTTGCGACCCGTTTTCCCGGTTCAGTTCCCGACGATCGCCCGGAGTGCGAACAGCGCGTTCGACTTTCGCTCGCGGATCCGACGATAGAAGTACGAGAACCACTTGGATCCGTAGGGGATGTACTGGTGGACCTCGACACCGTCGGCCGCGAGTTCGAACTGCGCCGACTCCCGCACGCCGGTCAGCATCTGGACCTCGTAGTCGGTCCCGTGTTCGGCGTGTAGCTCGGCCGCGTACTCGATCATCGCAGGGTCGTGGCTCCCGACGGCGATCCCGTCGTCGAACGCGTCGAACATGTACGCGAGACACTCTCGGTACGACTCGTCGACGCGTGACTTCTCTTTATAAGCGATCGCAGCCGGCTCGTCGTACGCACCCTTGACCAGACGGACTTTCCCCGGCAGGTCGGCGAGGCGTTCGAGGTCCTCGTGGGTGCGCTTGAGGTTCGCCTGTACACAGACGCCGACGTTGCCGTCGGTCTCGATCGCGTGACGCTCGAACGCGTCCAGAGTGACGTCCGTGGTCTCGTGGTCCTCCATGTCGATCCAGACGAAGGTACCGTCGGTCGTATGGTCCGCGGCGTCCGGGTCGGCCGGGTTCGCCGCATCGACGATCCGTGCGAGGTTCTCTCGAAAGACATCGTCATCGATGTCGAGACCGATCTGACTCGACTTGACGGAAACGCAGGCGTCGACGCCGCGGTCGGCGATCGCCCTCACGAGGTCGACGTACGCGTCCGCGTCCGCGTCGGCCGGCGGGCGCTCCGTGTAGTGTTCGCCGAGCAGATTCAGGATGCCGGCCACGCCGCGGTCGTTGAGCGCCTCGACGTGTGCCAACGCTGCCTCGGGCGTTTCCCCGGCAACGAAGTTGCTCGCGATCGGCGGGATCATACCGTCGATACGAGCCCACACGACATATAGGGGCACCCGACCAATTGTTTCTGAACTGCTCTGTGGAATTAACTGTATCCGGCAATAATTTCTTCAACTGGCGACGGAATATGGCATCGCCGACCATGGACGGGTAGGGATTGAGGTACCGAAACCTCCACCCACCGTACAGCACATCTATGACACGAAATACCACGGAACGAACCGGTCGGCGAACGGTACTGAAAGCGACGAGCGGAGCGGGACTCCTCGCGCTCGCGGGGTGTATCGGCACGCCCGATGACGACAATGGGGACGACGACGTCTACGAGATCGGAATGGTCGACTCGCTGACCGGCTCGCTGGCGGACTTCGGCGAACGGAACCAGCGCGCCGTCGAGCTCGCGCTCGACGACGTCAACGAGGTCGGCGTCAACGGGCGGGAACTCGACATCATTGTCGAGGACTCCGAAAGCGAGAGTCAGGGGGGCGTCGCGGCCGCCCAGAAGCTCGTCAACCAGGACGGCGTTCCGTTCCTGATCGGGGCGGTCGGCTCCGGCGTCTCGCTGTCGATCTACGAGAGCGTGATCCAGGACACCGACGTCGTTCAGTTGAGCCAGAACTCGACCGGACTCGGCCTGACCGACTTCCCGGGACTGCTTCGGATGTCTCCGAGCGGTCGGACGCAGTCGGTCGCGCTGGCGGACATCATCGCGGAGGACGGCTACGACGAGGTGGCGGTCACCTACATCAACGACGAGTTCGGCGAGAGTCTCTATGACGCGTTCGCGGAGGCGTACGACGGCGACATCGTCTACGAGAGCTCCCACGACGGCGAGCAGGCCTCCTACGGCAGCCTCGTCTCGGAGATGAACGGCTCCGGGACGGAGGCGTGGCTCTGTATCACCTACCAACAGGAGTTCTCGACGATGGTGACGAACATGTTCGAGAGCGGCTACGAGCCGCAGCTGTACGGCGCGGACTCCAACCGCGGCGACACCGTCCTCGCCAACACGCCGGAGGGGAGCATGAACGGCATGAAGCTGGTCGAACCAGCCGCGCCGGAAGACCAAGAGAACTACCAGGCGTTCGCGGCCGACTTCGAGGCCGAGTTCGGCGAGTCGCCGACCGCGTGGTCGGCGTTCGCGTACGACTGCGTCGTCACGGCGGCGCTCTCGATCCAGGCCGCCGACGAGTTCACCGGTACCGCCCTCGGAGAGGTCGTCCGCGACGTCACCCGGCCAGAGGGCGAGGAGGCGTTCACCTACGAGGAGGCCCACGCGATCCTCGACGACGGCGGCACGCCGGATGACGTGGACTACCAGGGGGTCAGCGGGCCGATCGACTTCGACGAGAACGGCGACCCGCGCGGAAGTCTCGTCGTCTTCGAGGTCCAAGACCACGACTACGTGTCGATCGAGTTCCGGGAGTCGTAACCCCTCCCGTCCATGTCCGTCATCGAGTTAGCCGCTAACGGCGTCGTCTACAGCAGCATCATCGTCCTCGCGAGCATCGGCCTCTCACTGATATACAGCATCGCCGGCTTCGCGAACTTCGCACACGGAGACACCATGACCGTTGGAGCATACGCAACGCTCGTCGCGTTCGGGCTCATCGGCGGCGTCGGGTTCACGATCCTCGGCGTCCCGCTCGGGTTCTTTGCGGCCGTCGGTGTCGGAATCGCCGCCGCCGCGGTCGTTGCCGTCGTGACACAGCGGATGGTGTACGACGCGCTCGACGTCGGCTCGATCGGACTGCTGATCACCTCGATCGGCATCGCGTTCATCTATCGAGCGTTAATCCAGATGGGGTTCGGTGCCGACACGGTTCGGTACGATATCCCGTCGCTGCGGCCGATCGAAAGCCTCCAGCAGTACGGCGTGTTGATCACCGCTCACGACCTCGCAACCGTCCTGTCGGCGGCGCTGCTCGTAACCGGGCTTCACGTCCTCTTACAACACACCGACCTCGGACGGAAGATGCGAGCAATGGCCGACAACCCCGATCTGGCCCGGGTGAGCGGGATCCGGACCTACCGAGTCAAGCTCTGGTCGTGGGTCATCGGTGCCGGACTCGCCGGGGCCGGTGGCGCGTTCCTCGGCCTGTTCAATCAGCTCTCCCCTCGGATGGGGTTCAATCTCCTGTTGGTCGTCTTCGCCGCGGTGATCCTCGGCGGGATCGGCTCGGTGTACGGCGCGGTGCTCGGCGGCTTTCTGATCGGCATGATAGTCGAGATGACGCCGCTGCTCTCCCGCGTCGGGGTCCCGATCGGTATCGAGTACGCTGAGGCGGTTGCCTTTCTGATCATGGTGGCCATCCTGCTCGTACGACCGACCGGGATCGCGGGCGACACCGCCGAGGGAGGGGGTGTGTAGTCGTGTCCCGATTCGATCCGCGGACCCTCGGCGACGAATTGACGTTCACGGAGGTGCTCGTGAGCGTCGTCCTCGGGTTCGTGGCCCTCGCGTTGCTCCTCTCGCTCGCGGCCGGTCGGCTCGGCCCGTCGTATTTCCTGTTCCTGTTCGGACTGGCCGGGATGTACGCGCTGCTGTCGCTCGGACTGAACGCCCAGTGGGGATTCGGCGGGCTGATCAACTTCAGCGTCGCCGCGTTCTTCGGGATCGGCGCGTACGGCGCAGCGCTGATGACGGCCGGAAACTCGCCGATTGCGGGGGGTTTCAGTCCGCTCATCGGTCTCATCGTCGCCCTGCTCGTCGCCGCGATCGTCGCGGTCGCGATCGGGGTCCCGACGCTCCGGCTCCGGGCGGACTATCTGGCGATCGCGACGCTCGGTCTCGCCGAAGTGATCCGGCTCTTCCTCCGCAACGAGCGGCAGTGGACGAACGGCAGCGCCGGGATCCGCGGGATCCCGAGCTTCTTCGAGGGGTGGCCGCTGCTCGGAACGTTCCCACAGACGATGCCCACTCTGGAGATCGTGATCGTCGTGGGATCCCCGATCACGCTCGGCACGCAGTTCTGGCGACAACTACTCAACGTGTCGCTGTTGCTCGCGTTCCTCGGGGGCGCGTTCTTCGTGCTCCGCCGAGCACAGCAGTCGCCGTGGGGCCGCGTGTTGCGGACGATTCGGTCGGACGAGGACCTCGCGAAGGCGCTCGGAAAGAACACCTTCGCGTTCAAGATGCAGGCGTTCGTATTGGGCAGCGTGATCATGGCGCTTGCGGGCGTCTTCTACGCGCATCTCAACCTCTTCGTCAACCCCGGTGACCTCGACCCGATCACGACGTTTTACGTGTGGGTCGCGGTGATTCTCGGCGGGAGCGGCTCGAACCGCGGCGCGCTGCTCGGCGGCTTCGTCGTCGTCGCGATCCGCGAGGGGTCACGGTTCCTCAACGACTTCGCGTGGTTCCCGATCGACGGAGCACCGTTGCGGCTGCTGTTGATCGGCCTGCTGATCGTGCTCGTGATGCGATTCCGGCCGCAAGGCGTGCTCCCGCCACAGCGCGAACTGATCTGGCCGAGCGCGATCGAGGGATCGAGCACGCCGGAGCGCCCGACGAGCGGCGTGCGCGAACGGAAGGGTGGAAGCGGAGGCGGCGGAGGCAACGGAAACGACGGAGGCGACAACGATGAGTGATCAACCCGAATCGACGGTGGCGACGGAGAGCAGTGACGTGACCGCAACCCCACAGGTCGGCGCGGTCGAAGACAAAGACGACGTCGTCCTCCGCGTCGACGACCTCCAGAAGTCGTTCGGTGGGCTCACGGCGACGGACCATGCGACGTTCGAGGTCGAACGCGGGACGATCACGGGACTCATCGGCCCGAACGGTGCCGGAAAGTCGACCCTGTTCAACCTGATCTCCGGCTTTTACGAGCCTGACGGCGGTACCGTCACGGTGAACGGGACCGACGTGACCGGGATGGAGCCGTACAAGGTCGCCGAACACGGGCTCATCCGGACGTTCCAGACCCCGCGGAAGCTGGAGGGGATGACCGTCCGGGAGGCGATGCTGATCGGGCCGCGAAACCAGCCCGGCGAGTCGTTCCTGACGCTGTTTACGTCGCCGGGGACGGTCGCCGAAAGCGAGTCCGCGAACCTCGCCGAGGCCGAACGGATACTGGAGGAGTTCGAGATCGACCACCTCGCGACACAGCCCGCGACGGACATCTCCGGCGGGCAGATGAAACTCGTCGAGCTGGCGCGCGCGATGTTGGCGGAGCCGGAGGTACTACTGCTCGACGAACCGGTCGCGGGGGTGAACCCGACGCTCGCGAAGAAGCTCAAATCACAGATCCGCCGGCTCCACGAGCAGGGAACCACGTTCGTCCTCATCGAACACGACATGGAGTTCGTGATGGATCTCGCCGACCCGATCATCGTTCTGGATCAGGGACACGTGCTCACGGAGGGGACGCCCGACGGGGTTCGGAGCGACGACCGCGTCATCGAGGCATACCTCGGGGGTGGGGCATGAGCGACGCGTCCGCCGGCGACGAGGCCGGTGTCGAGCCGACCGACGCCGAACGGACCGGTTCCGACCCCGTGCTCTCGCTGTCGAACGTCGACAGCGGCTACGGCGAGGTACAGGTGCTCGACGACCTCTCCATGGACCTCAACGCCGGCGAGATCGTCTGTCTCGTGGGACCGAACGGTGCGGGGAAATCGACCGTCCTCAAGACGGCGTTCGGCATGCTGACGCCGTGGGAGGGCACCGTCGAGTATCACGGTCGCGACATCGGCGGGATGGCTCCCGAGGACATCGTCCGGGAAGGGATCGGCTACGTCCCGCAGACGGACAACGTGTTCGGCTCGCTCACCATCGAAGAGAACCTTCGAATGGGTGGCGTCGCCCGCAACGACGACCTCGACGAAGTCATCGGCCGGCTCTACGATCGGTTCCCGATCATCGACGAGAAGCGTGGAGCGAAGGCGCGAACCCTCTCGGGCGGACAGCGACAGGTGCTGGCGTTCGCCCGTGCGCTCGTGATGGAGCCGGACGTGCTCCTCATCGACGAGCCGTCGGCGGGGCTCGCACCGAACACCGCCGACGACGTCTTCGAGGACGTCCAAGCGGTCAACGACATGGACACGGCGATACTGATGGTCGAACAGAACGTGACGAAAGGACTCGGCATCTCCGACTGGGGGTACGTCCTCGATCAGGGCACGGTCCGGTTCGACGGTACTCCCGACACGTTATTGAACGACGAGGAGGTCTCACAGCTCTATCTCGGAGGATGACCGGTCGCCTCGGCCGGTACGTCTTCGCGCTGGCTCCCCTCGTGGCCGCGGGGCTCTGGGGCGGAATGTACGTCGTCAGCAAGTGGGGGTTCACGCTGATCCCGCCGGTGACGCTCGGCTTTCTCCGCGTCGTGCTCGGCGCGAGCGTCCTCTCGGCAGTCGCCCTCGCCAGCGGTCGACGGGCCCCGTCCCGTGCGGACTGGCCGGGGTTTCTCGCGCTCGGTGGGTGGGTGACCCTGACGATCCTGACACAGTTCGTCGGCACGGAACTGACGAACGCGAGTCAGGGATCGCTTCTGACCGTGTTGACGCCGGTTTTTACGGTGTTGCTGGGTGCGATGGTCCTCGGCGAGCGCGTCACCACGGCGAAAGCGACCGGAATGGCCGTCGCCGGGGTCGGCACCGTCGTCGTTCTCGCGGGCCAGTACGACCTATCGGCGCTCGCCGCGGACAACCTCCTCGGTGTCGGGTTGTTGGTCGTCGCGAGCGTCGCGTGGGCCGGATACACGGTCTGGGGAGTAGACGTCGTGAGACGCTACGGCGCGCTCGAAGCGGCGACGTACTCCTCGATCGCGAGCGTGCCGATGTTGGCTATCCTCGCCGCCGGCGAGCTGTGGGCGCTCGGAATCTCGCCGGCGGACGTTCCGGTGACGGTCGAGTCGGTCGCGACGGTCCTCTATCTGGGGGTGGCGTCGACGGCCGCCGCTTGGTATCTCTGGTATAAGGGATTGGAGTATGTGTCCGCTGGAACCGTCGCCGTCTTCTTCTTCGCTCAACCCGCGGTCGGAGCGGCGCTGGGTGCGGTGCTCCTCGGGGAGCACCTCGGCGGAGGGTTCCTGGTCGGCGGGACGCTGATGGCCGTCGGGATCTGGATCGTCAGCCGTGAGCGAGCGTCGCCGGCGGACGGACCGTCCGACGCGACTCCGGAGTGACACGGATCGAAGCCCGACGATCAGGTCGCTCGTTTCTCGAGTTCGCCTTTCAGCTTCGCGGCGTCGAAGTCGTGATCGGGGCGAATGGCGACGAAATCGAGGAATCGGTCTGCCGCGAGCAGCTCCGCGGGATCGTAGCTCGTCAGGGCGGCGTCGACCGCGACGGAAGCCCCCACGAGCGGTTCCAGCGCCGCGAGCGCGCTCGCGAGGTCGTATGAGCGAGCGTCCTCCCGGCCGCCCTCGCTCACGCTCGTCGCGTCGATCACGTACAGCTCGTCGTCGAGGACCAACACGTTCTCCGCGCGGAGGTCCCCGTGGGCGAGTCCGGCGTCGTGGATCCGCCGGAGCGTCGCGAACAGCTCCGGGGCGAGTTCGCGTTCGCGCTCGTGATCGACCTCGTCGAGCGTCCGGAAGTCCGGGAGGTACTCCAACACGACGACGCCGAGACCGCCGATCTCCAGCGCCTCTATTGGCTCCGGCGCGTTGACGCCGATCTCACGGACCTTCCGAGTCGCCTCCAGCTCGTGGTTCGCCATCTCGTACGGCGTCTCGTAGCGCTCGAAGAATCCCTCCGTCCCCGCGGAGAACGCCCCGAGGTTCCGGCCGGTCGTGAACAGCGTGTGAACGAGGGTGTTCTGTTTGGTGATCACCTTCACGAACAGATCGTCGTCGATCACCATCGGCGTCGACAGCCAGTTGTCGGCGTCAAGGAACTCCACGCGCACCGTCTCCCGATCGTACCGGTCCGCCAGTTCGCGGACGACTGACTCCAGCTCGGCCCACCCGACGCTCCCTCGGACGAGTCGACGGAGCTCCATATACCGAACCAACGAGTCGGCACCTGATAAACGGATCCGTCCGTATTCTTCACGGTCGTTCGCATCGTTTATACTCGGCCGCCGCAAGACTTGCCTATGGACTTCGAACTGCCGGCGGAACACCGGATGATACGCGATACCGTCCGGGACTTTTGCGAGGAGGAGATCCAACCGATCGCTCAAGAGATCGAGGACGACCACCGGTTCCCCGACGAGGTGTTCGCGGAGCTGAACGATCTCGATATGATGGGCGTGCCGGTGAGCGAGGAGTACGGCGGGCTCGGCGGCGACCAGCTCATGTACGCCCTCGTCACGGAGGAACTCGGCCGCGTCTCCGGTGGAATCGGTCTCTCGTACGCCGCACACACCTCGCTCGGTGCGAAGCCGATCGAGCTGTTCGGCACCGACGAACAGAAAGAGACATGGCTCCGTCCGCTGGCGTCGGGCGGTGAGATGGGTGCGTGGGCGCTAACGGAGCCGGGCAGCGGCTCGGACGCCTCGAACATGGACACGACCGCCGAGTACGACCCCGCCGCCGACGAGTACGTGTTGAACGGCACGAAACAGTTCATCACGAACGCGAACGTCGCGAATTCGGTGCTGGTGAAGGCGGTCACCGATGCTGACGCCGGCTACGACGGGATCTCGACGTTCATCGTCGACCCCGACGAGGACGACGGGTTCGAGGTCACGACCGTCTGGGACAAGATGGGGCTCAACTCCTCGCCGACCTGTGAGATCCGACTGGACGACGTTCGTCTCCCGGCCGACCGACTCCTCGGTGAGGAGGGAGAGGGATGGACACAGACGATGAAGACACTGGAGGGCGGCCGGATCTCCATCGCCGCGCTGTCGACGGGGCTCGCACAGGGGGCCTACGAGGCCGCCAAGGAGTACGCGGGCGAACGCGAGCAGTTCGGCAAGCCGATCGCGAAGTTCGACGCGATCCGCGACAAGGTGGTCCACATGCACCGGCAGACCGAGCGCGCCCGCCTGCTTACATATAAGGCAGCCACGACGTACGACGCTGGAGAGCCGGTCACTCGGGCGTCGGCGCTCGCGAAGCTCGACGCCAGCGAGGCCGCCCGCGAGGTGGCCGAGGAGGCCGTCCAGACGCTCGGCGGCTACGGCTACACCACCGATTTCGCGCCGCAACGCTTCTACCGCGACGCGAAGCTCATGGAGATCGGCGAGGGGACGAGCGAGATCCAACACGTCGTGATCGGTCGCGAACTCGGGTTATAAACGCGGCAGTCGCCGTAGCCCGTGCCAGACGGCGTCGACGAGGCGCGTCTCACCCTCAGCCTCGGCGTCGGTCTCCGCCCAGCCGTGTGCGATGGCGTCCTCCAGCGCGGTGATCGAGTGGTTCTCGAAGTTGTTGACGCCGCGGAACGACTCCAGCGCGTCGCGCTCCGCCGTCCCGAACGTCTCCGACGGCTCGCCGGTATAAAAGTCGAGGTCGGCGAGGACCTCGGTCACCGCCTCCGCCTGCTCGCCCTCCAGCGGCCGTGGCTCGTCCGGCTCGGCTCGTGAGAGGAGCGTCACGTCGTACAGCTTGAACACCCGTTCCAGCTCCGCGATCGGCTCCTCATGGTCGTCGACGCGGACATCGATCCAGCGGTCGTTTCGCCCGTCGTAGCCCCCCTCCGGCTTGGCGACGTACAGCGCGGCCGACTGCTTGCCGCGGGAGTCGCCGCCGGCCTCGTCGCCGGCGAACAGCGCCGCGAGAAGCCGCTCCGGCAATCCCCCGTCCGCCGTCTCGAACGCCTCCGCCATCGCGGTGAGCGTCCGTTCGTTCTCCAAGATGTTTCCTTGGACGGTGTAGCTCTCGCCCTGTACGTCGCCCGCGACATCGAGACACTCCTCGCCGGTGAACGCTGCGACGGAGCCGTCCTGCCCGACGACGCCGACCTGTCTGCTCGCCGACTCCTCGTCGTCCTCGATGAGGGCGTCAATCACCTCTCCTGCGGCGTGTCCCTCGCGGAGCAGGTCGAGTCCGTCGGGCCCGTACGCGACGTTCGCGAAGCTTTGGGTCGCCACCGCGCCCGCGTCGGCAGCGGCGAACGGGACGACGGAGCCGACGCTGATGAACTTCGACTGGACGGCGACGCCGACCGCGTCCGTTTCTGGGTCGCGTGCGACTATGGAGAACGTCATGTCGGATCCGGCGAGCGGGAACGGCAAAAGCGTTCAGGCGGCGGCAGGGACGGATCGCCGCGAGCCCGGCTACCGCCAGCCTCACTGCCGCGAGCCGCGCCTACTCGCCGTCGTTTTCGAGCGCCCGCCAAGAGAGCCGCGGGGTGCGCGCGGCGTCGACCTGATCGATACGGGCCGACGTCGTCCGGTTCGGCGCGGCGTCGAGCGTCTCATCGTCGTCGGCGTACGCCCGGTTGAACGCGGCCGCGAGGTCGTCGAGCGACGACTGCCCCTCGATCTCGGTCGGCTCGGTCAACATCGCCTCGGGCACCATCTCGGGCCACTTCGTCGTGGGCGGGTGAACGCCGAAGTCGAGCATTCGCTTCGCGACGTCGGCGGCGTCGCGGTCGCCGGCGGTCGCCGCGAACTCGTGATGGAAGGGGCCGTAGGGCACGTCGAGGTCGATCCGCTCGCCCAAATAGTTCGCGTTGAGCACGGCCTTCGCCGCCGCGTCCGCGAGCCCCTCGTCGCCGAGTCGCGCGATGTAGGCGTACGTCTTTATTAACACGAGCCAGTTGCCCTCGAAGCCGTGTACCTTCCCGATCGACTCCGGCGGGTCGAACCGCTCGTAGCCGCTTCCCGTCTCCGCCTCGCGCACTCGCGGTCGCGGGAGGAACTCGGCGAGTTCGTCGGTGACGCCGACGGGACCGGCACCCGGTCCGCCGCCGCCGTGTGGCGTCGCGAACGTCTTGTGGACGTTGTAGTGCATCACGTCGAACCCCATGTCGCCGGGGCGACCGCGACCCAACAGCGCGTTGAGGTTTGCCCCGTCGTAGTAGAGGAGTCCGCCCGCGTCGTGAACGATGTCAGCGATCTCCGTGATATCACGCTCGAACAGACCGACGGTGTTCGGGTTCGTCAACATCAGCGCGGCCGTGTCGTCGCCGACGGCGGCTTCGAGCGCCTCCAGATCGACGCGTCCGTCATCGCCGGAAGGGAGTTCGACCACGTCGTAGCCGGCGAGCGCGGCGGTCGCGAAGTTGGTTCCGTGCGCCGACGACGGGATCACGACCTCCGAACGGTCGTTGTCGTGGTGCTCGTGATACGCCTTCGCGATCAGGATCCCGGTGAACTCGCCGGCGGCACCCGCGGGCGGCTGGAGCGTGACCGCGTCCATCCCGCCGATGTCGGCGAGGAACTCCTGGAGGCGATGCTGTAGCTCTAAGTTCCCCTGAACGGTTCGGTCGGAGCGATCCGGATGGACCGCCGCGTTCGGATCCGTGGCGACGTCCTCCGTGAACTTCGGGTTGTACTTCATCGTACAGCTCCCAAGCGGGTACGGACCCGAATCTATCGACCAGTTCATCTGCGAGAGGCGGGTGTAGTGGCGGGCGATCTCCGGTTCCGAGGGGTTCGGTAGCGTCACCTCATCGCGTGTGAGTTCGTCCGGAAGCGGGGACTCGTCGGTTACGTCCACCGTCGCCTCGCCCGTCTCCGAGAGAAGCGGTTCGTGATGCGGTTCGTCCTCTCGCGTGTAGCGAGCCTGATCGTGTCGCATCTCAGATCACCTCCTCGAACGCCGCGACCAACCCGTCGGCGCGGTCGGCGTTCAGATCGGTCACGCACACCTCGATGAGATGCTCTCCGACCACGTGAACCGCGAACCCTTCGTCCGCGAGGTCGCCCGCGACCGCGGCCGCCGGCTGGTCGGTGTTGACGACGAACTCCCGGAAGTGGTGCCGATCGTGGACCGGTGCCTTCGCGCCCGAGAGATCGTCGATCCGTTCGGCGAGATCCGCCGCCTCACGGACGCAGTCGTTCGCGAGTTCGACGAGCCCGTCCGGGCCGAGCGTCGCCGCGTGGATCGCCGCGCGGAGCGCCACCCACGCCTGGTTCGTACAGATGTTCGAGGTGGCACGCTCCTTGCGGATATGTTGTTCACGGGTCTGAAGCGTGAGCGTGAACGCGCGGTCCCCGTGCGCGTCCTCGCCGGCACCGACGAGCCGCCCGGGGACCTGTCGGAGGAACTCCTCGCGACACGCGAACACGCCGAGCCCCATGCCGTAGGCGGTCGGCAGGCCGAGCGCGCCGGCCTCGCCGACGACGACGTCGGCCCCGACGCTCGCGGGCTCCTCGAGGACCGAGAGCGCGACGACGTCCGAGCCGAGCGTGAACAGCGCGTCGTTCTCGCTCGCGAGCTCGCCGATAGTCGAGAGCCGTTCTTCGATACAGCCGCGGACGGTCGGGTTCTCGGCGTACACCATGACGACGTCGTCGCCGAGTCGCTCCGCGAGGGCGTCGACGTCGACGACTCCGTCGTCCATCGGATACGACTCGACGGTCAGATCCGCGCCCGCACAGTAGTTTGAGAGCACCGCCGCCTTGCCCTCCCGGAGGTGCTCGGGCACCACGACGACGTCGCCGCTCGTCGAGCGAACGCGGTCGGCAAGGGTCGCGGCCTCCGCCAGCCCGGTCGCGGCGTCGTACATCGAGCAGTTCGCCACCGGAAGCCCGGTCAGCTCGACGAGCATCGACTGGTACTCGAACAACGCCTGTAAGAATCCCTGTGAGACCTCGGGCTGGTACTGCGTGTAGCTCGTGAGGAACTCCGCACGGTCCGAGAGGTGGTCGACGACGCTCGGCACGTAGTGACCGTAGTGACCGCGCCCGAGGAACTCGACGAGGTCGTCGTTACGACCGAACAGTCGGGTACACTCGCGGCGGATCTCCCGCTCGCTCCGGGTGTCGATGCCGAACTCGCCGTCGAACCCGACCGCATCGGGGATGTCGAACAGCGCCTCCTCGTCGTCGACGCCGATCGTTTCGAGCATCGCGTCGGTCTCCGCGTCGGTGTGTGGCGCGTACGGACTCCCGCTCATGCGATCTGTTCGTCGTAGTCGGCCGCGTCGAGCAGCGCCTCGAAGCCGACTCCGTCGCTCGGCGCGACCTCGATCATCCAGCCGTCCCCGTACGGGTCCTCGTTGACGAGTTCGGGGCGGTCGAACAGCTCCTCGTTTACCGCGACGACCTCGCCGGAGACCGGAGAGTAGAGGTCGGAAACGGCCTTTATCGACTCGACGACGCCGAACGTCTCGCCCGCGACGACCTCGTCGCCGACGGACGGCAGCTCGACGAACACCACGTCGCCCAGTTCGTCCTGTGCGAAGTCCGAGACGCCGATCCGAACCGTCTCTCCGTCTCCGGTCGTCCATTCGTGCGATTCTAGGTATCGTAACTCGTCTGGAACTTCGAAGCTCATTGTGGGATAGACCGTGGCACCCCTTCTCCCGGGATTCGGCCACCGTGGCCGGCGGGCCATCGACGGGCCATTGGCGGGCCATCGTCCGGGTAGGAGTGGTCCACGATTCGCGTACCTAACCCTACCGAGGACGAGGAAATAAAAGGTGTGTTCCCGGCGGTCCGTCGCGGGTCACGAGTGGCATCGCAGCCGATGTCACGAGGCAGTGCCGAACCGAACTACGGGTCTCATTCGATCAGTCCCTTGATGTAGCCGATCGCGAACAGTCGGCCAATGTCGGTGTAGCCCGCCATGGCGTCCTCACGGTCCTGTTCTCCGATCATTCTCGGGACGTGATCCGGGCGGATCGGACCGTCGAAGCCGACCTCTCGATACGCCTCGATCGCCGCCTTCATATCCGTCGGTCCCTCGTCGTGCCACGTCTCGACGAAGTTCCGCTCGTCGCCCTCGACGTCTCGGAAGTGGACGAAGTGGATCCGGTCGCCGAACTCGCGGATCGCCTCGATCGTGTCCCCCGCCATCGCCGAGAAGTTACCCTGACAGAACGTGACCCCGTGCCGCGGACTCTCGTGGAGGTCTAGGATGCGGCGATAGTCCTCGACGGACTGGACGATACGCGGGACGCCGCGAACTGGCGAGGTCGGTGGGTCGTCGGGGTGTAAGGCGAGGTTCACCCCGTACTCCTCGGCGACAGGAACGATCTCGTCGAGGAAGTACTCGAGGTTCTCCCACAGCTCTGCCTCGGTGATTCCGGCCGCCTCGTGGTCCGGGGCGCGCTCGGTCCACTCGTGGTCGTACCCGATGCGCTGGGAGCCGCCGCGCCCGGGGAGCGAGTCGGACGTCCGGATGACGCCCAGCGGGTTCTCCGTCCACACCCAACAGTAGGTGTCGATCCCGAGTCGCCCCATGTTCTCGATCAGCGTCTTGACCGTTGCTATCTCCTCGTCACGGCCCTCCTCGCCGAGCACCGTGTTCTCCATCGGGGGGCGGTCCTCGACGACGTCCAACGAGAAGCCGTGGTCGGCAAACCGGGTGACGGTCCGCTGGAGCGTATCGTACTCCCACCAGTCGTCGACTCCCCAGAAGCGCACGACCGCCGTGTCGAGTCCGAGCTGCTTCGCGATGGTCCACCGCCGGTCCGGGCGCGGCGGGAGCATCACCGTCGGATCCGCTTCCGCGTCGTTCGCGCTCGCAGCAGTGTCGTTTCCGGTCGGGTCGGTGTCGTTCGATGTCATGTGTGTTAGTGTGTGTGTCGCCGTGTCAGTGGTCGTCGTATCCGTGGTCGTCACCGGCTCTCCGTCGAGTGGAGGCCGGTCGGGATCAGTCGTCACGTAACCGCCTCCGTGCGGATCGGTATCCCTCATAGCGCGCGCCCAGCGGATGGTAGTCCGGCTCGACGCCGGGCGAATCCGGCGGAACGACTCCGCCGCCGTCCTCGGGAGCGAGCCGCTTCTCGTACCAGACGCCGGCAGGTCCCCGATACAGGTCGGCGCAGATCTCGAAGCGTCGATTCCATTCGTCGAGGACCCCGGCCGCCTCGTCGTCACCGTTCGCGACCGCCCGCTCGGACAGCGCCGCGGACGCACCCATCGCCTCTGCGAGCGCCCAGCCGTAACGGTCGGCGACGATCGGCGTTCCGTTCGCCTCGTGAGTGTAGACGAACCCGTTCTCCGCCCAGCCGTGGTCGACGGCGCTGTCGAACAGCTCCCGGGCACGCTCGTACCAGCCGGTGGTCCCCGCGTCGACCTTCGGCGGGTCCGCCCCGTAGCGATCCAGGAGCGCGAGGAACTTCGCCCACTCGATGTGATGACCGGGTTGGTAGCCCGGCGGTCGGAACTGGTGGCGCGGAGTCTCCTCGTTGTACGCGAAGTCGTGGTCCCATTCGTCGGAGTAGTGCTCCCACAGCAGGCCGCCCGTCTCTCCCGCTAGCTCGACCGTGATCGTCTCGGCGATGTGACGCGCGCGATCGAGGTATCGCTCCTCGCCGGTCGCCTCGTAGGCGGCGAGATACGCCTCGCACGCATGCATGTTCGCGTTCTGGCCGCGGTAGGCCTCCTTCTCGGTCCAGTCGGGGTCACAGTCGCTGCGGAGCAGTCCAGCCTCGTCGCGGAACCGCGCCTCGATCAGCTCGTGGGTCGCCTCCAGATCGGCCGCGGCCCCCTCGATCCCGGCGTCCGTCGACCGGGCGTATGCGAGGAGAACGAACGCGTGAGCGTAGGCGGACCGCGTCCGATCGACCGGCTCCCCCGACCCGTCCACGACGAGATGGTAGCCGCCGCCGGCACCGTCGTCGTGCTCACCGCCGGTAGCGCGATGAGCCTCCCGGAGGAACCGCAGCCCGTGTTCGGCGGCGTCGATACACCAGTCCGGGCCGTCGACGAGTGCCCCGACCGCGAGGTTCGCGATCGACCGGCAGGTCGCGACGAGGTGTCGTCGGTCACCGGTGTAGTGGTCGCCGGTTCGCGGGTGTAACAGCCGGAACCCGCGGTCGGCGAGTACGTCCGGATACTGTACGCGGAGCGTCGCGAGGACGCCTCCTCGGTTGGCACCCGCCCGATCCCGCAACGCGTCGGTTTCGGCGGTACGTGTGTCGTGGTTCGATGTCATGGTGTGTGTTCCGGCTCCGTGTACGTCGGTGTCGGCTGCTGGCTCCGGACGAGGAGAACGGCCGTCTGAGTCCGTGATGACGCTCACGGACGAGGTATCGTCTCCCGTGTCAGCGTCGTCTCGGTGATCGGCTCCCGTCGTGGTACCCGGGTTTGCGTGCGAGTCGGCGTCGGCGACTGCCGAGACCGCCGGCTCGATGAGCTCCTCGACGTCGTTGACCCTCTCGTTATTCGTTGATCGCCTCCACGAGTACTGAACTGACTATTTTAGAAGATTCTACCGATCGGAGTCGACGCCGCGGGACGAACGAGCGAAGGCGACCGTGGGCCGATCGATGGCGACGGTCCTCACACGATCAGATCGTCCGTGAATTGTGCTACACTACCCGAGGGTACGAGACGGGGAATGAAGTATCACGCTTAAGAAAGGGAGTCGCATGAACGACGTCGATCCCGTCCGCGTTGCCGACACACGCGCGCACACAGGTGAAGGACCGTTGTGGCATCCGGAGGAGGAACGACTGTACTGGGTAGACATCCCGGCCGGCCGGCTGTACGCGCACGACCCGGCCACGGGAGCGAACGACCTCGTCTACGAGACGGACGGTGACCCGCTGGGCGGCTACACGATCGAGGCGGACGGAGCCCTCCTGCTGTTCACTCATGGAACGGTGGAACGGTACGTCCCCGGTACGGACGGGACCGAAACGGTTCTCGACGTCGACGCCGAGACACGGTTCAACGACGTGATAGCGGACCCCGAGGGGCGCGTGTTCGCGGGGACGATGCCGAGCGGGGACGGGCTCGGTGACCTGTACCGGATCGACCCCGACGGGTCGACCCGAGTCGTCGTCGAGGGGCTCGACATCCCGAACGGCATGGGGTTCTCGCGCGGCGGCGAGACGTTCTACCTCACGGAATCGGAGGCGCGGTCGATCTACGCGTTCGAGTACGACCGGACGACTGGATCGATCTCGAACCGCCGAACGTTCCGGGAGACGCCCGAAAACGACGGCGTTCCGGACGGTTTGACCGTCGACGACGCGGACCACGTCTGGTCGGCCAGGTGGAACGGAAGCCGCGTCGTCCGGTACGACCCGGACGGCGAGCCGGTCGAGACGATCGCGCTCCCGGCGCGGAAGGTCTCGTCCGTGACGTTCGCGGGTCCCGACTACGACGACCTCTACCTGACGACCGCGTTGACCGACGCCGATCGCGACACGGAGGGTGAGGGGGCGGGCGCACTGTTTCGAGTCCCCGACGTCGGCGGGGGCGTCCCGGAGTTCCGGTCGCGGATCGCCTGACTATCCGTGAGGACGGGAGCCGCGACGGTCGTCAGTCCCGGCGGCGACCGGATCCGGCGATTTATTCGTCGGGCTGCCGGAGCGAACGCATGCTGATCACGCTGGAGGGACTGGACGGAAGCGGGAAAACGACGGTCTGGGAGGCGCTCCACGACGTCTACCCCGACGCCCTGTTCACCCGCGAGCCGACCGACTCCTGGTACGGAGACGCGGTGTATCGCTCCATCGACGACGACGACGCTGATCCGCTCGCCGAACTCTTCCTGTACACCGCCGACCACGCCGACCACCTCGCCAACACGGTCCGACCGGCGCTCGACGAGGGGCGTCTCGTCGTCTCCGACCGCTACTCCGACTCGCGGTTCGCGTATCAGGCCGCGACCATCGCCGCGAGCGACGCGGACGTCGCCCGACCCCTGGAGTACGTACGGGGGATCCACAGCGCGTTCTCGCGTCCGCCGGACGCGACGATCTATCTCGACCTCGACGCACGAACCGCGGCGGACCGAGCGGGACGGACGAACAAGCTCGAACGCGACGGCTACCTGTCCGCGGTTCGGAAGAACTACGAACGGCTCGTCGAGGCCGAACCCGAGCGGTTCGTTCGGATCGACGCAACCCGATCGCCGGAGGCGGTGATCGACTCTGTCGAGCGGGCGCTCGCGGATATCCTCGACGAGTGAGTTGCCGTTGCGTACCCTCTCTTGGCCCCGATCACCGCGTATCCGGCAGCTCGTACTCGTCGGGCGGTTCGACGTAGAGGTAGTCGATGGCAGCACCGAGAACGGCCGGTAGCACCACGAGCAGCGCGACGACGACGGCCGGACTCCGGAGGTTCACTCCCGTTCCGAGACCGAAGAACCCGGCGAAAAGCAGGGTCGACACGAGCAACAGGATCGGCGTCAGGACGACGGTGTACACTACCCATCCCCACGACGTCGACAGTCGAAGCCGGAAAAAGCGTGTCACCACGCCGGCAACGAGGGTGTGAAACGCCAGCAGCGCGACGACGAGCGCGAATCCGAGCAGCGCGATCATGCGTCAGTGCTAGCCTCCTGCGGTCTTCCGCCGCACGTCGGCTCCAGTGAGGTCGGAGCGTCCGTGACGCTCGCCATCAGAACGCCCCGCCGTCGGCTCCGTCGGCCTCGTCTCCGCCCTGCCGCCTCGCCGACGAGATCAACCCGGCAACCGGTTCCGTGTACTCGTAACCGGGGATCACGCCCTGGACGTACGTCCCCTCGACGAAATCGATCAGCGCGCCGGCGTCGTCGACTCCGCGGCGCTCGTTGATATCGCTCAATTCGAACCGGACGACGACGTCGTCCACCCCGCGATCAACGTCGGGATCGAACTCGTGGTCGCCTCGCGTGACGCCCCCGACATCGGCGACGCGCCGTTCGAACGTCTCGAACCAGCCGGTCTCGACGACGTCGGCGACCTCGTCTGCCGTAACCGCCGACAGCGACGGCACGCGAACGGTGACGGCGAAGCGGAGACGCCCGTCTCCGGCGGAGAAAACCGCGACCTCGCCGTCGAACGCGGTCGTCTCGGAGGTCCAGACGTTCGTGTCGTCATCGCCTCCGTCACCATCCGAATCGTCGATATCGACGGGTTCGAAGGACCCGTGATCTCCGAAGGTGCGGCGGACGCGACGGGGGATCCCGGTTTCGTTCCCGGCGTCGTGCTCGGAATCGCTCATATCTCGGAGTACGCCCTGCGCACGCAAAAACGCGCCGGGATCGGGGCTCGGGCGCTCGCCGGGGGCTCCGGTACGACCCAACTCCGTCTTCGGTAGTGGCACGCGAGTCCGGTACTGGTGTCCCTTTGTACCCGGACCGGCGATCGGAGGTATGGCAGACCGATTTCACTCCACCCAGGGACTGATCGACGCGCTCACGGACGCGTCGTTCGACTGCCCGCCCGCACTCGTCAGCAACGCCCACGTCACCGGACTCGGGGTCGCGAGGGCACTCGACGCCCACGACGTGCCCGTGATCGCGCTCGACCGCCCGGCGAACGGCGGATCCGCCTCCGGCTCCAAGGACGCCTCCCGTCCCGACGGCGGCGCGGAGGCTGCGACGGTCTCGGTCACCCACGACGGCCTCGCCCCGCCGTCGGACGCGGTCGACTTTGCGGGCGCGGTCACCTATCCACTCGACGACCTCGACGGGTTCCGCGAGGACGTGGAGGCGATAGTCGACGCCGCGGGACGCGAGGCGGTCGCGTTCGGCTGTATGGACGAGTGGGCACTGGCGTACGCCGAGGCTGACCCGGACGGGGTTCGGCTCCCGTACGCGGGGATCGAGACGGTCGACGACGTGTTGAACAAGTCGCAGCTGTACGCGACCTGTGAGGAACTCGGCGTGCCGTACCCGGAGACGCATCGACTCGGGGGGAACGGCGGGGAGGGGTCGGTCGACGACGCCGACCTCGAGGCCGCGGCCGACGCGCTCGGCTTTCCGCTCGTCGTGAAGCCCGCCCGGAAGCGGGAGTTCGAGGAGGCGTTCGGCACGAACGTGATAGAGGTCGCCGACGAGGCCGAGTTCCGCGATACCGTCGCGGCCGCGGCGGCGGCGGGCGTCGAGGTGATGGCACAGAAGCGTGTCGACATCGCCACCGGCGAGGACCGCTCGCTGGCGTCGTACGTCCCGCCCTCGGGCGTCGACGACGCCCTCGCCGTCGTCGGCAACGCGGCCGTCAGATACCCCCGGCAGTTCGGCACCTCCTGTCTGGTCGAGACCGTCGCGGACCCGGAGATAGAGGCGCGAGCGCTCGGCGTCCTCGACGACGCCGGCTACCACGGGATCAGCGAGGCCGAGTTCGTCTACGACCGCGAGCGTGAGGAGTACCTCCTGCTCGACGTCAACACGCGGCCCTGGAAGTGGATCTCGCTGCCCGTGGCTGCCGGGGCGAACCTCCCGATGGCGGCGTACGCCGCGGTCACCGACGCCGAGTACGAGTCGACCGGGATCGAGCCCGCACGATGGGTCTATCTGCGCGACTACCTCGCCGCCCTCTCCGGTGGGGAGGTCGGCGACCTGCTCGGCGGCGACGACTGGCGCGCGCTGGTCTCGGGGAAATTCGAGGCTGGACGGTCGCTTACGACCGGGATCTATCGGCCGTCGGATCCGGCACCGACCGCGAAACTGTTCGAGACGGAGTTCGACGACCGCGAGTACTACTGTTCCTGCTGACCCACACGGAGGGGGCCGAGAGCCCTCCGAACCCTCTCACTCCACGACTTCGACCCGTCCGTTCATTCCCTGTGTCTGATGTGGTGTACAGACGTACTCGTACTCGCCCGGCTCCTCGAACGTGTGCTCGAAGGTGTGACCGGCCTCGTCGACGAGATCCGAGGCGAATACCTCGTCGTCGACCTCGACGACGTCGTGGCCGCCGCCTCGGCCGGTCCACTCCCAGACGACCGTGGTCCCGACGTCGATCACGACGTTCGCGGGGTCATACGAGAGCCCGTTGTCCGCGCCGACGGTCACGTCGATCGTGTCCTCGCCGGTCCGGTCGACGGCGTCACCGAAGTCGTTTCCGTCGTCTCCCAGTCCGGCACAGCCCGCGAGCCCGAGCAGGGAGAGCGCTCCGGCGGACGCGACGACCGCTCGACGGCTGCGTTCTACCATGCTCTCGGGGAAGGGATGAACGGGCTAAAACGTCTCGCCGTCTCCCGGTCGATGGGAACGAGTTTTTCAACCGTCATCGCCCATGAGCGGGTATGAGCGAGTGGACGGACGCGATCGTCGGCGAGCGGATGGCCGTCGACAATCGGTTCAACGACCGCGTGGCTTCGTCCCGCTTCTCCAGTCAGGAGTGGGGACTCATCATGACCGCGACGGAGTTCGAGATCGAGCACTCCGACGACCCCGAGAACGCGCGGATCGTCGCCGACACCTCGAACCTTCCCGCGATCATGCCCGAGTTGAAGAACGTCCGCGATCAGGTCTCGGCGATGGGTGGCACGCCCGGAGGCGGGGGAGACGGGGGATCCGGCGGCTCCGGCGGCGTCCTCGACTCGATCAAGGGCGCGCTCGGCCTCGGCGGCTCGGGCGGGGGAGCGGCCCCGAGCGACGAGGAGGTCGAGGCCGCCGAACGGCTGGTTCAGGAGTACGCCGACGAGCTACAGGCGCATCTGGAGGAGGTCGGAAAGTGGGAACAGGTGCGGATCGCGTATCAGGAGTGACCGATCGGGGCAGGGGCGCCGGCTTCTGGTTGCGAATTAGTTCCCGGTTGTGTCCGCGTGACTGTCCAGCAGTTCGGTAACGAGTTCGTCGTACTCCTCGTCGGCGGCGCGGAGCGCGTCGAGCCGTTCGATCGTCTCCTCGTCGAGGTGGATCTGTGGCATACGCCATGATTTGAGCGGAGGCGTTGAAAACTCGTCGGCAGTAGGCTACTCGGAGTCGGGTTGAATCAGCGATCGCATGTCGGGTCTGTCGCTCGTCTCGTCCTCGTCGGCGAGCGCGTCGCGGGCCGACTGTTCGATGTCTGACTCGGTGAGACCGTCACTCTGAAAGACGATCTGTCCGTTAAGATCGACGATTCCGTCAGGTTCGGGGATGAGATCCAGTACTTGCGTTCCCGACAGCGATTCTGGTTCGGTTTGTGGAATTCCCCCGAGCTCCGGCAGCTGCTGGCCCCAATTGTGGACACACGTTGACTCCGCACCAACACGCGAGTCCGTCGAGAGAGCAGTATGCGACTCAGCGATATGTGTTTTTGAAGAGCTTGACTGTATCTTGACTACACACCGATATTTATATGATCCGGGCTTTGGTGTGGCCACCACTACCCCCGGATCCCCCGCAAGTCGGATATCACCCGCCTCCTGTACCCCCGCAAGAGCAACGCTCAGAGCAAGCGGCGTCGCGCTCGCGAGGAGTCCGACGAGCGAGCGGATCCGGGAGGCATCGAGCGGTCCGTCGGCGGCGACCGACCCGACCGATCCCGACTCGACGGAGCGGTGCGCGGGTGCGACCGTCCCGGTACGCTCGAAGACCGTGGCAGCGGGGAGGGTCCGGATCCCCGCGAGGTCGATACCACCGTCTTCATGAACGATCCGTGACCCGTCGGTCGGGAGGCTACAGTACAGCAGGTCGACCGCCGGATCGGTCAGCATCTCGACGATCTCCTCGCGACTCGGGCGCTCGTACACCTCCCACGAGTCGACCCCGTCGGGCGGTGCCGGCTCGGACATCGCCCGCCTCCCGGCGTCGGCTCGCTCCGGCGAGTCGACGAGGAACGCGACCCGCACGTCACCCTCGACGGACCGGGATCCCGAGAGGAGGGTCTCGTATCCCGCGGGGCGTAACGCGGAGACCCCGGAGGGGAGCGGCTCGTCGTCGGGGTTCGGGACGCCGCCATCGGGCGGGAGATACGGGCTGGTCGCGAGCGCGAGAGGTCGGTTCGTGGTCGGAGCGCCGGCATCGTCGCCGTCGTCCCCGTCGAGCGGGGATCCACGGACGCGGATCGGAGCGACGAGGTGTGCGAGGTGCGGAAGCAGCTCCGCACCCGCGGGTCCGGGCCGGAGGACGGCCCACGTCGGCCACGGCGGCGCGTACGGCTCGAGTATCTCCGGATCGACCTCCAGATACTCCATCAGCTGTTCGCTTACCGATCGGTCCGCGAGCTTCGGCGGATAGAACGGAAGATCCGGACCGACCTGCTCGTACTCGTAGCGGTCCGACGGGACGTACCCCTCCGTGCGGACGAGCGAGTCCAGAAACAGCGTGGTTCGGAGCAGCTCCGAAACCCGCTCCTCGAGCGCCGGTCCCTCAGAGGGGAGCGGTTCAACGTACCCCGTGTCGAGCCGGATCTCCGGCTCGGCACCGGGAACGACGGCTGCGCCGAGGTAGTACGCGAGAGGAGCGATCCGATAGATGTCGGCATACGTCGGGGGGACGGCGATCTCGATCCCGGTGTCGGGGATCGAGAGGTGGTCCGGCACGTGGAGCTCGTCGCCGCGCTCTATTCTGGGCGGATAGCCGCGAAGCGTGGGCCACGAGCGCTCCGGCGACCACTCCGCTATCGACGAGCCGAGCGCCGACACCGCCGTCATCAGTGCCTCCGGGTCGTCGGGAACGGTGATCGTCGCCTCCGGGCGGGTGTGGAGGGAGCGACCTCCGACGGTGATCGTCGTCGGTCGGTCGAAGGTGATCTCGACCGGATCCTCGCCGGCCATCTCCGTTGCCTCGATCGATACGTCGACTGCGCGGACGAACACCTTCGTGGTCCCAGTGATATCGAAACAGTACGCTCCCCGAGGAAGGCTCAAATCCTCCGTCAGCATGGCGACGAACTCGCCGTCAGACTCGTTGATCGTCACCGAAGAGTAGGACGGAACCGATATCGATTCGGCCTCGAAGCTGACGGCTCGGTCGACGGGAACCGGAAACAGATCCGTGATCGCGGGCTGTGGGTCGGGCTCGCGATCGAACCGAAGCGTAAGTCGCTCACTCTCGATGCCGTCGCGGACGTACAGCGTCTCGCCGTCGGTTTCGAATTCTATTCGCCGAGCGGCGTCCCGTCCTGTCATCGAAACGTGAAACGCTCGTGATACGTATGACGTTGTCGGTCGTTCTCCCCGTTCGAGATCGTGAGCCCGCGGCTCGTCGGAACGGTTTTGCGTCACCGCGGGCCATCGAACGTATGAGCGATGCCGTCGAGGCGACCCTCCCGGTCGCGTTTCCGGATCGAGCCGTCGAGGAACTCGTCGGCGTCGGTCCCTCCTGGAACGGGGGCAACGAGACGGTGGGCGTCGACTTCGCGGATGGCGGGCGCGCGTACCTCAAGGTCGCCATCGAGGGCGACGGAAGCCGGATCGCACGCGAACGTGCGGTGTTGGAACACGTCCGGGCGAGCGGAACGGTTCCGGTCCCGAAAGTCCTCGCCGCGGACTCGGACGCGGACCCGCCGTTTCTCGCGACCGCGCCCGCGCCGGGACGGGACCTGCTCGACGTCTACGCGGCGGCAGAGGACGACCCCGAGCGAGTAGCGCTCCTGCGGGGCGTCGGGCGGACGCTGGCGGCGCTTCACGAGGGGCGCTTCGGGAGCCACGGCGAGATCGTCGGCGGTCGCGTTGACGCCGGTCTCGAACTGGAGACGGCCGGGTGGACCGACGTGCTGCTCGCGACGATCGAACGGACCCGCGAGATCGGGACGACCGATCGCCTCGCCGGACACTTCGACGCCGCCATCGACTGTGTCGAGGCCAACCGGTCGATCCTCGACGAGGCTCCGGCCGCGCTGTTACACGGGGACGTGGCCAAGCCGAACGCGTTCGTCGTCGACGAGGCGGCGGAGACGCAGGTCGGGCTGATCGACTGGGAGCTCGCGCACGTCGGCGACCCGGCCCGTGATCTGGTTCGGGCCCGCGACCAGCTGTGTAACGACTTCGATAGCGAGGGTCCCGCCCGGTTCGGCGACGCGGTGTACGCGGGCTACCGCGAGCGGGCCGGCGGGCTCCCCGAGGGGTTCGAGACACGAGCACCGGTCTACCGGGTCGTCAGGATCCTCGGCCGTTCAGGCTTTCTCGACCAGTGGGAGACGTACCTCGACACACCGATGCCGGAGCTAGTGGAGCGGATCGATGCGGAGCTGGAACGCCGATTAGCGGCCGTCCGAGCGGCGGAGACGGCGGACGGTTCCCACCGCGCTTAGTTCCACGCGGCGTCGTCCGGGTCGATGGTCCGCTCCCCGCTAACCATCGCATCGATGACTTCTAGGTCCGCCTCGGAGAGGTCGATGTCGAGCGCGCCGAGGTTCTCGATCACGTGCTCGCCGGTGGATTTGGGGATCGGAACGACATCGCGTTCGAGCGCCCACGCGAGCGCGACGACCGCCGGCGAGAGCCCGGCGCGCTCCGCGACCTCGCCGAGCACCTCGTCGTCCAGCAGCTCGCCGCCGCCGAGCGGGGAGTAGCCGACGAGGTGGTGATCGAGCTCCCCCGCAAGCTTCCGGATCTCGGGCTGTTGGAACCGTGGGTGACACTCGACCTGATGGGCCGCGATCGGCGAGTCGAGTATCTCTCGGGCTTCATGGACCAGATCCGGCGTGAAGTTGGATATTCCGACGTGGTCGGTGAGTCCCTGCTCGCGGAGTTCATCGAAGGCGGGGAGCGTCGTCTCGGCGTCGTAGCTCCGGATCGGCCAGTGGACGTAGAGGAGGTCGACGCGGTCGAGTCCGAGCCGGTCGAGACTCTCCCTTGCCGTCTCCCGAACGGCCTCCGGCGCGAGGTTCTCCGGGTGGATCTTGGTGGCGACGACGACCTCCTCGCGGTCGACGTCGGCTGCGGCGATACCCTCGCCGACGGCCGCCTCGTTGTCGTACATCTGTGCGGTGTCGACGTGGCGGTAGCCGGCTTCGAGCGCGGTCACGACCGTCTCCGTACACTCGTCCGGGTCGTCGAGTCCGGAGGTCCCGAGCCCGAGTCCGAGATCCAGCGGCGGCATGAACGGTGATTCCCGCCGTGGCCTCAAAAGGCCACCTGAGCCGGAAAGCGTGGGGTGGATCTGGCCGCGGTCCACCGCGCTTCCGCCGACAGCAACGCTTCCGCCGACAGCAACGCTTCCGCCGACAGCAACGCTTCCGCCGACAGCAACGCTTCCGCCGACAGCAACGGAACCCCGCTGCCGCGGTCGACGGATACAACCCGGGAGCCGTCGAACGGGGAGCCATGAGTGAACTCCCCTTAGAACACGTCCACGTCGCGCCGGATGACCCCGAGAACGCCCCCGCCGTCTTCGTCCTCCACGGTCGCGGAGCGGACGAGCAGGACCTGTTGCCGATCGCCGAGGCGCTTCCGGACGACCTCCACGTCGTCAGCCTCCGCGCGCCGGACCCGCTTCAGGGCGGCTACACGTGGTACGAGCTCGACCTCTCCGGCGGCGGGCTTCACCAGAGCCAGCCGGACGCCGCGGACTTCGCACGGGCACTCGATCTGGTCGGCGAGAGCGTCCACGCCGCAGTCGACGCCTACGGGATCGACCCCGATCGGATCGGCCTGCTCGGCTTCAGCCAGGGCGCGATCACGAGCCTGTCGCTGCTGCTCGAAGCGCCCGACCGCTACGCGTGGGTCGTCGCGCTTCACGGCTATCTCCCGGACTCCCACGCCGACGTCGACCCGGCAGGGATCGACGGGAAACCCGTCTTCGTCGGCGCGGGAACCGGCGACCGGGTGATCCCGGAGTCCCGTGCGTCCGCCGCGGCCGACCGCTTCCGCGAGATCGGCGCGGCAGTCACCTACGAGACGTATCCGGTCGGCCACGGGATCGGCGACGCGGAGCTGGCAGACGTCGTCGCCTTCGTCGAATCACAGTACTGATCGGGAAAACGGACGCGTCGCCCGTCTCACGCATCGCTATCGCCTACTTCACGCACCGCCTTCGCCTGCCTCACGCGTCGTTTCCACGATCCAGCGGCTCGGTACACCAGTGACAGAAGTCGATCTCGGGGTCGGTCTCCCGCCCGCAGTGGGGACAGTCGACGGTCGGGGTCTCCGCGGTCGACGTCGACTCGTTCGGAGTCTCCGCGGTCATCCCGGTCGACGAGCCGATCGAGGTGGTAGCCGCGTCGCCGTCGGACGATCGATCACCGTCGCCGAACTCGGATTCGCGGTCGCTTCCCTCTCGCCCCCCGGCTCCCGCCGTCCTCGCGCGTTGCTGACGATCGTACGTCCGGTTGTTCCGGATCGCGACGACGTACGCGTCGACGATGCTGGCCCCGATCACGACGAGCGCCGGCCCGATGTCGCCTATCGGGGGGAGCTCCCGTGCGAACAGCTGGTCGAGCGCCGCGTCGGGGACGACGAAGACGAGGGTGGCCGTGATCGCCACGTACCACGCGAGTGCTCTCCCCCATCGGCGGAGGTACGCGTGGCCGAGTCCGGAGATGACGATCGCCAGCAACACGGCGAGCCACGGTCGCCGTCGACTCACATCGCTCATACGTGGCCGGTAGGCCCCCGGGGAACGAGTAGTTGTCCCTCGGAGCGTTTATGTCCCCGAAACGCCGAGCGAGAGTATGACCGGTATTGCCGCGATGATCGGCATCGCCGCAGGCGATCTCGCCACGGGAGTCTGGTACGGGCTCATCGGCGTCGCCGTCTGGGCGATCCCCTTCGCCATCGCGTACCTTCTCTACAGGCGCTGGCGCGGCGAGGGACCGGAGTCGCGTCGAGACGCAGACTGAGATGTAACAGGAACTGCTTTATGCGGCTGCGGATGATGGATAATTGATGGTTGACAGACGGACGTTTCTCACAGCAGCGGGGCTTGTATCGGTCGGTTCAATGGCCGGCTGTCTTGGCGATGAGGATGGAGACATCCCGGACGTAGAGACAACGGACGGCCCGGCCGAATTCGCGGTCTATGGCGCGTCAGTTTCCGACGACGAGTCAGTAACGGTCGATTCGGACACGACCATCGATATCGTCATTGGTAATCGAGGTGGTGAGCCCGGGGAACCGGATGTCGAAGCGGTAATCGATAGCCTCGAAAGTGAATCCGCACCACAACGGTCTGCGTCCCTTTCTACGGTTGAAGAGGAAGTCGAGAGTGGTGGCACAGTGACTCTGACTACGGAAACAGTGGACTTCGAGTACGCTGGCCGATATGCGGTCACCGCTTCGGACGCCAGCGACGGGCTACTCCCCGTCGACGATGATGCGGATGCTGAAATCGAAGTGGGCCCGATCCGCGCCGAAGCCGGTGGCACACAAGAAGTCGTTGAAGACCTTCGATTCACCGTCGAAGACGTGTCCTTCGAACAAGGACTCCACTACGATATCACCGAATCCACTGGTGGGTTATTTGGCGGTAGCAGAGACCGGGTTGCCGTTGAAAGCACCCTCTCTGACCAAACCCTTGTGTTTGTCAATGTGAGCGTAGAAAACGCGGGGAGTAGCGGACTTACAGTCGGAACGGAGAACTTTACCTTCGCGGATGAATCGGCATTAACCAGTCTGAGTGGCACGGCCTTTGGCGATCTCCGGGACATTGAATCATCCCCAATTGAGGGAGTCTCGGTCAACCCCGGTAGCCGGATCAATGGCTGGATCCTGTTCAGAGCGAACAAAAACGAAGTGAGTGACGCTGAAATCGGCTATCACCGTGACTCGAGAAGTGCTCCCAAAGACGCTATCTGGGAACTTGACATCGGAGACGTTGGGTTCCCCGAATTCGAGTTCGTGAGCATGGACGTACCGGATCAACGCGAAGAAGGCTTCCAAGAGTTCGAATTCACCATCGCGAACGTCGGCGATGCCGTTGGAACGTTCCGGGGAGAGCTCGAATGGCGAGAAGGCGATAGTGCGGACTGGGAAAGGCGTCTTGAAGGGAATGAGACCCTTTCGGCTCGAATTCCAGCTGGCGAGGAGGCAACCATCACACAAGGCTCCGAAAACGATGAGCTAGACTCCACATACGACTACCGACTCAACCCGTTCGGAGCAACCTTCACTATCGGTCCGAGCGAATAGCGTCTTCCGCTTCGGTCACGCTTTTGAGGCGGCTCCTCCGAAATCCGGTATGACCGACACGGCGCTCGTCATCGGCGGCACGCGGTTCATCGGCCGACACACCGTCGAGGACCTGCTGGCGCACGGCTACGAGGTGGCGATGTTGAACCGGGGGA
Source organism: Halorubrum alkaliphilum (assembly GCF_017873815.1). Classification (GTDB taxonomy): domain Archaea; phylum Halobacteriota; class Halobacteria; order Halobacteriales; family Haloferacaceae; genus Halorubrum; species Halorubrum alkaliphilum. Next base: position 86,131 of record NZ_JAGGKQ010000001.1, on the reverse strand, counting down.
ACCACGAGAACCCCTTCGCGGACGACGACCGCGTCACCCACGTCGAGGGCGACCGGACGAACGAGCGGGACCTGAAGGCCGCGCGCCTCTCCGCGGATCCGGACGTCGTGATCGACTGCGTGGCGTACCACCCGGCGGACGTCGCCGTGGCGACCGACGTGTTCGCCGACGTCGACGGCTACGTGTACATCTCCTCGGGAGCGTCGTACGCGGCCGAGCACGTCCCCAAACGCGAGGGTGTCACCCCGCTGGAGCCGTGTACGCCCGAGCAGGCGGCCGACGACGACCACGACACCTACGGGAACCGGAAGGCCGAGGGCGACCGCGAGATATTCGCCGCCGCCGAGGCGGGCGTGAACGCGATGGCGGTGCGGCCGTGTATCGTCTACGGCCCGTATGATTACACCGAGCGGCTCGACTACTGGATCGACCGTGTGCTGACCCACGACCGGGTGGTCGTCCCGGGTGACGGGCAGAACCTCTGGCATCGGGCCTACGTCGAGGACGTGGCGAGCGCGCTCCGGATCGTCGCCGAGCGCGGCGAGCCCGGAACGGCCTACAACGTCGGCGACCGACGAGCGCTCACCCTACAAGAGACAGTGGAGACAATCGCGAACACCGCCGGCACCGAAGTGACGGTCGTCCCCGCCAGCGACGACGCGCTGGCGGCCGGCGATCTCGCGCCCGACGACTTCGTGCTCCACCGGGAATACCCGCACCTGCTCGACACCTGCGCGCTCGCGGACCTCGGCTGGGAGTCGATGCCCGTCGACGAGGCGATGAACCGAACCGTCGCGGAACACCGCGAGTCCGACCGCGACGGAAGCGAGTGGGACCCGGGCCGTGACGCGGAGGAGCGCGTGTTGGGAGTGAAAGACACGTTATAAGGGAAAAACGCCACCGTTGAGGTCCGTAGCGGAACCGGTGGTCGTCCCCCCGCATGATCCGGACGGGGCGGTGAGCGATGTCAGGGGTAGATCGAGTGTACTGAGAGGGAGGCGTTTATAAACGAGTGAGTGGCGCTCTCTCGTCATTGCCGGCGGCGGAGTCGCCGGTGACGCCACCGCCTCGTTCATTTATAATGGATCGTGACGGCCGTTCTCACGTCCGTTATTTACGATCTCGTCGGTATCGGTTCGAGCGACGCACTCCCGAGATCGGTCAAACGGCAGCTCCATCGACGGAGGCGAACCCGGAGGTATTTGTTCCACGATCGCCACCGGTACCGCATGCGAACGCTCGTTTTCGACGGTCGAACCGGTGCCGCCGGCGACATGATCTGTGCCTCCCTGATCGCCGCCGGTGCCGATCCCGCGGTCCTCGAACCCGTGAGCGATCGACTCCCCGTTCGCTACGAGGTGGGCGAGACGACGAAGAACGGGATCCGCTCGACGACGGTCGACGTGCTCCTCGATGATCTCGGTGATACCGCCGATGGCCCCGATGACGGGGACGACCGCGAGCAAGCGAATTCGACTCCGTCCCACGAGCATGATCACGACCACGATCACGGCCATAGCCACGAGCATGGTCACGACCACAATCACGGTCATAGCCACGAGCATGATCACGACCACAATCACGAGCACGCTGAAGGCTCCGGAGCCAGCCGCTCGTACGTCGAAGTCGTCGACATCGTCGCGTCGATGGATCTCCCGGTTCCGGTCGAGACCGTCGCGCTCGACGCCTTCGAACGTCTCGGTCGCGCCGAGGCATCGATCCACGGCGTCGATCTCGAGGAGATCCACTTCCACGAGGTCGGCGCGGACGACGCGATCGCGGACGTCGTCGGAGCGGCGCTCCTCCTCGACGACCTCGACGTCGATCGCGTCGTCACCACGCCCGTGGCGGCCGGCGGTGGCGAGGTCGAGATGAGCCACGGGACGTATCCGGTCCCAGCTCCGGCGGTCGTCGAGATCGCGGGACGTGCGCCGTTCACGCTCTCCGGCGGACCGATCGACCGAGAACTGTTGACGCCGACGGGCGCGGCGATCCTCGCCGCCGTGGCCGAGGATGTCGACACGATCCCGACGATCGACATCGACGCGTCCGGCTACGGGGCCGGCGACGCGACGTTCCCGAAACACCCGAACGTGCTCCGCACGCTGGTCGGCGACGGGGGTGACGGTGTTGACGCCCGCGAGGAGCCGCACTCCGGCCACGACGGTCACGAGGAGGGGGGACCCCTCGTCCACGACGACATCGCGATCCTTGAGACGAACCTCGATGACGCCGCACCGGAGGTGCTCGGCGGGCTTCAGGAGACCCTCGTGGACGCGGGCGCTCGCGACGTGACGATAGTTCCGACGACCATGAAGAAGTCGCGCCCGGGGCATCTGGTGAAAGTCATCTGTAAGCCGGCGGACGCGGACACGGTCGCGGAGCGTCTCGCTCGCGAGACGGGGACGCTCGGGATCCGGCAGGCGGGGGCGAGCCATCGGTGGATCGCCGAACGTTCCTTTGAGACGGCGACGCTGACCATTTCGGGGACCGATCACGAGGTGTCGGTGAAGGTCGCCGCGACCGCCGACGGCGACGTGTACGACGTGAGCGCCGAGTACGACGAGGCCGCGGCGGTCGCCGAGGACACCGGCCTCCCGGTCCGCGAGGTGCTCCGGCGGGCCGAGGCCGCGGTCCACGCACTCCTCGATTGAAGCCTCTCGATAGCACTCGTCGGTCACGAGCGAGGGTCCCGTCGCCGCCGAGACGACAGGCCTATGCCGGATGCGCGGCCAGTTGGACGTAACACACACTTATATGATCGATCGAATTCACACGTCGCAGGTCGAAGCGGACGCCGGATCGGTCGCCATCGCGGGACACGTCCACGAGATCCGTGATCTCGGCGGACTGGTCTTCCTCATCGTTCGCGATCGCGAGGGACTCATTCAAGTCGTCTTCAAGGAGGAGCGTGAGCCGGAGCTGTTCGAGGCCGTACAGGACGTCGGCTCCGAGGACGTCGTTCGGATCGTCGGCGAACCGGTGGAAAGCGATCAGGCCCCCGGCGGCGTCGAGATCGCGCCGACCGAGTACGAGGTCATCGACGAGGCGGACTCCCCGCTCCCGCTGGAGATATCGAAGGACGTGGACGTCGACCTCTCGACCCGGCTCGACAACCGCGCGCTCGACCTCCGGAAACCGGAGGTCCTCTCCGTGTTCACGCTTCGCTCGGAGCTGATGACCGCGATGGAGGAGTGGTTCGAGGCGGAAGAGTTCGTCGACATCAAGACCCCGCGCATCTCGAAGGGCGGTGCGGAGGGCGGCGCGGAGCTGTTCCCGATCCTCTACTACGACAAGGACGCGTTCCTCTCACAGAGCCCCCAGCTGTACAAACAGATGTTGATGGCCGCGGGCTACGAGGCCGTCTACGAGAACGGGACCGCGTTCCGCGCGGAGGACTTTGCCACCTCCCGACACGTCTCCGAGATCGCGATGTTCGACGTCGAGCTCGCGTACATCGAGGATCACCACGACGTGATGGACGTCCAAGAGGAGTCGCTGCGACACGCGCTGCGGGCGGCCGCCGAAAACGCCGAGCGCGAGCTCGACGTGCTTGATGTCGACCTCCAAGTCCCCGAAGAGGACTTCCCGCGGATCACGTTCGACGAGGCGCTCGATATCCTCGAGACCGAGTACGGACACTTCCCGGACGATCCGACCGACTTGGACACGAAAGGCGAGAAGCTGCTCGGGGAGTACTTCGAGGAGCAGGGACACCCCGCGTTCTTCGTCGTCGGCTACCCGGACGAGAAGTTCTACTACATGCAGGACGTCGAGGGCGATGACGTCGCGTCCCGGAAGTTCGACCTGATATATAAGGGGCAGGAGCTGTCCTCCGGCGGCCAGCGTGAACACGACGTCGAGCGGATGGTCGAGGTCATGGAGGAGCAGGGCGTCGAGACCGCCAACTTCGAGTTCTACATCGAGGCGCTGAGCTTCGGAACGCCGCCCCACGGCGGCTACGGGCTCGGGATCGACCGGCTCGTCCAGAAGGTCGCCGAGCTCGATAACATCAAGGAGGCGATCATGTTCCCGCGCGATCCGAACCGGCTAGAGCCCTAGATCGGCCGGGATCGGGATCGTAGGGGTAGTCCGGGAGACGGGTTCCCGGCGTTTGGGCCCCGTTGAGGTCGCTTTTATATACATGGTTCTTCCCAGAAACCGTTGGTCGACGGGGGTTCGTTCATGAGCGATACCGAGAGTAGGTCTCGCAATACGGTGTGGTAGGTATTTATAAGTGGATTAGTGGTGTTGCTGGCGGCTGTTTATAAATGGGCGAGGATATGAGGAACTACTGAAAAGCTCTAGCCACTCGTTTATAAGCGGTTGACCGCGGATCGACGGTGACGACCTCCAAAGCCCTAGCCGGCACAGCAACCGCACCTCACGCCTCCCCAGCCTCGTCACCGGCGGCTTTGCCGCCGATTGCTAGAGAGAGCTCCGCTCTCGCCCTGTCGCTGGCGGCAGCCGCCGCCAGCGACTCCCTCGCGCGACGCTCTCGCCGGCGGCGTTGCCGCCGGCTGTCAGAGAGACCTTCGGTCTCTCCCTACTCGCGCCCTTAAAAGGGCGCTCGGAGGCGCACGCCACCGCACGGTTTGTTTATAAGCGATCGTTGCTGTCGCTCACAGTCCGTTTAAATACGATCACGTCGCTGCCGATTTGAGAGGCTTACTCCCGATATCGCTCACTACTACGTCCATACTAAGCCATCGGATGAACAGACAGCAACTGGAAACGAGTTCGACGACCCCGTCCGATCACGACCCGTCCTCGGCGTTCCGGTACAGCCACAGGTGTCCGCGGCCGTCCGGGAGGTCAATTGGCCGGTAGGTGCGTATCAGCCCTCGACCGTCGGCGAGCGCCAGCCGCTCGTTCCGTACTGGCTCGCCCCGCTCGATGATCGCGTTCACCCGAGTCAGGAACTCCTCGGGATCCGCAAAACGGTCGCTCGCGTCGCGGGCGAACTCGACACAGTCGGCTCCTACCGCTTCCGCCGGGATCTCCTCCATCCCGAACAGTTCGAACAGTCGGTCGTTGACGGTCAGCACTCGTCGGTCGGCGTCCTCCGCGAGAACGCCGTGCGGGAGCGCATCGAACACCGTGGAGAGTACCGCGTTCGTGCGTTCGAGCCGTCGTTTCCGCTCCTCGCGCTCCGTGATGTCCTCGAACTGCGAGAACACCCGGATTACTTCGCCGTCGTCGTCGGTCACGACCTGATTGTACCACGTACAGCGGATCCGCTCGCCGTCGGCGGTGACGTTCTCGTTGACACTCCGGAACCCGCCGCGGTTCGCCAGCAGATCGCGTTCGACCGCCGCGACGGTCCGATGCTGGTCCGTCGGCACGAACGGCGTCCACGTCTCGCCCACAAGCTCCTCGGCGTCGTACCCGAGTATCGTCTCCGCTGCCGGGTTGGTTCGAACGATCTCGAACGTCTCGTCGTACTCGATGGTCCCCAGTGGCGACTGTTCGATGAACCGCGAGAGCCGTTCCTGGCTCGACGCCAGCGCCCGCTTGGAACGGTACTGATCGACCGCGTTCCGCACCCGGTTCGCGAGGACGGTGTACTGGTCGGTTCCACCCTCCTTTTGAATGTAATCCGTCGCCCCAGCGGCGATGGCATCGCTCGCGATCTCCTCGGATCCCTTCCCCGTGAACAGCACGAACGGGACGTCGATGTCGTTGGACCGTACCGCATCGAGCAGTTCGAGTCCCGTCATCCCGGGCATGTCGTAGTCGCTAACGATACAGTCGAACGACCCCGATCCGAGCGTCTCCAGCGCGTCCCGGGCCGCCGTCTCGGACCGCACCGAGAACGCGTCGTCGAGACGCTCCAGATACGTCGCGACGAGATCCGCGAACGCCCCATCGTCGTCGACGTGGAGAACCCGGATCCCCTCGACGTCGTCGGAACCCGACTCGTGGACGGGATCGTTCATGCCCCACACGTCTCGTGGGCTCGAAATATAGTTTCGGGTGAATCGAGGAAAAAATGACGTTCCAGCCCGTGAACGCTTTAATCGTTCAATCGTTCGACTCCGGTTCGACGGACTCGGATCGCTCGTCGTCCGACCCCGCGGATCGAGCGGTCCGGAACAGCCCGACGAGTCCGACGAGAACGAGGACCGCACCCTCGATCCGCACGACGGTCCGGAACCACGGTCTGGCCTCCGCGTCCTCGGCGTCGCGGTAGGCGATCCGGGTGAACGCGCTCACGACGACTCCCGGGACCAGTGCCTCTACCAGCCCGATGACCCCCACGACGAGGAAGAGGATGGCTCTCATACCGACTCTTCGACGGGAGTCCTCAAAAGCAATGCGACGGTCGCGGGTGCCGAGGATCCCGCTCGTCACGCCATCGGCAGGTTTTACCACGTCTCCGGAGAACCCACGCGCATGAGCGAGGACTACCGCACGGAGGAGGACAGCCTCGGCGAGATGCAGGTCCCGACCGACGCCTACTGGGGCGCACAGACTCAGCGAGCCGTCGAGAACTTCCCGATCTCGGGACTCACGTTCGGACGGCGCTTCGTCCGTGCGCTCGGGGTCGTCAAGAAGGCGGCCGCGCAGGCGAACCGCGACCTCGGGCTCTTGGAGGCGGACACCGCCGACGCCATCGTCGCGGCCGCGGACGAGGTGATAGCCGGCGAGCACGACGACCAGTTCCCGGTCGACGTGTTCCAGACCGGTTCGGGCACCTCCTCGAACATGAACGCCAACGAGGTGATCGCCAACCGCGCCGCGGAGATCGCGGGCGCGGAGATCGGCGATCGCGTCGTCCACCCGAACGACCACGTCAACTACGGCCAGTCGAGCAACGACGTGATCCCGACGGCGATGCACGTCGCAAGCCTCGAGGCGGTCGAGAAGGACCTCGTCCCCGCCCTCGAAACACTCCACGCGGAGTTGGAGGCGAAGGAGGCCGAGTTCGACGGCGTCGTCAAGACGGGCCGCACGCATCTCCAAGACGCCACGCCGGTCCGGCTCGGACAGGAGTTCGGCGGCTACCGGACGCAGGTCGCGAAGGGGATCGAGCGCGTTTCCGGGATCCAGTCGAACCTCCGCGAGCTCGCCCTGGGCGGCACCGCGGTCGGTACCGGGCTCAACACCCATCCCGAGTTCCCGGAGCTCGCGGCGGAGTACATCAGCGACGAGACGGGGACGACCTTCCGCGAGGCCGACAACCACTTCGAGGCGCAGGCGGCTCACGACGCGATGGGAGAGGCACACGGCGCGTTGCGGACGGTCGCCGGTAGCCTGAACAAGATCGCCAACGACCTGCGGCTGCTCGCGTCCGGGCCGCGAAACGGACTCGGGGAGATCGAACAGCCCGAGAACCAGCCCGGTTCGTCGATCATGCCCGGGAAGATCAACCCGGTCGTCGCCGAGTCGGTGAACCAGGTCCACAAGCAGGTCGTCGGCAACGACGCCGCCGTCTCCGCGGGCGCGGCCCGCGGCGAACTCGACTTGAACCTCTACAAGCCGGTGCTCGCGTACAACTTCCTCCAGTCGGCCGATATGCTGGCGAACGCGGCCGAGACGTTCGGCGAGCGCTTCGTCGGAAAGCTGGAGGCCAACGAGGAGCACTGTGCGGAGCGCGTCCAGCAGGCGATGGCACTGGCGACCGCGCTCAACCCCGCGATCGGCTACGACAAGGCCTCGAAGGTGGCAAAACAGGCCCTCGACGAGGGGAAGACCGTCCGGCAGGTCGCCGTCGACGAGGGGTATTTAACTGAGGCGGAGGCCGACGAGGTGCTTGACCCCGAGGCGATGACCCATCGAGTCATTCTCGGCGACGACGACTGAACACACCGGATTCGGAGGGCCTTTTCGAATCTATATAAATGAGTGGCCGGATTTCGTGGACGGGTACCGCGCTAGCAGCACTGTCGGATCGTTCGCGTCGGCGGTAGCTCCGTTCGTCGGTGCCCTCGTTGGCTGCGCCGACGTCTATAAGCGATGTCGCATCGACCGTCCCCGCCGACATGCGCCTTGCTCACACCGGATCGGCACCATTTAAGCCGCCGTCCGTTCCGATCCCACACGGATGAAACTACACGAACATCAAGCGAAGACCATCTTCGCGGATGCCGGGATTCCGGTACCGGAGTCCCGGCTCGCGACGAGCGTCGAGGAGGTACTCGACGCCGTCGACGAGATCGGCTATCCGGCTGCGATCAAAGCGCAGGTCCACGTGGGGGGTCGTGGGAAGGCCGGCGGAATCAAGATCGCGACCGATCGCGACGAGGCCGAGCAGTACGCCGAGGAGATCCTCGGGATGGATCTCAAAGGATACACCGTCGAAACCGTCCTCGTCGAGGCCGGTGTCGACTTCGTCGACGAGCTGTACGTCGGCGTGACGATGGACCGTGGCGAGGGCAAGCCCGTGCTGATGGTGTCGACTGAGGGCGGCGTCGACATCGAGACGGTCGCCGAGGAGACGCCGGACGCGATCGCGCGCGAGCACGTCGATCCCGCGTTCGGGCTCCACCCGTATCAGGCTCGCAAGGTCGTCTACGAGGCCGGCGTCGACGCCGACGTCGCGCTCGACGTGGCGTCGATCCTCTCGACGTTGTACGATCTCTACGAGGACAGCGACGCGTCGGAGATCGAGGTCAACCCCGTCATGATCACGAGCGACCGCGACGTGACCGCCGCGGACGCCGTGATGAACATCGACGAGGACGCCCTGTTCCGCCAGCCCGACCTCGCCGACCTCGCCGAGGAGTCCTACGAGGACGACCTCGAACGGAAGGCCGGCGAGTACGGCTTCGATTACGTCCGCCTGTCGGGCAACGTCGGGATCATCGGGAACGGCGCTGGACTCGTAATGACGACGCTCGATCTGGTCGACTACTACGGCGGCAAACCCGCCAACTTTCTCGACATCGGCGGCGGTGCGAAAGCGGAGCGCGTGACGCAGGCGCTCGACATGGTCTTTTCCGATCCCAACGTCGACAGCGTCGTCTTCAACATCTTCGGCGGGATCACCCGCGGCGACGAGGTCGCTAAGGGGATCAACGAAGCGCTCGAAGGGTTCGATGAGATCCCGAAGAAGGTTGTCGTCCGGCTCGCCGGTACCAACGCCGAGGAGGGGATGGAGATCCTGAACACCGACCTCGTGGAAGTCGAGGCGACGCTGGAGGCAGCCGTCCAGCGTGCGGTGAAGAACGCGGAGGAGGTAACCCAATGAGCATTTTCGTCGACGACGACACCAGAGTGGTCGTACAGGGTATCACCGGCGGGGAAGGGAAGTTCCACGCCGGACAGATGATCGAGTACGGGACCAACGTCGTTGCCGGTGCGGTCCCCGGCAAGGGCGGCCAAGCGGTCGACGGCGTCCCCGTCTACGACACGGTCGACGAGGCCGTCGAGGCCGAGGACGCGGACGCCTCCGTGATCTTCGTGCCGCCGGCGTTCGCCGCGGACGCGGTGTTTGAGGCGCTCGACACCGACCTCGATCTGGCGGTCGCGATCACCGAGGGGATCCCGACGCAGGACATGGCGAAGGTGAACAAACGGCTGGGCGAGACCGACACGCGTCTGCTCGGTCCGAACTGCCCCGGGATCATCACGCCCGGCGAGGCGAAACTCGGCATTCTCCCCGGCAACATCTTCTCCGAGGGGAACGTCGGGCTGGTCTCCCGCTCCGGGACCCTCACCTACCAGGTCGTCGACAACCTCACCGAACGGGGTATCGGTCAGACCACCGCGATCGGTATCGGCGGCGACCCGATCATCGGCACTTCCTTCGTCGACGCCCTAGAGGCGTTCGAGGCCGACGACGAGACCGACGCGGTCGTAATGTGCGGCGAGATCGGCGGCGAGGACGAGGAGCAGGCCGCGACGTTCATCGGCGAACACATGGACACCCCGGTGACCGGCTTCATCGCCGGGCGTACGGCCCCGCCGGGCAAGCGAATGGGTCACGCGGGTGCCATCGTCTCCGGCTCCGGCACGGGCACCGCACAGTCGAAGATCGACGCGCTCAACGACGCGGGCGTTCCCGTCGGCGATACCCCCGAAGACGTCGCTGACCACGTCGAGAGCTTCCTGTAGGCTGGACATCGGGACACCCCGGCTGGTATCATTTTTGATTTTATTGACAAAACGTTCAAATAAGCGCGTGGTGACTGGCACGTATGAATTCGAACCCCGGGACCCACGGAACCGGGGAGGACGGAGTCGACGAGGACGCCCCCGATGACGGCAGGGCCGGTGAAACCGGACCCCGAATCGGAGTCGACGGATCCGACGACGCCGTGGGGCGAACGGCCGGCCCGGACCGCGTCCTCGTCGTCGACGACGAGCCGGGTGCCGCCGATCTCGCGGCGACGTACCTCGATCGGATCCTCGACGACGTCGAAACGGTCACCGCTTCCTCCCCGGACGCCGCGATGGACCGGATCCGTGAGGGTCACGTCGACTGCGTCGTCAGCGATCACGACATGCCGGATGCGACGGGACTAGACCTGCTGGACGATGTCCGAGCCGAGATCGGCGATCTCCCCTTCATTCTGTTCACGGGGAAGGGAAGCGAGGAAATCGCAAGCGACGCGATCTCTGCCGGCGTCACCGATTACCTCCAGAAGGGTGGCGGCTCCGACGGATACGAGATGCTGGCGAACCGCGTCGACAACGCGCTGAGCCGCCGACACGCAGAGGCGGATCTTCAAGCGGCCAACCGAAAGGTGACTGCCATCCACGAGTTCGCGACCGAGGTGTCCACCGTCGACGCGGTCGAGACGGTGTTCGATCGCGTCGTCGACGTCGCCGAACGGGTGCTGGAGTTCGATCGCTGTGTCACGGCTCGTCGTGAGGGCGACCACGTCTCCCCCGCGGCGCTCTCCGAGACCGTCACGAGCGACGAGGTCCGTTCGTTCAAGCTCGGCGAGGGGATCGCGGGGCGGACCGCCGCCGAGGAACGAACGTTTGTGATCGACGAGCTCGACCGGTCGGATGACGCGGATCCCGTCACCGACGACATCGGGTCGGTGATCAGCGTCCCGATCGGTGAGTACGGAGTGATCCAGGCGGTGTCCAGCCGTCCGGAAGCCTTCGACGAGGCCGACATCGAATTCGCCGAGCTCGTTGCCACGCACGCTGCCGAGGCGATAGCACAGATCGAGACGGAAAGCGCGCTCCGATCCGAGCGGGATCGGTTCGCCGCGCTGTTCGACAACATCCCGTTACCCGTCGCGAGGGTCCTCGTTGACGGGGACGGGAACCAACGCCTCGACGAGACGAACGATGCCTTCGAGGAGACGTTCGGCTACGCTGCGTCCGAGAACGGCTATCAGGAGGCCCGCGATGCTATGACCCCGGACGGCGCTCGACGGGTCGACCCTGACATGCTGAACGGCGACGGCGACCCCATCCGAGTCGAGGTACGGCGTCGGACGCTCGACGGAGTCAGGGACTTCATCCTTCACGGGATCCCCGTTAGTCAACCGGACGGGCGGATCGTGTACAGCGTGTACGCGGACATCAACGATCAGAAACGGGTCGAGCGGACGCTACGTGCGCTCCACGAGACGACACGTGAGATGTTCCAGACGGACGGAACGCGGGAGGTCGTCGAGGTTGCCGTCCGCGCCGCCATCGACACGCTAGGGCTCCCGAACAGCGGCGTCCGACTGTACGATCCCGAGTCCGGAACCCTTCGTCCGACCGTCATATCCGAGGAGGCGACCGAGATAATCGGTGATCGACCACCTTTCGGTCCTGGAGACGGACGAGTCTGGGAGGCGTTCGACCGCGGAGAGCTGATACGCGTTGACGACCTCGCCGCGGTCGACACGACCGCCGAGTACAGTGAGCTTCGGAGCCTGCTCATCGTCCCTCTCGGAGACCACGGCGTGATGCCGCTCGGCTCACGGGACCCGGGGTTCTTCGACGACCGCGACGTCCAGCTCGCACGGGTGCTCGGCGCGAACGTGACCGCCGCGCTCGACCGGGCCGAGCGCACCGAACAGCTTCGTGAGCGCGACGCCGAGCTCCAGCGTGAGCTCGACCGCCACGAGAAGTTCGCCGAGATGGTCTCACACGACCTCCGGAACCCGCTCACGGTTGCCAGCGGTCGCCTCGAACTCCTCGATGGGTTCGTCGATGACGACGGGATACAAGCGGAGATCGACCGAGTAGAGGACGCGCACGACCGCATTGGCGAACTGATCGACGACCTGCTCGCGCTGGCCCGACACGGACGGACCGTCGACGACGTGGAACGGATCGACATCGCGACCGCCGCGGCGGAAGCATGGCGCACGGTGGACACCGAAAGCGCCGTTCTGGAAACTCCCGATACGGACGCGACCATCGACGCCGATCCGGAACGGCTCCGAACGCTGTTGGAGAACCTGTTTCGGAACAGTGTGGAACACGGTTCAACGAGCAGTCGGCCGAAGGCCGAGGGAGCGATCACGGTGACGGTCGGTGCTCTCGATCAGGGGTTTTACATCGCCGACGACGGCCGTGGATTCGACGGGATCGATCCGAGCGACGCGCTGGAGCACGGCGTTTCGGGATCGGACAACGGATCCGGGCTCGGGCTAGCGATCGTTCGAGAGATCGCCGACGCTCACGGGTGGGAAACGACCGTGGAAGACGGCTCCGAAGGCGTTCGCTTCGAGTTCCGGCCGGCCGGCTGAACGACGAGGTCAGGCGTCGACGAACGGACCGCGGAAGTATCCGCAAGCGATTTATAACAGACACTCACCCGTTTCGTTCCGTTTCGCCCGCTTTCGACGCTTCCGTCCGGTCCGGCTGCGCGGGGCGTCCGCCTTCGGAGTCCGCATCAGTGCTCGGTGGTTCGTCGTTCGAGGAGTCGAGGATTGTGTCGAGTTCGGATTCGAGCTCTGCCTCCGATATCGATCCCTCCCGATACTTCCGTTTCACTCGGTCCGTTCGGGAGTTCGACGGACGGTCCCTGATGGCTCTCGAGTACTCGGGGGGCGAGTCAACGCGCCCGATCGCCGAGAGGTACACGGGCCAGATCGTGAGCACCGCCAGCAGCGAGAGGCCACCCCCGAAGGCGGCCGTAAGCGGGACGATCAGTAGCGATATCGGAGCCGGTGCGAGGAAGAACCCGGCCGCGAGGAACAGCGAGAATCCCGCTACCGGAGCGGCGACTGCGGCGAGCGCGAGACGACCGACCGTCCCGTCGGGTGTGTACTCCTCTATCGACTGTCGAAGGCGGTCGAAAGCCGTATCCGTCGTGGAGGGCATCGATTCGGTAGATCGACGCGTAGTCTCAATAACGTGGTGGTGTGTTACCGTTCGTACGACGGTGTCCCTCGCGCCGCGCAAGCGGTTATGTGCTGGGTGCGCACACCCGGACCACGATTATGCTCGTCTCGCCCGTCGTGTACATATGGACGACGAACCCCGTGAGCGTCTCGAACCGCTCCCCCCGAGCGCCAAGTTGGTTTATTACGTGCTTGACGCCGAAGGTCGGTTCGACCAGACCGGGTTGGCCGACGAGACGCGACTCTCCACTCGCACCGTCCGGTTCGCGATCGAGAAACTCGTGGACGCGGACCTCGTAGAGGAGGGCCTCTGTCCGACCGACGCGCGACGATCGGTGTACCGTACCGCCGACCCGGCGGAGTCAACCGCCGGGTCGGAATCGGGATCCGAGACCGGGACTGCTCGTTCTGCCGTCGTCGCCGAGGACTGACCGGGCTTCGGTTCGGTCGCTCTCTACTCTCGATCCGCCGCCCTTTTGCCTGCCCGCCGGATAACGTGTACAACCCATGGCGACGTACCACATCGAGACGTACGGCTGTACGTCCAACCGGGGCGAGAGCCGTGCGATCGAGCGCGCCCTCCGCGACGGCGGGCACCGACCGGCCGACGGTCCCGCCGACGCCGACGTCGCCATCCTCAACAGCTGTACGGTCGTCGAGAAAACGGAACAAAACATGCTCCGCCGCGCCGAGGAGCTGGACGCCGAGACGGCAGAGCTGGTCGTCACCGGCTGTATGGCGCTCGCACAGGGCGAGGAGTTCCGGGAGGCCGGCATCGACGCCGAGGTGCTCCACTGGGACGAGGTCCCGAGCCACGTGCTCAACGGCGAGTGTCCGACGCACACGCCCGACACGGAGCCGATCCTCGACGGCGTCGTCGGCATCCTCCCCATCGCGCGCGGCTGTATGAGCAACTGTTCGTACTGTATCACGAAGTTCGCGACCGGCCGGGTCGACTCACCCTCGATCGAGGAGAACGTCGAGAAGGCGCGCGCGCTGGTCCACGCCGGCGCAAAGGAGATCCGCGTCACCGGCCAAGACACGGGCGTGTACGGCTGGGATACGGGCGACCGTAAGCTCCCGGAGCTGCTCGATCGGATCTGTGATATCGACGGCGAGTTCCGGGTCCGACTCGGCATGGCGAACCCCGGCGGGATCCACGGGATCCACGAGAGGCTCGCGGACGTCTTCGCTCGCAACGAGAAGCTGTACGATTTCATCCACGCCCCGGTCCAGTCCGGCTCCGACGACGTTCTGTCCGACATGCGCCGGCAACACCGCGTGGAGAAGTTCCGTGAGGTCGTCGAAACGCTTGACAACCGGCTCGACCACTGGACGCTCTCGACCGACTTCATCGTCGGCTTTCCCACGGAGAGCGACGCCGACCACGAGCGCTCGATGGATCTCCTGCGTGAGATCCGACCCGAGAAGATCAACGTCACCCGGTTCTCGAAGCGTCCCGGCACCGACGCGGCCGAGATGAAGGGGCTCGGCGGGACGATCAAGAAGGAGCGCTCGAAGGCGATGTCCGAGTTGAAGATGGAGGTCGTCGCCGAGGCGTACGAGGCGATGGTCGGCGAGACCTACGAGGTGCTCGTCGTCGAGGAGGGCACCGGCGACTCGGTGAAGTGTCGCGACTCCGCCTACCGGCAGGTCATCGTGCGGAACGCGGCGGAGCGGGGGGTCGAGGTCGGCGACTTCCTCGACGTCGAAGTGACGAGTCACAACACGGTGTACGCGTTCGGGGAGCCGGTCGAAACGGTGGAGGAAGGAGTCGAAACCGTCGAAAACGAACGGTCGAGCGAGGTCGACTCCCGGTCAACCGGCTCGCGACCGCCTCAGTCCTCCTCGTAGATCATTTCGACATCGTCGGCGAAGCGGTCGAGGATGTTCCGGCGCTTCTTCTTCATCGTCGGCGTGAGCAGATCGTTCTCCTCGGAGAACTCCTCGGGGACCAGTCGGAACTTCTTGATCCGCTCGTAGGGCTCGAACTCCTCGTTCACGCGGTCCACCTCCTCTTGGAACCGCTCGCGGACGCGGTCGTCCCGACAGATCGCTCGCCGGTCCTCCGGCAGGTCGAACCCGCGGGTGTCGGCCCACGACGCGACGCGCTCGAAGTTCGGGACGAGCAGCGCTGAGACGAACTTCCGGGAGTCGCCGAGCACGACGCACTGCTCGACGAACTCGTTGGCGGCGAAGCGGTCCTCGATCGGTCCGGGTGCGACGTTCTTCCCGGTCGATAACACGAGCAGCTGTTTGGCCCGCTCGCGGAACGCGATGTAGCCGTCCGGACGGAGTTGGACGATGTCGCCGGTGCGGAACCAGGGCTCGTCCGGGTCGCCGTCGCGGTCTGCGGGGGCGGTTCCCGCGGTGACGATCCCGTCGGGCAGCGCGTCGGCTTCGGTGAACGCGTCCGCGGTCGCGTCCGGCCGGTTCCAGTAGCCGTTCGTCACCTGCGGGCCGCGGACGAGGAGCTCACCCACGTCGCCCGGAACGTCCGCGACCTCCTCGCCGACCATTCCCCCGTCGATCGCGATCTCGGTGTCGACGACCGACGGTCCGATGGTCCCGACTCTCGGCTCCTCGGGCGGGTTAACGCTGATGACGGGCGCGGTCTCGGTGAGTCCGTACCCCTCTAGGATCGGCAGGTCCATGGCGTGATACAGCGCGCACAGCTCCGCCGACAGCGACCCGCCGCCCGAGATGAAGAAGTCGACGTTGCCGCCGATCGCCTCGCGAACCGACGAGAAGACGAGCGTGTCGGCGAGCGACCGCTTCGCGTCGAGAAGGACACCCGGATCCTCGGTCTCGTGGTGGGTCCGTCCTACGTCGACGGCCCACTCGAAGATCCGTTTTTTGACGCCGGACTCCGACGCCTGCTCCCGGATCGCGTCGTACAACTTCTCGTAGACGCGCGGAACGCTCGTCGTCGTCGTCGGACGGACGTGTTGGAAGTCGTCACGGAGGGTGTCGGGGCTCTCGGCGTAGCCGATCGTGGCTCCCGCGGCGAACATCATGTAGTGGCCGGCCATCCGCTCGAACACGTGTGCGAGCGGGAGAAAGGACAGCGTCGTCGTCTCCGCCGAGATGCCGGGCGCGTCGGGGTCACGGTCGGGTCTGTCGGCGAACCGCTTGTAACACTGGTTGACGTTAGTCCGGAAGTTGGCGTGGGTGAGCCGGACGCCCTTCGGTTGCCCGGTGGTACCGGAGGTGTAGATGAGGCTCGCGAGGTCGTCGACGTCGGTCGCGTCGATCCACGACTCGTAGGTCGCCTCGTCGAACGCCGCCGCGCCGAGGTCGTGGACTGCGCCGAGGGTGTACACGATCTCGGCGTCATCGGCGTCCAGTTCCGCCGTGTCGATGTCGTCCATTGAGACGATCGCGTCCAGTTCGTGGGGGAGGTCGTCGCGAACGGCGAGCACCTCGTCGAGAAGCTCCCGGTTCTCCACGACCACGACGGTCGCGTCCGGGTCGTCGAGGAGGTACCGGACCTGATCCGGCGACGAGGAGGCGTACACGGTCGTGACGACCGCGCCCGCCGCGAGCGCCGCGAAATCGGTCTGTGCCCACTCCATGCGGGTGCCGGCGTAGATAGCCACCCGTGTGTCCTCCGCGACGCCGACCTCACGGAACCCCGCGGCGAGACACCGCACGACGGCCCGCATCTCCGCGTAGGTGAGGTCGGCGTAGTCGCCCTCGGCGGCAGCGTCGACGACGCCCGCGGTGACGAGCGATCGGTCGTAGATCCCGCCCTTATACTGCTGTGCGATGCGGTCCGCGTTCCGCTCGGCGGACCGCTCGAACGTTCGAGGGAGCGTTTCGTGAGCGACGACCTCGTCCACGAAATCGCGTTCGGCCTCCTGCCAAGTCATACCGACTGCGAACCCCCGAACCATGATAAACGATCTGGTGGTTGTTCGTTTGTTTCGGCTCCGACCGTCGGCGAGGCGTTCGGCGTCGACGGACTGACAACCACTCCGAGGGTTTAATTTCGGGAACGCGCGAGCAGTGGGTGTGGACCCCGACCGGATCCCCACGGAGTTTCCCGCCCCGACGTTTCGCGGCGCGCAGGAGCAGGCGCTCGCGGACATACGTGACGCGTTCGCCGCCGGAAACGACGTCGTGTTGGTGCGTGCCCCGACCGGCAGCGGCAAGTCGCTGCTCGCGCGCGCCGTGATGGGTGCGGCCCGCGAGGTCGCCGACGCGGCCCCGAGCGATCCAACTGACGCCTACTACACGACCCCGCAGGTGTCCCAGCTCGACGACGTGGCGACCGACGACCTGCTCGCGGACTTGGACGTGATCCGCGGGAAATCGAACTACGACTGTATCCTCCCGGGCGAACACGACACGCCCGTCGACCGCGCACCCTGTGCCCGTGAACGCGGATTCGACTGTAGCATCAAACACCGGTGTCCGTACTTCTCGGACCGCGCCATCGCCTCCGGGAACCGGTTCGCCGCCATGACGCTCGCGTACTTCATGCGTACTGCGGGCTCGGAGACGTTCCGGAAACGGGACGTCGTCGTGGTCGACGAGGCACACGGGCTCGCGGAATGGGCAGAGATGTACGCGACCATCGAGCTATCCCCCGAACGAGTACCCGTCTGGGACGACGTGGGCGTCCCGGACGTCGAGCGCGACGCCGGCGGCGACGAGGACGCGCTCGACCGCACCGCCCGGTTCGTCGAGAGCCTCCGAGGCGTCGCGAAGCGGGCGAAAGACGAGCTCGTCGGGCGATCCGAGTTGAGCCGCGAGGAGGTCGCCCGCCGAGACCGGTTGCAAGAACTGATCTCGGAGCTCGGCTGGTTCCTCGAGGACTACCGCGACCTCGACTCGCCGACGACGTGGGTCGTCGACCAGCCCGACGGGGAGGGATCGGCGCTCGCGATCAAGCCGCTCGACCCGGCACGCTACCTGACACACACGGTCTGGGACCGCGGCGAGCGGTTCGCGTTGCTGTCGGCGACGATCCTCTCGAAGGACGCGTTCTGTCGTAGCGTCGGCCTCGACCCCGCGAACGTCGCCCTCGTCGACGTCGAGCACACGTTCCCGGTGGAGAACCGGCCGCTGTACGACGTCACGCAGGGATCGATGACCTACGAACACCGTGACGAGACGATCCCGAAGATCGCTCGGTTGATCGTCCGGCTGATGGCCGAGCATCCGGACGAGAAGGGGCTGATCCACGCACACTCATACGACATCGCCGGCCGACTCGTCGAGAAACTGGGCGAGTTCGGCGTCACCGCGCGGGTTCGGCGGCATACCCGGTCGAACCGTGACGCGGAGCTGGAGGCGTGGAAGGCGAGCGCGGATCCGGAGGTGTTCGTCTCGGTGAAGATGGAGGAGGCGCTCGATCTCCACGACGAACTGTGTCGCTGGCAGGTCGTGTGTAAGGCACCCTATCGGAACACGAACGACTCCCGCGTCGCGCGGCGCTTGGCGGACGACCAGTGGGCGTGGTATCACCGGACCGCGTTGCGGACGGTGATCCAAGCGTGTGGACGAGTCGTGCGCGCGCCCGACGACTACGGCGCGACGTATCTCGCCGACGACTCGCTGCTCGATCTGTTCGATCGGGCTGCCGCCGACACCCCGCCGTGGTTCCACGACCAGATCGGCGCGATGGCGAGTCCCGCGCTCCCCGAGTTCGACCCGACCGCGGCTCTGGCGGGGATCGATGCGGATCCCTCCGGTCCGGGACGCGGGGGACGTGGGAGGAGAGACGAGCGCACGGGACGAGACGAGGGTTCGAGTAACGAGGGGCGGGCGGGATCGGCATCCGGTCGTAAACGGTCGGAGGCGACGGACGGAGCCGGGAGCGCGGACACGACGGATCCGGGCCTCCGAACGCGATCGGAAGCCGACGCTGATCGCCGAAGGAACCATCCGCTCTCGGACGTCTGGGGTGACGGCTGAGGTACCCTCTGACGGTCCGGAGCGGTGTCTCCGGAACTGACCGTCCGGAATCCGCGTCGTCGGTTGACCGGGTTAGATGATGCTGACGCCCCAGGCGACCATCGAACTCACCATGAGGAACGCGAACAGGACGGCGATTATCTGTTGTCTCTCCATACACCCGTCTCGGCCATAGAGGGTCATAATTCCTGCGGGGTTCGTCAACGATGACTGGTCGACCCCGCCCGCCCGGCGCGTTTCCTTATATCCTCACGCCATCTCTCATGGTACATAATATCATATAAGGTGTATCAGGGTCCTGAATGAATTAGTAAGGTTCATATTCGTTCACGAGTGACTGGTATCCATGGCAACGAACGGGCTGTCGAGTGCGCTGACGCTGTACGGTGCGCGAACGCTGACGCTCTCGCAGGCAGCAGCGCAGGCGGGGCTCAGCGAGGACGAGTTCATCCGGCAACTGGAGCGCCGCGGCATCGACGTGACCGAGTCCGAGCGCGCGGCCGTCTCCGCTAGCGACCGTACCGCCCGCGCGGACTGACGTCACCGCAGACCCGGTTTCTCACTACGCTCTCCCCCAGTCGAGCGGT
This sequence comes from Halorubrum alkaliphilum, assembly GCF_017873815.1. Classification (GTDB taxonomy): domain Archaea; phylum Halobacteriota; class Halobacteria; order Halobacteriales; family Haloferacaceae; genus Halorubrum; species Halorubrum alkaliphilum. The sequence goes on along the minus strand of NZ_JAGGKQ010000001.1, from coordinate 66,375 downwards.
AGCTGTTTTCCGAGCCTCGCTACGCGGACTCGTCCCGCGGGACGAGGTGAACGTCACCGTCGTGTTCGACCGCGAGCACGGTATCAGCGTCGTCGTCGACGAACGCGGGATTCGGCACGGTTCTCGCCTCGTAGGTCTCCGGATCGAGCACCTGTATCGCGTGTTCGTCCTCGACGGTCACGACCGTCGTCTCCGTCGCGTCCTCGCGGCGTCCGAGTCGGGTCGCTGTCGGCGTCTCTCCGTCCTCGAAGTCCGCGCTGTACGGCTCGCCGGTCGCGAGCCGAGTTCCGCGGAGCCGCCCGGAGACGCCGGTGACCAGCACCGGACCGTCCCCGTCCTCGGGATCGACGATCTCGTCGACCGCGTAGCGCGGAAGCCGAACCGCGAAGGTGACGCGGTACACCTCGTTGCCGTCGCCGTCCTCGGTGACGAGGGTCGGATACGACTCGAAGCTGCCGCCCAACTCCTCCGTGATCCGGGTCGCGACGTTTTGGGCCAACCCGTTGGAGGAGAGCTTCACGTCCGGGCCGTCGTCGGTCTCTTTCACCTCCGTGATGAACGCCTCACGATCCCCTTTCGCCTCCTGATCCGCCACGTACGACTCCGCGATGGAGAGCGCCTCCGCACGCTCCTCGGGCGTCAACTCACGGTCGTCCGCGCGGACCTGAACGACCCCGGCGTAGTACCCGCCGGCGATCCGACCACACCGGTCGCAGGTTCCTCGCGAGATCTTGACGGGGACGGTGACGTCCTCGGAGCGGAGCGTTCCGCGGACGACGCCCGAGAAGCGGCAGTGCATCCGGACCGTGTTCTCATCCACCTGCTCGGGTTCGACGCCCCATTCGACGTCCGCGGCGTCGACGTGGACTCCGAGCGCCTCGGCCACCTCGTCGACGGCGACGTCTGTGTAATCGCGCGCGCCGACGTCGCGCCACGACTCCCCGCGGCGAACCGCTCCACAGCCCGAACAGACGAGGACCTCGATCCGGTCCGGAGCGTCCACCAACTCGAAGTCCTCGAAGTAGCAGTCGTCACACAACAGCGCGTCCCGTCCCGCCGGCTCTCCCGGGAGGGGATCGCGACGCTCGGGGACGGCGTCGCCACACCGGGGACAGAACTCCCGCGACTCAGTCATGGGTCTCGATACGACGGTGCGCCGTTTAAGCGGCCCGAAGCGTGGTCCGATCCCAAGCGTGGTCCGATCCCAAGCGTGACCCGATCGATTGAGTCTCGATCCGTGTCGACGGGGAGAGGCGCTCCTCCGAAATCGTTTTTCGCCCGGGCCGAGAAGAAACGTCCATGAGCGAGAACCCCGACGACGAACGACTCGAAGAAATACGCGAAAAAAAGATGCAGGAGCTACAGGACCGGGCCGGCGAAGGCGGGGACGCTGAGGCCCAACAGGAGGCCCAACAGCGTGCGGAGGCCCAGCAGGAGGCCGTGCTCAAGCAGTACCTGACCGATGGCGCGCGACAGCGACTCAACGCGGTCGAGATGTCGAAACCAGAGTTCGCGAAGAAGGTCAAACAACAGGTGGCGTCGCTCGCCCAGAGCGGCCGCGTTCAGGGACGCATCGACGAGGAACAGATGCGTGATCTGCTCAAGGAACTCCAGCCCGAGCAACAGAGCTTCGACATCCGGCGACGATAGATGGAGCTCGCGCTGTTGTACAGCGGGGGAAAGGACTCCTCGCTCGCCGCGACCCTACTTGACCGGTTCTACGACGTCCGGTGTGTCACCGGCAGCTTCGGACTCACCGACGACTGGGAACACGCCGAGCGCGCGGCCGTCGAGCTGGGATTCCCCTTCGAGCGCGTCGAACTCGACCGAGCGGTCGCCGAGGAGGCCACGGAGCGGATGCTTGCGGACGGATACCCCCGGAACGGGATACAGCGCGTCCACGAACACGCCTTGGAGACCATCGCCGAACACGACGTCGATGCCATCGCCGACGGGAGTCGGCGGGACGACCGCGTGCCGACCGTCTCCCGTGCACAGGCGCAGAGCCTTGAGGACCGCCACGGGGTCGACTACATCTCGCCGCTTTCGGGCTTCGGGCGGCACGCGGTCGACCGACTCGTCGAGGAGACGTTCGAGGTCCAGCAGGGACCGAGCGAGGAGGTGCCGAAGGCGGACTACGAGGACGAACTTCGCGCACTCATCGCCGAGGAACACGGCGCGGAAACCGTCGCCGAAGTGTTTCCTGCCCACGACCAGACGTACGTCCGCGGGCGGAACGACTGACACCCACCGAGGAGCGGTCGCGACCTCCGGTTACGGACGTGCGAGGAGAAAGCCCCGCGTTTTGAGCGTGGGAATGAGTCCGACGATCGACGTCGCTATTCGCTGTCGGAGCGGCGTGCGACCTCGTGACGACCAAATCCGTATCGCAGCCGGTTCGCGAGGCGGCGGGAGAATCGACCCTCGTTGCGCGAGTCGAACCGTTCCGCGAGCGCACCGTATATGAGTGGAACCGGAACCTCCTGTTCGAGCGCCTCCTGAACCGTCCACGTGCCGGTCGATCCGCCGGCGACGTGGTCCGCGACGTCGCCGAGGTCGCTTCCCTCCTCCGCGAACGCCTCCTCACAGAGTTCGAGCAGCCACGAGCGGATCACCGCACCGTTGTTCCACGTGCGCGCGACCGTCTCCATGTCGAGGTCGTAGCGCCCGTCGTGGAGCAGCTCGAACCCCTCGCCGTACGCCTGCATCAGCGCGTACTCCACGCCGTTGTGGACCATCTTGACGTAGTGGCCCGCGCCCGACTCGCCCATCCGGTCGTGGCCGTCCGGCCCGGTCGCGACCGCGTCGAAGACGGGCGTCATGGTCTCGTAGGCCCACTTCGGGCCGCCGATCATCAACGAGAACCCCTCCGTCGCGCTGGCGGGACCCCCCGAAGTCCCGCAGTCGAGATACGCGGCGTCCGTCGCCTCGGCGCGTCGGACCGACGCCTGGAACCGGGAGTTACCGCCGTCGACGACGACATCGTCGTCGGAAAGGTGTGGTTCGAGGTCATCGAGGGTGGCGTCGACCGCGTCGCCCGCGGGCACCATCAGCCAGATCCGTTTCTCCTCACCGTCCCCCTCGGCCGGCCCGCCGAGCCGGTCACACAGGTCCGCGACCGAATCCGCGGGCTCTGCGCCGTTCTCCGCCGCGGTCGCCGTCGCCTCCGCCGAGAGGTCGAACGCCACCACGTCGTGGCCCGCGTCCATCGACCGGTTCACGACGATCTGCCCCATCCGCCCGAGTCCGATGACGCCCAGTTGCATATGCGGGCGGTGGCGAGCGCCCGCCGTAGTGGTTCCGGTTCCGGCCCCGACGACCCCGGACACGTCGCCGCCTCCGTCTCATCCCCACACGAACGGGAGCCACCAGACCACGCCGACGACGATGACGGCTGTCCCGGTCACGCTGACCGCGCCCCCGACCTTCGCCATCTCGGGGATCGTCAGGTAGCCCGAGCCGAAGACGATGGCGTTGGGTGCGGTCGCCACCGGGAGCACGAACGCGAACGACGCCGCGAGCGCGACCGTCGCCATCAGCGTCAGCGGCGGCGTCGGGAGCGATCCCGAGCCCGTCGCCGCCGATCCACAGCGCCGCGAACGCGGCGGGGCCGAGCGGGCGACCGAGATCGCTCCGGGAGGGGACGCGCATGCGTCGGCGTCGCACGAGATCGATTTAAAAGGATCGGTGGGTCCGTTGACACTGCCGGAGAGTGACGAACTCCGTTCCACTCCGTATCTGTACGGGAGGACGTGTGAGCGATAGCGGGAGTGAATCGCTCAGATCGATGGCAACGAAGTGATATTTGATGGAGTCGGTCGGATCGAACTCGAACGCGTCGGCCGATCAATCGTTCGTCGACGTGTGTGGACTCTCGTCCGTCGAGGACTCGGTCACGTTTCCGGTCCCGTTCTCGTCCGTGCTCGTTCCGGAACCATGGTACCCCTCCTCGCCGGTTCGGAGCACGTGGCAGGCGCGACAGCGGGCCTCGTAGGACTCCTCCGCACCCACGAGGATGGTCGGATCGTCGACGTGGGCGGGCTCTCCCTCGATGAGCCGCTGGTTTCGGGTGGCTGGCTCGCCGCACTGCGAGCAGATCGCGCGGAGCTTGTCGACATACTCGGCGGTCGCCATCAGCTGCGGGACGGGCTCGAACGGCTCGCCGCGAAACGTCTGGTCGAGCCCCGAGACGATCACACGGGTCCCGCGATCCGCAAGCGCGTCACAGACTCCGACCAGCGTCTCAGAAAAGAAGTTCGCCTCGTCGATCGCGACGACTTCCGCGTCCGGGTCGGCGTCGAGGATCTCCAGGGGCCCGTCGTCCTCGTTGTCGACGACGGTCGCCTCCCACTGTCGACCGTTGTGGGTACCGATCGTCTCCTCGCCGTAGCGGTCGTCGATGGCGGGCTTATATACCGCGACGGACTGGCCGGCGATCTCCGAGCGCCGGAGTCGCCGAAGGAGCTCCTCGGTCTTCCCGGAGAACATCGATCCGGTGATGACCTCGATCCACCCCGTCCGGGTGATCGCGTGCATGCGATGACGGGGTCCAGCCAGCGACTAAACGGTTTCCTTCCCGACGGCTCACCCCCGGGTCGTCCGCCCCGAAACGTGGGCGCTCGCCTCGCGCTCAGAGCGGCGGGAGACCCGCATCGACGACGCCGACGAGAACCCCGGCGACGACGACGTACGTCACCGCACAGACACCCCAGTCACGGCGGATCTGGTCGATCCGCTGTCGTGGCAGGCCCGACGCACGCGGGAGCGGAACGAGCGCGAAAAAGCCGACCATCAGTCCGACCATGACGACGCCCGCGAGTCCGAGCGTCACGACCGGGGTCGCTCCGAGCGTCGCGGTGGCGGCGACTAACGCGAGAAACAACACTCCGGATCCGACGCCGGCGACGTAGTGGATCCACGTTGCCAGACGGTCGGGCGCGTCGTCGACGTGCGTCCCGGTCAGGACGCTCGCGGCGACCCGCGGCGCGGTCGCCCCCTCCGGCAATCGCGGCATGACGCGGTCCATCGCGAGCGTCGCGAGCAGTCCGACGGCCGGGCCGACGACGAGCCCGCCGAGAAACGAGAACTCAACCATCACGTTCGCCTACGGTCGCGATCGGTTTGACCCCGTCGCTCGGGGAGCGTTCGGGCGGCAGTCCGGGCGCGGGTCGGGAACGGATCCGGGCGAACGCGAACCGACGACTATTCGGATCGATGGACCGTCTCGCCGTCGAGCACGACCCGGGAGACATCTGACGCGCCCGCCCGCCGGACGATCGCTCGGACGACGTCCCGCACGCCGGCGAGGTTGTCGGAGTCGCCGTCGAGCACGAGCAGGTCCGCGTCGGCCCCCTCGGCGATCACGCCGCGATGTAATCCGGCAATCTGCGCCCCGTTTACGGTCGCCATCCGCAGTACCTCGCGGGCGGGCAGGTCGGACAGCTTCGCCGCGAACTCCATCTCGCGGAACATCGACGGCGAGTCGAGCATCACGTTGTCGGTCCCGAGCGCGACCGTGGTCCGCTCCGCAAGCTCGCGGATCGGCGGGACGCCGACGTTCGTCACGAGGTTCGAGCGTGGACAGACGACGACCGGTGTCTCCCGGTCTGCGAGCCGGTCCATCTGGTGTGGCTCGGTATGAACCATGTGGACGAGGAACTCCGGGTCGAGGTCCATCGCCGCGTCCACGTCGTCCGCATCGCGCTCGCCCGCGTGGATCCCGAACAGTTTACCCGCCTCCCGGGTCGCCGTCCGCACCGACTCGAAGTCGCCGTCGCGCGCGCCGGAGGCACCGTATCCGTCCGCAACGGGCAGGACATCGGGGTCGTCGCGTCCGAGGACGACCGCCCGGATCGCGCGCTCGTCGAGGTCGACCCCCTCGCCCGCGAGTGCGTCCCGGATCGCCCGCACGCCGTCGACGCCACCCTCACGGAACTCGATGAACGTCCCCGTGCCCGTCGACTCCATGTAGCGGAGCGACCGAGCCATCGCCGCCACCGTCTCCTCGTGGCTCGCGGCCCGTAACAGCCGGTGTTTCAGTCCGTCCGGCGGGGCGACGAGTTCGTCGAGCGAGAGCCCCGCGCCGGCCTCCTTCGCGATCGAGTCACCGATGTGCGTGTGGGCGTTGACGAACGCCGGGAGCACGATAGCATCGCTGTCGGTCGACCTCTCCTCGATCCGGACGATCTCGCCGTCCGCGACGACGACCCGGCCCTCGACCGGGTCGAACTCCGATCCGACGAGTATCGTCCCCTCAAGGTGCATACGCGAGCGTCGTCCGGGCGGGGGTAAAGCTTCACGAACCGAAACGGGACTGTATACTTCCCTCGCGATGGATCACGGATCCAACGGACGGAACGTCGTTCGTGGTTAGGGTGGCTGTGGCAGCTGCGGTGATCCGTCGTACCGCGAGCGAGCCGGAGGGCGCCGCAGGCGCCCGACGACGAGTCTCGCGGCTTTTTAGTGGAGTTTTTGGTCGGCGAACCCCCGGATAAAAAGTCCTATTCGAACTCGTCGAGCGTCGTTGGCATGGCCTTTCGGACCTCGCTCACCAGCGCGTCGGGGTCGAGCCCGAGCACGTCCGCGGCCGCTCGCCCGACCCGATCGGTCGCGGCTGCGGGCGCGTACACGCCGAGTCGCCACTGGTTCCGCTGGGCCGTCCGGAGCGCGGAGACCAGCGGAGACTGCCGCTCCAAGCGACGAACCTCCCCGTTGACCGTGACGCGCGCGGTCGACTCACGCATCGAGGGCTCCGAGGGAACGTCGAGCAGGACGTGTTCGCGGTCGAGTCCCGCCTCCTCGGCGATCTCCCGTTCCAGCGAGACCTCTGTGTCGTGGTCAGCTTCATGAACCCGGTCCGGAACGTCGTCGTACTCGGCCCAGACCGCTCGCTTGTACAGGTCTCGCTCGTCGTAGCGGCGCGACAGCTCCGCGGTCTCCGAGCATCCGCGAAGCGCCGCGAGGAAGTCGTGGTCGTCCATTCGCCGGAGTCCTTCCGCGCTCGTCGACGTCGCGTCGAGGAGGTCGGCGGCGGCACGGCGCAACATCGCCTTCGAGATCCGCGCGACAGGATGGGTGTAGACGACGGGGTTCATCAGAGCGCGCGCCAACAGCAGGCTCTCTGCGGTCTGGACGTTCCCCTCGTCGAGCACGAGCGACGGGCCGTCGAGGGTCCGGCTTCCGCCCACGGCGTCCGCGTCGTCACCCTCGTCGACGAACGCCAACTCGCGAACGAACCGACCGGTATCGATGGTGCCGTACGGGACTCCCGTGTGGTAGGCGTCGCGGACGAGGTAGTCCATCCGGTCCACGTCGAGCTCGCCCGAGACGAGCTGGCCGTAGGTTCCCTCGCCGCCGACGATGTCGGCGATGTGTCCGGGATCGAGGTCGTGATCGCGGAGGACTGCCCCCACCTCGCCGGTCGCGAGCAGTTCGCCGACGTCGTCGTGGTACTTCCCGGTTCGCCGATGCGTGAGCGACTCCAGATTGTGGCTGAACGGGCCGTGACCGACGTCGTGGAGCATCGCGGCGGCCTCGATCCGGTCAGCGTGTCTCCCCTCGATCTCGAGGTGGTCGAGCGCCCGTCGGGCGAGGTGGTAGACCCCGAGGCTGTGCTCGAAGCGGGTGTGGTTCGCGGACGGGTACACCAGTTGGACGGTGCCGAGCTGTTTGACGTGGCGGAGCCGCTGGACGGCCGGCGTGTCGAGGAGGGCCGCGGCGACACCGTCTATCTCGATGTGGTCGTGAACGGTGTCCTTGACCGTTATCATGGGGGACGTTCGTCATCACCGGTTAAAAACGGCCGCGTCATCGACTGCGCTCGACGGGTCGGTCGTGCCGAAGGCGACACGATTTATGTCCCCATGCGACCGATCGTCGCGTATGTACGACGTTCTCATCGCCATCGACGCCGACGAGACGCGAGCGGTCGCACAGGGTCAAGCGATCGCCGCCCTGCCGGGATCGGCGGACGGTCTGACGGCTCACCTCTGTCACGTGTTTACGGATAACCCCGAAGGGGCGTCGGTCAACCAGCTCTCGGCGGTTCGGCGTGCCCGCGAAACGCTGGAAGACGCCGGCGTGACCTGCGTACACTACGAGGCGAGCGGCGATCCGGGCCCGGAGATCGTCGCCGCCGCCGAGGAGGTCGACGCCGACACGATCTGTGTCTCGGGCCGCAAGCGAAGCCCGACCGGAAAGGCGGTGTTCGGGAGCGTCACACAGGACGTGATCCGTTCGAGCGACCGTCCCGTGCTCACGGTTCCCCGGCCCTCCGACGCGTAGACATCGGGATCGGACACCGACCGTCTCGTTACGCCGGTCGCCCTGCGGTTCGGAGTCCGAGCACGTCGGCGGCCGCGTCGCTCACGGCTTCGACGTGGTCCGCCGGACAGTACACGCCGAGGGTCCATCGTCGTCGCTCCGCGGCCCGGAGTCCGGCCACGAGCTCCGAGGCGTCCTCCAGCCGCTGCGGGACGCCGTCGACGACGACCGTCGAGGCGGACTCCTTGAGTCCGGGCCGAGAGGGGACGTCGACGATCACGGACTCGCGATCGATCCCGACGCGATCGGCGATCTCGCGCTCGCCGGCGAGCTCCTCGTCGTGGGCGGCGTCGACCGTTCCAGCCGGAACGTCGCCGAGCCCGACCCAGACTGCTCGCTTGTAGAGGTCGCGGCGCTCGATCCGACCGCCGAGCTCCGGGACGTGCTCGCGGAGGGCGACGAGCAGGTCGTGGTCCGCCATCCGCCGAAACTCCTCGATTGTCGCGTCCGTCCGGTCGAGGTAGCGCTCGCAGGCGCGCTCCAGCATCGCGCCGGCGACGCGGGAGACGTGATGGCGGTAGACGACCGCGTTCATCAGCGACCGGGCGACGAGCAGGCTCTCGGCGGTCGCGACGTTGCCCTCGGCGAGGACGAGCGCCGTCTCCGGCGGATCAGTGAGTCGAAGCTCGTTCACCAGTCGCCCGGTGTCGACGGTTCCGTAGGGGACCCCGGTGTGGTGGGCGTCGCGGACGAGATAGTCCATCCGGTCCACGTCGAGCTCGCCCGAGACGAGCGCGCCGACCCCCTCGCCGCCCGCGATCAGCGCCGCGACGCGCTCGGGGTCGAGGCCGTTGCGTTCGAGGACGCGGCAGATCTCGCGGTCGGCGTCGCTCAACAGCCAGTCGACGTCGTCGTGATCGCGGCCGGTTTGCCGTCGGATGATCCCCTCGGTCTGGTGGCCGTACGGGCCGTGTCCCACGTCGTGAAGGAGCGCGGCGGCACGGACGTGCGCGGCGGTATCGGGGTCCAACTCGAGCCCGTCGAGCGCCTGTCGCGCGAGGTGGTAGACGCCGAGGCTGTGCTCGAATCGGGTGTGGTTCGCCGAGGGGTAGACGAGTCGAACGGTGGACAGCTGTTTGACGTGCCGGAGCCGCTGGAACGCGGGCGTGTCGATCAGTTCGGCCGCGACCGGGCCCAGCCGAACGTGGCCGTGGACGCTGTCCTTGATCGCCTTCATTGACACGCGGTCGGTCCCCCGAGGAATTGGTCGTTTCGACTCGGAGGCGAGTCGCCGTCCGTATCCACTCGTCAGTGTCGCGACTCGGCGACGACCACGGCGCCACGCATTCCCTGGTCACGATGACGCTCGCAGGCGTACCGGTAGGTTCCGGGATCCTCGAACGTGTGACTGAACGCGTGTTCGTCCTCCTGTTCGTCCAGATTTTCGGCCGCTTCGACGGCGACGAGGTCGCTCCGGAACGAGCCGTCCTCGGCGACGATGCTGTGTTCTCCCGCACCGGGGACCCAGCGCCACGTGACCGTCGTTCCGGGTGTGACGCGAACTGCGGGGGTGTCGTAGACGGGGGCAGTGTCCCACGCCTCGGCGTCCGTGTCGTAGCGACCAGTGCCACCGACGCGGACGGTGACGGAGTCGCGTCGCAGCGGGTTCTCGGTCTCGCCGACGTCGGGTGTCCCCTCGAACCAGTCGCCGTAGTCGACGGGGGTCGTGTCGTACTCCGTGACGTACTCCTCAATGTCAGGGCCGACGACGAGCGCCCCGTGCTTCCCGACGAGCTGGTGCGGCCGGCAGACGTATCTGGTGATTCCCTCGTCTGCCTCCGTCACGGTGACCGCGTACTCGTGGCCCGCCTCGTCGGTGAGCTCGGATTCGAGCGCCGCGGGCCCGTCGTACGTGACAACATCGTGTGCGCCGCCCTCGCCGGTCCACACCCAGCGAACGGTCGTCCCGTAATCGATCCATACCGCGGCCGGATCGAACCGAAGTCCGCTTGCGCCACCGCCGACGTCGATCCGGACCTCCTCCTCGCCGCGCCGGTCGACGGTACCAGCGTAGTCGACGCCGCCGTCGAACCAGTGGCCGTATTCCGGTTCGGGAACGTCCGTCGTGTCGACGAATCCGTCACCGTTTCCGTCTGTCCCGTCACGAGGGTCGAACACGTCGAGACAGCCGGCAAGCGATCCGAGAGCCGTGCCTCCCGCCAGCGACAATGCTCGGCGGCGGGAGATGGAGGGCCGCTGTGACATCGGTTCTACTTCAGATTCCCGGAGTAATACGTGCTGTGATAGGCGGAGAGGGAACGTCCGTTGGCGGAAACGGGTCAACGACGACGCTGTCGGGTTCGGCGTCCGATCCTACTCGTCGACGAGGTCGACACCGAGCCGGTCCGCGACCGCGCGAACGGCGGAGCCGCCGACGTTCGCGGTCGCCGCTCTGCCGTCCTCGATCGCCAACAGGTCGTCCTCGTCGATCCCGAGCTCCTCGGCCAGTTCCTCGACCGTGAGCCCGGCGTCCTGACGGGCATCCTGCGCGATCTCGCCGTATCCCGACACGAGGTACGGGAGTCGGTCGTCCTCGTAGTCCGTCCCCTCCTCCTCCCATCGTTTCGAGTCGCCGGTGGCCGAGTCGTACATCTTGGCCTGCTTCCGGGCGATCTCCTTCTTCCGGCTCTCGGTCGCGGTCGAGTCGCCGTCGGCACCGCCGGAGCTGCCGCCGGCGCTCCCACCGCCTCCACCCCCGCCGGAGCCGCCGTGCCCCCCGGAGTTCTTGCTCGCGTCGTCGTGCGGCCGGCAGTTCGAGCAGACGAGCAGTTGTGCGCCGGCGACGTTCGCCCGTTGGAGGTTCGACGTCTCGCGTCCGCAGAGCTCACAGGCGTCGCCGTCGTCGCCGCCGCCTCCGCCGCCCGTCGAGTATTTCGGCATATCCGGAACAGTGCTCCCGCAGTGATAAAAGATGGCGGGTGTTCTCGGGAGCGCAGACGCTGTGACCCGGCCCCGGAACCGCCTCGTCCCGGACCGCTGTATCGGGATCCAACAGGACTAACCGGGACGCCGACCTAGGTTGTTAGGACTATGTCCGAGCCGACCCTCGTCCTCCTCGTCAGTGCTGACGAGGAGTACCTCGCCGAGTTCGAGGGTGCTCTCGGGGATACCGCGGGGTTTCAGGTGACGACCGCGGCCACCGTCGATGAGGCGGTCGCGCGTCTCTCGACGGCGGACGTCGACTGCGTCGTCAGCGACTACGACCTGCCGGACTCAAACGGGGTCCGGCTGCTGCAGGTCGTGCGCGCGAGCGCGCCGACGCTCCCGTTCGTTCTGTTCACCTCGTGTGGAACCCAGGAGATCGCCAGCGACGCGATCACCGCCGACGTCACCGACTACCTCATAAAGGAGCGGTTCGGTGACCAGTGGGACCGCCTGGGAGCGCTGATAACCGACGCGGTGTCGCATCGGCGGAACCGCGACGAGTCCATCGACACGACGACGCACACCGCAGCGGTGTTGAACGCGATCCCGGACGGCGTGCTCGTCGTTCGCGACGGTCGGATCGTCTTCAGCAACGAACGTGCCGGCGTGTTTCTCGCGGACGGTTCGAGCGGTTTGGAACGCGAACGAGTCGACCGAGTGCTTCGGTCGACCGACGGGACGCTCGAGGCGGTCGCCGAACCGGTGGTCGACGGACGGCGGGCGTTCGCGCGCGTCGAGGTCGACCTCCTCGTCCCCAACCGCGGATACGTCCCCGTGGAGGTGAGCATCGCGCGCGCCGACTGGCGGGGTTCCCGGTCGATCGTGTACGTCGTGGCGGACGTGTCCGACCGGCGGGCGACGGAACACGAACTCGCCATCAAGAGTCGGGCCGTTGACGACGCGCCGGTCGGGATCGTCCTCGCGGACGCCGAAGCCGACGACCTCCCGCTCGTGTACGCCAACGACCGGTTCGAGGAGCTAAGCGGCTACTCAGAGGCGGAGATACTCGGACGGAACTGCCGATTCCTCCAGGGTGACGGGACCCGTGAGGAGCCGGTGCGGACGGTTCGGGACGCGATCGAGGCGGGCAAGCCCGTCACGGTCGAGCTACTGAACTACCGAAAGGACGGAGCGGAGTTCTGGAACAGACTCACGGTCGCGCCGATCCGCGACGAGGAGGGCACCGTCACCCACTACGTCGGGTTTCAGGAGGACATCACGACACGGAAGGAACACGAACGGCACCTAGGGACGCTGGATCGCGTTCTCAGACACGACCTTCGGAACCGGCTCAACGTCATCATGGGTCACGGGGAGGCGATCCGCGAGGCCGCGGCCGGCGAACCGGTCGCCGAGCACGCGGAAAAAACGATGGCGGCCGTCGAGGATGTCCTCCGGATGGCCGAGCGTGGCCGGGAGATCAACCGGATGCTTCTGGAGCGACCCAATCGCGTGGAACTCGAGATCGTTCCGGAGGTCTCCCACGCGCTTGAGGACCTGCGTCGGACGCGTCCGGACGCGACGATCGCCTTTTCGCCGTCGTGTCCGGACGATCGGGTCGTGTTCGCGACCGAGAACGCCGCCGACGCGGTCACGAGGATCGTCGAGTACCTTCTCGATCACGCGGACGCGGACCACCCGTACGTCGACGTTACCATCGCCGAGACCGATTCCGGGGTCCGGATCCGGATCGCCAACGACGCGAAGCCGATCCCGGAGATCGAACAGGACGTCCTGTTGGACACCGACGAGATCAACCCGCTCAACCACGGGCAGGGACTCGACCTCTGGTTCGTCTACTGGGTCGTCCGCCGGTCGAACGGATCGATGTCGTTCGAGGACGTCGACGAGACGGGAAACGTCGTGACCATCGACCTGTTGACGTGACTGGATCCCGATTCGATGAACCGGCCCCGCTACTCGGCGTGACTCGGACCCAAATATCCCCACGCTAGTAGCCGGTCCCCGTCGCCATCGATCCACCGCTCGCCGATGTCGTCCCGGTAGTACATGTTCGGCATCACGATGTCGTCGATCCGGTCGTACGCCTGCTCGCGTGCGGCATACATCGTGTCCCCCTTTCCGGTAACCACGATCGGCATTCCGTTGCCGCCGGCGACGCGCCACTGACCATCGACCTTCTTTGCGTCCTCGATGTGGATCCCCTCACGGCTCTCGGTCTCGAACACTACGGCGGCGTTCCGCGAGTTCTCGTCGTACGTCTTCTCGTCGTCGAACGGGAACGGCGGGAGGACGACTCGAACCGCGATCTGGTAGCCGTTGTGGACCGCGACGTCGGGATCGCGACCGTGTGCGAGGTCGGAAAGGAACTCGCCGGTGGACGACTCGATCGACTCCTCCTGTAAGGCGATCGTCGGATAGCCGAACCGTGGCGTGAACTCCAACGGGTAGATCCCCGTCTCGTTCACGATACAGTTGACGTCGATGCTCCCGACGTACCCCTCGTCGGCGAGCCACCCTTCGAGCTTTCCGAGCGTCTCCTCGAACAGCTCGTTTCGCCCGGCCCAGAACATCGACGTTCCCATCTCACCGGTCTGCGGGCCGATGTTTCCGGGGAACAGCTTCTTGTGCTCGAAGTTGAAGTTGACCTGATCGATGAACTCCGCTCCGTTGAAGAAGCCACAGACTGCGATCTCAACGCCATTGACTTTCCGCTGGAGTTGGAACCCTTTCATTCGGTGGCCCCACGCCTTCTTGTACGCCCGGAGCACGTCGACGACGTCGCTTCCGTCGGTCTCGTTGCCCACGTAGAGGAGTCGCTTGACGTTCTGTACCTCGCCGAGCGGCTTGATCACGTAGGGTGCCGGGTTCTCCCGTACGTGTCGAATACCCGCGTCGAAATCGTCGAAGACGTGATGTTCGACCGTGTTGACGCCGTGTTCTTCGAGCATCTCCATCGCGTAGCCACGGTCCTCTTCGAGGCGATCCGTGTTCGGCGTCCCGCCGACGACGGCGTGGCCACGCTCACGGAGATCCCGCGCGAGCTCGCCGGTACCGACCTCGGAGCCGATCCAGATGTCGTCGAAGACGATCACGTCGGCCCAGTCGACGTCGGTCGTCCAGTCGTCCGTCTTGGGGACGAACCCGTCGCCGATCTCCCGATCGCCCTCGGACTCGATGTAGTACTTCACCTCGTGGCCCTCTCGGTGGACCTGCCACGCGAGGTCGGTGATGAGAGCTGCGTCCGCCGAGACGAACAGGAAGCGTTTGCCGTCCATGATCGTATCGTAAAAGGCGGATGACTTGAGTGTGTGGCACCCGCCCCGTATCGGCGTCGAGACGGGTCGATGCTTGGATTTTGGGAGCATGTATAAAAATAGCGCTGCGTTTTCACTATTTGAGAATAGATGTTTTCTTAATAGAAAATAAGGTTGTTATTGCTGGTTATTTAGAACCAAAGTAGCCACTTTTTTATCTTCACTGCTGGAAATTGAGGACGTAATAGATGACAGTCAACATCGACGCAACTCTCATCGACGCTCTGGAGGTATCCCGATAATGCGGGGACAGAACCACGACTGGTGGCCAAACCAGTTGAATCTGAAAGTACTCGATCAGAACGCGCGCGACGTCGGGCCGTACGAGGACGACTTCGACTACGCCGAGGCGTTCCAGTCGCTCGACCTCGACGAGGTAAAAGCCGAGATCGAGGAGCTGATGACGACCTCGCAGGACTGGTGGCCGGCCGACTACGGCCACTACGGGCCGCTGTTCATCCGGATGGCTTGGCACAGCGCCGGGACGTACCGTACGGCCGACGGCCGCGGCGGCTCGGACGGTGGCCGCCAGCGCTTCCCGCCGCTCGACAGCTGGCCGGACAACGCGAACCTCGATAAGGCTCGCCGACTGCTGTTGCCAGTCAAACAGAAGTACGGCCGCAAGCTCTCGTGGGCGGATCTGATGATTCTTGCCGGCAACGTCGCCATCGAGTCGATGGGGTTCCGGACGTTCGGCTTCGGCGGCGGGCGTGAGGACGCGTTCGAACCTGACGACTCGGTCTACTGGGGTCCCGAAGCAGAGATGGACACGAACGAGCGGTTCGACGAGCCCGGTGAGATCCAAGAGGGGCTCGGCGCGTCCGTCATGGGGCTCATCTACGTGAACCCGGAGGGTCCGGACGGCAATCCCGACCCCGAGCTGTCGGCGAAAAATATCCGCCAAACGTTCGACCGAATGGCGATGAACGACAAGGAGACGGCGGCGCTCATCGCCGGCGGCCACACGTTCGGGAAGGTTCACGGCGCGGACGACCCGGACGAAAACCTCGGCGAGGAACCGGTGGCTGCTCCTATCGAGGAGCAGGGGCTCGGCTGGAAGAACGAGAAGGGCCCCAGCAAGGGCGGAGAGATGATCACCAGCGGTATCGAGGGTCCGTGGACTAGCTCCCCGACCGAGTGGGACATGGGGTATATCGACAATCTGCTGGAGTACGAGTGGGCGGCCCAGAAGGGCCCGGGCGGCGCGTGGCAGTGGGTCCCCGTCAACGCGGACGACATTGATCGCGCCCCGGACGCGCACGACCCCGACGAGGAGGTCCTGCCGATGATGCTCACGACGGACGTCGCGCTGAAGCGTGACCCCGACTACCGCGAGATCATCGAGGAGTTCCAGGAGAACCCGATGGCGTTCGGAATGAACTTCGCGCGTGCTTGGTACAAGCTGACGCACCGCGACATGGGCCCGCCGTCACGGCTCCTCGGCCCGGAGGTTCCGGACGAGGAGATGCTGTGGCAGGACCCGATCCCCGAGGTCGACCACGAACTCGTCGGTGAGGCGGAGATCGCCGAGCTCGAAGACGAGATCCGTGACTCCGATCTCACCGTCTCACAGCTCGTCAAGACCGCGTGGGCGTCGGCGTCGACGTACCGCGACAGCGACAAGCGCGGCGGCGCGAACGGCGCGCGGATCCGTCTCGAACCGCAGCGGAGTTGGGAGGTCAACGAGCCGGAGCAGTTGGAGACCGTACTCGACACACTCGAAGGGATCCAGGAAGCGTTCAA
This sequence comes from Halorubrum alkaliphilum, assembly GCF_017873815.1. Taxonomy (GTDB): domain Archaea; phylum Halobacteriota; class Halobacteria; order Halobacteriales; family Haloferacaceae; genus Halorubrum; species Halorubrum alkaliphilum. Next base: position 50,107 of record NZ_JAGGKQ010000001.1, on the reverse strand, counting down.
CGAGTCGCGCGACGACGACGTCCGCGTCTCGCTCGCCGATCTGATCGTGCTCGGCGGCAACGTCGCCATCGAGGAGGCGGCTGCGGACGCCGGCTACGACGTGGACGTCGCCTTCGATCCGGGTCGGACGGACGCCTCTCAAGAGCAGACCGACCCCGACTCGTTCGATGCGCTGAAGCCGAAGGTCGACGGGTTCCGGAACTACCTCGGCGACGGCTACGAGAAGCCGGAGGAGCTGCTGGTCGACAAAGCGGAGCTGTTGAACCTAACCGCCACGGAGATGACCGTACTTGTCGGCGGGATGCGCGCGCTGGGCGCGACCTACGACGACACCGATCTCGGCGTGTTCACCGATCGGCCGGGCACGCTGACGAACGACTTCTTCGTGAACCTCCTCGACATGGACGCGGAGTGGGAGCCGGCCGCCGAAACCGATGGCGTGTACGAGGCGATCGACCGCGACACCGGCGAGGTGGCGTGGACGGGAACCCGCATGGACCTCGTCTTCGGTTCGAACGCTCGGCTCCGAGCGATCACCGAGGTCTACGGAAGCGACGGCGAGGAGGAGACGTTCGTTCACGACTTCGTCGAGGCTTGGGAGTCGGTGATGCGTCTCGATCGCTTCGACTTGGAATAAACTGAACCGAACGCGGCTCGAATAGGCGGGTCGAGCGCGGCTCGAATCCGATCGAGACGGGGCCGACCACGGTCGGGGCGGGGGCAACCACGATCGGGACAAGCCCGGATCGATTTTTTGGCGGTTGGTGTCCACGTGAAACGCACGTATTAGTCGCTCGCGTGTGACGGGTGAAGTATGCCGGACGCATCTATCACCTCCCCAGCGGACGGAGCACTTCCGGAGCCGGTTCCGGACGACGAGATCCCTGACCCCGTCCCCGGTCGCTCGCGAGTCGTTCGGACGAACGGCGTCGATCTCCACGTCGTCGAAGCCGGCCCGGAGGACGGGAAACTGCTCGTGTTGCTTCACGGCTTCCCCGAGTTCTGGTACGGCTGGCACGAGACGATTGCGCCGCTCGCGAACGCGGGATATCGGGTGGTCGTCCCCGACCAGCGCGGCTACAACCTCTCGGAGAAACCGCCCGCGGTCGGCGACTACCGGATCGACACGCTCGCGGACGACGTGGTCGGGTTGATCGACGCCTACGACCGTGACACGGCCGCCATCGCCGGCCACGACTGGGGGGCCGCGGTCGGCTGGTGGCTCGCGATCCACCACCCCGACCGGCTCTCGGAGTTCGTCGCGGTCAACGTTCCCCATCCGACCGTCTTCGAGCGCGCGCTCCGAAGTTCCTGGAGCCAGCGGTTCAGGAGCTGGTACATGGTCGCGTTCCAGCTCCCGAAGCTCCCCGAGGCGGTCGCCAGCGCCGGGAACTGGCGGCTCGCGGTTCGCAGCCTCCGCGAGACGAGCGAACCCGGAACGTTCGACGCGGAGGACTTCCGGCGGTACCGTCGGGCGTGGAACCGGGATGGCGCGTTCGAGGCCATGGTGAACTGGTACCGGGCGATCGTTCGCGACCGTCCGGAGCCGGCGACGCCCGAGGTCGACGTGCCGACGCTCGTGGTCTGGGGCGCGAACGACCCCTTCCTCCAGAAGCGGCTGGCCGGCGAGAGCGTCGACTACTGCGCGGACGGACGGCTACTGACGATCGACGCCGCGACACACTGGGTGATCCACGAGGACCCGCATCGCGTTGCCGACGCGGTCATCGACCATACGGATCCCTTCCCTCCCGGCGCGCGGGAGTAACCCGAGCGGTCGATCGTATCCGGCGTGACCCGACCGATCGCTTTTGTCTCGGTGGACCGACTGACGACCATGGCACTCGATCGATACGCCGACGCCGTCGACAGCCTCGATCCCGCGGACGGCGAGGTGGAGACCGTCGAACTCATCGTCACCGACGACGTGCTGGTGAAGGCGTTCGTTCTCGGATCAGGCGGCGAGGTCGACGCCCACAAGCACGGGGACGCGACGAACGTCTTCCACGTACTGGAGGGAGCGCCAACCGTCGTCCGCGACGGCGAGACCGAGCGGCTCGCCGCGCCCGCCGTCGTGCTCAACGAGCGCGGCGATGTCCACGGAGCCCGCAACGACACCGACGAACGCGCCGTGCTCACCGCGAGCCTCTGTCCGCTCTCCTGATGGTCGACGAGATCGATCCGGACGAGCTGGTGGTGCTTCTCGGTGAAGGGGACTCCGAGGACGGCCTCCGAGTCGTCGACATCCGCGACACGCGGGCGTTCGATCGCGGTCATCTCCCGGGAAGCGAGTCGATCCCGTTTCCCGAGCTCACGACTCGGGTCCCCGAACTGGAGGGTGCGGAACGGATCGTCACCGTCTGTCCGCACGGCATCGCTAGCCGACAGGCGGCACAGCTGATTGGGAGCTACGAGGGGACGACGGACGCCCGCGTGGAGAGCCTCCGCGGCGGGATCGAGGCGTGGGAACGCGACGTGGGTGATCTGGTCACGACGGAGTCGGAAGAAAACGCGGAATCGGAGGGGGACCTGTCGGGGAGCAACGTGGAGTCGGAAGGGCCGGACGCCCCGTTCTGACGCGCTTCGCACCGCAGTAGCGACCGTCATGCGCCGAGGTCGGCTACCGGCGTCGAGCGAGGAATCCGACTACCGGCGTCGAGCGAAGAGTCCGACGGCCGAGAGCAGTGCGACCACCGCGACCACGAGACCGAATCCGGGAACGCTCACGGCGACGTCGTCGTCCGAGTCCGCGCCCCCGCCGACGGAGTCGTCGGTTCCGTCGGACTCCCCGACGCTCACCGACACTGACGCCTCGTTTTCGGGCCCGACGACGGTGATCGTCGCTGTTCCGACCGTTTCGAGGACCACGTCACGCTCCACGGTCGTTTCCGCGTCCGCGTCGAGTTTCACGGGGTCGGTTCCGACCGGCTCGCCGTTCACGAGGAACTCGATCGGTCCGTCGGCCGGGATCCCCGCGTCGGTTCCGACGGTGGTCGTCACGCGGACCGACTCGCCCGCAGCGACGTCGGCGGCGTCCGTCGCGACGTCCCGGACGCTCACGGACCCGGGCTCGGAGACGACGACATCGAGGGTCTCGCTGCCGACTCGAACCTCGTACTCCCCGGCGTCCGTGAACTCGTGTTCGAGGCGCTCGACCGTCTCTGCTCCGGCCTCAACGCTTCCGGATCGGGTTGTGACGGTCTCGCCGTCGACGCGTATCGACACCTCGTAGCTCCCGGCGGTCCCGCCCGTGTTCGAGACGCGGACCGCGAGCGCGAGGCGCTCGCCGTCGACGAGTCGAACCGGGTCGCGCTCGATCGCACGATCGCGGTACTCGCCGACCGCGCGGACGCCCTCGTCGTCGATCCCGTAGCCGACCTGCGCGGGCGTCTCCCCGAACGCCTCGGCGTGCGTCTCGCGACCCCAGAACTCGGGCGTCGCGTCCGTCGTCGTCAGGCGCTCGGCCTCCTCGCGGATCTCGGTCGCGACGGCGTCGTCGCCGCCCTCGGCGGCCGCGTCCTCGACCGCGTCGAGGAAGTCGTCGTTGGTGACCCACGTGTCCCGGTCATCGGGATCGACGGGGGCGTCGTTGAACTCGCGGAACACCGTCGCGAGCGACGCTCGTCCGTCGGTTGCCACCCGGATGCGACGGTCGATCTCGCCGGCGACGAGCGCCCCTTTGACGTAGTCGGCGTTGGCGGCCCACGCGTCGGGGTTCGCGAGAACGGAGCCGGCGTACGGGTCGCGCTCGCCCGCCGAGAGGGTCCGCTCGAACGCCTCGAAGTCGGCAGCACCGCGTTCGAGCGCGAACAGCGCGGCGTAGTACGTGGCGGTCGCCTCGGTGAACCAACGGGCGCTCCGCTCCGCCCGGTACGACTGGCGGGTGTGGACGTACTCGTGAGTCCAGACGTCGTCGGCGGTGCCGGCCGGCTCCGTGTCACGAACCCAGAGGTCGGCGTCGCCGATCTGTAGGCCACGGGGTGCCCACGACACCGACTCGGTCGGCGCGGCGACCGCGAACACCTCGTCGTCGCGCGCGCCGACCTGAAGCGCCGTCGACGCGCCCTCGAACGCCTCGAACACCGCTCCCGGCGACGGCTCCGGATCCGCCGCGTCGGGAACGATCAGCCGGAACCGCTGGTCGGCGGCCTCGTGGACGTGCTCCTCGTAGGGGCCGAGAACCGCCAACGCCTGCGAGGCGACGCCGTCGCCGGCGACCGAGTTCTCGCGCTCGACGGAGACGCTTCCGCCGGGGCCACCGGTGAAACTCCACGCGATCGAGGCTCGTGGCGGGCGAACGATCGCCCAGTCGCCGACGTCGACGAACCGGTAGGCACCCTCACCGGCGAGCGGCCCCTCACGCTCCTCCGTCTCGTTCCCGTCCATCGTGTAGGTGAGCGACGGCCGCGTCGTTTCGCCGTCCCAGACCCACTCTTCCCCGCCGTCATCGGTCGTCTCGCGGTCGAACCCGTCAGCCTCGATCGCATCGTCGGTCGCGCTCAACGGGGTGAGACGGAGACCGGTAACTCGATCCGGAAGCCGGGCCTCGGTCGTGACGTCGACCGTTCCGGGCTCGTCGTTCGTGGATAGCTCGTGGCGGACTAGGATCGTATCGTCATCGACGTCGAACGGGGTGTCCGGTCTAGGCTCGATCGCGTGACTCCCGTCGAGAACGGCCCTCTCGGAAGCGATCTCCTCGGAGACGGGCCCGTCCGCGAGCGATTCCGTGTCGGACTCGTCCGCGAGCGATCCCGTGTCGATCCCGCCGCCGACCGCGACGCCGACGCCCGCGATCAACAGCACGGTGACCACGACCGCGACGGTCATCGCCCGACTACCGAGTCGATCCTCCAGCCGGTTCATACGGTAGAACGGAGGGTTCGGCGGCATTATCTCTGTCCATCAGGTTAGTGAAACGACCCGCGGATCGTTCCGGCCGGTATCGGGTCGATAGAAAGGGGGAGGGGCGTGTGACGTGTCCCTCCACGGAACGGTACGCCGAGGAGTCACATAGTCATTCGGTGTATACCCTCGGATCGGGGCGCGATTCTCGCGTGGTTAGGCGCGGGCAAACCCCGGTCACAGGCCGTAAGCGGTCAGATCGCGTGGACCCGAACCGTCCAGAAGTCCCGGAACGCGTCGTGAAGCGCCTCTTTCGGCCGGCCGGTGGCGTCGGTGACATCGGTGTAGTCGGCGTGCTCGCGGACGTCGCCGAGGACGCTCCGCTCGCCGACGACTATCGTTCGGTCCACGTCCTCAACGCCGTCTAGGACGGATCGAGCGCGTTTCAGATGGTCGTCTATCTGTCCCTCGCGCCGCCGCTCGAAGCGCCCCTGTGAGAACCCGCCCTTCGAGTGGGCGTCCTTGACGTCGGAGTCGAATCCTTCGAAATCGACGCGCTCGTCGCCCTCGTACACGCCGAGCGCGAACGTGTCCGAGCGGACGAGCGCGAACGCGAACCGGCCCGTGGGGCGGAACCACGTCGGATCGAGTCGGGGCGCGTCCGACCACTCATCGAACGGTTCGGGTGCTATCGGCGGAGAGAGCGCGACGCTCACGGCCCCGGTGTCGTCGGCGACCACGACCGCGGGTGCGGCTCGCCGAACGAGCCGGGAACGGTCGCCGAACCAGTCGGAGACGGCCGTCGGGACCGCGTCGTCGTCGGGAACGAACGCTGAGAGCACGCCCTCCGGATCCGCGCTTCGGATCCCGCGAAGCCGGTCGAGGACGTCCGCGAGTCGGTCACCGCTGGCGTCGCTCACGCGACGGAACTCCACGGTCACCACGTCGCTCTCGGCTCGATCGACACGGTCCTCGAGGGATTCGATCCGGTCTTCAAGCTGGTTGACGCGTTCCTCGGCTCGCTGACGGTCGGCGACGGCCTCCGAGCGGCGCTCGCCCTCGGCCTCTGCGCGCCGCTCCAGATGTTCCTTCTCCTCCTCGAGCGTCTCGATCCGCTCTTTCAGCTCGGCGCGGCCGAGCAGCCGGTCGATCATACCGGAGGATCGTTCCCGGGATATAAAAGGCCCATCGCCCGGAGGGAACGGTTCGCCGGTCGACGGTCGACGGCGACACCCTCGCTAGGCGTTCACGGACGGTTCCCAGCCCTCCCAGCGGAGGAGGTTCTCCGCGCGGTCGGCGTCCGCGAGCAGGACGTTCCGAGTGTCCGGAAGGGTCTCGTCGGCGATGGCTCGCGGAACCGCGAGCGTCCCGCTCGGCACCGCCTCGTCGCCGTCGACGGGGATGTGTCCGCCGCCGACCTTCATTACGAGGGGGGCATCGAGCCGTTCGAGGCCCGTTCCCGCCGCGTACAGTTGCTCGTTAACGTGTTCGTGGTCGGCCTGCTGGATGACGGCGCGCTCGCCGTCGTGGGGCTCGACGTACAGTTCCCCCAAGTAGTATCCGCTGGAAAAGCGTTCGAACATGCTGTGCGTGATAACCTCTGACACGCCAGTATATAAACGTTTCTCGGAGGATATCGATCGTGACGTTCGGAACCATGTCGTGGGCGACGGCTCGGTTCTGACGGCGGGACGAGACCGGAACGCTCCGACTTCAGTCGTGGATAGCTGATCAAATATCACTTCTGAGAATCGGGAGTTGGGAGTTAAAAACCGATCCCGATTTCGATGGCACATGTGTCCTGATAGACGGATATCGGAACACGGGCGTCGCGACCTGTTGGCCGCGACGGCCGGAGCTGCCACTCTCGGGATCAGCGGCTGTCTCGGATCGAACGCCGGGAATAGGGAAGACGGTCGGACCTCCCTGTCGGAACGGACCCTCCGGTATGGAGGTGTGATGGCGCTTTCGGGCGGATTGGGATCCGTCGGTACGCCAATCGCCGACGCGGTCGAGCTCCCGGGGAAACAGCTCGACGCGTCAGGTATCGAGGCCGACGTCGAGTGGCGGATCGAGGACTCCGGGACGACGGCGCGAGGCGGGATCGACGCGATGCGAACGCTCGTCGACGCGGGCTATCCGGCCGTTGCCGGACCGCTCGGATCCGACGTGACCCTCCAAGCGGTCCAGCAGGCCTCCATCCCGGGAGAGGTCGTCAACTGTTCGCCCGCGAGCACGACGCCGACCCTCTCGATCCTCAACGATCGCGGGTTCAGCTTTCGGACCGCGCCCGACGACTCGCTACAGGCGGTCGTCGCAGCCGAGCTCGCGGCCGACGAACACGACGCGTCGTCCGTCGCGACGCTTCACATCGCGGGCGACTACGGACGACAGCTCTCCGGCGCCTTCGCCACGTCGTTCAACGGCGAGGTACAGCGACAGGTTCCCTTTTCGGACGAGTACGAGGAGCCGCTCGCGACCGCGCTCTCCGACGATCCCGACCTGCTCTTCGTGGTCGGCTACCCGGCGGACGGTGTCGAGATCTTCGGCCACTACTACGACGGCTACGCCGGCGACGAGACCGTGTTCACCACCGACGGAATGATGGACTCGTCGCTTCCACAACAGGTGGGCGAGCCGATGACGAACGTGTACGGGACGGCCCCGTCCTCGAACGGTCCCGGGTACGACGCCTTCGCGGAGCACTACGCGTCCGAGTACGGCGAGGATCCGAGCATCTTCACCGCGAACGGCTACGACGCCGCGGCAGTGTTCCTCCTCGCGAACGCCGCCGCGGGCGAGAACGACGGGGGAAAAATACGTGGCCGGATGCGTCGCGTCGCCTCGGAGGGCGGCACTGAGGTGACGCCCGATTCTCTCACGGAGGGCGTTTGTCGGGCCGCAGCCGGCGACCCGGTTGAGTACCGAGGTGCCTCAAGCGAGGTCACGTTCGACGACAACGGCGACGTCTCCGGCATCGACTACGAGTACTTCCGGTACGAGGCCGACGGGATCGACGTCATCGAGGAGGTCTCCCCGGAGGTGGGAGCATGACCGACGGCGAACCACACCGGTCTCCCGACTCCTCGGCCGACGCCGACGAGTCCGTCGTCGGCCGGGTCGCGAGGCGTCTCACTCCCGGGGTGATACGGCGGAACTATCGGGCGAAGTTCGTGATTTCCATTCTTCTCGTCGTGGTCGTCCTCGGGGCCGTCGGTGGTGTGAACTATGTAAGCGCAGAGGCGACGGTCGAGGAAGACGCCGAACAGCAGCTCACCTCGATGGTCGACATGCACGGGGACTCGATCAACGAGTGGGCGGTGTCGATGGAGACGCACACCCGCTCTGTCTCCTCGGTACAGGCTCTCTCCGGGGCGGACGCCGGAACCGCCGAGGAAGAACTGATACAGAAACAGGCACAGCTCCCGGTCGACGTGCGGGCGGTCCACCTCGTCGACACGGCCGATGAAACGGTCGTCACGAGCACGTCACCCGATCTCCGTGGCGACTCCGTAGACGAGGTCACAGCCCCGTGGAGCGACGTCGAGCCCGGGGTCGACCTCACGTCGTCGAACGACGTCTGGAACTCTCCGACAGCCTACGAGTCGAGCGCAATGGGAGATCAGGTGATGGCGTTCGCCAGTCCCGTCGCGGGCGACGAGTCGCGCGTCGTCGTGGTCGTCGGGACGCTGGAGTACCGAGTCGACAACCTCCGGCAACTCCACGCCGACCAAGAGACGACGATCATCGGCGCGGACGGCGAGGCGATCCTCTCCAGCGACGCCGGTGCGGTGGACGCCGACCTCGACGTCGTCGGCGAACTCGGGGCGGCCCGCGACGGGACGGCGTTCGACCGCGGTGACGACGAGGTGGTGGCGTACGCCTCGACCGGCGACAAGGAGTGGGTCGCCGTCACCACCGTTCCGACCGCACAGGCGTTCGCCGCGAGCGACGCGGTCGGGACGAGCGTTCTGACGGTGATCGGTGCCGGCCTCCTCTCGCTCATGGTGGTCGGGTTCGCGTTGAATCGGCAGACGGTCGGGCCGCTGCGTGACCTCCGTGACCGCGCGGAGCGCATGGAGAGCGGCGACCTCTCGGTCGGTCTGGAGACGCCGCGGGTCGACGAGATCGGTCGGCTGTACGGGTCGTTCGGGGCGATGCGCGACTCCCTCAGCACCAAGATAGAGGAGGCCGAGACCGCACAGGAGGCCGCTGAGACGGAGCGTGAGCGGATGGCACGGCGTAACGACCGACTCCAGTCGACGGCCGACGACTACGGCGAGACGATGCGAGATGCGGCCGAGGGGGATCTCACTGTGCGGATGCGGACCGACGCGGACGACGAGGCGATGGCGGCGATCGCCGAGGAGTTCAACGAGATGATCGCGGAGATCGAGCGGACGTACGCGCAGCTCACGACGTTTGCCGACGAGGTCGCCTCGGCGTCCGAGCGGGCGACCGAGTCCACCGAAGCGGTGGCGGAAACAGCGTCGGAGGTCGCGGGATCGGTCGACGAGATCTCCCGCGGCGCGGCCGACCAGAGCGAGTCGCTGACCGAGGTGAGCGACGAGATGAGCGACCTCTCGGCGACGATCGAGGAGGTCGCCTCGTCGTCCGATCAGGTCGCCGACGCCGCAGCGCGGACGGCGGAGGCGGGCAACCGCGGGCAGGAGGCCGCCAAAGACGCGATCGCCGGGATGGAGGCGACCGAGGAGACCGTCGAGGAGGCGGTCGCGGCGATCCACGCGCTCGACGACGAGGTGAGCGAGGTGGACCAGCTGATAGACCGGATCACGGAGATCGCGGAACAGACGAACATCCTCGCGTTGAACGCCAACATCGAGGCCGCCCGTTCGGAGGGCGAGGCCGGCAAGGGGTTCGAGGTGGTCGCGGAGGAGATCAAGGCGTTGTCCGACGAGGTGAAGGACGCCGCGGAGACGGCCGAGTCCCGTATCGACGCGATCCGCGAGCGGATGGACCAGTCGACGGCCGAGGTCGAGTCGACGAGCGAACAGATCGACGACGCGGCGGAGCGCGTGGCGGCTGCCGTCGACGACCTCGAACACATCGCCGAACTCGCCGACGAGACCAACGACGGCGTTCAGGAGATCTCCGACGTCACCGAGGAGCAAGCCGCCTCCACCGAGGAGGTCGTTGCCATGGCGGACGAGGTGGCGACGATCAGCGAGGAGACCGCCTCCGAAGCGGACACGGTCGCCGCGGCCGCCGAGGAACAGACCACCTCGCTCACGGACGTTTCGGAGTCCGTCTCGTCGCTCTCCGAGCGAGCCACTCGGCTCTCGGCGACCCTCGACAGGTTCGAGACCGACGCGGACCTCGATCCGGCGGCGGACACGAATGGTACGGGGGCGGATTCCGGGTCTCGCGCGGCCGCCGATGGGGGGACGACCGGGACCGAGTGACGCGGACGCCACGGACTCTCGTCCCTGCCCACTGAGGAGCCGTCTCCCCGCCCCCGAAAGGATGCTTTCAAGCGGGCGCTTGCCGAACTCGCGTCCATGTACGACGGACTCAAAGGATTCCGCGATTTCTACCCGGGCGAACAGTCGGCCCGCCGCGAGGTGACGGACGCGATCGAGAACGCCGCGAGCCGGTACGGGTTCCGCGAGATCGCCACGCCCGCCTTGGAGCGAACGCAGATGTACGTCGACAAGTCCGGGGAGGAGATCGTCGAGGAGCTGTACGCGTTCGAGGACAAGGGTGGCCGCGGCGTTGCGCTGACGCCCGAACTCACCCCGACCGTCGCCCGGATGGTCGTCGCAAAGGGCCAGGAGCTTTCCAAGCCGATCAAGTGGACGTCGACCCGCCCGTTCTGGCGCTACGAGCAGGTCCAGCAGGGCCGGTTCCGGGAGTTCTACCAGACGAACATCGACATCTTCGGCTCGTCGGCCCCCGAAGCCGACGCCGAGGTGCTCGCGGTCGCGGCCGACGCGCTCACGTCGCTCGGACTCACCGGCGACGACTTCGAGTTCCGGGTCTCACACCGAGACGTTCTCGGCGGACTCGTTCGAGCGCTCGCGGCCGACCCCGACGCGGTCGACACCGCGGCCGCGATCCGCGCGGTCGACAAGCGCGTGAAGGTCGACGACGGCGAGTACCACGGACTCCTCTCCGACGCCGGACTCGACCGCGACACGGCTCGCGAGTTCGACGATCTGATCACGAGCGTCGAGACCGTCGACGACCTCGACGCGGTCGCCGAGGCCGGCGGCGAGGACGTCGAGGCCGCCGTCGAGAACCTCCGAAACGTGCTCGCCGCGGCCGACGACTTCGGCGCAGGCGAGTTCTGTGAGGTATCGCTGACGACCGCCCGCGGGCTCGACTACTACACCGGCGTCGTCTTCGAGTGTTTCGACTCCACCGGCGAGGTGTCGCGCTCCGTCTTCGGCGGCGGCCGCTACGACGACCTCATCGAGAGCTTCGGCGGCCAGCCAACGCCCGCGGTCGGCGTCGCGCCCGGACACGCGACGCTCAAGCTGCTCTGTCAGCGCGCGGGCGTCTGGCCGGACGAGGCCCTTTCGACCGACTACTACGTGCTCTCCGTCGGCGACACGCGAAGCGAGGCCGCCGCGCTCGCCCGTGACCTCCGCGCGCTCGGCGACGACGTGGTCGTCGAGCAGGACGTCTCGGACAGATCGTTCGGCGCGCAGCTCGGCTACGCCGACTCGATCAACGCGGAGACGGTGGTCGTGGTCGGCGAGCGCGACCTGGAGAACGGCGAGTACACGGTGAAGGACATGGAACGCGGCGACGAGACGACTGTCCCCGTCGACGAGTTCCCGCCGGAGTCCGGGCGGCCGACCTACGAGGACTACGAGTAGCGCGTCGTTATCGACGGAGCCGCGACGGGAGCCGATCGAGAAGCGTCGCCGTCGCCGCCTCGTCGAACCGCATTGGCCGCCGCCACCACGGGCCCTTCCCCGAATCGCTCGACAGATCGGTCACCAGCCGGTTCGCCTCCACACCCGCCTCGGCGACACTCAGCGGGACGACGCGGTCGAACAGTCCCGACGCGTGCGGGTCGCCGGCGGCGACGACCCGGGCGTCGAACGGGTCGCGTTTCAGATGTGCGTTGGTCGGGGTTAGCGTCGCGGCCGCGTCGCGGTCGGAAGCGTCGCGGTCGGCGGTGTCGACGACGCGCTCGATACGCATGCCGGCGAACAGATACGCGCCCCACTCGGGTGCGAGGTCGTCGTCGACGGCGGCGGGGTCGGGCGTCGCCGACCGACCCTCGCCGACCGGCCCTCCCCAGTTCGCCGGACGGAGCGTCAGGGTCGCATAAAAAAGTAGCCAGTCGCCCGGCTCCAACGCCGCGATCGGTCCCGCCTTGATCGGATAGGGGTCGCCGTACGTCGCCGCCGTCCGCCCGTGGACGCCCGGGAACTCCGGGTCCATGTGAACCGGGGTTCCTCGTAGGCTCTCGGGCAGCGAGAACGGGAGATCGAGGTCGGCGTATGTCGGCACGGGCTCGTCAACTGGAAACCCCTCGCGTGGGAGTGTTTCCGCCGATTCCGGGATCGGGACGTACGCGAAGGAGCCGTCGGGAAAGACCGGGCCGCGAAAGCCCGGCTCGTTGGTGTTGGCGGCGACGTTGACGGCGACGGCGCGGGGCATGATGGAAGCGAAGTATCGTGGAGCGACCGACCCGGCTACCTCGTCGCGCTCGGCGGACTGAGGTCGCGCTGGAACTCGTCGAACCGTTCGAGTTCGTCGTCGAGCTCGTACTCGATCTCGCGTTCGTCGCCGCGGTTGACGAGTCGGCCGTCCTCCAGCTCCTCAGCGACGTCCTCCCAGCCGGGCTTCACGCGGATGCTCCGTGCGGGCGTGCCGACGACGACGTGGTGGTCGGGCACGTCGCCCTGAACGACCGCCCGCGCGCCGACGACGCTGTTCTCGCCGACGCGACAGCCCGCGCGAACCATCGCGTCGTAGGTGACGCGAGCGTCGTCCTCGACGATCGTGTGGTAGTTGCGGACCTCCGTCTGGTCGACGAGGTCGTGGTCGTGGCTGTAGAGGTGGACCCCGTCGGAGACGGACGCGCGGTCGCCGATCGTCAGCTTGCCGCGGTCGTCGAGGTGGACGTCGTCGTGGATCACGACGTTGTCGCCGATCTCGATGTTGTGGCCATAGGTGACCGAGATTCCCTTGAAGAACCGACAGTCCTCGCCGCACTCGGCGAAGAGGTGGTTGCCGAGCATGTTCCGGAACCGGAGGGCGAACTCGACGTTGTCGGCCATCGGCGTGGCATCGAACTGCCGCCAGAGCCACTGGAGGTGTTTCGAGCGCTGGAAGCGATCCTCGTCCTTCTCCGCGTAGTACTCGGATTCCAGCGTGGCGTTACACGGGTCGTACCCCTGTAAACGAACCCGTTCGGCCTTCGACACGTCCTCGCCGTTCTGCCACGCCTCCCAGCGGTCTCGGTCCCCGTGTAAGTCGATCAGCGTGTCCCGAACGACCTCGCAGGTGTCCTCCGCCGAGGCGAGCCGCTCGTCCACCTCGTCGATGAACGCCTGGACCGACGCCTCCGCGGCGTCCGGTAGGGACACGTGTCGCTTTGTCATCGTCGACCGTTCGACGGCGATCCACAAATGGGTTCGGTTGTGCGACGACTCCGCCGGAAGGTATATACCCCCGTTCCAGTCCCCGATCGATGGGGAAGACCGCGCCCGATAAGTGGGACCGGGCCGAACGTGACGACATGTATAACCGTGAACTCGGAGGGTCCGGCGTCGAAGTGTCGGAAGTCGGCTTCGGCGCGTGGGTTGTGGGAACCGACTGGTGGGGCGACCGTTCGGACGAGCAGGCCGTCGGGATGGTCGAGGACGCCCTCGACGCCGGCGTCACCTACGTCGATACCGGGGACGTGTACGGCCACGGCGACAGCGAGCGGATCGTCGGCGAGGCGATCGACGGCCGTCGCGACGAGGTGACGCTCTCGACGAAGATCGGCTACGACTTCTACGACAACCCGCAGGCCGGCCACGGCGAGCTCCCGAAGGAGCTGAACGAGGAGTACCTCCGCGAGGCGCTGGAATCGTCGCTGGACAGGCTCGACACCGACTACGTCGACGTGCTCCAGCTACACAACGCGAACGTCGACGAGGTGACGCCCGAGGTTCGGGACCTCCTCCGCGAGTGGAAGACGGAGGGTCGCGTCCGGGCGCTCGGCTGGGCGCTCGGCCCCTCGATCGGCTGGCTCGCCGAGGGCGACGCGGCGGTCGAGTACGAGGAGTTCGACGCGGTTCAGACCGTGTTCAATCTCTTCGAACAGGAGCCGGGCCGCCACTTCATCGACACGATCCGCGATAGCGGTTCCGACACCTCCGTCATCGCGCGCGTCCCGCACTCCTCGGGACTGCTCAACGAGCAGGTGACGCCGGACACCGTCCTCGAGGACGGCGACCACCGCTCGCACCGCCCGAAGGAGTGGTACGAGGCCGGCTGGGAGAAGGTCGAGGCGATCCGGTTCCTCGAGAACCCGGAGGACGCCGAGGGAACGGCGGGAACGAGGACGCTTGGTCAGGCGTCGATCCGCTGGCTGCTCGCCCACGACGAGGTCGCCTCCGTCACCCCGACGTTCCGGAACGCCGACGACATCGCCGAGTGGAGCGCCGCCAGCGACGTCCCGCCGATCACGGACGCCGAGTACGAGCGGCTGGAGGAGCTGTACGCGACGAACTTCGGCATCGACCGCGACGACGGAATGGACGCGCTCCGCACCTCAGTCGACGGCGAGGACATCGCCGCTGCGGGTCTCGACAAGCGAGCGGCCTCGTACTGAGCGGTCGCTAACGGGCGTTAGCGTGGTGGCTCGGAGGAAAGCCCATCGTCACACGGGGCTCGGTGGGGGTAACACGTCGTCACGGCCACCACGACCGTCGTTACGCCGTGAGGGTGATAAATCAACCGTGACCGAGCGACGGACGACTTTGGCCGGTACCGTTTTGCGCCCGGCGGATCCACCTTTCGGCATGTACGACGACATTCTGCTGCCGGTCGCGCCGGGAAGCGCCGCCAACGACGCGGTCCCGCACGCGCGGAGTCTCGCCGAGCGCTACGACGCGACCGTCCACGTCGTGAGCGCGGTCGACACGCTCGAACACACGCTGAGCGGCCCTCGCGTCGCGTCGCTCGCCGATCGCGTCGAGGCGGGGGCGGAACGGCGAGTCGAGACGGTGACGACGGAACTCGAGGAGGCGGGGATCGACGTCGTCGGCAACGTCATCCACGGGGATCCGCTTCAAGTCATCAAAAACGCCATCGAGGACACCGGGGCGGACATCGTCGTGATGCCGACCCATACCCGCACCGGCCTCCAGCGCGTCCTCCTAGGGAGCGTCACGGAGAAGATCGTGCGGGTGTCCCCGGTTCCGGTCGTCACCGTTCCGATGGCCGACCGCGAGACGTGACCAGCGCCTTTCGGGTCGCCTACGACGGCCGCGAGTATGCGGGGTTCCAGCGACAGCCACACGCGACGACCGTCGAGGGGACGCTGTTGCGGGCGCTGGCAGATCACGGTATCGTCGAGCGCGGCGACGGTCCGACCCACGCCACGCCGCCGAGCTACGCCGCGGCTGGCCGCACGGACGCGGGAGTCTCCGCGGTCGCCCAGACGGTCGCCTTCGATGCGCCCGACTGGCTCACGCCGCGAGCGTTCAACGGCCATCTCCCCGGGTCGATCCGCGTCTGGGGAGCCGCGGATGTCGACGACGGCTTCCACGCGACCCACCACGCGGTGTGTCGGACCTACCGGTATCACCTGTACGCGCCGCGAGGAGGCGGTTCGGAGTCGGCCGCGACCGGTCCTGAATCCGACGGCTCGACAATCGACGACGGCGCGGTTCACGACGTACTTGACCGGCTCTCGGGGGAACACGACTTCCACAATCTCACGAGCGACGACCGCGGGACGACTCGGGACCTCCGGGCGACGGCGACCCGCGAGGACGACGTACTCGTCATCGAGGTGGCCGCCGACGGGTTCCCGCGGGCACTCGTCCGCCGACTCGCCGCCGTCGTCGAGACGGTCGGACGGGGGACGGCCGAGCCCGCGTTCGTCGATCGACTCCTCGATCCGGAGCCGATCCCGGGAGAACACGGTGTCGGACCCGCACCGCCGGAGCCGCTCGTTCTGTGGACCGTCGAGTACGATGGCCTCGAGTTCGCAGTCGACGCGGAGGCGGCCGCGAGCGCACTGGACGTCTTCGGCGAACGATATCGCGACGCCCGTCACGCCGCGGCGGCAACCGGAGCGATCCGCGACCGGATCCGGACCCGGATCACGAACGTCGAGGCGTGATATTCGTAGTCTCGGGCGAACAGAGCCGGCTGCGATCGACGTCGTTCAGTCGCTTGCGGAACGAGCCGTCGCCGTCTCGTTCGTCGCCTCGTTCGTCGCCTCGTTCGTCGTCGCCTCGTTCGTCGTCGGGGGTGCCGTCTCCATGGAGTCGACCCGGATCATCAACGTGTTTCCGTCGATGTCCGCGGCGTCGACGACGCCGGACAGTCGGAGGCCGGCGGCCGGCGTCGGCCCGACGGTCACGCGGTCGCCGCCCGCAAACGGCCGGACAGAGCCGTGAAGCACGACTTCCGCACGGCACAGTTCGGGGTTGTTGACGCTGGAGAGGTCGATCTCGCGGACCGTCACGCCCTCGACCGGCGTTCCGCTCCGCTCGACCGGAACGGGCTCCGAATCACGGAGTCGCCGTAGATCGAGTACGTCGTACGCCTTCTCCGTCGGCTTGTACCCGCCGTCCGGCCCGGCGACGCCCTCGACGAGTCCCAGCGAACGGAGGCTCTGCATCCGATTCCGGACGGTCCCCGGGTTTCGGTCGATCCCGTCAGCGATCTCCCGACCACAGATGACGCTCTCCTCGTCGTCCGCGAGGTTCACGAGCGACGTGAGGATCCGCTTCTGACTCGCGCTCAGCTCTAACGTAGACATACAGGGGAAACGCAGTCGTTACTGTATAAACGTTAGGTTATATACACCTTATATTCTTAGATACGGCAAATTACGGTCGATATGGTATAATACTGTAAGATTATGTGTTGAGGCACACGGACGGTCGATTTCGACCCACAGGAGACGTGGATCTCCTCGGGTTTCGACCGAGCAACCCGGATCGGTGATCGGTCGGAAAGTAGTGGTCGGCGAGACCGCCGACCGGATCCGATCGGGGCGCAGATTCCCTTATATAATACCCACGGAGCGTATTTATGCGTCGATCGGCGACCGCCATCCGTGATGAACACTTCCACGCGTACTGACGAGGGGACCGCGACGACCGGTTCGTCTCCGGGACACGTCGACTTCGACCCGGGGGCGGAGATTGACCGAATAGCGTCGTTCGTTCGGGCGACCGTCGACGCCGCGAACGCGAACGGCGTCGTGATCAACATGAGCGGCGGGCTCGACTCGACGGTCACCGCCGCGGTCGCCGTCGAAGCACTCGGCCCGGATCGAGTGTACGGGTTGATACTTCCGTGTAACAAGCTCGGCGCGCTTCACGCACGGGACGCCGAGGGGATCGCCGAAGCGTTGGGGATCGAGCACGACACGATCCACCTCCAACCGCTCTTCGCACAGTTCGGAACCGTAGCCCCGGACCGGTTCGACCTCCACGACGAGCCGACGCTCACGGGCAACGCCATCGCACGGCTGCGCATGACCCTCGCGTATCTCGCCGCCAACGCGACCGGTCGGCTCGTGTGCGGGACGACCAATCGAAGCGAGCGACTCCTCGGCTACGTGACCAAACACGGCGACGGAGCTGCCGACCTACTGCCGATCGGCCACCTGTACAAGACAGAGGTCAGGGCCCTCGCCGAGGAGCTCGACGTTCCCGAGTTCGTCGTCGACAAACCGCCGTCCGCCGGCTTTCTGCCCGGCCAGCGCGACGTCGACGACCTCGGCGCGCCGTACGAGGTGATCGACCCGGTCCTCCGGGTTGCGGTCGACGACGGGATCGACGGCGAGACGGCCGATACGGGCCTCGATCCCGACGCGGTCGCCTCACGGATCGGCGGCGACGTCGATCCGGACGTCGTCGCCCGGCTCCTCGACCGATACCGGGCGACGGTACATAAACGATCCACGCCGCCGATACCGGAGAGGAACGAGTCGGATCCGGTCGACGAGTAGCGCGGATCGGCGGGTGACACGGTTCACCCGGTCGTCCCTCACTCCCACTCGGCGGGCCACAGGTCGGCCGCACGCATCCCGGTTTCGAATCCTGCCTCCCGGAACGCGGCCGCGAGCGCGTTCGGATCGAGCCGTGATGGCTCCCGGTCGACCGCCGCAAACCCGGCGACGAGCAGTGCCGTCAACCCGGCGTGTTCCCGGACGGTTCGGTCGTCGACCTTGTCCCTCGTGTCCGCGTGCGTGTGCCCCCACCCACGACCGCGTTCGCCGGAATCGCTGTGGAGCTGAAGCGCGGGCACGCCGCGCCGAACGAACGGCCACTGGTCGGAGAAGGGATGCGGCTCCGGCTCCACGTCGATGGGGTGTCGCGTCGCCGCCGAGACGGCGTTCACGACCGAGGCGGCGTCGTCGGAGGTGTGTGTCAGCGCCACGAGGTCGCGGAACCGACCCGCGCCGTCCGCGTTGACGACGCCGCGAACGGAACCGAGATCGGTCCTCTCCGCGAGGCGTTCGGAGCCGAGGAGTCCGACCTCCTCACAGCCGACCGCGACGACGTCGACGCCGATCGGAAGCAGTTCGTCGTCCGCCCCGTACGCCTCGGCCAGGATCCCGGCCGCGGTGACGATCGTCGCGATCCCACAGCCGTTGTCCAGTGCGCCCTCCGCGATGTCGTGGCCGTCGTAGTGTGCGAGCAGCAGCAGGCGCTCCTCGGTGTCGGGACCGACCCGCCCGATCACGTTTCTCGACTCTCCGGGCGTCGTTTCGGCGTCGACTGAACACTCGACGCTCGCGACCGGACCGGCCGTGTTCGCGGCGTACTCGCGGAGCCACTCGCCGGTTTCCTTCGAGACGCCGACCGCCGGGGCCGCCGCTTCCTCGCCGAAGGTGAGCGACCCGGTCGGCGGTAGCTGGCCGTCGAGGTGGTTGACGAAGACGAACCCGACCGCGCCGGACTCGACCGCGTAGCCGAACTTCTCCATGCGATGGACGAACCGGGAGTCCGCGGGCGTCGTCGTCGACGCGACCGCGATCCGCCCCTCGACGTCGACGGCGTCGACCTCCTCGGGCGTGCCGTACCCCACGTCGACGAGCGCGCCCCCGACGTCCCCGGCCGGAGAGTACGGAAGCGCGAGGGCCTCGAAGGACCGCGTCCGATCGCTGCCGTTCCGTCCGGGCGTCGTGACGCGGAGGTCGGCGTCTCCCCGCTCCCACGCCGCGATCCCGAACGAATCGGATCGGACGTTTCGCAGCCCCGCGCGCTCGAAGGCGTCGACGACGAGGTCGGCCGCGCGCCGTTCCCCCTCGCTGCCCGCCATGCGGCTCCCGATCGCGGTGAGATCGGTCAGGAAGCGCCACGGCTCGGCGTCGGTCCACGCGCGGCCGATGGAGGGTGCGAGTCGCTCGCGGTGGTCATGAACGCGCTCAAGAGTGGCAGGGTCGTGTTCCGCACGGTGATCGCTTTCGGTTGGCGGGTGGTCCGCTTCGGACGTTTCCTCTCTCATACCGATCCCTCCGTCGGACGGGAGTTAATCCTGTGGGCAGCCCCCGAGACCGTGAAAGCGCTACGTTGAAGTGGGACGGTCGGATACGACGAATCGGGCACCGTTGGTCCAGTGGTAGGACATTAGCTTCCCAAGCTAATAGCCCGGGTTCAATTCCCGGACGGTGCATTCCTGCGGAATCGAAACAGACGAGATCGGAGCGTACCAACGGAGCGGTCGTTTATAAATGAGAGAGTGGTGTTGCTGGCGGGGGGTTTATAAGTGATCGAAAACGGAGTAGACGCCACCGCAGTCCCGACCGTTCGTTTATAAGTAGTTGACTGCGGATCGTCGGTGGAGACCTCCAAAGCCCCATCCGTGCGGGCGGCGTAGGTGACGTAAGCAGTGTGGCGCTCCGCGCCACGGGCAGCCGGCGGCTCCGCCGCCGGCGACACCGCAACGAGGGAGCTTGCGACCGAGTGAGGAGCGCAACGAGCGTACGCCGCCCGCACGGCAGCGAGGCGCTCCCCGCCTCTGGCAGCCGGACGTAGTCCGGCGACTGCCCTTTTGAGTCCCACCCCGAACCGCAACCGCCACCGCACCTCACACCTCCCCAGCCTCGTCGGGGGCCCCCCCCCCCCCCCCGGGGGGGGGGGGCCCCCCGACTCCCTCGCGCGGTCGTTCGCGGCCCTCCGGGCCGCTCACGGCGCGCGCCACCGCATCGATCACTTATAAGTGGTTGACAACGCCGCTCACACCCATTTAAATACGGTCTCGTCGCCGTCGATCCGAGCGATTCACTCCCGCTATCGATCAATGCGTGATAAATAAGCGTGGCGGCTACCCGCCGAACAGCGACTCGAAGAACCCGGTCTTCCGGTCGCCGTCGAAGTGTCCGAGCGTCCGGTTCAGTTCACGAGCCAGCGACCCGAACGCCTTCCGGGTGTCCATGTCCACCTCGTCGGCGAACTCCCCGCGATGTCGTTGGAGGTACGTTGCGGGCCGCGATCGCTCGAACGAGCCGTCGGCGATCCCGTGTTCCGCGAAGTACCGGTCGAGTCGGTCGACGATCGGCCCCGTCGACGCGACGTCGGCGAGTCCCGCGCTCGTTACGCGGTCCGGGGCCCCGGAGGCGGCCGAGAACTCACCGGCGTACGTCCGGTTGACGAGTTCGAGATAGAACGACTCCGAGAGGACGTCCTCGATCGTCGCGTCTCCGTCGACGAGCGCGTGTGAACCGATTCCGACGACGGTGACGTCTCCGGGAGGCGGAGAGCCGCCGAGCTCCGTTCCGTCGTGAACGATCGCGACCTCCCGTTCGCCGGTGTCGAAGACGGACCGAACCGTCGCCGTGTTTTCGAGGGTACCGATCGGGAGGACGGTCCACCCGCGATCCAACACCGGCGCGTCGGTGTCCTCAAGCAGGTCGGAGACGTTATAGAGGTACTCGTAGGTCGTTCCGTCCTCAACCAACAGGAGTTGCGACCGCGACACCATCGTCTCCATCACGCCGAGCTCGAACACGTTCTGGAGCGGGAACCGCGTGTACGCGTCCGCGTCGTCGGGATCCGAGAGCACGGTGGATCCGGTTTCCGGATCCTTGTGGATCATCTTCGTCCGGTGGGCCCGGTCGAGATCGATCATGAACGGCGAGTGGGTGCTGTACATAACGGTCCCATCGGCAGCGATCTCCTCGTCGAGGAACGAGAGGAACTCGCGTTTGGCCTTGGGATGGAGATGGAGACCCGGCTCGTCAAGCAGTAGGACCACCTCCTCGTCCGCATCCCGGAGGGCAAACAGGGTACAGAACGTCGAAAAGAACCAGCGGAACCCCTGTGATCGCTGGTCGAACTCGACGGTCACTCCATGATGTGGGTTCTCGACGCGCACCTCCACCGTTCGCGACTCCCCGTCGACCCCGCGGAGTCGAACCACCACGTCGTCCGCTTGGCTCCAGTAGTCGGTGACCGCGCTCGTCACCTCGCTTGAGGCGGCCTCGAGATCGGTGAGCGTCTCGCGCCAGTCCTCCTGCCGAAGCGAGTCGACCGACAGGTCGGCCACCGAGAGCAACGACTCGAACACGCGATCCGAGGCGGTTCGTTCGCCCGTTTCGACCCGCTCGGCGAACGCGTCGAGGTCGATGGACGCGTCCAGCGAGCTGTACTCTCCGACGTACTGGAACGCCGGGAGCTCGGGAGCGAGCACTTCCTCACCGATCTGGTCGGCGGCGGCCGCCGTCGACTCGTCGACTTCGATATCCCAGTGCCGGTCGTTCGCGTAGTCCTTCGTCACCACGACCGTTCCGTTCGGAGCGCGGCCCCCGTGCTCGTCGAGCAGGGAACGCTCCTCCCGGTCGAGCGCGAACTCGACGCTCACGACCGGGTCGGGGTTGTCGTCGTGTCGGTCCTTGTATTCGGACCACCGACGTCTCGGATAGTCCTCGTACGGCGTGAACGAACTCTCCCCCTGAGCGGGGTTGAGACGCGTCAGCGCCTCCATGAGGACGGTCTTTCCGGATTCGTTTTTTCCGATGAGGCAGGTGAGATCGTCGATCTCGACCCACCCCGTATCGTCGATGCTCTTGTAGTTCCTGACGCGTGCGCGTTCTGGCTTCATAACTGGTTGTCGCTCGAAAAACGGATGGGATTCGTGGATGATACTCCGGAACCGGGTCGAGCGGGTGCCGGAGCGCGTCGCGTCCGGACCACCACTCGCTCGTTACCGCGGGCGCTCCTCTTCGGGCGTCCGAAGCTTCGAGACGTCGAACGCCACGTCCGGTTCATCGATCGTCTCTCCGACCGCCTCGAAGACGTGGACCCGATCCGCCCGGAAGATACGGGCACTGAAGATGTTGTCCCGAATATACGTCGGGATACCCCTATCGAGCGGGGTCACGATGACGAGGTCTTCGTCCTTGTCAACGATGAGCTCGACGAACGCGACCTCGCCACCGACGACGCCCGCTATCACGTCTCCCGGGTATATTTTGGGGTCCTTCATGTTGTCCGGGACGAACGGTTCGGTGTCAGCGACGGGTGGGACATCGAACTCGCCCGTTAGGGGGAGGTCGTCGACCGTCGCGTTCGGGTGTACGTATATCTCTCGTCGATCGTCGGCAAATCGTTGCATACACCGATTTATATGGGCGGATCAGTAATAACGTACGTACCATCCCAGTAAGGTATTTGCGACCGATCGGGGATCTCAGAAGATGTTCGCCTGTCGGTACACGGATATCCCGGCGTTCGTTATCTCGTAGGGCTTGGTCTCACGGGAGTGGTTCGCGTCACGGATCTTCTGTATCTCGACGGCGAGTCTCGTCTCACGGAAGTCGGACCCTCGGACGTACTGGAGAACGAACACCGCGTCGGTGAGGTACTCGACGATCCCGTACCGCGAGGAGTAGGGCGTCTCGTCGCTGGCCTCCGAGGTGAGAAGCGTCGTCACGCCCGCCTCCTTCAGCGATCGTGTGAACCCGAACACCTCGGAACGGCGCTTGGCCGGGTGATCGTACATCATCTCCAACAGCGAGACGGAGTCGAGCACCAACCGATCCGCCTCGAACGACTCGATGAGTCTCGCGAGATCGTTTCGAATGGAAGCGAGCGAGTTCGCCATCTCGATCGGGTCGAGCGCGGCGACCGCCAGTCGTCCGGCCTCCGCGTGCTCCCGGAACGGCCATCCCTTCTCCTCGGCGGTCGAGAGGATCGACTCGCGGCTCTGTTCGAGAGTGATGTACACTCCGCGATCGCCCGACTCCAGCGCCTCGTTGAGGAACTGGAGCGCGAACGTCGTTTTCCCCGTCCCGGCACCGCCGATGACCGACAACAACGACCGGCTGGGAACCCCGCCGAGGATCATCTCGTCGAGACCGGCGATGCCGATGTCCGTCCGATCGATGTCGGAGTCCAGTTCCGCCGCCGCGTCCTCGTCGAACCCGCTCGGAGCCTCCGTGTCCATCGACCGTGACCCGCCAAAGGGATCGTCACCCACGTTCCCGGCGGATCCGCTACCTCCGAAGGGGTCGCCCTCTCCGAAAGATCCTCCTCCGAACGGATCGTCGCTGTCCCCATTGCCACCACCGCCGCCGAACGGATCGTTACCATCCCCACTGTCTCCACCACCTCCGAACGGATCGTCCTGCCCGAAAGACCCACCTCCGAACGACTCATCACCGCCGCTACCGCCTCCGAACGGATCGTCCTGCCCGAAGGACCCGGATCCGGAGGATCCGGAGCTGGAGGCTCCGGAGTTGGAGGATTCGGACGGTTCCTGCTCGCGACCGCTCCCGTTCGGTGATCGCTCGGCCGACACGTCGACATCGCCATCCGATCGGCTCTCGACTGCGTCGTCCAGTTCCGCCTCGTCGTCCGGTTCCGCCTCGTCGTCGGATCCCTCCCTCGCTTGCGGTTCGATCCCGTCATCGGGGCGTGACTCGTCGTCCTGTACGTGCTCCTCCTCGGCGGCGGCCTCGGACTCGGGACCCTCCTCGTCGAGCTCACGAAGCGCGCGCTCGAACCAGTCCTCGTCGTCGTCCTCGCTCATGGTTCCGGGCGGCCGCACAGGGTCGCCATATGGCCCGAAACGGGGGCCGATGGTTTGAACCTTTCCGGAGCCGGGACGATGTCCACATGCTTTTACTCCGGCCCGCGAGACCTAGCGGGTATGGAGATCGGAATCGTGGCCCGGAAAGGAAACCCGGACGCAGCAGCGGTTGCTGCCCGGGTTCGAGACGCGGTCCGTGCCCGCGGGGCATCCGTCTGGGTCGACGATCAGACCGCGAGCGCCATCGGCGAGGATCGTGGCCGATCCGTCGACGCGCTCGTGGACTGCGACCTCGCGGTCGCGATCGGCGGCGACGGGACCTTCCTCTTCGTCGCGCGAAACGCCGGTGGCACTCCCGTCCTCGGAGTCAACCTCGGCGAGGTCGGGTTCCTCAACGTCGTTTCGCCGGACGAGGCGGAGGAAGCAGTCCTCTCGGCCGTCGAGGCGTTCCGTGACGGCTCGATGAGCGTCCGGGAGTCCCCACGGCTTGCCGCCCGGACCGACGGCTGGGAGTCCGTTCCCGCGGCCAACGAGGTCGTGGTTCAGGGTGATCGGCGCGGGCCCGGAGGAGGGATCGCCTACGAACTGGGCGTCAACGGATCCCGATACTCGACCGGACACGCTGACGGCGTCCTCGTGGCGACGCCGACCGGTTCGACTGCGTACAACCTCTCGGAGAGGGGGCCGATCGTTCACCCCGACGTTGCGGGTCTGGTCGTCAACGAAATGGTCTCCGAGACCGGAATGCCCCCGCTCGTGGTCGGCGTCGACGCGACCGTGACGGTTTCCGTCTCGGATCCCGATGGGGCTGTAGTGGTAGGCGACGGACGAAACGCCACGGAACTGGACGGGCCGGTCGAGGTGACCGTCGAACGGACGACGCCGCCCATGCGGATCGCGGGCCCGGACTCCGATTTCTTCCGTGCGCTCGACAAACTGTCCTGACGGGCGATCGGGCGCCCGCGACGCACAACGTTCAATCCGGCAGCCGTTCCGATCCCGTGTATGGAACGCCCCACGGCGCTGGATCCGTTCGTCGATCAGACGTGCCGAGAACACGCCCTCGTCGTTGGTATCGGGACGATCGCCTGCGCCGTCGGATACGTCGGAACGGCAGTCCTCGTCTTCGATCTCTCGGTTCTCGACCACGGTGGACCGAACCTCCCCCGATGGCTCGCCTCGTCCGTCGCCTCGCTGGCCTGTTGGGGGGTGTACTCGGTTGCGTTCGTCCGCGGCAGAGGCGGACCGGTGACGTCGGCCCTGGTGTACCCCGTCTCGACCGTGCTGGTCGTCCCCGTCGCGATCCGATGGCTCACGTTCGGCCCCGTGTGGAGCGCGATCCGGGACCGGATCACGTGGGTCTTCCTCGACGTCGGTCTCCTCGTTACCGCGGTCGTGCTCGTGATTCCGGGACTGTCGATGTTCCTGTTCGTCCTGTCGGTCTGGGGCGCTCGCCTCGACGAGACGCGGATTCGCAACTGGCAACGACGGCATCTCTCGGCGGAGTTCCGGGAGGCCTTCGTCGATGGGACCGAGACCGAAAGCGGATCGTTCGATGAGAGAGACGCCCGGTGATGACCGGCACAAGACGTTTACCACCCGGCCGTGTCCGATCGCCGTGAACCGTCGATACGTCGCCGGAGGGCTTCTCGTTGCTGGCGTCATCGCCCTCGCGTGGACCACCTCGCCGACCGCGGCGCTCGACGCCTTGGCGTGGCTCGCGGCCGACCCGGTCCGCTTCGGGATCGCGTTAGTGGCGTTGGCGGCGGTCCGCCCGTTCCTCGCCTGGCCGACGACGCTCGTCGCCGTCGCCGTCGGATTCGGCTACGGGTGGGTCGGTCTCCCGCTCGCCGTACTCCTGCTCACGCTGACGGCACTGCCGCCGTATTGGCTCGCGGGAGCCGGCCGGCCACGCCTCGCTCGCGGAGCGGGAACGCTCGCCGGCGCGTCCGACGCGGTCGATCGCTTCGTGGCCGACGCCGGTGGCGTTCGAGCCATCGCGGCCACCCGGTTCCTTCCGGTGCCTGCCGACGCCGTCTCGGTCGCCGCCGGCGTCGCCGGCGTTCGGCTTCGGCCCTTCCTCGCCGGGACCGCGATCGGCGAGTTCCCGTGGGCCGTTGTCGGTATCGCGATCGGCGTCTCGGTCGACAGGCTTGCCCGTAACGACCTGTCCACGGCCGATCCGACGCTCCTCGTCGCGACCGCGCTCGTCGGCGTGTTGCTGCTCGCCGGACCGGTGTATCGGGCGGTCTCGAATGAGACCGATATCGCGGGGACGTGACCGTCAGGCGAGCGGACCGCCGTTTCGGCCGTGCCGCGCGTACTGGAACGCCGCGCCGCCGAGCAGGAGCACGAGGAAGAGTACGGTCGAGAGCTCGGCCTGCTGGGCGAGCGCGATCCCATCGCCGGCGACGAGGGCTCGCCAGACCGGGTACGTCGTCGCGAGGACGCCCGCACCGAGACCGGTCAACGCCGCCGAGATGACGAGATCCGCGTACCGCATCGCGAGGACGCCGGCGACGACGCCGACGACGACGGAGACGAGGAAGAACTGTTGGAACTCGGGCTGGGAGAAGAGGCCCGACTCGACGATCGGCTCGACCTGTACTGCCTCGATCACCGATTCGTCAGGTCCGGCGGGGTCGTAGACTAACTCGAGCACGGACTCTCCGACGGTGAACACCAGCGTCGCGAGCGTCGAGACGACGAACGCCGCGATGGCAACCGCGAAACGCGCGACGAACGGGAGGAGCGCGCGCCCGAACACCGCACCGATCAACACAAGCACGGCGGCGAATCCGACGCGCCCACCGGTCGTGAGGCTCCCGGCAGCGAGTTCGGGGAGGACGACCCACCCCAACACTCCGCCGCCGAACGCGCCGGCTATCCACCCGGTCCATCCCAACACGAGCCCCTTGAGGTCGTACGCGCCCAGAACCAGTACGAGACCGACGAGCGAGTTGAGACAGAGCAGCGCGAACAGCAGCGGGCTCTCCGTAACGGGCATAACCCGACTTTCGCCCGATCCATTATAAATCACTGGCACCAACGAACCCTTGCCAAGCGACGCTCCCTCTTTGGCCCCGATCAGTACGGATACGTCGGTGAGCGATGGCGGGAGTGAATCGATCACATCGGCAGCGACGCGGTCATATATAACTGGACTGTGAGCGACAGCAACGCTCCCTTATAAACGAACGAGGCGGTTGGCGTCACCGGCGGCGGAGCCGCCGGCTGCCAGAGTATCTCCGATTCTCGCTGGAGTCAGGGACGGTCGCCGGAACCGCTCGGCGACCGTCCCTGACGAGGCTGGGGAGGCATGAGGTGCGGGTGCGGGGCAGGGCGGGGCTTTGGAGGTCGTCACCGTCGATCCGCAGTCCTCGACTTATAAACGAGCGGCTGGAGTTTTTGAGTAGTTCAACACACCCTCGATCAGTTATAAACCGCCGCCAGCAACACCGCTCTCTCCGTTATAAATACCACCGCCTCAGTATGTTCGATATGCTCCCGATGTCGATCAGGAGATAGTGTCGATCAGCGAGTCGGTTTACGTGAGTGGGGGTCGGTCAATGGGGTTCTAACGGGGTCGACGCGGTCGGGTCAGTCGTCGGCCTCCGGCGCGTCCGGCTCCGCGTCGGTCCCCTCCCGCTCTCCGAGGTGTGCTCGGAGCGTGTCCACGTCCTTGTTGCCCGCGCCGGTGTTTAAGAGGACGACCGTGTCGTCGGGGCCGAACTCGCCCGCGTCGGCCAGCGCGAACGCGCCCGAGGCCGCGGCCGCACAGGTCGCGCCGACCTCCAACCCCTCCTCGCGGGCGACCTCGATCGCGGCGTCGAGGATCTCGCGGTCGGTCGTCGCCACCGCGCCGCCCTCGGACTCGCGGATCGCCTCCAGTATGAGGTGGCTCGCGCCCGGGTCGGGGATCGCGATCCCGTTACAGCCCGTGTCGATATCGTCGTCCCTGACCGGCTCGTGACGGTCCGCGCCGGACTCGTACGCCTCGACGACCGGTGCACATCCCGTTGCCTGCGCGGCGTACATGGGGACGAGTTCGTCGGTCCATCCCAGATCGCGGGCCTCGCGCGCGGCCTTGTGCATCCCGACGAGCCCGACGCCGCCACCGGTCGGATAGACGACGGCGTCCGGGGCCTCCCAGTCGAGCGCTTCGAGCAGTTCCAGCGCCATCGTCTTCTTGCCCTCGTGGCGGTACGGCGTCACGAACGTCTTCGCGGAGTACCACTCCGGGTGCTCGTCCATCGCCGCGGCGTAGGCGGCCCCGGCGTCGCCGATCTGTGAGTTCCCGTCCATCGGATCGGTGACGGTCAGCGCCGCGCCGTGGACCTCCGTCATCGCCTTCTGGGTGAACCCCGCCCGCGACGGGAGGAACACGTGGGCATCGAGGTCGGCGCGTGCGGCGTAGGCGGCCGCCGCCTGTCCCGCGTTGCCGGCGCTGTTCAGCGCCACGTCCGTCGCGTCGTGTTGGCGTGCGGCCGTCATCGCGAGCGACTGCCCGCGGTCCTTGAACGTCCCCGTCGGGTTCGCACCCTCGTCCTTCAGGAGGACCCGCCCGACGCCCATCGCGTCCGCAAGCGACGGACACTCGACGAGCGGGGTCGCCCCCTCCCCGAGCGACACCGCGGCAGACCGCGGGAACGGCAGCAGCTCGGCGTACCGCCACATCGAGTCGCCCTCCTGACGGTCGAGGTCGGCCGGCGTCAGGTCGATCCGGTCGTAGTCGTACGTCGGGTCGAGGATACCGTCGCAGTCGGGACAGCGGTGCGTCGTCGTCTCGGCGTCGAACGTCGCCCCGCAGTCGACACACGAGAGGCCGTCGAACGCGGTCGTCGTCTCCATGCTCGCCGATCACGCTCCCCGGATTTCGGTCCATCGATCGCGGGTAGTACTCACTCCGGGATCGCGTCCGCCTCCCGTAGCGCGGCGAGGTCGCCGTCGGCGTAGCCGTACTCGCGGAGCACGGCGGTCGTGTGTTCGCCTCGCGACGGGGGATGTCGCCGGACCGTCGTCGGCGTTCGCGAGAACTTCATCGGCGACCCGGGCATCGTCATCTCGCCGGCGGTCGGGTGGTCGACGGTTACGCGCATGTCCCGGGCCTCGATCTGCGGGTCCGCGAACAGCTCCGCCATGTCGCGGACGCCACTCGCCGGCACGTCGTGGTCGGTCAGCACCGCCACGGCCTCCGCCGTCGTCAGGTCGGCGAACTCGGGTTCCAGCTCCGCGTCGAGAGCATCGCGGTTCCGTACCCGCTTCTCGTTCGTCTCGAACCGCTCGTCTGCGGCCAGATCAGGGCGATCGAGCGCCGCACAGAGCAGGGGCCAGAACGCGTCCGCCGAGCAGGCGACAACGACGTAATCGTCGCGGGTCTCGAACGCGCGATACGGAACGATGTTCGGGTGTTTGCTCCCCATCCGTCCGGGAACCTCGCCGCTCGCGAAGTAGTTCGTCGCCATATAGCTGGTCCACGCCGCCTGCCCGTCGAGAAGACTGATATCGATCTTCTGACCGGACCCGTCCCCGAGTTCTCGTTCGAGCAGGGCCGCGAGTATCGCCTGTGTCGCGTACATCCCCGCGCCGATGTCCGCGAGCGCGACCCCGATCCGAACGGGCGGACCGTCCTCGACGCCCGTGATCGACATCAGGCCGCCCTTCGCCTGCATCACGATGTCGTACGCGGGCTCGTCGCGGTCGGGGCCCCACTCGCCATAGCCGGAGATCCCGCAGTAGACGAGTCCCGGGTTCTCCTCGACGAGGTCGGGATAGTCGAGTCCCCACTCCGCGGTCTTGCCGACCCGGAAGTTCTCGACCAGCACGTCGGCCTCACGGGCGAGATCACGGAACACTGCGCGTCCCTCCTCGCAGGCGAGGTTCACCTCGATCGAGCGCTTGTTGCGGTTGACGCTGGCGTAGTAGGCGCTCTGTGCGCCCTCGCCTTCGCCGAAGGCCGGTGGCACCCACGTTCGGGTCTGGTCGCCCGTTCCGGGGCGCTCGACCTTGATCACCTCCGCGCCGAGGTCGCCCAATTGTAGTGTGCAGAAGGGGCCAACGAGCACGCGGGAGGCGTCGAGGACGGTCACTCCGTCGAGCGGCCCCGTCTCTCCGGACGGGTTCCGCGCCTCACCGACCATGGCTATCACGCATACGTCGACCACCGAGCGCGACCGGTTAAAACCGTTCCCGGCGATCCCGGCCCGGGTCGTCGGTTCGACTGCTGTGATCCGACCCCGCTGCCGCGTCGCCAACCGTTAAGCCGCCGGGACCGCCACGTCCGGACATGGATCTCGATATCGACGGCAACGTCGCGCTGACGACGGCGTCCAGTGCCGGCCTCGGAAACGCGGCCGCGACCGCGCTCGTCCGCGAGGGCGTCAACGTGGTCATCAACGGCCGCGACGCGGACCGACTCGGAGCCGCCACCGAGACGCTCCGTGAGGAGGCCGCCGGCGACGCCCGTGTTCACCCGATTCAGGCGGACCTGACCGACGAGGACGCGGTCGTCGGACTCGTCGACGAGACGCTCGACGAGTTCGGCCGGCTCGACCACCTCGTCACCTCCGCGGGTGGCCCGCCGTCCGGTCCGTTCCTGGAAACCGACGATGAGGACTGGTACGACGCCTACGAGCTGCTCGTGATGAGCGCCGTCAGGCTCTGTCGGGCGGCTGCCGAGCCGCTACAGGCGGGGAACGGTGGCACCATCGTCAACGTCACCTCTCGCTCTGTCAAGGAGGCCATCGACGGGCTCGTGCTCTCGAACTCCGTGCGGATGAGCGTGATCGGGCTGGAGAAGACGCTCTCCGCGGAGCTCGCGCCGGACGTGCGCGCGAACGCCGTGCTTCCGGGCCCCCACGAGACCAGCCGGATCGAGGAGCTCGTCGAGCAGGCGGTCGAGCGCGGCGAGTACGACTCCTACGAGGACGGGCTCGCCGACTGGGGCGAGGGCGTCCCGCTCGAACGCATCGGCGACCCGATGGAGCTTGGAAACACCGTTGCGTTCCTCTCATCGCCGAAGTCGGGGTATATCACCGGTCAGTCGATCGTGATCGACGGCGGTGCGGGCGCGTCTAACCTGTGAATTCGGCGTCCGTGATGACCGATGACCTCCGTTCTCGAAGCCGGATCCGTTCCCGATAATGGAGGTACTCGGTCGGCTGCTCGCGCTGCTCGCCGTCCTCCTCGTCGGGACCGCGCTCCGGACGACCGGGATCCTCGACGCCACCCGGACGGAGCGACTGAACGCCGCGACCTACTACGTCGCGCTGCCGGCGCTCGTGTTCGTGGCGACGTACGACCAAGACGTCGGTGAGATCGCCTCCGTGGGGCTCGCCGTCGGGGTCACCGTCGTCCTCCTCGCCACGGCGCTGGTCGCGTGGGGCGTCCACCGGAACCGGGCCTCGGACGCGCGCCGCAGCGTCGCGATCGTCCAGTCGTACCACTCGAACCTCGGCTACCTCGGAGTGCCGCTGATCGCGGCGACGTTCGACTCGGCGGTGACTGCCATCGCCAGCGTGATCCTCGGGCTCGGCGCGCTCGTCCAAGTGCCGCTGACGGTGTTTCTCCTCGTCACGATCAACGACGCGGACGCCGACGTCTCGTTACTCCGGGAGGTCGCCCGGCTCGTGCGGAATCCGGTTCTGATCGCGCTCGTCGCCGGTCTCGCGATCGGATGGGTCGGCGTCGGCGTTCCCGGACCGGTCGCGCTCGGACTCGACGGACTCGGGTCGCTCGCGCTCCCCCTTGCCCTGCTGTGTGTCGGCGCGTCGCTTCAAGTGGATCTGCCGAACGTCGACGTCGGTGCCACCGCGTCGGTCGTGGCGGTCAAGGTGGCGTGTATGCCCGCCATCGCGTGGGCCGTGTTCTCGTTTCTGGACGTCGGAGCCGCGACGTTCACGGCAGGGGTCGTCATGCTGGGGATGCCCACCGCGGTCTCGACGTACGTGTTCGCGGCGGAGCTCGGCGGCGACGCGGAGTTCGCCTCGCTGAACGTGTTCGTGACGACGGTCGCGTCCGTGCTCTCGCTTTTCGTTCTCATCGAACTCGTCGGGGCCGTCGCGTGAGCTGTCGCGGCCGTCACGTGACCCATCGCGGTCGTCCCGCGATCTGCCGCAGTCGTCGCGTGGGCCGCCGCGACCCGAACAGATTTCCAGGTCCTCGTCGTTTCTCTCCCATGGAACACGTTCCGTTCGACGAGGCGGAGAGGTACGAACCGGAGGCAGGCTGGGGTCGCGCCGCGCTCGCCGGCAGCGACCGGTTCACGTTCGAGTGGTTCGAGAAGCCACCGGGTCACGCCTCGCCCGATCACGACCACGAGAACGAGCAGGTGTGCGTCTGTCTGGAGGGCGAGCTGACGGTTCACACCGAGGAGCGGAGCGTGACGCTCGGCGAGTACGACTCCGTCCACCTCGACGCGTGGGAGACCCACCGCGTCGAGAACGCGACTGACGAGCGCGCCGTCGGGCTCGACGTGTTCGCGCCCGGCCGTGGCTTCGACTTCTGGACCGACCGCGAGGAGTGATGTTCGGCGAGACACACCGCTTCGCCCGGACCGTCGAGGGGTCGCCGCTCGTCGGCGACGAGGACGGGTTCGTTCCGCTGGCGACTGCCGGGATCGATACCGTGGAGGACTCGCTTGGCGCAGTGACCGGCGGTCCAGCGGTGCTCCCGCCGGTCGACGCGCTTCCTGCGAGTCCGACCCCCGCAGACCACCTGTCGTTCGGGCTCCCGTTCGACCCGGGGAAGCTGTGGGGCATCGGGCTCAACTACGCGGACCACGCCGCCGACCTCGACGAGACTCGTCCCGACGAGCCGGCGAGTTTCATGAAGCCGGCTACGACGCTGGCCGCGCCCGGCGGTCCGATCCGGCTCCCGCCCCGCTCGGAGTCGGCGCGCGTGACCGCCGAGGCGGAGCTCGGGGTCGTCATCGGTCGGACCTGTACGGACGTCGAGGAGGCGGCGTTCGGCGACGTCGTCGCCGGGTTCGTCCCCGTGATCGACGTAACCGCGGAGGACGTGCTGGAGCGCAATCCCCGATTCCTCACCAGAGCGAAGAGCTACGACACGTTCTGCGTCGTCGGGCCGTGGGTATCCGCACCCGCGACTGTCGACCGCTTCGGGGATATCGAGGTCAGGACGGTCGTGAACGACGAGGTGGTCGCCGAGAACACGCTCGACCGAATGCTGTTCTCGCCGCCCGAACTCGTCGCCGTCCACTCGCGGGTGATGACGCTGGAAGCGGGTGACCTGATCTCGACCGGCACGCCCGGCGCGGGAGTCATCGAGGACGGCGACACGGTTCGTGCGGAGGTCGACGGCGTCGGCGTGCTGGAGGCTGACGTGGTTCGGAAACGGGAGTAAGCACCCGGAAAAGACCGATATCGGATCGCTCAGGCCGGGAGCGTGTCGATCCCGTTGATCGCGACGAAGCCGTAGCCACACTCCGGGCAACGCCACTTCGTCTTCTCGCCGAGGTGTACCGTCATCGCGGCCGTTCGGTAGAACGAGGTCGTCTCCTCACACGACGGACAGTCCACGTCGTTTTCGAGCGCCATACCAGTATTCCGAGTCGGCGTGGATTTCAACCTATTGATCCGACGAACGACTCCTCACCCATCCCGACCCCGTCGCCTGCGGCAAAGTCGCTGCTAGCCGTGCGCGTAGCGTAACACCGTCGTCGACCTTCCGCTGGCTTCCAGCGAGAGGCGTCTTCGCGACCGTCGTGATCGACGACTGCCGGAACCAATAAGTCGTCCATACCGGTACTCCTGAACGTGTTTGACGCGTTGTTCCCGAACTGGACGAACCCCGAAGCGATCGCGGTGCTGATCGGCCTCCGGCTCGTGTGTAACGTCGCGATGCTCGCGTACGTGGCCCACGTCGCCGAGGTTCGCTCAGGCTACACCGCCACGATGGGCGGGCTCGTCGCCTTCTCCACGGTTGCGACGGCCGTACTCCTCACCACGGGGTGGGGTGGTCAGCCGCTGTCGTACGTCGAACTCGTGAGTCAGGTACTGGTCCTCGGCCTGTCGGGATACGTCGCTCTCCGGGTCGACCCGAGTCCGGCTTCGGTCGCGCTCCTCCTCGCGTGGCCCGGTGCAGTGTTACTGCTGCTCGCGATGGTTCCGGTGTACGGCGAGGCGTTCGTCGCGCCCTGACTGCGGGGGTCCTATTTAAATAGCCGTCACCCACGCTTTGTACTCCGGTTCGAGCTCGTACACGTCCAGAAACGCGCGTTCGATGAAGCCGGCGACGCGGTTCGCGTCCGAGCGCGCCGTGATCACGGCGTTCGTCCCTTCGGCCTCCTCCGGTGTCACGAGCTCGTCAATCCGGAACTCCGGGAACTCGGTAAGTAGACTTTTCAGTCGGTCCAGCTCCTCGTCGGTACAGTCCATCACCACTTCCGTGCCGACAAGCTGGATCCACGGCGGTACCTCGCCGCCGTCGGAGGTGTCGCTGTCGGGGTCGATATCGACGGTCATCACGTCGCTCGACCGGGCGCGGTGGGCCGCCGCCGCGTCCGCGAACAACGAGAGGCGCTCGGACTCGGTCGCGGCGTCGAATCGGGTCATACGTCGGGTTCGTCGCTCGCAGTATATAAACGATCAGTCGCGGTTCGCGTTCGTGCGGCTTCCGACTCGTCGCTCAGACCCACCCCTGAAGGGGTGGGCTTCCGCTCGCCACGTGTCAGTCCCGGTCCGTCTCCGCCAACACGTCCTCGACGAGTTCGAGGGTGCGCTCCGCCTCACGAACCCGGTCGTCGATCGCGCCGGAATCGAGGAGCGCGAGCTCCGGAGGGTCGAGGGCATGACGCACCTCCGCGGCGCGCCGGAGGCGTTCGTACTCGTCCGATCGAGCCAGATCGCGGACCGATCGGAGCGTCGCCACCGTCTCGTTGTCGGCGATCCGCGAGACCAGCGGGATCAGCTCGTCGATCTCGTAGGAGAGTTCGTCGCCGGGCGCGGGCGGCCAGTCGATCGTCAGCGGCTCGCCGTCGATCCGGTTGAGATACGTCTTGTGGACCGCGACCGCGGTACGGAGCGCTCCGGCGTCGTCGACGTAGTGGTCGAGCTTCGAGTTCGAGTAGTCGGCGTACTCGAGCAACGTCGGTAGCGGCTCCTCCCCCGCCCCGTACTCGTCGACGTACTCCCGTAGATCCGGCGGCGGGAGGTCGATGTCGACGAACGGGGTATCGTCCGCGCGCTCGACGAAATCGAGGACCTCCCGAGCCGAGGCCGATCGATAGAACGTCCGAAACGCCTCCCGGACCGATTCGTTGTACTCCTCGACCGGGTCGCGCAGTCGCTCGACGTCGGCATCGAGGTCCGCATCCGCCATGTCGGCGACCTCCTGAAGCTCCGAGAGACGGTCGGCGAGGTCGTCGTGCGCGTCGCGAGCGGCCTTCCGGGCGGCACGGTAGTCGTCCCCCGCGTCGTCGCGCTCGGTCAGCAGATCGACGTACGCCTCGGCGGGGTCGAGCGCCTCGCGGGCGGCCGCGAAGTCGCTCCCCGAGAGCCGTCGTTTGTCCACCGCGTCGTCCGCGGCGGCGAACGCCTCCGCCGCGAGCGCGTCGTCGTCGACGCTCGTCGCGTTCGCGAACGCGCCCTCGAACTGGACGTACGACTTGAAATCACCGCTGCCGACCGCGTCCTCCTCGTACTGGTCGAGCACACGGTGGGCCCGGCGATACGCGTCCGCGGCGGCCTCGACGCGACCCTCGCCGAGATCTGCGATCCGTGACTCGACCCGTCGGAGCCCGTCGTACCGCTCCCGGAGCTCGGCCGCCGCCTCACCGGCGGCACGGATCGGGTCTGCGTCGGTTTGCGACCCCTCGGACGACATCAGTACACCTCGTCGGGGTCGAACGCGTGCTCGCCCACGTGCTCACCGTCCACCGTCCGATAGAAACACGAGCGGTGTCCGGTGTGACACGCCCCGACCGACTGGTCGACGACGTACAACAGGGTGTCGGCGTCACAGTCGACACGGATCTCCCGGACGGACTGCGTGTGTCCGGAGGAGCCGCCCTTGTGCCAGAGCTCGTCCCGTGACCGGGAGTAGTAGTGGGCCTCGCCGGTCTCGCGGGTTCGCTCGAGGGCCTCCGGCGAGACGTACGCGAGCATCAGCACCTCGCCGTCCGCGGCGTCCTGTGCGATCGCGGGAACGAGCCCGTCCTCGCCGAAATCGACGTCGACGGCGGCGTCGGTCGTTTCCGTTCTTCCGCCCCCGGCGTCCGCCTCGGAGTCCGTGTCGGTCTGGCTCATACCTCGGAAAACGCGTGCGCTCCGAATAGGCCTTTTGTGTGTGAGCGTCATCGGTTCGCCGACCGGTCAGTCGTACCGCAACACGAGCGCGTCGCCGTCGGCGTACGCGTCCGGTCGACGGTCGACCACGGTGAACCCGAGCGAGTCGTACAGGGAGAGCGCGGCGTCGTTCCCGGGGTGTGCCTGTAGCGTCACCGGCCCGTCGGCGTCGCGAAGGACCGCGGAGAGGAGGCCGCGCGCACGACCCTCCCGTCGAAACGCCGGGTCGACGACCAGTTCCGCCAGGTGACAGCCCGCCCTGTTCGGGGCGTCGACCGGGAGGAGATAGCCGACGACTCCCCCGCCCGCTTCGGTCGTCCCGTCCGCTTCGGTCGTCTCGACGCTCACCAGTACGTCCCCGGTGACCAGTCCGTACTCCAGCAGGTCCGGACTCGGCTGTCGGAGGTAGGATTGGAGCTCGCGGATCCGGCCCGAGTCCGTCGGTTCTGCGCGTCGAACCTGCGGATTAGGATCGGTCGATCGGGTCATGCGAGCGTGACGCCGGCCGCGACCGCGATGGCCGCACCCGAAACGGTCGCAAGGAAGTTCACGGTCTGGTTTCCGATCCGACCCCCTTCGATCACCGCTCCGAGGAGGCTGTCGACGGTCATTCCCCCGACGCCGGCGGCGGCGACGATCACGCCCCCGACGAGCGGATCCCCAACCGGCATCGCCACGCCGGCGATGGTCCCGACAAGGACTGCCCCAGACAGTCCCGCGAGCTCGCCCTGCCACGTCACCGCACCGTCCGTTCCCGGCTCGACCCGCCGGAGCGTCGTTATCAGCCGCGGATCGTCGAAGAGGCCACCGATCTCGGAGGAGAGGGTGTCCGCGAGCGCGGTGGCGAACGCGCCGGCGAACGCGAGCGCGAACACGATCGCGGGGACGTCGACGTGGTCGGTCGCGGCGTAGCCGAGCAGCGCGAGCAGAGCGACCGCGGAGTTCGCGAGCACGTTGCCGGTTCCGCGGGCACCCTCGTTCTCTTGGGCGACTCCGCGGTCGGCCTTCTCGTCGAACCGGTACTTCGAGGCGAGCGCGCCGATCGAGTAGAACGCGATCAACACGAGGAACCAGCCGGGCCCCCCGAGAACGACCGTGAGAAGCGCGAGGAGGACGCCCGTGAGCATTCCCGGAACGGAGGCGGCACCGAGCGCGTACGAGACGTAGCCCAGTCCGACGGTCACCGCGAGTCCGACGGCGATTCCGAGGGCACTCACCGTCGGCTCCAGCGTCGTGAACCCCCAAACGACGAACGCGACGATGACCACCGTGAGATGTGCGTCCCGGGCGTATACGAGCGAACGGACCAACGCAGCGGTCAGTGCTGCGACGGCTCCGAGGAACGTGAAGACGGGAAGCGCCTCGACGACCGCACCCGGAGCGATGTCGCCGGCGATGAGGGCGACTGCGGTCTGGCCGGCGACCGCCGCGAGACCGGCTCCGACGAGGTAGCCACCCACGAGTTCGAACTCGCCGTCGAACCGGCGTTCGAACGCCGCCCGACCCGGACGGCCGCCGCCGACGACGAGGGCGGCGGCAGCGAACGCGCCGAACGGCAACGGGACCCGCGGCCACGTCGCGAACGCGGCGAGTCCGGCGAGCGCGAGCGCGAACGATCCGATCCCGTACAGCCGCTCGGCCTCCCGGTCGCCGGGGAGCGCGAGCGTCTCGAACCACTCGCCGTCCCGGATCCCGAAGAGAAAGAGGCCGGCAAGCGCGAGAAACGGCACGACTGCGGCGTCGCCGAGCGTCGGCGTGATCACCACGAGCGCGGCCATCGCGGCGAAGGCGCTCGCGCGTCGGGACCTCCGATTCACACGCGGAATACCCCCGACGACCACTTAACCCTCCCGACAACGGGTCGCGGCCCCGGGGCCAACCGTGGTCACTCGTCGTCGTCGTCGTCACTCTCCGTCGTCGTCACTCTCCGTCGTCGGAACCGATCGTCCGCTGACTCAGTAGCGGTACTCGTTGAACTGTACCGCGTGTCCCTCGATGACGCGGACGTGCCGCTCGGGATCCTCCTCGTCGTCCGGCGTCGGTTCGTGTGAGTCAACGACTGTCATGTGCGGGAGAATGAATTGGGTGTATATAAATCTTTCTCGGGTAGCTTTCGAAGAAGCCGGGTTCAGCCGATCACGCGACCGATCTCGCCGAGATGGTCGAGGACGTAATCGGGGTCGAGATGGCTCTCGGCAAGCGTCGCCTCGTCGGTGACGCCCGAGCGCACGAGTACGGTCGTCATGCCGGCGCGTGCGCCGAGTTCGATGTCGGTGTCGAGGCGGTCCCCGACCACGAGACACTCCTCGGGCGGGGAGGGGAGTCGCTCGCGGACCATCTCGATCGCGGGCTCCGAGGGTTTTCCGAGGACGACATCGGGGTCGCGCTCCGCGACCCCGGCGATCGATCGGATCACCGCACCGGATCCGGGTACGTCGCGTTCGGGCGCGGGAATGACGACGTCGGGATCCGTTCCGATGAAGGGGATCCCACGATCGAGCGCCCACAGGGCGGTACACAGGTCGTCGTAGTCGAACTCGCGGTCGATGGACGCGACCAGCGCGTCCGCCGCGTCCACGTCCTCGGTCGTCGAGAGTCCGGCGTCGACGAACTGGTCGAACAGCCCGGGCGCGCCGATACAGAGCAGTTCGTCGTCGGGGTGGTGTCGCCGGAGATACTCCGTCGTCACCGTGCCGGCCGTGATGACGCGGTCCGTGTCCACGTCGTACCCCGCAGATCCGAGCCGGTCGACGTACGCCGGCGGTGCTTTCGTCGGGTTGTTCGAGACGAACAGCGGATCGATCCCGGCCTCACGGATCCGGCGGTACCCCTCTGGTGCGCCGGGGATCGGGTCGTTACCGCGAACGACCGTCCCGTCGACGTCGATGACCGCTCCGGAGAACTCCATGTGACGACCACGTCCGCGAGCGTCGTAGTGGTTGCGCTCGGATCGGTCGACTACGTCGCGATCCTCCGGCGGTGATACGTATCGACCGCGATCAGGTCGATACTGATACGCCTGTGAGTGATTCCGGGAGTGGGTCTCGCAAATCGGCAGCGACGTGATCGTATTTAAACGGACTGTGAGCGACAGCAACGATCGCTTATAAACAAACCGTGCGGTGGCGCGCCCCGGTTCGCGCCCTTTTGAGGGCGCGAACCGACGGCGCGAGGGAGTCGGTCGGCCGAAGCGAAGCGGAGGCCGGCCGACGAGGCTGGGGAGGCGTGAGGTGCGGGTGCTGTGCGGGGCGGGACTCAAAGGGGCAGTCTGCTCCGGGAAGATGGGCGTTCACGAGAGCGGCGCTCTCGTGAGCCGATCAGAACGCGGAGCGTTCTGATGACGACGCAAGCACTCAAAAAGGGCGAGCGCAGCGAGCCGTGTGAGCGCGCAGCGAGCCCCTCGACCGGAGCAGACTGGGGCTTTGGAGGTGTCCACCACTGATTCGTTGCCAACCGTTTATAAACGAACAGCTAGAGATGTGGAACTGTTCACCACAGCACCATCTATTTATAAACAGCCGCCAACAATACCACTACCCCACTTATAAACACTCACTCCAACGTATTGCGAGACCCACTCCCGACATCGCTCACACGAACGTCCACACTGACCGCAGGAGAGACGAACACGTCGGTCTCCGATTCGACCGTCGACGACGGTGAAAACCCACGCATACGACGGGGTTTTATTTACGGAAGCCGTACCACGCTATATGATGACATGGTCCTCTACGATCGACGGTCGATCGGAGAGAGCTGACCGATCGGGAACCGTGACGCCGGCGGGCAACAGGCTTATTCCCGAACCGGGAGGAGTTACGGGCAACCCCCGCGAGGAATCATGAACGAAGTCCAACTCGAAGTGGCGAAGGCGTACCCGAACGACTCGGGTCGCGGTATCGCTCGACTCGACCCCGACACGCTGTTGCATCTCAAGCTCTCGCCCGGCGACATCATCGAGATCGAGGGCGCGGAGACGACTGCCGCGAAGGTCTGGCGAGCGGATCGTCAGGACTGGAACACCGACACGGTCCGCATCGACGGGTTCACCCGTCAGAATGCGGACGTGGGGATCGGCGAACGCGTTACCATCCGGAAAGCCGAGGCGGAGAAGGCCGACAAGCTCGTCTTGGCC
Source organism: Halorubrum alkaliphilum (assembly GCF_017873815.1). Lineage (GTDB taxonomy): Archaea > Halobacteriota > Halobacteria > Halobacteriales > Haloferacaceae > Halorubrum > Halorubrum alkaliphilum. The sequence goes on along the minus strand of NZ_JAGGKQ010000001.1, from coordinate 9,634 downwards.
CCGCCCGAGGAGGCGTCCGTCCAGTTCGGCTCCGACGCCGCCGGGATGGTGAAACGACAGATCCTCAAGCGCCCGGTCGTCGAGCGCGACATCGTCCCCGTAATGAGTTCGACGAACCATCCGTTCATGCGCTCGCCCGGTCAGGCGATCCCCCTGATCGCGGTGGAGACCGAGCCCGAGGGCGTCTGTCTCGTCACCGAGGACACCGAGGTCGAACTGCGTGAGGAGCCGATCTCCGGCTTCGAGAAGACCGGCGGCGGAATCACGTACGAGGACATCGGCGGCCTCCAAAACGAGATCCAACGGGTTCGGGAGATGGTCGAACTCCCGATGAAGCACCCGCAGATCTTCTCGAAGCTCGGGATCGAGCCGCCACAGGGGGTCCTGTTACACGGCCCGCCGGGCACCGGGAAGACGCTGCTCGCGAAGGCGGTGGCCAACGAGACGAGCGCCTCGTTCTTCTCGATCGCCGGCCCCGAGATTATCTCGAAGTACTACGGGGAGTCCGAACAGCAGCTCCGGGAGATCTTCGAGGACGCGAAAGAGGAGAGCCCGAGCATCATCTTCATCGACGAGCTCGACTCGATCGCGCCGAAACGCGAGGACGTCACCGGCGAGGTCGAGCGCCGCGTCGTCGCGCAGCTACTGACGATGATGGACGGTCTCGAAACGCGCGGGCAGGTGGTCGTCATCGGCGCGACCAACCGCGTGGACAGCGTCGACCCGGCGCTCCGCCGCCCCGGCCGGTTCGACCGCGAGATAGAGATCGGCGTGCCCGACGAGGTCGGTCGCAAGGAGATACTCCAGATCCACACGCGCGGCATGCCGCTTTCGGACGACGTGAGCCTGGACCACCTCGCGGACGAGACCCACGGGTTCGTCGGCGCCGACATCGAGAGCCTCACCAAGGAGGCGGCGATGAAGGCGCTCCGCCGGTACCTCCCCGAGATCGACCTCGATGAGGAGGAGGTCCCGCCGAGCCTGATCGACAGGATGATCGTCAAACGGGACGACTTCGGTGGCGCGTTGAACGAGGTCGAGCCCTCGGCGATGCGAGAGGTGCTCGTCGAGCTTCCGAAGATGTCGTGGGACGATGTCGGCGGGCTGGAGGACGCGAAACAGCAGGTTCAGGAATCCGTCGAGTGGCCCCTCACGTCCCCCGAGAAGTTCGAACGAATGGGCGTGGAAGCGCCCAAGGGCGTGTTGCTGTACGGTCCGCCCGGAACCGGGAAGACGCTGATGGCGAAAGCGGTCGCCAACGAGACGAACGCCAACTTCATTTCGGTTCGGGGCCCGCAGCTGCTCTCGAAGTGGGTCGGTGAGTCCGAAAAAGCGATCCGACAGACGTTCCGGAAGGCTCGACAGGTGAGCCCAACGATCATCTTCTTCGACGAACTCGACAGTCTCGCGCCCGCACGCGGCCAAGAGATGGGGAACAACGTCTCCGAACGCGTCGTCAACCAGCTGCTCACCGAGCTCGACGGGTTAGAGGAGATGGGCGACGTGATGGTGATCGGTGCGACCAACCGGCCGGACATGATCGATCCCGCACTGATCCGTTCGGGTCGGTTCGACCGGCTCGTGATGATCGGCCAGCCCGATCAGGAGGGGCGGGAACGGATCCTCGAGATCCACACGCAGGACACGCCGCTCGCGCCCGACGTCAGCCTCCGTGAGGTCGCGGACATCACCGACGGCTACGTCGGATCCGATCTCGAAGGAATCGCTCGCGAGGCGGCCATCGAGGCGCTTCGTGACGACGACGACGCCGAGGACGTGGAAATGAAACACTTTCGTCGAGCGATGGAGTCGGTTCGGCCGACGATCACCGAGGACCTCATGTCCTACTACGAGGACGTGGAACAGGAGTTCAAGGGCGGTGGCCGCGACACGGTCCGGGACACCAGTGGCCGGGTCGGGTTCCAGTAGTACGACCGGACGTTTCGGTACCTTCCGCGCCTTTTAACCGACACACCGGCCAAGACGTGATATGACTGGGCCACGCGTCCCCGGTGGCGACGACCACTCCTTGGAGCTCGCATGCGGGGAGACCGTCGGGATCGGCGAGTTGGACCTCGGGATGCGGGAGTTCGACTGCGACTGCGGCGAGACGCACGCGGTCGTGATGGACGTCCATCCCCCGGAGCGGTTCCTCCCGGAGTTCCTCGTCGACGTGCTCCGTGAGGCCATCGAGACGACGAGCGAGGAGATGCCGGAGTTCGACACGCCACACCTGCTCGGAGTAGTGTTGGAGGAGTTTCCCGAGGCCGTCGTCACACACGACGCGAGCGGCGACGGCGACGTGGGATTCGCGATGGTGTGGGTGGCCGACTTCGACTCTCGCCGGCTCCACGAAACCATCGTCGAACTCGTCGTCGAACTGATGGAACACGCCGTGAGCCACGCCGAGGACAACGATGCCCTCTCGCAGTTCGAACGCGAGATGATGGAGTTCGATGTCGCGGAGTTCGTCGATCAGTATCGCGCCGAACGCGACCTCGAAGCCGAGGACCCGTACGCCTGACGCACGGGAGTGTCCGGAACGGTCGATAACGCGGGCCTCAGCCGCCTCCGTCCGACATATGTCGGACTCCTGTCTCACTGAATCATATACGTGTAGAACGCGTGTGTAAGACACATGCACACCCACGAGTACGAGCGTATCCGCGGTGTGCTCGCGGAGGCCGACGAGCCGCTGACGGCGCGAGAGATACTTGCTTTGCTGGAGGACACCGAGGATCTCGACAGTCCACACCGTGTCGCGACCGTGCTTGGGCGGTGGGCCGAGCGTGACGAGGTGGAAGTGATAGCAAAGCGACCGTATCGCTATCGACTCAACACGTAATAGCCGAACGTACTAGTCGGTAGATCCGCTCTCGTCGGCCGAGCGGCCTCGTTCGTCCCGGGACAGAGAGAGCGGCGGCTACGAGTACGTAAGCAACGCGAGCCAAATGGTATGAGACGCCATACCTTGCGAAAATCGCAAAAGTACTGCGAGATTCGTACTCTATCGCCGACCTTATTACGATGAGCGTACTCCGTCGCGATAATGACCGAGGACCGGACCATACTGCTCATCGGTAGCGGACCGATCCAGATCGGACAGGCGGCGGAGTTCGACTACTCCGGCGCGCAAGCGTGTCGCGCCCTCCAAGAAGAGGGTGCCCGCGTCGTTCTGGTGAACTCGAACCCGGCGACGATCATGACCGATCCGGATACGGCGGATCGGGTGTACATCGAGCCGATCACGACCGAGGCGATCGCGGAGGTGATCCGGATCGAGGAGCCCGACGGCGTTATCGCCGGACTCGGCGGTCAGACCGGACTCAACGTCACGGCCGAGCTCGCCGAAGAGGGGATCCTGGAGGAGTACGACGTGGAGGTGATGGGGACGCCGCTCGACACGATCTACGCGACCGAGGACCGGGACCTGTTCCGCCAGCGCATGGAGGCCATCGGCCAGCCCGTTCCGAAGTCGACGACGATCGCTCTCGACGAGGGTGAGTCCGTCACCGATTTCGACGAGAGCGCACTCCGCGATCGGGTCCAGAACGCCGTCGACCACGTCGGAGGGCTCCCCGTCATCGCCCGGACGACGTACACGCTCGGCGGCTCGGGGTCCGGCGTCGTCGACGAGTTCGAGGAGCTCGTCGAGCGCGTTCGCAAGGGACTCCGACTGTCCCGGAACAGCGAGGTGTTGATCACCGAATCCATCGCCGGCTGGGTCGAACTCGAGTACGAGGTGATGCGGGACGCCGACGACTCCTGTATCATCATCTGTAACATGGAGAACATCGACCCGATGGGGATCCACACCGGCGAGTCGACGGTCGTCACTCCCTCACAGGTCATCCCCGACGACGGCCACCAAGAAATGCGCGACGCCGCGCTCGGCGTGATCCGTGAGCTCGGCATTCAAGGCGGCTGTAACATCCAGTTTGCGTGGCGTGATGACGGCACACCCGGCGGCGAGTACCGCGTGGTAGAGGTGAACCCTCGCGTCTCTCGCTCCTCCGCGCTCGCCTCGAAAGCGACCGGGTACCCGATCGCCCGCGTCACCGCGAAGGTGGCCCTCGGCAAGCGGCTTCACGAGATCGACAACGAAATTACCGGCGAGACGACCGCCGCGTTCGAACCCGCAATCGACTACGTGGTGACGAAAGTCCCGCGGTGGCCTATCGACAAGTTCGACGATGTCGACTTCGAACTCGGCACGGCGATGAAGTCGACGGGAGAAGCGATGTCGATCGGTCGGACGTTCGAAGAGAGCCTCACGAAGGCGCTGCGGTCCTCAGAGTACGACCCCGCCGTGGACTTCGGGGCGGTCGACGACGAGGAGCTGGAAGGCGAGTACCTCGTCCGGCCGAGCCCGGACCGCCCGTACGCGATGTTCGAGGCGTTCGATCGCGGCTACTCCGTCGACGAAGTGATCGACCTCACCGACATCCACCGCTGGTACGTCGAACGCTTCGCAAACGTCGCGGAGGCAACCGCTGCCGCCGCCGAGGGCGATTTCACTCCGGCGGCGTCCGTCGGTCGGACGAACGCGGAGATCGCCGCCGTCGCCGGTGCCGGCGGCGTGGACGCCAGCGTCGGAGACGTCGAGACCGCGGTTCCCGATCGGACGTTCAAGCAGGTCGACACCTGTGCCGGGGAGTTCGAGGCGTCGACGCCGTACTACTACTCCGCGCGGCTTCCGGAGTTCCTGGCGGGATCGGACACAGCAGGTGCCTCGAACGAGGTTCGCGTCGACCCCGACGTCGAGAGCGTCGTTGTCGTTGGCGGAGGACCGATCCGGATCGGGCAGGGCGTCGAGTTCGATTACTGTGCGGTCCACGCGGTCCGCGCGCTCCGTGAACTCGGCATCGACGCACACGTCGTTAACAACAATCCGGAGACGGTTTCGACCGACTACGACACCTCCGACGGGCTCTTCTTCGAGCCGATCTCGGCCGAAGAGATCGCGGACGTGATCGAGACGACCGGCGCGGACGGAGTGATGGTACAGTTCGGCGGCCAGACGTCTGTCAACGTTGGCGAGCCGCTGGAGGAAGAGATACAACGGCGCGGCCTCGACTGCGAGATACTGGGCACGAGCGTCGGTGCGATGGATCTAGCCGAGGACCGCGACCGGTTCAACGTCCTGATGGACGAGATCGGCGTCGCCCAGCCCGACGGTGGCACCGCGACGAGCCGGGAGGAGGCGCTCGACATGGCCCACCGGATCGGCTATCCGGTCCTCGTCCGTCCCTCGTACGTGCTCGGCGGACGCGCGATGCGGGTCGTCGAGGACGACGAGGAGCTGGAGCGGTACATCGAAGAGGCGGTTCGGGTTGCTCCCGACAAGCCGATCCTCGTCGACCAGTTCCTCTCGGACGCAGTCGAACTCGACGTCGACGCGGTTGCTGACGGCGACGATGTCCTGATTGGCGGCGTGATGGAACACGTCGAGAGTGCTGGCGTCCACTCCGGCGACTCGGCGTGTATGATCCCGCCGCGCTCGCTTGACGAGACGACGCTCGCCCGAGTGCGGGAGGTCACGGAGGACATTGCCCGCGCGCTGGACACCGTCGGTCTGTTGAACGTTCAACTCGCCGTGACCGGCGTCCACGACCCTGAGGCAGACCCACAGGTGTACGTGCTGGAGGCGAACCCCCGGTCCTCGCGGACGGTTCCGTTCGTCTCGAAGGCGACGGGCGTCCCTATCGCGAAACTCGCCGCGAAGGTGATGACCGATGATATCTCGCTTGCCGACCTCGACGTCGACGAACAGATCCCCGAACACCGTAGCGTCAAGGAGGTCGTGCTCCCGTTCGACAGGCTGCCGGGCTCGGACCCGCGGCTCGGCCCTGAGATGAAGTCGACAGGCGAGGTGATGGGGACGGCTCGCTCGTTCGGAAAAGCGTACGACAAGGCGCAGGACTCCACCGGAAAGCCAATTCCGGAATCGGGCACCGCGGTGGTCGATCTCTCCGCCGGGGAGTTCCCCGACCCCGGCACCGAGGCGGGCGAAGCGCTCGTCGACGGATACGCGGAGCACTTCGAGTTGTCGACGGCGACGGACCTGATCGAGGCGACGAAACGGGGCGAGATCGACCTGATCGTCTCCCGCCAGCGCGACCTGCTCGAGGTGGCCGTCGAGGAGGAGATCACCTACTTCTCGACGCATCCCAGCGCGAAGGCGGCGCTCGAAGCGATCGGCCACGCGGGCGACGACATCGACGTCATGGCGGTCTCGGACCGGCCGAAGCGCGTCGCCGACTGGGGACGGTAGCGATACCGATCGGGACGCTGGAAGTCGTGGGTGGCGAACAGGCGACACACGCGTTTTCATCGTCCCCACGACGGCGTGCCGCACACCGGTCTCGGTTCGCCGTGGGACGGTGTTCAGGTCACGCGGGACGTGGTCTCGGTATCAGATATAAGCTGTCCGGCCCACGGCCCGACCGGGAACACAACGTTTAGCGTGGCGTCTGACACACACTCGTGTATGCGATTCTTCGAGCGGCTTGCGGACCGAATCGAGCGGACGGACAGCGTCGTCTCCGTCGGTCTCGATCCGGATCCGGACCGGATCCCGGAGTTCCTCGCGGATGCCGATCTCCCGCGGTGGGCGTTCAACAGACGGATCATCGATGCGACGCACGAACACGCGGCCTGTTATAAACCGAACGCGGCCTTCTACGAGGACGCCGACGGCTGGCGTGCCCTGCGTGAAACGGTGGCGTACGCGGCCGGGAAGGACGTACCCGTCCTGTTAGACGCCAAACGCGCCGACATTGGGAATACAACTCGGCAGTACGCCGAGGTCCTCGACTGGGTCGATGCCATTACCGTGAACCCGTATATGGGTCGTGACTCGCTTCAGCCGTTCCTTGACCGAGAGGGAAAGGGCGTGTTCGTGCTCTGTCGCACCTCGAACCCGGGCGGGAGCGACCTCCAAGACCTCGAACTCGATTCGGGGGAGCCACTGTATCAGCGCGTCGCGGCGCTGGCTGATGTCTGGAACGCCGACGGCGACGTGGGGCTCGTCGTCGGTGCGACGACAACCGAGGAGCTCGCGACGGTCCGTGAACTCGTCCCGGAGATTCCGTTCCTCGTGCCCGGCGTCGGTGCGCAGGGCGGTGACGCCGAGGCAGCAGTCGAACACGGCCTTGCGGCGTATCCGCACTCCGACGCCGATGTGTCTGTTGGCCTCGTCAACTCCTCTCGGGGGATCATCTTCGCCGGCGAGGAGTCGTCGCGCCCGGACGACGAGGCGACCTACTTCGGTGCCGCCGGCGACGCGGCCAAACGGCTGAAAAAACGGCTGAATCGTCACCGGTAGCCGTCTCCGGGATTGGAGTCCCCGCGTCCCGGATCGGGGCCCTCGCCTCCGGAAGCGGGCCCCTCGCCTCCGGGATCGTCCGCGTCGACGCCGCGGGCACACGCCGAGCACGCCCGGACCGTATCGCTCCAGTGGTCATCACACACCTGCCGGCCGCAGGTCCGGCAGGCGTGTTCGGCTTGGGCGTTTTCACACACCTGACAGAGACCGGCTACGCTCATGGCCGTCCTCCGGTCGGGCGCATTATAAGCGTCGGGGCGAAGGGATCGCTATGCGCCAGTTCGTCGTCGTCGGCCACGACGTCCCGACCGATCCGGACGCCGTCTCGCTATCGGACCTTCCCGGTGCGGGGCGACTCGACCTCCTCTGTCGGTGTGTCGCAACCGGCGTGTTCCTCTCACACGGAATCCGTGAGGACACACGCGTCCACCTCGTCTATGCCGACGAGTTCACCGTCACCTTCGACGCGGCCAGCCTCCGGCACCTTCACCCGGACGAGCGCAACGTCGCTGCGCGAATTCGCGACGCGCTCGACGCTCGCGAGGACGCCATCGGACACATGCCTGCCGACGTCTCGCCGGGCGTCGAACTCCGGCGGATGGGGCTGTCCGCGACGCTGGACCGGCTGGCCGAGGCGGGAACACTTGTCCACCTCCACGAGGACGGCGACCCCCTCGTCGACGCCGAACCCCCGAGCGATCCCGTGTTCGTCCTCTCGGATCACAACGATTTCACCGACGCGGAGTCATCGCTCCTCGCCGACGCGGCCGACCGGCGAGTCCGCGTCGGCCCGAAGCGCGTACACGCCGACCACACTGTCTCCGTCGTCCACAACTGGCTCGACACGGACGGGTACGCCTCGTACTGACCCGTCGTGGTGATCCGACATGAGTGACGCTGACGACGACCGACACACGAGTCGTGTGCCAGCTCTTGACGAGCGGTTCACGGTTCCGCTTCGGGGAGTCGATGTCGACGCCGAAACGCGATGCACTCACTGGGACTCGCCCGTGGACGTGATCGCCCTGCGCTTCGGCTGCTGTGAGACGTACTACCCGTGTGCGTCGTGTCACGACGAGGCGACCGACCACGAGGCTGAGCCGTGGCCTCGCGCCCGGTTCGACGAGGCGGCGGTCCTGTGTGGCGTCTGTCGCGAGCGACTGACGGCCAAGGAGTATCTCACGAGCGACGACGCCTGTCCATCCTGTGGAGCCGGATTCAATCCCGGCTGTCGGGACCACCACGACGCGTACTTCGAGCAGTGATCGCCGGGGCGTCCCGACTTTCGGAAGGATTAAAAGAACGAGCGGCCTTCTTTCAGATGCGGGCCGGTGGGGTAGCTTGGTATCCTTCGGCCTTCGGGTGGCCGTAACCACGATTCAAATTCGTGCCGGCCCACTTTCTGCCCGCACTTCACAACGACGAGCAGTAGCGAGGAGTCCGAGCATCGTGCTCGGGGGCGGTTCGTCGGCTGTGAGACGTGTTAACTAAATAGTATGCGGACAACGCGGCCCGCAACCGAGACACTCCCTCCCTCTTGTTCAATTTCCTCAGTGGTTGCTCCGGTCTCAAAGAATAACTCCACCATTTCTTCCACATCTACCGCTTCCTCAGACGGTACGTGTTTAGCCCGAACTGATTTCGCTGCTATCTCATAGAAGGCGCACAACTTAGCCTGTATGAACTGGCAGCAGAGGTTCGTGATGATTCTCAGGGATGGGCTCCGTCGTGGAGCCCATCCCGTTACCTCTGCTGTCTGTACTGGAAGGTGGGATCTGTGAACGGAGATGATCTCACCAAAGAGGAGTTGCTCTCCCGGTTTTTACAACTTGAACAACGAGTCGAAGAGCTTGAACAAGACAACGCACAGCTCCGAGAGAAGTTACAAGAGAAAGACGAGCGGATCGAAGAACTCGAAACACGTCTTCGCAAATACGAGAATCCGCACACTCCACCCAGCAGGCGACGGTCGGGGACCGATGGGTCCCCGACCTCGCAAGATGACGAAGACGACGATGTCCGAACTGACGGTGGCACTCCCGGTCGGAAGGATGGTCACGATCCGGAGTGGCGTTCTACGGCCGATCCTGACGAAGAAATCGAAGTCACCTGTGACTGTTGTCCTGAGTGTGGCGACCGCTTCGACGAGTCGGTGGGCGTCAGCCCCCGACTCGTCGAGGAGATCCCTGATCCCCAACCCCCAGAAATCACCCGGTACAACCGCCACTACTACCAGTGCGATTCCTGTGGAACAGAGACAGTTGCGGCTCACCCCGACTGCCCCGATGAGGGGCAGTTCGGGGTGAA